>NZ_JAMSHW010000001.1:0-538873 GCF_023757525.1 Pseudomonas sp. MWU13-3659 | reverse complement strand
AACATCGGTCCGCGAAAAGCTGCTGAAGCAGTCGAGTCGGCCACCAACGGCTGTAGACGGCGAAGCCCCGCGCAAGCGTGCCGATCGTGGCCAGGAGCAGCACCAGGAGCGGCGAGAGCGGGGCGAGAAGAAGCGGGACAAAGCCCAGAAGAACGACATCAGCAGGCTGACGGAAGTGGACTTCTTGGAGAAGTTCACCTCCCGGATGTTTGGCTACCAATTGGAGCTGTTCGAGGCTAAGCGCAACCCTCTGACGGCGCGGATCCGCAACGTGCTGAAGTCCCGCCAGATCGGGCTGACGTACTACTTCGCCGCCGAAGCATTCATGGATGCCGTGTTGACCGGTGACAACCAAATGTTCCTGTCGGCCAGCCGCGCCCAGGCCGAGATTTTCCGAAGCTACATCGTCACCTTCGCGGCGGAGTGGTTCGACATACAGCTGACCGGCAACCCGATCAAACTGTCCAAGGACGGTAAGCCCTGGGCGGAACTTCGCTTCCTGTCCACGAACAGCAGCACGGCCCAGGGGCACCACGGGCACGTCTACATCGACGAATATTTCTGGATCCGCGACTTCCTCAAGCTGGATGGCCTGGCCGGCGCCATGGCGTCCCACGCGAAGTGGCGCAAGACCTACTTCTCGACCCCCAGCGCGGTCACGCACCAGGCCTATCCGTTCTGGACAGGGGAAGAGTTCCGCAACAGCAAGCGCGGCAAGAAGCTAGCGAAGGAGTGGCCCAGCGAGGCCGAGATTCACGCCGGCACGCTCTGCCCGGACGGCCAGTGGAGAAAGGTCATCACGGTGCTGGATGCGGCAGCAGCGGGATGCAACCTGTTCGATATCGAGCGGCTGCGGCTGGAGAACGACGAAGAGCGCTTCGATCAGCTCTACATGTGCAAATTCATCGACAGCACACAGAGTGTATTCGGGCTCAAGGAGCTGGAGCGCTGTTACAGCGACCTCACGCTGTGGGATGACTACCAGGAGAAGGCCGAACGTCCCTTCGGCGATCGCCCGGTGTGGTTGGGCTATGACCCGAGCCGAACCCGGGACGATGCGACGTGCGTTGTCGTGGCCCCACCGGATGAGCCAGGCGGCACGTTCAGGATCCTGGAAAAGTACTCATGGCGGGGGCAGTCGTTCACGTACCAGGCCAACCAGGTCAAGAAGCTGACCGAGCGCTTCAACGTGCAGCACATCGGTATCGATACGACCGGGGTCGGTATCGGTGTGTACGACATCGTCTGCGACTTCTACCCCAAAGCGAAGCAGATCCACTACAGCCTGGAGACGAAAACGACGCTGGTCCTCAAGGCCCAGGACGTTATCCAGGCCGGGCGGCTTGAGTGGGACGCCGGCTGGACCGACATCGCCCAGGCCTTCCTGACCATCAAGCGCGGAACCACGGGCGGTGGGCAGATCACCTTCAGCGCCTCCAGGACCGACGCCACGGGCCACGCCGACATCGCCTGGGCGGTCATGCACGCCCTGCACAACGAACCCTTGAACACCAACAAGCGGCGCCGTAGCCGCTATCTGATGAGCACAATCCATGGCCAGACGACGCAACAGACCCCAGCAGCCCCAGGAACAGGCGCCACAGCGCACACGGGTGTTCACGTTCGGCGAGCCGGAACAGGTGCTTACCGCCAACATGGGCGAGTACCTGGGCGTGTTCCCCACCGACGACGGGCGCTTGTACAAGCCGCCGGTGTCGCGGGCTGGCCTGGCAAGGCTGCTGCGTGCCAACGCGCACCACGGCGCCATCCCCAAGTTCAAGCGCAACCTGCTGCTGCGTGAGTTCATCCCCTCGGCGGGCTGCAGCACGCACACCATGGGCTGCGCGGCGATGGACTACATGGTGTTTGGGGAAGCCTTCTTCCTGGTGCACTTCAACTTCGCGGACCAGGCCCTGGAGCTGGAGCACCTGCCGGCGCTCAACATGCGGGTAAAGGTGGATGGCGGCTTCGTGATGCTGTTGCCGCACAGCAAGGAAGAGGAGTTCGACCAGGACGAGATCATCCACATCAAGGACTACGACGTAGAGCAGAACATCTACGGAGTACCGGACTACCTGGGCGGGCTCCAGGCGCTGCTGCTCAACGAGGCGGCGACCCTGTTCCGCCGGCGCTACTACAGCAACGGTGCCCATGCGGGCTACATCTTCTACACCAACGACCCCAACCTGTCCGAGGAGGACGAAGACAACCTGCAGGCGCAGATCAGCGCGAGTAAGGGGGTGGGTAACTTCCGGTCAATGTTCGTCAATATCCCGGGGGGACAAGAAAACGCGATCAAGATAATCCCCGTGGGAGACTTCCAAGCGCGGGACGAGCTGGAGAAGGTGAAGAACATCACCAGGAACGACATCATCGCGGCCTGGCGGATGAACCCGGCGTTGGCTGGCATCATTCCAGAAAACTCTGGCGGGTTTGGTGATATCGAGAAGATCGACCGTGTATACACCAACAATGAAATCAGACCGATCTGCCAGCTGTTCAACCAGGTGAATGATCTATTGCGTGAGGATCGTCGTATAAGTTGGCGAGATCCTGCGCCGGTAACGCAATGAACCCATAGGCTTAGAGGCGATGGGCACTAGTTTGTGGCAGAATAGTGCCCAATCAGGAACCGGGGTGGTGTATGCGAGTTTATTGCAGGGAGTGCGGCGGGAAGTGCCGGATCTCTTCCAGAAACGATATCTCTAAGGAGTTCGTTTCCCTCTATTGTGACTGTCAGGATTGTGGGCACCGCTTCGTTTCACACCTGACGTTCTCCCATACGCTGCGACCGTCTGAGCAGATGATGGATCGCCTGGTGTTCGACCGCCTCAACAGCATGAGCAGAACCCGACAGCAGGAGATCTTTCAGCAGCTCGGGGTCAACGAAGCGCGGTAGTTCTTGAAGCGAATTTCAATGTCTGTGAAGTCTCTCATCAAATCCGACGACAGCTGAATAAGCCCAATCCTCCCCCGTGGTGAAAGTTCAGAAGTATGAACGTCGGTCAGCAAGGCCAGCATGTTGCCGTGGCTTTCGATATCGTCGGCCAGCTCAGTAAGGCAGGGCGCTGGGTGTGTCATGGCGTAACTCCGTTTTGCATGATGGCACATGGCTAATATTTTGTGATCCAAAATTGTGGTCGTCAAGGTTTTTAAAGGTATTGAAATTCCATGGTTAGTGTGGGATTTGGTTTCTTGATAGGGCGTTTGGCGGCTATCAGGTGATATCAATAAGTATCTGTGGGTATCTTTGCGTGAAATATCAAAATGGGCGCCGAAGCGCCCATAAATACCATTTATATATCCTTTAGATATCCTTTGGATATCTCTTAGGTATCCTTTTGATATCCCTCTAGCTTGTACTTCAGTGAGTTGATTCTCACCACTCCGAACTTTCGGTGACCTGCATCGTTCTCGAAATTGACCACCAACATGTCGGCGGGCAGTGGGATCATCACGGTGCCATCGCCAGGATCGTGATAGAGGCGCTGGGTGGCCTGCATCAGGAAGAAGTCGCCCGGCAGGGCTAACTGCCGCCGCGCTTCGTCCACCTCAATATCCGTCACCGCCACCAGGTTGCCGTCTATCAGCATCATGCGGCCCCCTTTATCTGCACCTGCGATTCCAGCTCCTCGATCCGCCGCTGCAAGATGCCGATCATGCGCGCCTGCTCATCGGTGAGCTGGTCGACCACGGCGGAGCGCTTGAGCCTGTGGGTAATCTCGCCGTTCACTGACCGCTCATTGATCCGGGCCAGGTCGGCAATCTCGGTAGTGACCGCGTCAGGCAGAAAGATGGTGATCGAACCCGTCTGGCTCGCGGTGTCTTCAGCGTCGATCGACAGGGCAAGGCGCGCCACGATCTCTGAATTCATGCTGCGCAGGCGCGCACGAGCCACTACGGCGATGCGCTCTCGCATGCCATCAGGCAGACGGATCATGAATTTGTCAGCGGTGCGGGAGTTGGTGAATGTAGTCGACATCGTTGTTTGCTCCTTCAGATCTGGGTGAGGCGTGGCGTTGCAGCCAGCAGTTGGTGCACCAGGGCGGCGTCCTGGTCGGACAGGTCGCCCTGCAGGCATGCCGCGTCGGTCACTCTTTCCAGCTGGCTCCGGGCTTCGCGGGTCTTCATGACCAGGAAGCCAATCAAGGCGCCGCCGACGACAGCGGTCGCCTGCAGGTGACGCGGCGTTGTGGTAGCCTTCGAACCGCTGCTGCTTGGGGTGGATGCTTTCAAGGGTGTTTCTCCTTCTTGTAGTGGCTGGTGCCTGGAGTTGCTGCTCCTAGGCACCGTCTATTCCCAACTAGTCCTGCAGGGCTGGATCGAATCTCGCGCTATTGCCATGGATGCGCTCGTAGACCTCCTGGCGGTGCACATCGACTGTGTCAGGCGCAGTGACGCCAAGGCGAACCTGGTTGCCCCTGACGGCCAGTACCGTGACTTCAATGTCGTCATCGATGCGGATGGTTTCGCCGATACGGCGGGTCAGAATCAGCATGTTGATTTCCTTCTGAGTTGGTTCAGTGCTGTGGAAAGAGCGGTGGCGGTGAATACGGCTTTCAGCTCGCTCCGTACTTCGAAAATCCCAAGATCTGTGCCGTCTACGTCGACCAGGTGGACCAGGCTTAGGTCGGCTGGCACTTCTTCCTGCCGTTGACGCCAGTAGTCGCTGACCACCAGTTCCGCCAGATCCTCCGCTCGGGCTGTCTCCAGATAGATCGAGGGCAGCGGTAGCGCGCTGGGGACGCCGTTGACCAGGTAGCGCACGATCATTCCCCGACGACCTCCGGCGCCCAGCGCTCCATCAGCTGCTGCCAGATCTGGCTACCGCCCAGGATGCGTTCGTGGACCTCCAGGTCCGGGGTGTAATCCATCATCAGCACCTTCAGGCAGTCCTCGAACAGCGGCAGGTCCAGGCCGCGTAGGGCGCTGAGTTCAAAGGGGAAGTCCTCGCCGTTGTAGACCCCGAGCAGGAACCGGCCCAGGACGCGGCTCTGTCCGGTGTCGCGCAGGGCGAGGGGAATCAGGCGGTGTAAAGCCTGGGTGCCGGCGGTGACGATCGCGGGTAGGCGCTGCTGGTGGGCCTGGGCTTCGGCCATGACGGTGGCCAGGGTGCGGTGGTTGTTGTGCATGACGTCTCTCCTTGAGCGGGTGAAAAAAACACCCGTGTGTAGTCCCCCGTTTTGTCCGGAACATCCGGAACATCGCCGGGGGCGTTTTCTGGAGGCCTTGAAGTTCGTGGCCTACAGCTTTTCCAAAACGTTCCGGTATTACCGGAACATGCCGGAACGTGGTTTTTCGCGATAATCGCTGTATCCCGCGTGGTTACTGGGTTGCAGCTGAAGCTGACTCAAAGGTCAAGAGCGGAACATTGCCAGAACATGCCGGAACGGAATTTGTTCCGGTGCGTTCCGCTCTGTTCCGGTGCTACCGGAACGTTTTTTGTTAAGTAACTACCTGTATTTATTGAATATTTTTTTAGTAAGTTAGAAATGTTCCGGATGTTCCGGACAAAACGGGGGACTCCGCACAAATTCCTTTCACCCCCATGGATCACCCCCTACAGGAGCAAACCCCCAACGTTTCAAGCCCCGCCACGTTTGCTGAAGAACCACAGATTCAGGGACCGCTTCTCTATGCGTGATCGGGCTTTGCGCAGCTCGATGAACTTGTGGGTTGTGCTGCTGGCGAGTGCTCGACGCAGCTGGGTGTCGGGGATCACCTCCTGGCCGGCCAACCTGCAGCGCTGCTGGAAGTGCTCGATGTTGATGGCGATCAGTTCTTTGTCGACGCTGTGGTTCAGCGTTTCGCGGACCTCTTCCCGCTCACCATCCCCGTCACTGATCGTCACTACGTCTTCATTCAGGTAGTGGTAGATCTGCCAGAATTTCGCAGCGGTCGGATCCTCGGACTTGCACCGTTGCTGCCGATCGATCGCCCTGGTCTCGATGTGGGCGACCAGGTTCTGCAGGTCCTGTTCGCTCCAGTCCGGGAAGAACGCTTGTGCGGCGTAGGCAGCTGCCATGATTTGGGCGTGGGACTGATAGATCCGCATTTCAGTGATGGCGGGGTTCGCCATCAGGCGGCGCTCATAGCGGGGGAATGCCTCGAAGTAGCGGTCCAGCCACAGCTTTTCGTTAGCCAGGCAGTGACGCAGGTACCCACCCAGCTCCTTTGCTTTCATTGCCTTGAGCCGATCGGCCAGCGGCTTGAGAGCTTGGCTGTGGCCTTCTTTGGTGCAATGGAAGTGAACGATGCGGGACAGTGTGGCTTCGTCCCCGGTGACGCTCGCGTTCTGTGAGATCGCCAGTGCGCCACGCCAGATGTCCACACGCTTCTCATTGCCTGCAGTCTTCACACCGGTTACCCGGAGCTGGGCGTGGTAGTCGAACATTGGTTTCACGTCGTCCCAGGTGAACTGCATCGTGACGGTTCGTCCCTGTGCATCGACGTAGGTCCGGTCGGACTCGATCAGCACCAACGGCAAGTTGCTTACTTCAGCGAAGGCCCGAAGCAGGCCGACAGAGCTTGCGCCGGAGCCGCTGGGCTTGATGCCTTCGGTGTTCTCGCGGCCCACCAGTCGCCAGAGGAAGCGAAGCAGCGACGACTTACCCGCACCTGGTTCGCCGGTCAGCTCAAGGAAGCCGAAGGACGCCTGCTGGCTGGCGATCTGTTGGACGAACAGGGAGGCGGTCCACCAGGACAGTGCGCCCAGGCCGTTCATGCCGTTGACCGCCAGAAAGTCAGAGAACCAGGACGGGTCGAAGTCTTCGCCTCGCTCGAACTTAACGGTGCCCAGTGCCGTCTTGATGCCACGGCCCTTGACCTCGATGAAGCCGTGACTGTTCACCGGCAGCTCGCGGCCGGCATGGAAGCCGAACTCAGGGAAGCAGTACGTGCCGGTGTCTTCGTCGTAGCCCAGGAAGGGGAGGCTGCGAACGGTGCGTACTGGACGCCGCTCGTCGTTCAGCCACTTTGCCTTGAGTGTCGCCAGCTCCCGGGCACCGCCCTCGAAGTTGCCGCCGGGGGTGAAGTCCAGCATGCCCTTGATGAAGCCCCGCGGATCCGCGATCGCGCCGGAGGATAGTGCGGCCTGGCAATTGCGGCTCTGGTCGGGGAAGGTGAAGCTGAAGTGATAACGCTGCTCGCCGGTGATGATGTCCTTTTCCAGGTAGTCCAGGTCAGGGATGCAGTTGGAAATCTGAGTGACGCGGGCGGCGCTGTAGAAGTGCTCGCGGTTACCCTCCAGCTTGTCATCGCCCAGGGCCTTGGTCAGCTCGGCCTGGTTGACCCGAACAGAGAACAATTGGTTGCGGAACTCGACCAGGTCGAAGGCGAAGGGCTTGCGAAGGTAGGTCAGGTAGGCAAGCTTCTTTGCACTCTCGGCGGTGAACAGGCGTCCGCGATAGCAAGCGTCGTCCATGAAGTCCTGGTCCAGCTCGCCATCGCGATAGACATCATCCCAATCCCGTTCGCCAGCGAGCGCCACCCAGCCGATTTCGTGCATTGAGCGCAATTGCTTCAGGTACTTCGGGATGTACTGCTTACCAGCTTTGTCATCGTCCAGGCCGATCACCCAGGTGATCAGTTGGCCTTTGTTCGCTTCGACGTAATCCCATGGGAAGTTCACGCAGCTGATCGAAGCGATTGCCTTGAAACCGGCCAGGTGTAGAGCGATCGCGTGGAAGATGCCTTCCACGACATAGACTCGGTCATTCTTCCCAATCGTCTGGCCTGGCGGGGTCCAGCCACGGTTGGTGTAGCTCATACCCGACTTGATACCGGCCTTGTCGCCGTTGTTCTCAGCAACAGCGGAGGCATCGATGATGCGCTCCCAGTAGCCATCGCAAAGAGGGAAGCGCACGGTGTCTGCCCAAACGCCGGAGGCCATCTTGCGGCGGCCCTGGCTGTACCAGTCGGTTAGGCCACTGACATCGAAGCCACGGGCGCGGCGCAGGTAAGCGTCTGCAGTTGCGTTTGGGGCGTCCGGCGTCGATGGGAAGCGCTGGCTCAGGTTCTCGAAAAGGTGACGGTACCGATCGCGGGTTCGCTCGGAGAAGCCACAATTGTTGTGACGGTTGCACTTGAGCTGGTAGGGCTTTTCCTTGCTGACGAACAGTTCTCGCTTTCCGCAACCAGGGCAAACGCCCTTCTGGAAGTACTTGGAGTTGGGCTTCTGGTCCTTGGCCAGGAAGTCCAGGTCGCGGTCATATTCGATGGCCGGCAGGACGTCCTGCCGGTAGATGTCTTCGAACTGCTCGGGTGTGATGCGTGCGCTCATGCCAATCCCTTACCGCTTGCCTTCCATGCGGACGCGCTCGGCCTGTTCTGCCGCTTCCAGGGTCATGTGCACCATGTTGATAAGGACCGCCGCTTTCGAGCCTTCGCGCTTAGGCCGGATGATGTAATTGCCTGATTTGATTTCGTTTTCCACTGCGCTTGAAGACTGGCCTGAACGCCGGGTGTACTCCGCGATGGTCATGTATGGCGTGTCGATGTGGATCTGCATTCTGTTAACCTCTGCGTCGCTTATTTAGGGATATCTGGGTCAAAAGTACCCATATGGAACCCTAGAATAAGTACCCATATGGAACCATGTCAAGAGGGGAGATGCAGTCGATGGAGCTTGCGGAGAAGCTGAAGGCGATCAGGATCAAGGAAGGCCTGACACAGTCAGAGCTGTGTGAAGCCACAGGCATCAGCCTGAGCAGCTACAAGAAATACGAGCTGGCATTGCGTACCGAAGTCAGCTCAATCGCACTCCTGAAGATCACCAACCATGCGCGCTTCAAGAAGTACACGCTGTGGTTGATGACCGGCGAAACCGCCCCAGAATGCGACCAGGTGAGCCCGGTCTAAGCCATGTCGATCAAGAAACTGCCTACCGGGGAGTGGCTCCTGGACTGCAGGCCAGAAGGTCGCGATGGACCACGTGTCCGCCGTAAGCTGAAGTCCAAGAACGAAGCGATGCATGCCGAACGGCTGCTGATGGGGGATGGTGCTCGAGGCGAGTTCGAGAAGAAGCCCAAGCGCGACGATCGACGCCTCAGTGAACTGGTGGACCTCTGGTTCAAGCTGCACGGCCAGACGCTCAAGCGAGGGGAGGAGCGTCAGCGCGCTCTGCAGGCCATGGCTGAGCGAATGGGCGACCCGCGCGCCACGGACTTCACCGCTGCCAACTTCACCCAGTACCGCGCCGAGCGCCTGGCTGGTGACCATGGCCGAAGCACTCCGGGCAATGGTATGAAGAAGGGGCAGAAGGCCAAGCCCGTCAGCGCGAACACGCTGAACCATGAACTGGCCTACCTGAGCGCCGTGTTCAACGAGCTGGACCGCCTGGGCGAGTGGAAGGGGGAGAATCCGCTGGCCAAAGTCCGGCGGCTGAAGTTCGACGAGCCGGAAATGGCGTACCTGGAGAAGGATCAGATCCCGCCATTGCTCAATGCCCTGGACAAGATCTCAGCCAGCGCCGGTGTCGTTGCGCGGATATGTCTTGCCACTGGTGCACGCTGGTCCGAGGCCGAGGGACTGACAGCTCGCCAGGTGAAGGATCGCCGCATCCACTACCACCGAACGAAGAACTCCAAGAGTCGAGCAGTGCCGATCAGTAAGCAGCTGCAGGAGTTGGTGAAGGCCAATCTGCCATTCGGTGACTGCTACAAGAAATTTGGAGAGGCTGTCGAAGCTATCAGTCTCGATCTGCCAGAAGGGCAGATGACACACGTTCTGCGCCACACCTTTGCCAGTCACTACATGGCCAACGGTGGGGACATCCTGACCCTGCAGCGAGTCCTTGGGCACTCGTCGCTGGTCATGACAATGCGTTATGCCCATTTCAGCCCGGGTCACCTAGCTGAGGTGGTAACGCTGAACCCTCTGAGCAGCATTGCAAACAAGGAGGTAGGAAATGACTGAGGCTCTAGAGTGGTGCGTAGTCGTCTGGGATTTTGCAGGTTCTCCGGCTGCAGATAAGTCAGTCAACTGGAGCACTGTTGCTATAGCTCTCACCTCGGGTTTGATTGGTATAGGTGGCTCATGGTTAGCCCTCGGATGGCAGGCATGGAGGGAGAGCCGCAGCGTTCGTGCAGCCATTTTGTCTGAAGTTGAAGCATTGGTTGAGATTGCCGGGAGGCAGAGATATGGCATCCAGCTATCCGACGCTATCAAAAACTGGAATCCGCGGCCGAGTGCATACGGGCCGGGAGTATCGGTACGCCGTGTAAGGCTGAACATCCCTGAACACTACAATCGCGTCTATTTGGCGAATGCTCCGAAGCTTGGAGTGCTTAACGAAAAAGATGCTAGGAATGTAGTTCGCTTTTACCAGCTTATTGACAGCTTGCGTGCCGACACATCAGAAGGGGGGGGCTTGTACGAAGGGACAGACGATTACGAACAGATGAAGACTGCTTACCGCACCTTCGAGACGGCGCTGGAGCTGGGCAAGTCATTAGCTATTCGTTGAAGGCTGGCGGGGAGTGTGGACGAAATGTGGACACTTATGGGGTTGTGAAACCCCGATTCGTCAACGCCAGAAAGACGAAAGCCCCGCATTGCGGGGCTTCTAAGGTGGTGCCGGCACCAGGAATCGAACCCGGGACCTACTGATTACAAGTCAGTTGCTCTACCATCTGAGCTATACCGGCACAGGGGCGTCATTATAGCGATGGAATCGCGGCTGTAAACCACTTCGTTGCATTCATCGCTAAAACCCCTAAGTCACCGAGGCGAAAGGAGAATTTTCCTACCAGCCGCGGTGGATGGTGTTGACGCTCGGCTCAGGCTTGCCTGGGTTGAAGAACAGCTTGCCGTTGTCGCAACCGCGCTTGCGGCAGCTGCCGTCGACGTTGTGCAGCGGCAGGCCGCGGTCGCCGCCGAGCTGCATGCCGGGCATGTTCCAGTCGAGCGGGGCGGGCTTGTTGCTGGCGGTGTTGCCGGCGCAGCCGGTCATGGCCAGGGCGAGGGTCAGCAGGGCAAAGGGCTTGGCGTGTTTCACGTGTTCGAGTCCGTTCCGGGATCAGTCTTTGTTCAAAATGCGCTGGATGGTGCCGCCGCAGGCCATGTAGCAGGAGTCGTAGTCGTTGCCGCAACTGTAGCTGCTCCCTGTCGAGAAGGGGTAGCTTGGGTGGTAGCAACTGTGACGCGCTTCCTTCTTGCTCTTGCCGTTCTGGCAGTACTGGTAGGCCCTCATCTCGGCCTGGTACAGCGCGCGTTCGCTGTTTTCCTGCAACCGGGCCATCTGCTGGCAATGGTTGCGCTGCGCAGAGCAGCTGTTGATGCAGTTCATGCCATGCGCACTGGGCGGTGGCGAGTATCTATAGCTGTAGCTCGGGCCACAGCCGGCCAGCGGCAGGCAGGCCAGTAGCAGGGCCGCGAGGCCCTTGCGGGAAAATGCCATGGGGGGTGCAGTCCTTGATCATTCGTCGCTGAACTCCAGCAGGTCGCCCGGTTGGCAGTTCAGTGCGCGACACAGCTTCTCCAGGGTCTCGATCTTGAAACCCTTGATCTTGCCGTTCTTCAGCAGCGACAGGTTCGCTTCCGTGATACCGATGATTTCCGCCAGGTCCTTGGAACGTATCTTGTTCCGGGCCATGACGACGTCGAGGCGGATGATTATCGGCATAGGGAGCGGTTAGACATAACAGTTGTGTTCATCGCTGATGGTCTTGGCGTCACGCATGAGCAGCGAGAAGGCACACAGCAGGATGCCTTTCATGATCTCGTAGACAGCCAGCGATGATACACCGATCGAGACGCTGAAGCTCCTTTCCCCGGCAGGCAGGTCGATGGCCAGGGCCAGGCCCTGGAAGGTGTCGATCACCGGCCACAACAGCGGCATGCCGATACACAGCAGGCCGACCCACCACAGCAGCTTGATGTTGGCGTTGGTCCAGGTCTGGCCCTTGGACAGCCGGTGGAAGAACAGGCCGGTCATGCCCAGGGCCAGGGCCGAGATGCTGGTGGGGATCATGTCCAGTGTCAGGACCAGGCCGATGGACAGGGGCGAGGGCTGGAAGTCCGGCGCGAGCAACAAGGGCATCTGGTCGCCGTGGGCCTGCAGGTAGGCGGACTGCACTTCGGGGAAGTCGAACAGCCATAGCATGGGGGTGCCGAGCAGTTCTACCGCAGCGGTCGTCCAGGCGAGAAAGGCGGCGAATGCGCCAATGGTGCGTAGGCGCGAACGCGCATAGGCCACGGATCTACTGTTCATGGGGTGCCTCCGTACAGTGATGAACGGGGCGGATTATTCTTGAATAATTATCGTAATACAATAATTAATTAGGTGATTTTGGGGGTGGTGACACTTTGCCGCAGGGGGGGCATTCGAATTGTGGTGGTGGTGATGGCCCTTTCGCCAGCAAGCTGGCTCCTACAGGGGGAGGGGTTTGGGCTGGATAATATAATTTACGAAGCTTTCAGCAGGCTTTAAGGGGTTTTCACTGTTTGTGGACGATTGCTCGCGACAAATAATTAGTCTGAGTCTATCGTTTTGACTTATTCGATCAGTTCAGCTAATCTTCTGTTCATTATGTTGAACAGTAAAGCTTTCAAGCTCCTCTCCACCTCCCGCCTGGTTTCCCGTGAACGTCACTGGACCGGCGACCTCTAGTTCCTCCCTGCCTCTTCAGCCTTAACCGTCTTTTTCCGGCGCCGATGACTGCGCGCCCGGCTGCTGTCGCCCATGGGAGGGCACCATGCGTTCCTGGATCTATCTGATCGTCGCCATCACCTTCGAGGTGATCGGCACGGCGTCGATGAAACTCGCCGCCACTCATTTCCCCGTGATGGGGCATGTGGTCATGTACGTCATGATCTGTCTGTCGTATTTCTTCCTGGCCCTGGCGGTCAAGCGGGTGCCGGTGGGTGTCGCTTACGCGCTGTGGGAGGGGTTCGGCATCGTGTTGATCACCCTGATCAGCGTGCTGTGGCTGGGTGAAAGCCTGGGTTGGACCAAGGCCCTGGGCCTGGCGGTGATGATCGCCGGTATCCTGCTGGTCAAGGCGGGTACCCGGGCCAAGGCTGTCGAACGTGAAGGGGAGGCGTTGCCATGCTGATCCCGTTCGCCTGGTTGGGCCTGGCCATTGCGCTGGAAGTGCTGGCCAACCTGTTGCTCAAGTACTCCGACGGCTTCCGTCGCAAGGGCCTGGGCGTGGCCTCGATCCTTTGCGTGCTGGCAGCTTTCACCGCGCTGGCCCAGGCGGTGCAGGACATCGATCTGTCGCTGGCCTACGCCATCTGGGGTGGCTTCGGCATCCTCGCCACCGTGGCCATGGGTTGGGCCTTGTTCGGCCAGCGCCTGGCCGGTCGTGGTTGGTTGGGGCTAGTGCTGCTGCTGGTGGGCATGAGCCTGCTGAAACTGGCCTGAAATCCCCTCGTTCGAGGGTAGTTAGAGCGTTTGGCTGGAATGCTTATGCACAAGGAGCATTTGCGCCTTGCACAAAAGGCATGCCGGCCGACGCTACCACCGGTCTTTGCGCAAAGGCCTGTTTTTTCTGGCTTTCACGGTTTCAGTGGAATAAGCAACGCGGCGCAAATAGCGCTTTTCTCCAAGATCAGCCGATTTTCATCACAAGCTTGTTCACAGACTTATCCACAGGTTGTCAAACCTCCTGCGGCGATCCGTCGCGCTCGGCCAGCAACAACAGATTGCGTGGCGTGAGGGGGTAGTCGCAGAACACGCCGACGCGTACCGCGTAGCCTTGCTCGCGCAGGAACAGTGCGCGGTCGAGCACCAGCCACATCTCCAGCGGCCGTCGGAACAGGTTGCGCACCAACTCGAGGTTGCGCACCTGGGCCAGGCGCTGCCATCCCATCGCCTCCAGGCTGGTCCAATCGGGATCTCCGCTCAGTTCGACCTGCTTGAGGTCGGCCAGGTCGCGGCAGTACTGCTCGAAGGGCTTTGCCAGCCAGCTGACGGGTAGCGAGGGGGTCGGCAGGTAGTCGTCCACGCCGCGTTGCTGGCGCTGCAGCACGTCGAAGCCCAGGCGGCGGGCCATGGAGGTGTCGCGTTGGCGGCGTGTCCTGAGGCTGGAGGTTACCGCCTCGCTCAGCGGCAGGCCCAGGTCTTCCTGAGTCAGAGCCAGGGTCGAGGCCAGCGCGGCTGCTGACATTGCATGGTAGTGCTTGCCCTGGATGCGGTTGTAGCAGCAGGGGGCCACGGCGATCTGCTGGCACCCCTGTTGGCTGGCCGCTCGCAACAGGCGCACATGCAGGTCGCCGCAGGCGTGCAGGGCGACTGCGCTTTTGCCGCCATCAAGGTGCTGGACACAGTCCGCAGCCATGACGTCCTGGTGCACATGAGTGGCGGGCAGGTGGTGATGGTCGCTCAGGGCCTGGCCGGCGTTGACCAGGTCGACGTCATACTCCAGGCAGGTCAGTTGTTGGCCGGGCTGCAGCAAGCGGCGGCCCAGGTGGCCTTTGCCGGAGCACCAGTCGAGCCAGTGGTGCGCGGGCTGCGTGAACGTCAGGCGGCTGGCGAAGGCTTCGATCTGTTGCCACTTGCGGCCGGGGACGTTGACGTCGAGGCGGTGGCCGGCGGGGTGCAGGCCGGCATCGGGCAGTTCGCCTACCTCGGACAGGTGCAGGGCCTGCTCGGCCAGCTGCGCAAAGGGTGCCGGGGCGTGGAGGTGCTCGGGATATCGCTGGACGGCTTCGGCCTGTTCCAGGGTGCGTTGGCGCAGCCAGTGGGACAGTTCGGGGTGCTCGGTTTCCCAGCCCATTCGCACGTGAGTGAAGGGGCGGGGGCGCCACAGGTGCTGATGCTCGACGAGGAAGTGGTCGAGGGCCTGGAAGCGCTCGAGCAAGTGCGGGTCGTGGAGGGGGGACGTGGTCGGCATGCAGGCACCGCAGCGTTATGGGTAGGGGCCGCTTCGCGGCCCATCGCCGGCAAGCCGGCTCCTACAGGGACCGCGCAACACCTGGTGATGATGCGCGATCGTCACAGGCTCAACGCCCCTGGCAGGCGTCCACGCGCAGCCAGCGCTCCAGCAGCTTGAAGCCCTGCACCAGGAAGAACGAGATCAGCAGGTAGAACACCCCGGCGGCAAAGAAGATCTCCACCGGCAGGTAGGTCCGGGCAATGATGGTCCGCGCCATGCCGGTCAGCTCCAGCAGCGTCACGGTACTGGCCAGGGCACTGGCCTTGAGCATCAGGATCACTTCGTTGCTGTAGGCCGGCAGGCCGATGCGCGCGGCGCGCGGCAGCATGATGTAGAACAGCGCCTTGCCACGCGACATGCCCAGTGCCCGGGCGGCTTCGATCTCGCCCTTGGGGATCGCCTGCAACGCGCCGCGCAGGATCTCGGCGATGTAGGCGGCGGTGTGCAGGGTCATGGTCAGCACGGTGCACCAGAACGGATCACGCAGGTACGGCCACAGCGAGCTGTCGCGCACCAGGTCGAACTGCGCCAGCCCGTAGTAGACCAGGAACAGCTGCACCAGCAGCGGCGTGCCGCGGAAGAAGAAGATGTAGCCGTAGGGCAGGGCGCGCACGTACCAATGGCGCGAGGAGCGGGCGATGCCCAGCGGAATGGCCAGGATCAGCCCGGCGATGACCGCGATGGCCACCAGCTCCAGGGTCAGCGTCGCACCCTGTGCCAGCCGTGGCAGCCACTTGATGATGACTTCCCAGTTCATTTATTCGGCCCTCATGAAGCCGCGAGCGGCGCGCTTTTCCAGGAAGTGCATGCCCGTCATGGCAATGACGGTCAGGCCCAGGTAGATGCACGCGGCGACCGCGTAGAAGGTGAACGGCTCCTTGGTCACGGTCACGCCGATCTGCGCGTGGCGCATGATCTCTTCCAGGCCGATCACCGACACCAGCGCGGTGTCCTTCATCAGGATCATGAACAGGTTGCCAAGGCCCGGCAGGGCGATGCGCCACATCTGCGGCAGGATGATCCGCGAGAGGATGCGGCCTTTCGACAAGCCGAGGGCCAGGCCCGCTTCACGGTGGCCCTTGGGGATGGCCAGGATCGCGCCGCGGAACACTTCCGTGGCGTAGGCGCCGAAGCACAGGCCGAGGGCGATCACGCCGGCGGCGAAGGCGCTGAGCTCCAGGCCCGGCATGTTGAGCAGTGCGCCGAGGCTGTTCATCAGCCCGACGGTGCCGAAATAGATGAGCAGCACCCAGAGCAGTTCGGGCACGCCGCGCACCAGTGTCGAATAGGTGCCGCCAAGCCATTGCAGCGGCTTGACTGGAGAGGTCTTGGCCAGGGCGCCGAGCAGGCCCAGGACCAGCCCCAGCAGCAGGGCGCAGAGCGCCAGTTTTACCGTCATCAGGGTGCCGGCCATCATGGCCGGACCGAATCCGTGCAGGTCGATATTCATGGGTAAGTTTGTTCAAGGGACAGGCATCGCCGTGGCGGCGATGCCTGTCGGGGCGAATCAATAGATGCTGAACGGGAAGTACTTGTCGTTGATCTTCTTGTAGGTACCGTCGGCGACAATTTCCTTCAGTGCGGCATTGAGCTTGTTGCGCAGCTCGTTGTCACCCTTGCGCACGGCGATGCCGACCTTGTCGCTTTCGTTGACCGGTTCTCCCTTGAACTCGTAGTCCTGGCCAGCCTTCGACTTGAGCCAGTCGTAGTTGGCGTACTTGTCGGCCAGGATGGCGTCGACACGGCCGGAGGTCAGGTCCAGGTAGGCGTTTTCCTGGCCATCATAGAGGTTGACCTTGAAGTCGCCGTCCATGCCGCCGTTGTCGTCCAGCCAGGTCGCGGCCTGGGTGGCGCGCTGGGTGCCGATGGTCTTGCCCTTGAGCGAGGCGCGGTCGGTCTTGAAATCGACCTTCTTCGGTGCGATGAACTGTTGCTTGTTCGAGTAGTACGGGTCGGTGAAGTCCACCGCCTGCTTGCGCTCATCGGTGATCGACAGCGACGAGACGATGAAGTCGAACTTCTTGGCGTTCAGGGCCGGGATGATGCCGTCCCAGTCGGAGGTGACCACTTCGCACTCGACCTTCATCTTGGCGCACAGGGCGTCGCCGATGTCCTTGTCGAAGCCGACGACCTGGCCGCTGGCATCCTTGTTGTTGAACGGTGGGTAGGCAGCTTCGATACCCATGCGCAGTTTTTCCGCGGCCATTGCGTTGGCCGACATCACCAGCGTGGCAGCAGCTGCCAGGAAGAACTTCTTGTAAGTCTGCATGTATTGCTCCGTTAGCGGTGGCTGGACATGAATTGCTTGCAACGCGCCGAGGTCGGGTTTTCGAAGACCTGCTGCGGCGATCCCTGCTCTTCGACCAGGCCCTGGTGCAGGAACACCACTTCACTGGACACCTGGCGGGCAAAGTTCATCTCGTGCGTCACCAGCAGCATGGTACGGCCTTCGTCGGCCAATGCGCGGATGACGTTAAGCACTTCCTGGACCATTTCCGGATCGAGCGCCGAGGTGGGTTCGTCGAACAGGATCACCTTGGGTTTCATGGCCAGGGTGCGGGCGATGGCGGCGCGCTGCTGCTGGCCACCGGAAAGCTGGGCGGGGTAGCTGTGGCGCTTGTCGAAGATGCCGACCTTGTTCAGCAGCGCCTCGGCATGCTCGATGGCTTCGGCCTTGCTCTGGCCGAGCACGCGGCGTGGCGCCTCGATGATGTTGTCGAGGATCGACATGTGCGGCCACAGGTTGAAATTCTGGAAGACGAAGCCGATTTCGCTGCGCAGGCGGTTGATCTGGCGGTTGTCGGCGGCGATCAGGTCGCCGTTCTTCTGCGCCTTGAGCTTGAGTGCCTCACCGGCGACGAGGATCTCGCCTTGATGCGGGTTCTCGAGCAGGTTGATGCAACGTAGCAGAGTGGACTTGCCGGAGCCGGACGACCCCAGGATGGAGATCACGTCACCGTCGCGCGCGGTCAGCGAAATGCCCTTGAGAATTTCCTGCTCGCCGTAGCGTTTGTGCAGGTTGCGGATTTCCAGCGCGGGCGTGGCCTGGGCCATGTGCGGTCCTCATGTGTTCGGGTGCGTTCCCAGCTGTTGGCGGCCTTCCTGGCGAGCGCCACGCTAGCATAGCGGCATAACGGCGGCCAACCGGGTCGCGGGGGGCTCAGGTCGCTGGTGGGACAGTTTGTCGCATCGTTGCAGTGGACTGTCGCGAGGATGTCCGCAACGGCGTTTTGCCCAGCGCCGGAGCCTTGATGAAAAAAGGCGCGATGGTGCCAGCTTTGGCCCTGTCTGGGAAGCCGTTTTTGCCCGGGTGGCGCTTTGTTCATGATTGCGTTCGGTGGTGGTTGCGCCTGGTGGTTGCGCTTTTATGTGCCCGTGAAGTGTGCGCGGGTGTTACCGGGGAGCACCTTTGGTGCGTTTGTAAGTGGGTATTTCAGTAATCCGGACTTGGCATGGGGTTTTGGTGGCCTTTCGGTCAAAGCTTGGCAGAATGCCCTGCAAGCCGCGCCGTTATTGGCGGCTGAATGATTTCAGACGAAAGTGGTTCTCACCTGGCCCGCTTATTGCCATCTGGAAACCACTGAATGCGGCAGCGCCCACTTACACCTCGGCGCGCCGGCAGTCATTCGTGTAGTCCACCTCCTTACAAAGGTAGTTTTATGAGCGGTAACAATTCCAATGACCTCGCTCAGGGGCTCAAGCAACGGCATGTGACCATGCTGTCCATCGCTGGCGTCATCGGCGCCGGCCTGTTCGTCGGCTCCGGCCACGCCATCGCTGCCGCCGGCCCTGCCGTGCTGCTGGCCTATGCCGCTGCGGGTACGTTGGTCGTGCTGGTGATGCGCATGCTCGGTGAAATGGCGGTCGCCTCGCCGGACACCGGTTCCTTCTCTACCTACGCCGACCGCGCCATCGGGCGTTGGGCTGGTTTCACCATTGGTTGGCTGTACTGGTGGTTCTGGGTCCTGGTGATCCCGCTGGAAGCCAACGCCGCCGCGGCCATTCTCCACGCCTGGTTCCCGGCCGTGGACCTGTGGGCCTTCTCCCTGATCATCACCCTGGCCCTGACGGTCACCAACCTGTTCAGCGTGAAGAACTACGGTGAGTTCGAGTTCTGGTTCGCCCTGCTCAAAGTGCTGGCGATCATCGGCTTCATCATCGTCGGTTGCGCCGCCATGTTCGGCATGGTGCCAAGCAGCCAGGTGAGCGGCATCAGCCACCTGTTCGACACCCAAGGCTTCATGCCCAACGGCCTGGGCGCCGTGCTGGCCGCCATGCTGACCACCATGTTCTCGTTCATGGGTACCGAGATCGTCACCATCGCCGCCGCCGAATCGAAAGACCCAGGCAAACAGATCAGCAAGGCCACCAACTCGGTGATCTGGCGTATCTGCCTGTTCTACCTGGTGTCGATCTTCCTGGTTGTGGCCATGGTGCCTTGGAACGATCCGACCCTGGCCGAGAAGGGTTCCTACCAGACCGTCCTCAGCCTGATCGGCGTACCGAACGCCAAGCTGATCGTCGACATCGTCGTGCTGATCGCCGTGACCAGCTGCCTGAACTCGGCGCTGTACACCTCCTCACGCATGCTGTTCTCCCTGAGCAAGCGTGGCGATGCTCCGGCAGTCGCCCAGCGCACCACCAAGGCGGGCACCCCGCACTGGGCCGTGCTGCTGTCCACTGCTGCGGCCTTCCTGTGCGTGTTCGCCAACTTCGTGGCCCCGGCCGCGGTGTTCGAGTTCCTGCTGGCCAGCTCCGGCGCCATTGCCCTGCTGGTGTACCTGGTGATCGCCGTGTCGCAACTGCGCATGCGTGCCCAGCGTGAAGCCAAGGGCGAGAAGATCTCGTTCAAGATGTGGATGTTCCCGGGCCTGACCTGGGCGACCATCGCCTTCATCATCGCCATCCTGGTGGTGATGGCGCTGCGTGAAGACCACCGTGCCGAGATCATCGCGACTGCGATCCTGAGCATCGGTGTGGTTGCGACCGGTCTGCTGCTGCACCGCAAGCGTGGCGTTGCTGCGCGGGTTGCGCTGGATAGCTGATTCGCTGATGTGAAATGAAAAGGCCGCGTCCTGTGAAGGGCGCGGCCTTTTTGTTTTCTGGGCTGGCCCTGTTCGCCGGCAAGCCGGCTCCTACGAGGTATGCGTGTAGGAGCCGGCTTGCCGGCGAACAGGGTCCGGAAGGTCAGCCGAACTGCTTCTGCTGTTGCTGCTGCTTGGCCACCACCTCGGAAGCGGTGACATAGGCGTCCTGGAACTCGTCGCTCTCCAGCCAGGCCATGGTCGCGTCTTCGTCGATGCCGTCGAGCCAGGCGCGGTAGGCGGTGAAGACCATGACGATGTAGTCGGTGGAATGCTCTTCCTTGTGGCCCTTGAGCACCAGTGCCAGCAGCGGGTCGACCAGGAACACCGAGATCATCGGCACCAGGCCGCCTTCCTGGGCTTCCTTCATCTTCTCGAACAGGCTGGTGTAGCTGCCCGACTCCATGGCTTTGTTGAACACCTGCTCGACGCTGGCGCTGTCGCCGGCGCTGGCCTTGACCGCCTGGCCGCTGCGCACCATGCGGTTCTGCTTGGCCTTGGCGGCGGCGCGCTTGGCGCGTTTCTGTTGTTTGGTGTTGGTGGCCATGGGGGCAGGTCCTTGGGTGTCTGGTAAAGGCGCGTATTGAAGCGTAGTTGCCCGGGAAACCCAAGTAGGTATTCGAGGTCGCGGGGGCGCTTTGCGCCCCTTTCGCGGCACAAGGCCGCTCCTACAGGCGATCGCGTAACTCTGTAGGAGCGGCCTTGCGCCGCGAAAGGGCTGCGCAGCAGCCCCAGCGATTCAATTGATTGGCGCCGCTGGTTCGTCTTCCTCGAACCCCCGCGAGGCCCGGCCGACCAGCAGTGGGTCCGGCGCATGCGCTACGCGCAGGTCCTTGCCTGGATAATCCAGTGAATGCAGGAAATGGCGGATGCAGTTGATCCGCGCACGCTTCTTGTCGTCCGACTTGATCACCGTCCACGGCGCATCGGCGGTGTCGGTATGGAAGAACATCGCTTCCTTGGCGGCGGTGTAGTCCTCCCACTTGTCCAGCGACTTGATGTCGATGGGCGAGAGCTTCCAGTGCTTGAGCGGGTCGTCGCGACGGGAAATGAAGCGGCGCAACTGCTCCTCGCGGTTCACCGAGAACCAGAACTTGAACAGCAGGATCCCGCTGTTGCACAGCATGCGCTCAAGGTCGGGCGCCTGGCGCATGAACTCCAGGTATTGCAGCGGCGAGCAGAACTCCATGACCTTCTCGACGCCGGCGCGGTTGTACCAGGAGCGGTCGAAGAACACCATTTCACCGGCCGTGGGCAGGTGCTGGACATAGCGCTGGAAGTACCACTGGCCCTTCTCCTGCTCGGAGGGCTTCTCCAGGGCGACGATGCGCGCGCCGCGCGGGTTCAGGTGTTCCATGAAGCGCTTGATGGTGCCGCCCTTGCCAGCCGCGTCACGGCCCTCGAACAGCACCACGATGCGCTGGCCGGTTTCCTTCACCCAGTTCTGCACTTTCAACAGCTCGATCTGCAGGTCGTGCTTGGCCCTCTCGTAGTCCTGGCGACGCATGCGCGTGCGGTACGGGTAGCTGGCCGGCAGGCGCGCCGAGGTGCTGTCCTCGTTACTGCCTTTGCGGGCGTTGGCCACTTCCAGGGCTGCTGGCTGTTGGCTGACCTGGGTGATGGTTTCCGGCTTGGCGACGCTGATGGCAGGCTTGCGCTCGCGCGGCCGGCGAGTGCGGGTTGGTGGCTTGCTGCTGGCGGTGTCGGCGGGCGACGGTAGGAGGAGAGTGGCGGCTTCTTCGCTCATGGAAGTCCTTGCGGGGTCGGTCGAAAGTCCACCTTCCATCCTAGGGGGCAATGGCAGGTGGCTTTTTGATGTCGATCAACGCCGCCAGCAGGAGGTGGGGGGTGTGGCTATAAATGGTAAATATTTGAACGGGGCGTTCCGTCGTGCGAGCTGTGAAGGGGGATGGGGTGGCGGCTATGATCGCCGGATGTTGAATCCAGACGAAATTCGCCCCCTCCTCAAGCAATGGGTCATCAAGGTGATGCCTCATGAATCCGGTGATGTGTTCATCGAAGAGCTTTGCTTTATCGACAAAGCCAGGCGTGCAGACCTCGTGCACGCGAACGGGAAGCTCAGTGCTTTTGAAATAAAATCGCAAGCGGATACGCTGATTCGGTGGGTTGGCCAGCAAGAGGCCTACCTGGCGTGTTTTGACGAAGTGTGGCTTTGCTGCCATTCCCGCCATTTGGTAAAGGCCCTGGAAGTGTCGGCGACCAATGTCGGAATTCTGGTGTTCGACGACTTCGCCGGAATGGTTATGGTAAGAAAAGCCAGGTCAAATAAAAAACAGGAAAAGTTCCACCTCACCGGGTTTCTCTGGCGAGAGGAGTTGGACAGGCTGGCCCGTGCGCATGGTGTTGCTGTGCGCAGCAAGGACCTTATAAAGACAGTGCGCCGACTGGTCAGTGACGCACTGCCGCTTGAGGTCATTCGTACGTTTGTTCTGGCAGTGCTGAAGCAACGCTACGCCTAGATGAGGTCGTCCAGGTCGTCAATTGTTGATGGGGCAAGCGTTGCCCCCTCCTGAGCAGGGCCGCGGAGGGGCGCAAGTGTTACTCGCCGATTGTCTGTGGTTCAGGCCGGCTCTTTTCCAGTGTGCGAGCGATGGCGCAGGCGACCGCCTTCGCAGCGTCGAGGGTGTATTTGGCTAGCCAAGCGTCACGCGCTGTGAACTCTCGTTCATTCATTGCAGTGGCATAGATTGGCTCATCTAGAGCATCAAGCAGTTCACAAAGTGATCGTGCTGCGTCTGAGGCAGGGGTGCCAGGTGTCACTGTGAATAGGTGGCGATCATGTGAGACGTCGCCAGTAGGGCAGAAGCGGTGACCTTCAGCAATTGTCAGATTGCTTTCGGAGTTGCCGGGTGGAGATGGGTGAGAAGCGATAAGCATGGGTAAGCTCCTTGTACTAAGTAGCCGTCACCCGCTGCCGCCAAGCAGTTAGGGTGGCGGATTGCACAGGATTGGCGGACCGGCGTACAAGGAAACCGGCGCACCCGAAGGTGCTCCTGCGCAACCCGCCATAGCACAGGAATGCCGGACACAAAAAAGCGCCGACAAACTCTATGGGGGCGCTATTGCGCCTTGTACTGTTCAGGCCGCCAAGCCTGGTCGCTGGTTTAAGCGACGGTGTAGACGATACCGGCCAAGCTTTGGTTAGGCAAGGCTGGTTTTAGAGCTGAATCTTGCTGTGACGATTTTCGCTCACTGTTGAAGGACAAATTTCGCTTCGAGTCTATGTAGCAGCTCAAAAGTATTCATGTAGGGAACGCTAAAGCTCTCGCATATATTTGGGATTATGAATTTTCTCTTCACATCCAAATTCAGTACTTCATGAGTGACTACGGTGGCCCCCGTGGACATCGCTTTTGCTATTAGCCATGGGGCTGCCCCGGATAGAAATTCTTCCAAGGCACCAGTTTTCATATTAGGAGCTTGCGCTGATATGTGAGCGGCGATTTGTGCGTAGGCGCTCTGGGTTTGCTGGTCACTCACGCTGTGGAAGAAAGTGCGGTTGCTAGTCGTCCACTCGGCAAGGTCATCATTCCCTTTGGAGAGCTCCTCCATGACAGAGGTTATGCTGCCGAGCTCTAGGATCTGATTTTTGTTGAGCAACCACTGCCAAAATGCTGGGCAGATTTCCATGCCGTAATAGCGGTTTTTCGCTTCAATCAAGGTGTTTGCGTCTAGTAGATGCTTCATTCCGTGAGCTGGCCGGCTAGTTTTCGTAGATTGGCCGGCTGTACGCCTAGGATGGTTCCGGCGTCACGCAAAAGTAGTCGGCCACTTAGGGTTTCACTCAAAACAGCTTTGCTCAGTCGAACACTGTTCTTTGCAATCAGGGTGCGATAATAATTCCCGCCACTACCTTCTTTGTTTTGGTAGGCCTTGAGGATAGCCAAGTAGTAGGCACTATACTGCTCTTTGGGGATCAGTCCGAGACCCAAGGCGCGCCTGCCCACTGCTAATTTGCTGATATGAAATCTTGCTGCCAAAGGCGGCAAATTCTCTTCCCAGTGAATTTTTGGGTTCCACAGCCCGCGGAAAAGCCCTTCGGGTGCAAGGAACTCCCCAGCGACTGCGTTGCAGAACTGTTCTTCATCACGGCCGCTAGCGCTGCCATTCGAAACGCCGCTTGTGCCAATCCAGATATGAGCTAACTCATGAATCAAAGTAAATAGACGGGCAGCGGGTGCGTCGGAGCTATTTATAAAAATCAGTGGTGCAAACGTGTTGCTGATGGCAAATCCGCGAAATTCGCTGACTTCTAGCTTTCGGTGTGTATTTCCGGCAGCAATACCGCTCCTCATTACAAGAATTCCAACGTCCTCTGCTGCTTGAATGAGTGCGCGAACATACTTGTCATAATCCAGGCGGGAGGTCGTAGGGTTTACACCGAGCGTTCTACGCATATCTTCGACTACAACGCTCACTGGAGAACGAAAGGTGAACCGGCCAACGAAGTCTAGGTGTGTACGCTCGTGTTCTTGAAGATACTCTAGGTACCAGTCCTGCTTTCTTATTGCATCCTTTACGGTATCCAGCAAGTTCAGGCTCGGGCGCTCGGGTACAAGACCTCCAACGGTCCTCAGGTCAGGGAGAGGCAAGTTCTCGATCGGTGGCTGGGGAAGAAACAAAAAGCCAAATGGAATATGGGCAGCGTTAGCCCACTTCTGAGCTTGCAGAAAGGTAGGCTTGGCCTTGCCCGCTTCCCAGCTTTCGAGGCGTTCAGTTTTCACCGGGAGCTTCTTTGCAAGCTGTTCCGTAGACAAGCCAGCGCGCTGTCTGGACCAGGTGAGAATCGTGGGATTGACGAAGGCTGCTTGAGTCATGGCAATGTTGTTATGCAGATGTTTCCATTTTGGTGTCTGATCGCACCGTTACTTGGCCTGGCAAGGCGAGCATATCGTGTTTGGCAACGCATTGGCCTTGCTCCTTGGCGGCAGAGATCGCCCTGTGGGCACGCGACCTTACGGCATTTGCGACATGCGGGCTTCGTCAACACGATAGGCGGTTATGTTCAACCTTGCGTAGTCGGTGAACGACCTCAGATGCGCAATGGGGTCTAACTCTAGTAGCGCTACAGTTCTTTATGGAGGGCTTGGCTTCTTGAAATGGTGTCGGGATGTCTCAGTGTTCGGGCTGCCTCCATGCATGCGGCGCATTCGTTTGAAGGGCTGTGCAAGGCGTTCTCCGCTGAGGCTAACCCTAGCCTGACGACCATTATGAAGGTGATGGCGGCGCTTGGCCTTAGGCTGCATGCCGAGGTGGTATCTCCACGAACCGTGGGTAGGGCTTGAGGTTCGAGATGGCAGCTAAAGATGCTTGCAATCTAGAAGGCAAAAAATCACAGACAACAAAAAACCCGCACTAGGCGGGTTTCTTGTTGTCGCTTCGGGTAACTTTGCAACCACCAGAAGCTGAAGGTGGTGCCCAGAGACGGAGTCGAACCGCCGACACGAGGATTTTCAATCCTCTGCTCTACCGACTGAGCTATCTGGGCGACGAGGTGCATTAAATAGATTTCCGAACCGATCGTCAACGACTTTTTCGAAAAAATTTAAATTAATTCCGTCGCTTACGGTTTCCGGGGTCAATTCGAGGGCGGAACGTAGCCTTCGGCCTGGGCGTAGTCCTCACCAGCGAAGAACTTGTCCATCTCGGCCTGGATGAATTTGCGGTCGTCGGCATTCATCATGTTCAGGCGCTTCTCGTTGATCAGCATGGTCTGGTGGTCCTGCCACTCCTTCCAGGCTTTCTGCGAGATGTTTTCGAAGATGTCCTGGCCCTTGGCGCCGGGGTAGGGCGGACGGTCCAGGCCGGGGAGTTCTTCGTTGTACTTGCGGCACTTCACGGTGCGGGTCATGGCTTTTCTCCTGCAATCAGTTCGTCGGCCGCGCGTTGCAGCAGCTTCTTGACCGGGGCGGCGAGGCCCAGGCGCGGCGGGGTGGCGAGGTTATACCAGAGCCAGTCGGGCTCGGCCACGTGCGGCCCGACGGGGTCGACACGCACCAGCCAGGGCTCGATGGCCAGCTGGAAATGGCTGAAGGTGTGGGTCAGGCCTTCGAGTGCCTGGCTGCCGGCCAGGCGCAGGCCGTGCTGGTAGGCGAGGTCATCGAGCTGCTCGAGGTTGTCCAGCTCCGGCAGGCTCCACAAGCCTCCCCACAGGCCGGTGGACGGCCGGCGATAGAGAAGGATGGCGCCATCGGGGTTGGTCAGCAGCGGCATCAGTGTTTTGCGCTGGGGCAGGGCCTTGCGCGGCTTGGGCTCGGGGTAGCGGGTCTCTTCGCCGTGCAGGTGCGCTTCGCAGCCGCGCTGCAATGGGCAGATCAGGCAGCTGGGCTTGCTGCGGGTGCACAGCGTGGCGCCCATGTCCATCATCGCCTGGGTGAAGTGGTTGACCCGGGTTATCGGGGTCACGCGCTCGGCGGTGGCCCAGAGCTGATTGGCCACCTTGGGCTCACCGGGGTAGCCGGCCTGTGCGGTAAAGCGGGCCAGCACGCGCTTGACGTTGCCGTCGAGGATCGGCGCGCGGATGCCCATGCTGATGCTGGCGATGGCGCCTGCGGTGGAGCGGCCGATGCCGGGCAGCTCGGTGAGCTGCTCGACGCTGCGCGGGAACTCGCCGCCATGTTGCGCGACGACGATCTTCGCGGCCTTTTGCAGGTTGCGGGCGCGGGTGTAGTAGCCCAGGCCCGTCCACAGGTGCAGCACTTCGTCCTCCGGTGCCTCGGCCAGGGCCTGCACGGTGGGCAGGGCCTGCATGAAGCGGTCGAAGTAGTTGAGCACGGTGCTGACTTGCGTCTGCTGCAGCATGATTTCGGAAACCCACACCCGGTATGGGTTGATGCCCTGTTGCCAGGGCAGGTCGTGGCGGCCATGCTGGTCGTACCACTCCAGCACGGCGCTGGAGAACTGCTGGGGTGTCATCGCTTGAACAGCCCCTTGAGCGCATCTTTGAGTTCCGGGCTCACTTTGTCTCCGAGTTTTTCTTCGAGCTTTTCATCGATCTTGTCCTTCAGGCGGTTGCCGGCCAGCTTCGCCGCGACCTTGCCCAGGCCGTCCTGGTCCAGGCGGCAGGCCTTGGCGCCCAGTTCCAGCGGGCCACGGCAGCGCAGCGGCACTTCGATACCGGCAAAGCGCTCGTTGACCTGGCAGGCCGGGTCAGGCATGGCGCGCTGGTCGCCTTCGACGACGATGCCGACGTTGTAGTCCATGCCCAGCACGCGCAGGTCGAGGTCGCCATTGCCGTTGACGGTCAGGCCCGGGATGCGCGCCTTGAGGTCCGGGTTGCTGGCCACGCCGTTGCGGATCACCAGGCTGCCGCGCAGCTCCTGGAACGGCGTGTCCTTGCCCCGTGGCTCACCACTGAGCTGCTTGCGGTTGAGGGTGGCGATGGCCTGGCACAGTTGCTGTTCCAGGTTGGCGTTGACCAGCACGCCGTCGTTGATGGTGAAGCTGGCGTTGCCGTTGAGGGTGTCGACCAGCGCTTTCTGGCTGTTGCCGGTGGCGGTCAGGTCGCTGCTCAGGGTCAGCAGGCCTTTGACGGGGGGCGCCTGGTCGGGGCCTTCGCGCTTGATGAAGTGCTCCACCGGTACGCGGTTGATCTTGGTGTTCACGCCGATCTGCGGCACGGCGGGGCGCACGTCGACCGTGCCCTTGGCTTCGAAGCTGCCGTCGTAAAGGCCGCCGCGCAAGGTCTGCAGGGTCACCAGGCCGCCCTGGCCGGTGGCCGTGAGCTGGGCGTCGCTGATGGGCAGCTTGTCCAGCACCAGGGCGCCGAAGGACAGGTCGGCCTGCAGGTCGAGGGCGCGCAGGCGGTCTACCGGCAGCAGCTTGTCGTTGCTCCAGGCCTGTTGCGTCGGGGCGTTGGGCAGCGGGGTGGTGCCGGCACCGGCGACGGCGCTGGCTTCCTGCTGCTTCACTTCGGCCTGGCGCGCCGCAGTGGCGCCCTTGGCCTCGTCGCTCTTGGCCGGGAGGTAGCGGTCGGCGTCGAACTTGTCGCCCTTGAGGCGAATGCGCAAGGCTTGTTTGGCGAAGTCTTCCACGGCCACGCGGCCGGTGAAGGTGCTGTCGTCCAGTTTCACCGCCAGGTCTTCCAGCGCCAGGCTGTCGCGAGTGCCGTCGAGACGGGTCACCAGCTCCAGTTTCTTGAAGGCGGCCGGGTCGGCGGTGGCCGGCAGCGGGTGGCCGATACCGTCGAGGAAGGTGCGCAGGTCGAACTGGGCGATGGACAGCCCGCCGCTGACCTGCGGCGCCTTGTCCAGGTCGCGCACGTTCAGTTCGCCGAGGGCGCGCAGTTGGTTGGCCGAGACTTTCAGGCCGCTCCACGAGGCGACGTTGGCGGCCAGGTCGACCAGCACCTGGCCCTGGGCGACGAAGGTCAGGGTCTTGCCGGCCAGCGGCTCGCCCGAGGTTTCGCCAGACAGGCGCATGTCTTCGAGGTTGTAGCGCTTGAGCTTGCGGTCGAAGCGCAGTTCGCCGGTCAGCTCGGTGCGTGCCTTCATGTTGGGCTGGCTGGCGCTGAGGAACGCACTGGCCTTGAGCGGAATGTTGATGCCTTCGTGGACGGCGCCGGTGCTCAGCTGGATGCTTTCGGCACCGTAGCTCTGGCCGGCCTTCTCGTCGGTGTACAGCACCCGGGCGTTGTTGACGGTCAGGCTGTCGATGTCGAGCTTGACCATGCGCTCGCTGGCTTCGGGCTTGGCAGGTGGGTTGGTGGGCGCCTCGCCCGGGGTGGCGGCAGGTGCATTGGCGGCCGTCGCGTCGGGCAGTGGCTTGCCGATGTCTTCCCAGTTGCCGTGGCCATTGGCGTCACGGGTCAGGGTCAGGTTCAACCCCTCTACACGCACGTCGCTCATCTGCACTTCGCGGCGCAACAAAGGCAGCACGCGCACCGACAGGCCGAGCATCTGCAGGTCGGCGAACGGCACCTTTGGGTTGTTCAGCGTGGCGATGCTTGCCTCGTGCAGTTCAAGGCCCAGCCAGGGGAACAGGCTCCAGCCGATGTCGCCATTGAGCGTGAGCTCCACATGGGCCTTGTCGCGGGCCAGCTGGCGGATCTCGTCTTTGTAGTCGTTGGGATCGAAGAGGTGGGTCAGGGCGAAGCCCAGCGCCACGATGATCAGCAACAACCCGAGCAGCCCCAGCCCCAGGATTTTGCCGAACGCTTTCATGGGCGAGTCCTTGTAGTCCGAAAGTGAAATTCAGCGGCGAGTATAGCGCCGTGGCGCCAGGCTCTGCGCATTCGACGTTTCGACCGCGCGCAGGGTGGCCTGTTCGCCGGCAAGCCGGCTCCTACCGAATCCCGTAGGAGCCGGCTTGCCGGCGAACCAGGCGACACGGTCGGAGAAATACCGTTTCAGCTGACGAAAAAAACACGATATCAGATTGCTTTCATGCCATCGGCTGCTGGTAATCTTGCGCCGCCCGTGGAGCCCCCGCGACCCATTGTCGCGGGGTGCCGAGCGAAGCGGCCGGGCTGCCTTGCGTGCAGCCGTACAGAGCCCTCCGCGTGCACCGCCCACCTACAAAAAAGGAACAACCCATGAACAGCAGTATCACGGCGGGAGTGGCGGCGAGCGCGCCGGGCTTCCTGTCGAAGGAGCGCATCATCGCCCGCCCGGGCTTCAACCGCTGGCTGGTGCCGCCGGCGGCCCTGGCCATCCACCTGTGCATCGGCATGGCCTATGGTTTCTCGGTGTTCTGGCTGCCGCTGTCCCAGGCCCTGGGTGTCAGTGCACCGGTGGCCTGTGCTGCGGACATGGGCTTTGTCGCCCGCCTGTTCAGCGCCGAGTGCGACTGGCCGATCTCCATGCTCAGCTGGATCTACACCCTGTTCTTCGTGTTCCTCGGCTGCTCGGCCGCAGTACTCGGTGGCTGGTTGGAACACGCCGGCCCGCGCAAGGCCGGCCTGGTATCGGCGCTGTGCTGGTGCGGCGGCCTGCTGATCTCGGCGATCGGCGTGAAGACCCACCAGCTGTGGCTGATGTGGCTGGGTTCGGGGGTGATCGGGGGGATTGGCCTGGGGCTGGGTTACATCTCGCCGGTATCGACGCTGATCAAGTGGTTCCCGGACAAGCGCGGCATGGCCACCGGCATGGCGATCATGGGCTTTGGCGGGGGGGCCATGGTGGGCGCGCCGCTGGCCACCGCGCTGATGGGGCATTTCTCCAGCGCGACCGAAGTGGGCGTGTGGCAGAGCTTCGTGGCCATGGCTGCGATCTACTTCGTGTTCATGACCGTGGGCGCCCTGGCCTACCGCGTGCCGCCGACCGGTTGGAAGCCTGAAGGCTGGACCGCGCCGGCGAAGAAAGCCAATGCCATGGTCACCGACCGTCACGTGCATGTCAGCGTGGCCTGGAAGACGCCGCAGTTCGCGCTGGTGTGGCTGGTGCTGTGCCTGAACGTCTCGGCGGGTATCGGTATCCTCGGCATGGCGTCGCCGCTGTTGCAGGAGGTGTTTGCCGGCAAGCTGCTGGGCAACGAACTGACCTTCAGCCAGCTGAACGCTGCGCAGTTGGCGCAGATCGCCGCCATCGCCGCAGGCTTCACCGGCCTGCTCAGCCTGTTCAACATTGGCGGGCGTTTCTTCTGGGCTTCGTTCTCCGACTACATCGGCCGCAAGAACACCTACTTCGCCTTCTTCGCCCTGGGCGTGGGGCTGTACAGCCTGGTGCCGAACATGGGGCATATCGGTAACGTGGCGCTGTTCGTGGCCGCGTTCTGCATCATCCTGTCGATGTACGGCGGCGGCTTCGCCACGGTGCCGGCGTACCTGGCCGACCTGTTCGGCACGCAGATGGTCGGCGCCATTCACGGTCGCCTGCTGACTGCCTGGGCGGCGGCCGGCGTGCTGGGACCGGTATTGATCACCTACCTGCGCGAGGCGCAACTGGCGGCGGGCGTCGAGCGGGCGGCGGCCTACGACATGACCCTGTACATCCTGGCCGGCCTGCTGGTGCTGGGCTTCATCTGCAACATGCTGGTGCGGCCGGTGGCGGACAAGTACTTCATGACCGACGCCGAATTGGCCGCCGAGCGGGCCTTGAGCCACGACAAGGGCGCGGATTCCGCGCGTGCGCTGGAGTGGCATGCGGCGCCGGGCAGCCTGCCGCTGGTGCTGCTGGCCTGGGCCGTGGTGGTGATTCCGCTGGCCTGGGGGGTGTGGATTACCTTGCAGAAGACGGCCGTGTTGTTTCATTGATTAAGGTTTGACGCTGTTCGCCGGCAAGCCGGCTCCTACAGGGTATTGGCATGCACCTGTAGGAGCCGGCTTGCCGGCGAAAAGGGCTGGTTGTATAGACCTGTAGGCCTGTCCAACCCCCGTAAATGCTTGCCCCGCCATATGTCATCCGCGTTTCAAGCCGGCGCATTCTGGGCCTATAATGGAACCCTTTTCGCCCAATGATTTTGCGGAGCTGGTGATGGTCGAACGTAAGGCTTCCGTCGAGCGCAATACCCTGGAAACCCAGGTCAAGTGCTCGATCAACCTCGATGGCAGCGGCAAGGCCCGATTCGATATCGGCGTGCCATTCCTTGAACACATGCTCGACCAGATCGCCCGGCATGGGCTGATCGATCTGGACATCGAGTGCAAGGGCGACCTGCATATCGATGACCATCACACCGTCGAGGACGTCGGTATCACCCTCGGCCAGGCCTTCGCCCAGGCCATCGGCGACAAGAAAGGCATCTACCGCTACGGCCACGCCTACGTGCCGCTGGACGAAGCCCTGTCGCGGGTGGTCATCGACTTTTCCGGCCGCCCGGGCCTGCAGATGCACGTGCCCTACACTCGCGCATCGGTGGGTGGCTTCGATGTCGACCTGTTCCAGGAGTTCTTCCAGGGCTTCGTCAACCACGCCCTGGTAACCCTGCACATCGACAACCTGCGTGGCCACAACACCCACCACCAGATCGAGACCGTGTTCAAGGCCTTTGGTCGCGCGCTGCGCATGGCCATCGAGCAGGACGAGCGCATGGCCGGGCAGATGCCTTCCACCAAAGGGTGCCTGTAAATGCAGACGGTAGCTGTAATCGACTATGGCATGGGCAACCTGCACTCGGTGGCCAAGGCCCTGGAGCACGTGGGGGCCGGCAAGGTGCTGGTCACCAGCGACGCCGCGGTGATTCGTGAAGCCGACCGCGTGGTGTTCCCGGGCGTCGGCGCGATCCGCGACTGCATGGCCGAGATCCGCCGCCTGGGCTTCGACAGCCTGGTGCGCGAGGTCAGCCAGGACCGCCCGTTCCTCGGCATCTGCGTGGGTATGCAGGCGCTGCTCGACCATAGCGAAGAGAACGATGGCGTCGACTGCATCGGTCTGTTCCCTGGTCAGGTGCGCTTCTTCGGTAAAGACCTGAAGGAAGACGGCGAGCACCTGAAAGTGCCGCACATGGGCTGGAACGAGGTCAGCCAGACCATCGACCACCCGCTGTGGCACGACATCCCTGATCGCGCACGCTTCTACTTCGTGCACAGCTACTACATCAATGCCGGCAAGCCAGGCCAGGTGGTCGGTCGCGGCCACTATGGCGTCGACTTCGCCGCCGCGCTGGCCGACGGTTCGCGCTTCGCCGTGCAGTTCCACCCGGAGAAGAGCCACACCCACGGCCTGCAACTGCTGCAGAACTTCGTCGCCTGGGATGGGCGCTGGTAAATGAGCCGATCGAAGACCAAGGCCCCGATTATCACGCTGGCCCCCGAGCAGGAGCGCGAGGCGCTCGACAAGCTCAAGCGCTTCCTCGAAGACCGTTTCGAGCTGGAGCTGGGGTCGTTCGAGGTGGCCGAGGTCCTCGAGCTGTTTTCCAGGGAAGTGGCTCCGTATTACTACAACAGGGCGATTGCCGATGTTCAACTGCACCTTAAGGAGCGGTTCGAGAGCATCGAAAGCGACCTGTGGGCTTTAGAAAAGAGCTGAAAGCTTCAAGCTTCAAGCTTCAAGCTTCAAGCCAAAGCTGGATCGCCAATCCGACACATAATGCGCATTGCTTGCAGCTTGTCGCTTGCAGCTTGCCGCTTGAAAGGAAAGAGCATGCTGATTATCCCCGCTATCGATCTCAAGGACGGTGCCTGCGTACGTCTGCGCCAAGGCCGCATGGAAGACTCCACCGTATTCTCCGACGACCCGGTGAGCATGGCCGCCAAATGGGTCGAGGGTGGCTGCCGCCGCCTGCACCTGGTCGACCTGAACGGCGCCTTCGAAGGCCAGCCGGTCAACGGTGAAGTGGTTACTGCCATCGCCAAGCGCTACCCGAACCTGCCGATCCAGATCGGCGGCGGCATCCGCTCGCTGGAAACCATCGAGCACTACGTCAAGGCGGGCGTCAGCCACGTGATCATTGGCACCAAGGCGGTCAAGCAGCCGGAGTTCGTCGCCGAAGCGTGCAAGGCCTTCCCGGGCCGGGTCATCGTCGGCCTGGACGCGAAGGACGGCTTCGTCGCCACTGATGGCTGGGCCGAAGTCAGCGCGGTGCAGGTGATCGACCTGGCCAAGCGTTTCGAGGCCGATGGCGTCTCGGCGATCGTCTACACCGACATCGCCAAGGATGGCATGATGCAGGGCTGCAACGTGCCCTTCACCAAGGCGCTGGCCGAAGCCACCTCGATCCCGGTGATCGCCTCGGGCGGCATCCATAACCTGGGTGACATCAAGGCCCTGCTGGACGCGAAAGCCCCCGGCATCATCGGCGCCATCACCGGCCGCGCCATCTACGAAGGCACCCTCGACGTTGCCGAGGCCCAGGCCTTCTGCGACAACTATTGAGAGCAGCGGCAAGCTGCAAGCGGCAAGCCGCAAGAGAAGCGCCAGGCTGCGATCAGCCTTTCTCTTGCAGCTTGCAGCTTGGAGCTTGAAGCTGCCGCTCCAGGAGAAGTCATGGCTTTAGCTAAACGCATCATCCCTTGCCTGGACGTGGACAACGGCCGGGTGGTCAAGGGCGTCAAGTTCGAGAACATCCGCGATGCCGGCGACCCGGTGGAGATCGCCCGTCGTTACAACGAGCAGGGCGCCGACGAGATCACCTTCCTCGACATCACCGCCAGTGTCGATGGCCGTGACACCACCTTGCATACCGTCGAGCGCATGGCCAGCCAGGTGTTCATCCCGCTGACCGTGGGCGGTGGCGTGCGCACCGTGCAAGACATCCGCAACCTGCTCAATGCCGGTGCCGACAAGGTGTCGATCAACACCGCCGCAGTGTTCAACCCCGAGTTTGTCGGCGAGGCGGCGGACCGTTTCGGTTCGCAGTGCATCGTCGTCGCCATCGATGCCAAGAAAGTCTCCGGCCCAGGCGAAGCGCCGCGCTGGGAGATCTTCACCCACGGCGGGCGCAAACCCACCGGGCTGGATGCGGTGGAGTGGGCGAAGAAGATGGAAGGGTTGGGGGCTGGTGAAATCCTGCTGACCAGCATGGACCAGGATGGCATGAAGAACGGTTTCGACCTGGGGGTGACCCGGGCGATCAGCGATGCGCTGGGGATTCCGGTGATCGCCTCAGGTGGTGTGGGTAACCTGCAGCACTTGGCGGACGGGATCCTGGAAGGGCATGCCAGTGCGGTGCTGGCAGCCAGTATCTTCCACTTTGGCGAGTACACGGTGCCTGAGGCGAAGGCCTATATGGCTTCGCGTGGGATCGTCGTGCGCTGAGCCATTGCTGGGAGGGCTTTGCCCTCCTTTCGCGGCACAAGGCCGCTCCTACAGAGATACGCGTTGACCAACAGGTTACACGCTCCCCTGTAGGAGCGGCCTTGTGCCGCGAAAGGGCCGCAACGCGGCCCCGATGCCATCACCCGTGATTCTTGCCGAGCAACGCGTGATACAGCTCGGTATCCCCGAGAATCCCCACCACCTTGTCGTTATCCTGCAACACCAGCTTGTTGCCGGTCTGGTAACGAATCCGCAGCGCCTCGCGCATGCCGATATCGGCGTGCACCACGGTCGGCCTGCGCTCCAGAAGTTCCACGTCCTGCCCCGGTGCCCAGTTCTGCATGTCCAGCCCGTTCTGGCCCTGGCGTGCGCGCTTGATCGAATTGCCTTCGCCCAAGTCCAGCCATGAATCAATACCTGGGTCCAGGCACACCGAGCCATTGACCCGCCTGCAGTTGTCCAGGCTGCGCATCAGGCTGCGGCCGCACAGCACGTTCAGCGGGTTGGTGTGGGCGACGAAGGTGCGCACGTACTCGTCGGCCGGGTTGAGCACGATGTCCTCCGGCTTGCTGTACTGGATGATCCGCCCGTCCTTCATGATCGCGATGCGGCTGCCCAGCTTCAGGGCCTCGTCCAGGTCATGGCTGACGAACACGATGGTCTTGCTCAGCTTGCTCTGCAGGGCCAGCAGTTCGTCCTGCAGGCCCTGGCGAATCAACGGGTCGAGGGCCGAGAACGGCTCGTCCATCAGCAGGATGTCGGCGTCCATCGCCAGTGCTCGGGCCAGGCCCACGCGCTGTTGCATGCCACCGGAAAGCTCATCGGGCTTCTTGTTGCGCCATTGCGTCAGGCCGACCAGCTCGAGTTTCTCGTCGACCAGCTTGCGCCGTTCCTTCTCTGGGCGGCCCTGCATCTCCAGGCCGAAGCTGATGTTCTCGCGCACGGTCAGCCAGGGCATCAGGGCGAACTTCTGGAACACCATGGCGATGCGCTTGGTGCGCATCATCTTCAGTTCGGCCGGGGTGCAGTGGGCGATATCGATATGCTTGCCTTCGTGCTCGACGAACAGCTTGCCGCGGCTGACGGTGTTGAGGCCGTTGATGCAACGCAGCAGGCTGGACTTGCCGGAGCCGGACAGGCCCATCAGCACGCAGATCTCGCCCTTGTTGATGTCCAGGTTGGCTTTTTCGACGCCGACCACCAAACCGGTCTGCTTGAGGATCTGCTCGCGGGTCTTGCCCTGGTCGAGCAGCGACAGCGCCTCGCGCGGCTTGCTGGAGAAGATGACGTCGACGTCTTCGAAACGAATGATGCTCATGCCTCACCCCTTACCGGCAGTTCCGGTTGCTTGCAGATTCGGTCGAGCATGATCGCCAGCAGCACGATGGCCAGGCCCGCTTCGAAGCCCAGGGAGATATCGGCGGTGTTGAGTGCGTTGACCACGGGTTTGCCCAGGCCATCGGCGCCCACCAGGGCGGCGATCACCACCATCGACAGCGACAGCATGATGCACTGGGTGATGCCGGCGGCGATGCTCGGCATGGCGTGGGGCAGTTCGATGCGGGTCAGCAGTTGGCGGCGCGAGCAGCCGAAGGCCTTGCCGGCGTCGAGCAGCTCCTGCGGCACGTCGCAGATACCGAGATAGGTGAGGCGGATCGGTGCGGCGATGGCGAATACCACGGTAGAGATCAGCCCCGGCACCACGCCCAGGCCGAATAGCGTGAGCGTGGGGATCAGGTAGACGAAGGTGGGCACGGTCTGCATCAGGTCGAGCACCGGGCGCATGGCGGTGTAGAACATCGGCTTGTGCGCGGCCGCGATGCCGAGCGGCACGCCGATGACCACGCAGACCACCGTGGCGAAGGTTACCTGCGCCAGGGTTTCCATGGTTTCCTGCCAGTAGCCCAGGTTGAGGATGAGCAGGAACGACAGGGCGACGAAGACGGTAAGGGCCCACTTGCGCTGGATCAGGTGCGCCAGGGCGGCGAACAGGGCGATGAGCACGAACGGGTTGAACCAGGTCAGGGCGCTGGTGACGCCATGGATCATGAACTCCAGGCCCTGGGCGATAGCGTCGAAGTAGCTGGCGCCGTTCTGGGTCAACCATTCGACGAATGAGGCGATGTACTGCCCCAAGGGTATTTTCTGATCGATAAGCATGATAGCGAGCTTCCACCTGCAAAGATTGAAATCATTCCGGGGCGGGCACGGTCCCGCCCCGCGGTGTTGCCATTGCGTCTTGCGTTATTGCGTCAGTTTGGCCTTGGCCGCCTCAAGGCCGGGTTTGCCATCCACGGTGGTCACGCCGGCCAGCCAGGTGTCGAGCACTTGCGGGTTGCTCTTCAGCCACGCCTTGGCGGCGGCATCGGCTTTCATCTTGTCGTCCAGGACCTTGCCCATCAGCTCGCTTTCCATGTCGAGGGTGAACGACAGATTCTTCAGCAGTTGCCCGACGTTGCTGCATTCCTGCGCATAGCCCTTGCGGGTGTTGGTGAGCACGGTGGCCTTGCCGAAATCGGGGCCGAAGAACTCGTCGCCGCCGGTGAGGTACTTCATGGCGAAGCGCTTGTTCATCGGGTGCGGTTCCCAGCCCAGGAACACCACCGCCTCGCCGCGTTTCTGCGAGCGGTCGACCTGCGACAGCATGCCCGCCTCGCTGGACTGCACCAGCTTGAAGCCGGCGCTCTTGAGGCCGAAGGCGTCCTTGTCGATCATGCTCTGGATGGTGCGGTTGCCGTCGTTGCCCGGTTCGATGCCGTAGATCTTGCCGCCCAACTCGTCCTTGAACTTGACGATGTCGGCGAAGTCCTTGAGGCCCTTGTCGTACAGGGCCTGGGGCACGGCCAGGGTGTACTTGGCGTTTTCCAGGTTGGCGCGCACGGTCTCGACGGTGCCGGCGTCGCGGTACTGCTTGATGTCGTTTTCCATGGTCGGCATCCAGTTGCCGAGGAACACGTCGAGGTCCTTGCCCCCGGCCAGCGACTTGTACGTTACCGGGACCGAGATCATGTTGGTGTGGGTCTTGTAGCCCAGGGCTTCGAGCACGACGCTGGTCATGGCGGTGGTCACGGTGATGTCGGTCCAGCCGACGTCCGAGAAACGTACCGTCTGACACTGTTCGGGCTCTGCGGCCTGGGCCAGCAGCGGGGCGGACAGCAACGCGACCAGCAACAGCGAGGGTTTACCTTTCATGGATGGACTCCTGTGATTTTATCTTCGGGTTCGCGTGGGTCGCCGGGCGTTCTCAGGGCTCCGGTCGACCAGGCCTGCAGAGGGCAGGATGCGAGGCCGTGCAATACGAGTCGCTTTCGATAATCCTCCAGCGTTCGGCAATCGCCTACTGGTGGCGTCGTATCCAGTACAGGACGGGTCGCATCCAGTACGGACGATGTCGCAACTGGGCTTTTCCACCCCCACGCCTCGGTTTTTACGGCGCCCGGGCGCTGGAAAACGGCGCACGCAGGGCCGGTTCAGCGGCGGCGCTGCTGGGCAAAAGTACGTCGGTTGCAGACGGCGAGGGGGTGGGCAAAAGCCCGATGATGCGAGCATTCCAAGGCGGCTCGAACTTCAGCCTAGCAGTTGCGCAAGGCAGTGTTCGGCGCCGTGAGACAAGCCCATCAAGAGGTGAATCGGCCATGGCCATCAGCGTGTTCGACCTGTTCAAGATCGGTGTCGGGCCCTCCAGCTCCCACACCGTCGGCCCCATGCGTGCTGGCGCGCTGTTCGTCCAGGGGCTGCGCGAACGCGGCGAGCTGGAGCGGGTGCGGCGCGTCGAGGTGCGGCTCTATGGCTCGCTGTCGGCCACCGGTGTCGGCCACGGCACCGACAACGCCACGATCATGGGGTTGATGGGGGAGTGGCCGGACGCGATCGACCCCGGCCAGATCACCCCACGCATCGCCGACCTGCGCGAAACCAACGTGCTGCAGCTTGATAGCCGGCTGCCCATCGAGTTCGTCTGGGCCCGCGACATGCTGCTGCTGGACGAGAACCTGCCGTACCACCCCAACGCCATGACCCTGATCGCCGAAGGCGAGGGTGGCGAGCTGCACCGCGACACCTTCTATTCGGTGGGCGGCGGCTTCGTGGTCGATGCCGCCCAGGCCGCCAGCGGCGTGCTGGATGCCGACCAGACGGTGTTGCCCTACGACTTCGACAGTGCCGCCGAGCTGCTGCGCCTGTGCAAGCAAAACGACCTGAGCGTGTCGCAATTGATGATGGCCAACGAAAAGGTCTGGCGCAGCGAGGCCGAGATCCGCGCCGGCCTGCTCAAGCTCTGGCAGGCCATGCAGGAGTGCGTGGACAACGGCCTCAAGCACGAAGGGATTCTGCCCGGCGGGCTCAATGTGCGCCGCCGCGCCGCCAAACTGCATCGCAGCCTGCAAGAGCTGGGCAAGCCCAATGTGATCGGCTCGACCATGAGCGCCATGGAATGGGTCAACCTGTACGCCCTGGCCGTGAACGAAGAGAACGCCGCTGGCGGGCGCATGGTCACCGCACCCACCAACGGCGCCGCCGGGATCATTCCGGCGGTGCTGCACTACTACATGCGTTTCTCCGATGTGGTGGACGAATCCAACGTGGTGGATTTCTTCCTGGGGGCGGCGGCGGTGGGCATCCTGTGCAAGAAGAACGCGTCGATCTCCGGCGCCGAGGTCGGTTGCCAGGGCGAAGTCGGTTCGGCCTGCGCCATGGCCGCGGCGGGCCTTGCCGAAGTGCTGGGTGCCACGCCGCCACAATTGGAGAACGCCGCCGAGATCGCCCTGGAGCACAACCTGGGGCTGACCTGCGACCCGGTCGGTGGCCTGGTCCAGGTGCCGTGCATCGAGCGCAACGCCATCGCCGCGGTGAAGGCGATCAATGCCGTGCAGATGGCCCTGCGCGGCGACGGCGAGCATTTCATCTCCCTCGACCAGGTGATTCGCACCATGCGCGACACCGGCGCCGACATGCACGACAAGTACAAGGAAACCTCGCGTGGAGGTCTGGCGGTCAGCGTCATCGAGTGCTGATGCGCCGTTTTTGCCCACGCCTGACCGTTGCGCCACATTCTGGCGCAACGGTTGTCATCTACCGGCCGTCGCCTGTCGTTACCAGCAGGGTCATTGTCGGTGACACTCAAGTCTGTCGCATCTGGGCATCCTTCCCACAAGTGCTACCGAACTGCTCAGGCGTGACACGCAAAGGCGCTGGCGCGCCGATTTGCGTTTAGGTCTACGCTGCTTCCTGACCCGGCTGGAAGGCGCATGCCAACGTCGCTTTTGGGTTTTATTGGATGAGCGTTCAATTTCCGGCATGCCATTTGCGTCGGGATTGGCAAAGCCCCTGCATACGAAACGGGGCCATTACAAGAACAGTGCTCGCCTGAGGCACACCCTGCATTGTGTGAGGAGAAATCGCGATGACGTCGTACACCTCCGGGACCCCAACCCAGAACCGCACAGCACCCCAGTCCATCGGCTTTCTCCTTTTGGACAACTTCACCCTCATTTCGCTGGCCTCGGCCGTCGAGCCCCTGCGCATGGCCAACCAGCTGTCCGGCCGCGAGCTGTACCGCTGGCATACGCTGACCGTTGACGGTGGCCAGGTGTGGGCCAGCGATGGTTTGCAGATCACTCCCGATGCCGCCATGCACAATGCACCGCCCATGGACACCGTGATCGTCTGCGGTGGCGTGGGCATCCAGCGTACCGTCACCCGTGAGCACGTCACCTGGCTGCAGGCCCAGGCTCGCCAGTCGCGCCGACTTGGGGCGGTGTGCACCGGCAGCTGGGCGCTGGCCTGCGCCGGGCTGCTCGACGGTTTCGATTGCAGCGTGCACTGGGAATGCCTGGCGGCGATGCAGGAAGCCTACCCGCGGGTGAACATGAGTACCCGCCTGTTCACCCTCGACCGCAACCGCTTCACCAGTTCCGGCGGCACCGCGCCGCTGGACATGATGCTGCACCTGATCAGCCGCGATCATGGCCGCGAGCTGTCGGCGGCGATCTCCGAGATGTTCGTCTACGAGCGTATCCGCAACGAGCAGGATCACCAGCGTGTACCGCTCAAGCACATGCTGGGCACCAACCAGCCGAAGCTGCAGGAAATCGTCGCGCTGATGGAAGCGAACCTGGAAGAGCCCATCGACCTGGATGAACTGGCGGTGTACGTGGCGGTGTCGCGGCGCCAGCTCGAGCGCCTGTTCCAGAAGTACCTGCACTGCTCGCCGTCGCGCTACTACCTCAAGCTGCGCCTGATCCGGGCGCGGCAGCTGCTCAAGCAGACGCCCATGTCGATCATCGAGGTGGCGTCGGTGTGTGGTTTTGTTTCCACGCCGCACTTCTCCAAGTGCTACCGCGAGTACTTCGGTATTCCGCCGCGTGACGAGCGCGTGGGTTCGAACACCACGCAGCAGGTGGCGATGATGCCGATCCCGCAGGCCATGGCCCTGTCGCCGCACAGCGGGCCGATGGCGGCGCTGAGCCAGGCGCGCAACGAGTCGACTTTTGCCAGCGTGAGGCTCTGATACCGCATTCGCCGGCAAGGCCGGCTCCTACAGGTTGGTTACCCGTAGGAGCCGGCTTGCCGGCGAATGGGCCGTAAAGGTCAGGCGCGCCTGTTGAACTGCGCCAACGCCGGCAGCAACTGCTTGTCGATGGCCTGGCGCACGGCCGGGAGGATGGTCGCGCTGCCAGTGTACATCTGCTCCACCATTCCCTTCAGGGCACGGGCATTGGGCTCGGTCAGCCCGCGTATCACCACCTCGCAGGCCTGCTCGGCGCTGGCGCCGGCCGGAATATCGAAACCGCGCGAGCGCAACTGGCCCAGCAGGTCGTCCTGGTCGATCAAGTCTGCATGCATCATGACTGTTGTCCTTTGCCGCTGTTGTTTGCGATCGATTCTGTGTCCCTCACGCCAGGGCGGCAAGGATAGATTGCCGCGATGGCCGCTTTGGCTAAGAACAGGTCGTTTACGGCTAAATCGCCGGGGAAGGATGGCCGCACACTGAAGTCATTCACGGCACCGGAGGTTTGGTCACCTTCACTTCATGCACAGTGGATGTTGCTCGCTCTTGGCCCCGGATGCTCACGGCTTTCCGGGGTTGTTTTTTTGAGCGCGGTGGGGCTGCTGCGCAGCCCTTTCGCGGCACAAGGCCGCTCCTACAGAGGTTACGCAATCCGTCTGTAGGAGCGGCCTTGTGCCGCGAATGGGGCGCAAAGCGCCCCCAGGATCTGTCAGCCAGCAGATAGCCCCAGTACACGCCCGACAAACCGTGGTGCCTGCAGATCACGCTGCTCATTCATCAGTCCTTGCAACAAGGCGATACTACGCTCCCCGAACGGCGCCGACTTCGGCCCTGCCAGGTCCACATGCAGCAGCATCTGCTCACTGGCCGCCAGCGCCTCGTCGAACCCTGCCCGGTGCAGGCTGTGGTACAGGTGCAGGCGCTTCCTGTCGAAACCGATGATCTGCGTCTGCACCCACACCTCGCTGCCGAGCTTCACCTCGTGCAGGTAGTTGATGTGCGCCTCCAGGGTGAACAACGAATGCCCCGTCTGCCCACGGGCGTCGGCATCCAGGCCGATGCGTTCCATCAGCGCATCGGTGGCGTAGCTGAAGATCAGCAGGTAGTAGGCATCGCGCAAATGCCCGTTGTAATCCACCCAGTCCTCCTGGACGGGGGTTCGGTAGGTGATCAGTGCGGGCATCGGGTTCTCCTCAATCGCCGAAGGCCATGCCGTGGCTGGCCTTGCTGCTGCGCACCGCTTCCAGCACTGCCAGCAGGGTGTCATCTCGATAGCGCTCCAGGGCGGCGATGCTACGTTCGCCCAGTTGCTCCGAAGTACCTTCCACGACATCGTCGATCAGCTTGTCGGTCAGCTCTGGCGCCGGCAGGTAGGTCCAGGGCAGCTTCAGCGCCGGGCCGAACTGGGCCATGAAGTGGCGCATGCCGGCGTCGCCACCGGCAAGGGTGTAGGTGAGGAAGGTGCCCATGAACGACCAGCGCAGGCCCGCGCCGAAGCGGATCGCGTCGTCGATCTCGCCGGTGCTGGCCACCCCGTCGTTGACCAGGTGCAAAGCCTCGCGCCAGAGCGCTTCGAGCAGGCGGTCGGCGATGAAACCTGGGACTTCCTTGCGCACGTGCAGCGGGCGCATGCCCAGCGTGGTGTAGATGGCCTTCGCCGCTTCGATGGCGTCGGGGCTGGTATTCCTGCCGCCGACGATTTCCACCAGTGGCAGCAGGTACACCGGGTTGAACGGGTGCCCGACCACGCAGCGTTCGGGGTGGGTGGCCGACTCGTAGAACTCGCTGGGCAGCAGGCCCGAGGTGCTGGAGCCGATGATTGCGTTTGGCTTGGCGGCGGCGCTGATCTTGGCGTGCAGGTCGAGCTTGAGGTCCAGGCGTTCGGGTGCGCTTTCCTGGATGAAGTCGGCGTCGCGCACGCACTCTTCAATGGTGGTGACGAAGGTCAGGCGGTCTTGCGCGGCGCCGGGGGCCAAGCCCTGTTTCTGCAAGGCTGGCCAGGCGTTGGCGATGCGTTTGCGCAGGGCCGCTTCGGCGCCGGGCGCCGGGTCCCAGGCGATCACGTCCAGGCCGTGGGCCAGGGCGCGAGCGACCCAGCCGCTGCCGATCACGCCGCTACCGAGGGCGGCGAAGGTCTTGATGTCGGTGATGAAAGGCATGTCGAGCTCCAGGGAATCTGATTGGGCGGTGGCTGGCACCGGCTTTGCCGGTGTTCGCCGGCGAAGCCGGCTCCTACAGGGGTTAGCGGCGCTTGAGGTTCATCTTTTCCCGGCCTTCGGCCGGGGTGAGCACGCGGGCGCCCATGCGGGTGATGATTTCCGCTGCCCGCTCGACCAGCTGGCCGTTGCTGGCCAGCACGCCGCGGTCCAGGTAGAGGTTGTCTTCCAGCCCCACCCGCACGTTGCCGCCGAGCAGCACCGCCTGTGCAGCCATGGGCATCTGCATGCGGCCGATGCCGAAGCCGGCCCAGGTCACATCGGCGGGCAGGTTGTCGACCATGGCCTTCATGGTGGTGGTGTCAGCCGGCGCGCCCCAGGGGATGCCCAGGCACAGCTGGAACAACGGGTCGTCCAGCAGGCCTTCCTTGATCATCTGCTTGGCGAACCACAGGTGGCCGGTGTCGAAGATTTCCAGCTCGGCCTTCACACCGAGTTCGGTAATGCGCTTGGCACCGGCGCGCAACTGGGCGGGGGTGGAGACGTAGATGGCGTTGCCGTCGCCGAAGTTGAGCGTGCCGCAGTCGAGGGTGCAGATTTCCGGCAGCAACGCCTCTACGTGGGCCAGGCGCTCCAGCGGGCCGATCAGGTCGGTGCCTGGGCCGAACTCCATCGGCGACTCGCCCGGGCCGATCTCCAGGTCGCCGCCCATACCGGCGGTGAGGTTGACGATGATGTCCACGTCGGCTTCGCGGATGCGCTCCATCACTTCGCGGTAGAGGTTCACGTCGCGGCTGAAGCGGCCGGTCTGCGGATCACGGACGTGGCAGTGGACCACGGTGGCGCCGGCCTTGGCGGCCTCGACGGCGGATTCGGCGATCTGTTTCGGGGTGACCGGGACCAGGTGGCTCTTGGCGACCGTGTCGCCGGCGCCGGTGAGGGCGCAGGTGATGATGACGTCGTGGTTCATGGGGGTTCCTTCTGGAATCGTTTGTGAGCTTTTCGCGGATGAATCCGCTCCTACAGAAGGCGTGCTGTAGGAGCGGATTCATCCGCGATGCGATCTGTCAGTTGGCGGTGAGCTTGAGGTTGTCCGCGGCCGGCTTGCCGTCAAAGGTCGTTACCCCTTCAAGCCAGCGGGCCTTGTCCTCGGGGTGGTCCTTGAGCCACTGGCGGGCGGACTCCAGCGCATCCTTGTGGTCGAGCAGCGGCTGCATCATCCGGCTCTCGTCCTCGGCGCTGAAGCTCAGGTTGGCCAGCAGGCGACTGGCATTGGGGCAACGTTCGGCATAGTCCGGCGCGGTCACCGTCCACACCGTGGCGCGGCCCTCGTCCGGGCCGAGGGCGTCCTGGCTGTCGCCGAGGTAGACCATGTCGATGTTCACGTTCATCGGGTGCGGCGCCCAGCCGAAGAACACCACCGCCTCCTTGCGCCGCACCGCGCGGTCCACCGCGGCGAGCATGCCGGCCTCGCTCGACTCGACCAGCTGGAACTTGCCCAGGCCGAACTGGTTCTTGGCGATCATCGCCTTGATCTGGGTGTTGGCGCCCGAACCCGGCTCGATGCCGTAGAGCTTGCCGCCGAGCTCCTTCTCGAACTTGTGGATGTCGGCGAAGCTCTTCAGGCCCTTGTCGGCGAGGTACTTGGGCACGGCGAGGGTGGCGCGGGCGTCTTCCAGGCTGGGCTTGTCGAGCACCTTGACCTGGTTGGCCTGGATGAACGGGGTGATGGTCTGGGTCATGATCGGGTTCCAGTACCCGAGGAACATGTCCAGGCGCTTGTCGCGAATGCCGGCGAAGATGATCTGCTGCGAGGCGCTGGTCTGCTTGGTCTGGTAGCCCAGGCCGTCGAGCAGCACCTGGGCCATGGCGCTGGTGGCGATCACGTCGGTCCAGTTGACCACGCCCAGGCGCACGTCCTTGCAGGCGGCGGGCTCGGCGGCGAACAGGGGGGTTGCGAGGGTGGTGCTGAGTGCGAGGGACAACAGGCTGCGGCGGATAAAGCGTTGCATGGTGGCTCTCCATCGGCAGTGCGTTTTTTATGGGTGCCGGCCTCTGCGGGCCGTGTGAACAAGCTACGCTGGCAGCGGGGTGGAAAATCGCACCCTGGCGACCAAGACTTGCACGGAGGCGACCACTTTCACTGTGGAGCGAGCAATGCCCGAAACCATCGATTTCCTGCTGCTGCCGGGCTTTTCGGCCATGGGCTTCATCAGCGCCATCGAGCCGCTGCGGGTGGCCAATCGCTTCCGTGGCCCGCTGTATCGCTGGCGCGTGCTCAGCCTGGATGGCGGCGCGGTGCAAGCGAGCAATGGCATGTCGGTGAATGCCGATGGCGTGCTGGGCGAGGGCGAGCATGCCCGGCTGTTGCTGGTAGTCGCCGGCTTCGAGCCGCTGGCCTGCCATGGGCCGGTGCTACAGCAGCAGTTGCGCCGTTTCGATCATGAAGGCGTGGTGCTGGGCGGTATCGATACCGGTGCCATGGTGCTCGCCGAAGCCGGCCTGCTCGACGGCCATCGCGCCACCTTGCACTGGGAGGCGCTGGAGGCGTTCAAGGAGCGTTATCCACGCTTGCAGGCTACCCAGGAGCTGTTCGAGATCGACCGTCGGCGCATTACCTGCGCGGGTGGCACCGCCTCCATCGACCTGATGCTCGACCTCATCGCCCAGGCCCATGGCAGCGAGCTGGCGGTGCAGGTGTCGGAGCAGTTCGTGCTCGGGCGCATCCGTCCGCGCCAGGACCATCAGCGCATGCAGATCGCCACGCGCTACGGGCTGCGCAACAAGAAACTGGTCAAGGTGATCGGCGAGATGGAGCGCAACACCGAGCTGCCGCTGAACACCCAGGTGCTGGCTGACGCGGTACAGGTCACCCGGCGCCAGTTGGAGCGGTTGTTTCGCCTGCACCTGGACGACACGCCCAGTGGCTTTTACCTGCGGCTGCGGCTGGACAAGGCCCGGCAGTTGTTGCGCCAGACCGACATGAGCGTGCTGGAGGTTGGGGTGGCCTGCGGGTTCGAGTCAGCTTCGTATTTCACCCGTTGCTACAGGACGCGGTTCGAGTGTTGCCCGCGGCAAGACCGTCAGGCATCCACCCGCGTCGAGCGTTTCATTGCGAATCAGTAGGACTTGCTTCCAGATTATTGTGAGGCCGATACATCGATAGCGTGGGTAATCTATCAATCACACAAGGATTGCCATGATGTCGCCTACAAATCTGATGACTGGCACAATGCTGCTCCTCTCTACCCTACTTGTTCCCTGGATGGCCCATGCCGAGGTGGAAGGCTGTGAAAGCACCTCCACCGATCTCTATCGGGACTATTACCAGTCGGGCTGGAACCGCCTGGTCGACTACCCCGATGGCAAGCAGAAGATGATCATCGCTTCTGATCCGCAAGGCTTCCGTTACATGAGCCAGCGTTTCGACGAGTATCAGGAGGAAATCGATTCGGCCGGTTGGCACAAGACCGCGCCGGTCTACGAGGCCATCGCCCGGGAGCGCGACGAACCCTACCATGTGCCGGTGGTGATCAATGGCGATATCACCGAATACGGTCATGGCGGCGAGCGTGAGGCGGTGCAGAAGATGTTCCGCAAGATGGCGGCCGGCGTGGGTGGGCCGCTGATGCTGCCGGGGCTGGGCAACCACGACTACAAGAACAATGTCGACGACTGCGCCAATAACGGCTGTGCACGTGATGCCGTATGCGACCATATCGCCTGGGTCAAGGCCATGGAGCCAGTCAATGCCTTCGACCATCGCTACCTCGAAAGCACACACAAAGGCTCGTTGTCCTACTCGGTGACGGTGGGGCGTGTACGCATTATCCAATTGAACAATGAGCCGACCTACAACCAGCAATGGAGCACGGGCGGCGGTATAACCCTGAAGCCCAAACGCCACTTCTCGATTACCCAGTCGCTGGGTTGGCTGGAGAGACAGCTGGAGGAAGCAACGGCGCTTGGTGAGGTGGTGATCGTTAACATGCACACCTCGGAGGATTGGGATGACGCCAGCAAACGCGACTTCGAGTTCGCTCAAATGCTGGAGCGCCACGGTGTGGTTGCGGTCTTCTCCGGCCATAGGCATTGGAGTTTAGGTGAGTACCACCGCGGTTTCGGCAGCGTGCCCAACTTCAAGAGCGGTGCGCTGAATGCAGGTACTTACCTGCGCTTGACGTTCGACTGGAACGCCGGGCGGTTGAGTATCGACGAGGTGAGCATGGATGGGCACTTCGACAAGACCCATAACCTTGATTTGAAGCTTGCCGGCAAGTGACCAGCCCTCAGGCAGGAACAGAAAACGGTGCCTAGTGTTGCGTGTACTGGCCCGTTCGCCGGCAAAGCCGGCTCCTACAGGAAAAGCGCTGAGCTTGAGGCCTGCGTTGTACCTGTAGAAGCCGGCCTTGCCGGCGAAAATCAGTACCAGGCCACGAATGCGCTGTTACTGCTGGCCGATCGACTGCAGATACTCCGAACGCTCATCGCTACGCTGCGCCACGCAGGTATTCCATGCCGCCTCGAAGGCCTTGCTGCCGGGTTTCTCGGCATAGGTCTCGACCTTGCAGTCGGCGTCGCGCAACTGGGCCCAGAGTTTTTCCGCCGCCTCCATCTTCGTACTCAAGGCCGTCGCCTTGTCGCTCTCGTCCGCATACTGGTCGCGAATGCGCTGGATCAGGTCGTCGTAGGCCGACTTCAGCTCCCGCTCGGCGGTCTGCTTGTTGTAGGCGGCGCACGCGTAGCCTTGCTGGTCGCTCTCGACATTGTCGCAGGGCGTGCTTTCTTCCTCGGCGGCCTGAGCGCCGCACGCGACAGCCAGCAGAACCAGCCATGCCATTGATTTCATCCGTTTTCTCCCGATCAGGCTGACGAATCGCAGGATTCTCGCTCAGCCGGCGGCAGCGGCGATAGCTCCCTGACAAAAAGTTCATCAAAGCCTTACAAATCACGGTTGTCGAGACTCGCTCTCATCTGCGAAGGCCGCGCCAGAGCGCGCCGGGGCAGCCATTGACGCTTTCGGCAAACCCCCTGTCGTTTTTGCATCGGGGCGCATCCAGCCGCAGGCATATGCTGGCCCCAAAGCGCCGGCACAGGATTCGGCGCGGTCACACTCGATAAAAGGGGACAGCCTGATGAGCCCAGCCGAACTTCACGCCGACAGCATCGTCATCGACGGCCTGATCATTGCCAAATGGAACCGCGAGTTGTTCGAGGACATGCGCAAGGGCGGGCTGACCGCGGCCAACTGCACGGTGTCGGTGTGGGAGGGCTTCAAGGCCACCGTCGACAACATCGCATCCAGCCAGAAACTGATCCGCGAGAACAGCGACCTGGTGATGCCGGTGCGCACCACCGCCGACATCCGCAAGGCCAAGGAGCTGGGCAAGACCGGCATCCTCTTCGGCTTCCAGAACGCCCATGCGTTCGAAGACCAGATTGCCTATGTCGACGTGTTCAAACAGCTCGGCGTGGGCATCGTGCAGATGTGCTACAACACCCAGAACCTGGTGGGCACCGGTTGCTACGAGCGTGACGGCGGCCTGTCGGGCTTTGGCCGCGAGATCGTCGCCGAGATGAACCGCGTGGGCATCATGTGCGACCTCTCGCACGTCGGCTCCAAGACTTCCGAAGAAGTCATCCTCGAATCGAAGAAGCCAGTCTGCTATTCCCACTGCCTGCCTTCCGGGCTCAAGGAACACCCGCGCAACAAGTCCGATGCAGAGCTGAAGTTCATCGCCGACCACGGCGGCTTCGTCGGCGTGACCATGTTCGCGCCGTTCCTGGCCAAGGGCATCGACTCGACCATCGATGACTACGCCGAAGCCATCGAGTACACCATGAACATCGTCGGCGAGGATGCCATCGGTATCGGCACCGACTTCACCCAGGGCCACGGCCAGGACTTCTTCGAGTACCTGACCCACGACAAGGGCTACGCCCGGCGCCTGACCAACTTCGGCAAGATCATCAACCCGCTGGGTATCCGTACCGTCGGCGAGTTCCCCAACCTGACCGAGACCCTGCTCAAGCGCGGCCACTCCGAACGCGTAGTGCGCAAGATCATGGGCGAAAACTGGGTCAACGTCTTGAAAGACGTCTGGGGCGAGTAAGCCGCTCTCCAAGCCTGAAAGCCCCTGCCAGCAACACCAGGGCATCCAAATAAAAAATTTTATGGAGTTGAGTTTCCATGGCCAAGATCGCCCCGCAATTGCCAATCGAAGTCGACAGCGAGACCGGTGTCTGGACCAGTGATGCCCTGCCGATGCTGTACGTGCCACGGCATTTCTTCGTCAACAACCACATGGGCATCGAGGAAGTGCTGGGCGCCGAGAAGTACGCCGAGATTCTCTACAAGGCCGGCTACAAGTCCGCCTGGCACTGGTGCGAGAAAGAAGCCGAGTGCCATGGCCTGGAAGGCGTGGCGGTGTTCGAGCACTACATGAAACGCCTGTCGCAGCGTGGCTGGGGCCTGTTCCAGATCCAGGACATCGACCTGGACAAAGGTACCTGCAGCGTCAAGCTCAAGCACTCCGCATTCGTGTACGTCTATGGCAAGTGCGGCCGCAAGGTCGACTACATGTTCACCGGCTGGTTCGCCGGGGCCATGGACCAGATTCTCGCTGCCCGCGGCAGCTCGATCCGCACCGTGGCCGAACAGGTCTACGGCGGGTCGGAAGAAGGCCACGAAGATGGCCTGTTCGTTACGAAGCCGTTGTAAGCCGGAGACTGCGTCATGGCATTCGAAGCAATGTTCCAGCCGATCCAGATCGGCAAACTGACCATCCGCAACCGCGTGCTCAGCACCGCGCACGCCGAGGTCTACGCCACTGACGGCGGCATGACCACCGACCGCTACGTGAAGTACTACGAAGAGAAGGCCAAGGGCGGCATCGGCCTGGCGATCTGCGGCGGCTCGTCGGTGGTGGCCATCGACAGCCCGCAGGAGTGGTGGTCGTCGGTCAACCTGTCCACCGACCGCATCATCCCGCACTTCCAGAACCTCGCCGACGCCATGCACAAGCATGGCGCCAAGATCATGATCCAGATTACCCACATGGGCCGTCGCTCGCGCTGGGACGGCTTCAACTGGCCGACCCTGATGTCGCCATCGGGCATCCGTGAACCCGTGCACCGCGCCACCTGCAAGACCATCGAGCCGGAAGAGATCTGGCGGGTGATCGGCAACTACGCGCAAGCCGCGCGCCGGGCGAAGGAAGGCGGCCTGGACGGTGTCGAGCTGTCGGCCGTGCACCAGCACATGATCGACCAGTTCTGGAGCCCGCGGGTCAACAAGCGCACCGACGAATGGGGTGGCACCTTCGAAGGCCGCATGAAGTTCGGCCTGGAAGTGCTCAAGGCGGTGCGCAAGGAGGTCGGTGACGACTTCTGCGTGGGCATGCGCATCTGTGGCGACGAGTTCCACCCTGATGGCCTGAGCCACGAGGACATGAAGCAGATCGCCGCCTACTACGATGCCACCGGCATGCTCGATTTCATCGGCGTGGTCGGCTCGGGCTGCGACACCCACAACACCCTGGCCAACGTCATCCCCAACATGAGCTACCCGCCGGAGCCGTTCCTGCACCTGGCGGCCGGCATCAAGGAAGTGGTCAAGGTCCCGGTGCTGCATGCGCAGAACATCAAGGACCCGAACCAGGCCACGCGTATTCTGGAGGGCGGCTACGTCGACATGGTCGGCATGACCCGCGCGCACATCGCCGACCCGCACCTGATCGCCAAGATCAAGATGGGCCAGGTCGACCAGATCAAGCAGTGCGTGGGCGCCAACTACTGCATCGACCGCCAGTACCAGGGCCTCGACGTGCTGTGCATCCAGAACGCCGCGACTTCCCGTGAATACATGGGCGTGCCACATATCATCGAGAAATCCACCGGGCCGAAACGCAAGGTGGTGGTGGTTGGCGCCGGCCCGGCCGGCATGGAGGCGGCTCGCGTTGCCGCCGAGCGTGGCCACGACGTCACCGTGTTCGAGAAGAAAGAGCAGATCGGCGGGCAGATCACCATCGCCGCCAAGGCGCCGCAGCGCGACCAGATCGCCGGCATCACCCGCTGGTACCAGCTGGAGTTCGCCCGCCTGAAGATCGACCTGCGCCTGGGCACCGCCGCTGACGTGGCGACCATCCAGGACCTGCGCCCGGACATCATCGTGCTGGCCGTGGGCGGGCATTCGTTCCTCGAGCAGAACGAGCACTGGGGTGCCGCCGAAGGGCTGGTGGTCAGCAGCTGGGATGTGCTCGACGGCAAGGTCGCGCCGGGCAAGAACGTGCTGGTGTACGACACCATCTGCGAATTCACCGGCATGTCGGTGGCTGACTTCATCGCCGACAAGGGCAGCCAGGTCGAGATCGTCACCGACGACATCAAGCCGGGCGTGGCCATGGGCGGCACGACCTTCCCGACCTACTACCGCAGCATGTACCCGAAAGAAGTGATCATGACCGGCGACATGATGCTGGAAAAGGTCTACCGCGAAGGCGACAAGCTGGTAGCGGTGCTGGAGAACGAGTACACCGGCGCGAAGGAAGAGCGCGTGGTCGACCAGGTGGTGGTGGAGAACGGCGTGCGTCCTGACGAACAGCTGTACTACGCGCTGAAGGACGGTTCGCGCAACAAGGGCCAGATCGACGTGGAGGCGCTGTTCGCCATCAAGCCGCAGCCGATCCTCGGCCAGCCGGGCGAAGGCTACCTGCTGTACCGCATCGGCGACTGCGTGGCCCAGCGCAACGTGCACGCGGCGATCTACGACGCCTTGCGCCTGTGCAAGGACTTCTGATCTGGCCCCCCCTGTAGGAGCGGATTCATTCGCGATGAGGCCGGCACAGGCGGATGTGTTGTCGCTGCCGACGCTATCGCGGATGAATCCGCTCCTACAGGGCTCCGCGCCGCTCTTGGGAGCGGCGCAAGAATCCAGCTGTTGTGGGAGCCTCCCATGTTGAACACCCTTCTACCCATCCTGCTATTCGCCGCCCTCGGCCTGGCGGTGCTCGGTGCCCTGCGCCGGGTGCGCATGTGGCGGCGCGGGCGGCCGAGCAAGGTCGACCTGATCGGCGGCCTGCTGGCCATGCCGCGGCGCTACCTGGTGGACCTTCACCATGTGGTCGAGCGCGACAAGTACATGTCCAAGACCCATGTGGCCACGGCCGGTGGTTTTGTACTGTCGGCCGCGCTGGCGATCCTGGTGCATGGCTTCGGCTTGCACAGCAAGATCCTTGGCTACGCCTTGCTGGTGGCCACGGTGATCATGTTCACCGGTGCGATCTTTGTCTTCAAACGCCGCCTGAACCCGCCGTCGCGCCTGTCAAAGGGCCCTTGGATGCGCCTGCCCAAGAGCCTGCTGATGTTCGCGGCGAGTTTCTTCATCGCCACGCTGCCGGTGGCCGGCATCCTGCCGGAGGGTACGGGTGGCTGGGTACTCGTCGTTGTGTTGGGCATTGGTGTGCTCTGGGGTGTGTCCGAGCTGTTCTTCGGCATGACCTGGGGCGGCCCGATGAAGCACGCCTTCGCCGGCGCCCTGCACCTGGCCTGGCACCGCCGTGCCGAGCGCTTCGGCGGTGGGCGGTCCACCGGCCTCAAGCCGCTGGACCTGGAAGACCCGAACGCACCACTGGGCGTGGAAAAACCGGTCGATTTCACCTGGAACCAGCTGCTTGGTTTCGACGCCTGTGTGCAGTGCGGCAAGTGCGAGGCCATGTGCCCGGCGTTCGCCGCCGGCCAGCCGTTGAACCCCAAGAAGCTCATCCAGGACATGGTCATCGGCCTGGCCGGTGGCACCGATGCGCAGTTCGCTGGCAGCCCTTATCCGGGCAAGCCGGTCGGTGAGCATGGCGGCCACCCGCACCAGCCGATCGTCAATGGCCTGGTCGACGCCGAGACGCTCTGGTCGTGCACCACCTGCCGTGCTTGCGTGGAGGAGTGCCCGATGATGATCGAGCACGTCGACGCCATCGTCGACATGCGCCGCCACCTGACCCTGGAGAAGGGCGCTACCCCGAACAAGGGCGCCGAGGTGCTGGACAACCTGATCGCCACCGACAACCCCGGCGGCTTTGCTCCGGGCGGAAGGATGAACTGGGCAGCCGACCTCAACCTGAAACTGTTGTCCGAGGTGAAGCGTACCGACGTGCTGTTCTGGGTCGGCGACGGTGCCTTCGACATGCGCAACCAACGCACCCTGCGCGCGTTCGTCAAAGTGCTCAAGGCCTCGGGCTTGGACTTTGCGGTGCTCGGCCTGGAAGAGCGCGACAGCGGCGACGTGGCCCGGCGTCTGGGTGACGAGGCGACCTTCCAGCAACTGGCCAAACGCAATATCCAGACCCTGGCCAAGTACCAGTTCCAGCGCATCGTCACCTGCGACCCGCACAGCTTCCATGTGCTGAAGAACGAGTACGGCGCGCTGGGCGGCGAGTACCAGGTGCAGCACCACAGCACCTACATCGCCGAACTGATCGCCGCGAACAAGCTCAACCTCGGCCAGCATAAAGGTGGCAGCGTCACTTACCACGACCCGTGCTACCTGGGTCGCTACAACGGCGAGTACGAAGCCCCGCGCGACGTGCTCAGGGCATTGGGCATCGAAGTGCGCGAGATGCAACGTTCGGGCTTCCGTTCTCGTTGCTGCGGCGGCGGCGGCGGTGCGCCGATCACCGATATCCCCGGCAAGCAGCGCATTCCCGACATGCGCATGGACGATATCCGCGAGACCCAGGCCGAGCTGGTGGCGGTGGGTTGTCCACAGTGCACGGCAATGCTCGAAGGCGTGGTCGAGCCGCGCCCACAAATCAAGGACATTGCCGAGTTGGTGGCCGACGTGCTGATCGAAGAAGAAGCGCCTGCAACCGCCAAGTCGCAAGCCGCCAAACGTGAACCTGCGGAGGTGCATTGATGAGCGACATCATCCGCCGCGACCCACGCGCCGAGTGGATCGCCCGTAACCGCCTGCACCCTCTGCATGCGGCGATGCAGACGCAACAGACAAGCTGGATGGGCCCCAATGGCGTCATCCGCAAGAACCCGCACGCGATCGCCACCGGCTTCATCGGCCCCAGCGGCCTCAAGCGTATCGACCGCAGCGGCGCCCAGCAGGGCACCAGCGTGGGCGGGCGGCGTACGGCCGCCGCCGAAGTGCAGTTGCCGCTGCACCAGGTGGCGGAGCCTGCCTTCTACATTGCCGTGGTGCCCGATATGGTCGGTGGCCGCCTGGGCAGCCATGACCGCGACCTGCTCGGCCTGGCCCATAGCCTGGCCGGTAGCGGCGGCGCGGTGCTGGCCATCGTCTTTGGCGAACACAAGGAAAACAACTTTTCCACAGCCGGTGTCGACCGCTTGCTGGTTATCGAGGGCGAGGCGTTCGAGGGTTATGCACCGGAGCAACTGGTGCAGGGGCTGCGCGCTGTGGATAACCAATTGTCCCCGCGCCACTGGTTGCTGCCCGACAGCCGCAGCGGTGGCGGCGAACTGGGCCGGCGTTTCGCCGCTGCCTTGGGCGAGCGCCCGGCGACGCGGGTGTGGCAGGTCAAGGATGGCCAGTGCATTGGCCGTGCCGGGGCCGGCCAGCACGATATTCAACGCGATCTGCCACGGTTGATCCTGGGCGCCGCCGAATGCGCCGAACCGGTCAGCGAAACCCGCCACGAAGCGCTGCCCGTGGAGTTGTCCACAGGTGTGGCGCGCAGCCTGTCACGCATCGAGGACCTTGGCCCGGTGGCCGTGGACCCGGCTGCCATCGCCATGGCCGAGGCCGAGTTCATCGTCTCTGGCGGCAACGGTGTCAAGGACTGGGACCTGTACCACAAGGCCACGGCGGCGCTCGGTGCCACCGAAGGCGCCTCGCGGGTGGCGGTGGACGACGGCTTCATGCCGCGCAATCGCCAGGTCGGTGCCACCGGAACCTGGGTCACCGCGCGGGTCTACGTGGCTGTGGGTATCTCCGGCGCTATCCAGCATCTGCAAGGTATCGGCGCCTGCGACAAGGTGGTGGCGATCAACATGGACCCGGGTTGCGACATGATCAAACGGGCCGACCTGTCGGTGATCGGCGACAGCTCAGCCATTCTTCAAGCCTTGATCGACGCTGTGGATAACTACCGCAGCGGCGGCCAGCGCGACGCGGCATAGGGGCAGCGAGCATGAGTACGAAAGTCATCAGCCTGGTCTCGATCGGTGCCCACCCCAGCTCTGGCCGCGCCCGTCGCGCCGAGCAGGATGCCCGTGCCGTGGAACTGGGTTTGCAACTGGCTGGGGATAACTTGCAGGTGGTGCATGCCGGTGACCCGCGTGAAGAGGCGCTGCGCGCTTACCTGGGTATGGGGCTTGAGCATCTGGATGTCCTGGAGCAGCCGGCCGGTGCCGATGTGCTCGGCGTGCTGGGCGACTACCTGCGTGATGCCGGTGCTCAACTGGTGCTGGCGGGCAGCCAGGCCGAGACGGGGGAAGGTTCGGGCATGCTGCCGTTCCTGCTGGCCGAGAAGCTGGGTTGGCCGCTGGTGGTCGGGCTGGCCGAGGTGGAGTCCATCGAGAATGGCACCGCCCAGGTGCTGCAGGCCTTGCCCCGGGGTCAGCGGCGTCGCTTGAAAGTGCGGCTGCCGTTGCTGGCGACTGTGGATAACGCTGCGCCCAAGCCACGCCAGAGTGCTTTTGGTCCGGCACGCCGGGGTGTGTTGGCGGCGCGCAACGTGGCGGTGGTGGAGGACCCGGTGCTGGGCGAGGATGCCCTGCAACCCGCTCGCCCACGGCCGAAACGGCTCAAGGTGATCAAGGCCAAGAGCGGCGCCGACCGGATGAAGGCAGCCACGGCCAAGGCCAGTGGCGGGGGTGGCAAGGTGCTCAAGGATGTTTCTCCGCAGGAGGGGGCTGAGGCCATCCTCAAGCTGCTGGTGGAGGAGGGGGTGCTGCGCTGACCTGTTGTACCCAGAATCTGTTGGGGGTTCTGTGGATAAAGTGTTTGCGTATTGCTGCAGGCCCTTATTCATGGGGCTTGCAGGGATATGATCAATTTTTGATCAGTTAAAGCCACGACCCGTTCGTGGCTTTTTCATTTCCGCGGTGGGGTGGAGGGTGAATATTGCCCACAATGGCTGTTGGCGGGTCTGTGGATAATATGTTTGGTATGTGCTGTAGGCGTTGATTTCATTGGCTTTGACAATTTTGATCAAAAATTGATCGACGGGGCTTGGTTGTGCCTGGAAATCAATATTTTCAGAGGGTTGCAGTGTTATCCACAGCAGGTTTTCGCACAGGCAGCGACTTGCTCACAAAGTCTGTTGGCGAACGTGTGGACAAGTTGTTTGGATAACTCTGTAGCCATTGAATTCATTGGCTTACACGGAATTGATTAAAAAATAACCAGTTCCATGTCTGTATTTTTTTGCAGAGTTTCCACAATTGCTGTTGGCCGCGCTGTGGATAAAGTGTTGGTGGGTATCTGCACACCTTAAAGGGCGTGGGCTGCGGTGGTTTGGGTGTTTTTTGATCAAAGCCACACGGCATCCCAGTGTGGATAGTGGCGCAAGCTGCACACGAGCCCGGACCGCAGGGGGTTGCTAACGATATAGCGCGCGGCAGTGCGGATGTCTTCGTCCTGGCGCAGGGCGTGATCGTGGAAGTTCTTTTGCCAGAGGCTGCCTTGGCGGGAGGCTGCTGCGTTGATCAGGCGGGTGCTCCTGGATTTGACCTTGCGCATGAGGTTGGAGAGGTCGACTGCTTGTGGTTCCACCAACCAGTGAAAATGGTCGGGCATAACCACCCAGCAGAGGCTGCGTGCCCATTGCTGGTCATGGGCGTGGCGCAGTTCAGCGATCAGCAGGCGTGCGAGTTGGAAGTCGCAGAACAGCGGTTCTCGACCGAGTACGACGCTGGTGATGATGTATGGGCGGCCTGGTTCGGAGTAGCGGCCGGTTCTCAAGCGATGGGAATGGGCGATTTTCATCCGTGATCTCCTCTGTTGTGGGGAGAGTCTAGGTATCGGACTACCTGAGATCGGAGCGATATTGAGGCTGGATGTAACGCAAGCAGCGCAAACTGCGTAGGAGCCAGCTTGCTGGCGAACGAGGTCGCCAGGTTCGCCAGCAAGCTGGCTCCTACGGGATGGGGGGTGTTTGCAGATTATTGCGCCTTGATCTCCTTGAGGTAGGACGCAGGCTCGGCGCCAAGGTTGTTCAGCAAACGCTGGCTGTACCAGTCGATGAAATTCACCACGCCGAACTCATAGGTCTTCGAATAAGGCCCAGGTTGATAGGCGGTGGAGTTGATCCCACGCTGGTTCTCCTCGGCCAACCGGCGGTCCTGGTCGTTGGTCGCGTCCCAGACCTTGCGCATGTCCTCGGGGTTGTAGTCGACCCCCTCCACCGCATCCTTGTGCACCAGCCACTTGGTGGTGACCATGGTCTCCTGCGCGCTGATCGGCCACACGGTGAACACGATCATGTGGTCACCCATGCAGTGGTTCCACGAATGCGGCAGGTGCAGGATGCGCATCGAGCCCAGGTCCGGGTTCTTGATGCGGCCCATCAGCTTCTGGCAGGCCTGCTTGCCGTCCATGGTCATGGACACGGTGCCCTTGAGCAGCGGCATGCGCACAATGCGGTTACGCAGGCCGTGGCTCTTGTGCAGGTACGGGATCTTCTCGGCTTCCCAGGCAGCGGCCGAGGCGGCCACGTGGTCCTTGAATTCCTGGCTGGCGCGCGGGTCGTTGGTGTCGTCCCACTCCAGCAGCGTCTTCAGCAGCTCAGGGTGCGAGCCGTTGCAGTGGTAGCACTCGCGGTTGTTCTCCAGCACCAGCTTCCAGTTGGCCTTTTCCATCAAGGTGGTCTGCACCGCCACCTTGGTGTTCTCCATGTCGTACGGTTCCATGTAGTGGTCGAGCGTGGCCAGGAACTCGTCGATGGCCGGCGGGTTCTCGGCCAGGCTGATGAAGATGTAGCCACCGGCCACCTTCACGTTCACAGGCTTGAGGCCGTACTGGTTCATGTCGAAGTCGGCACCCATCTCGGTGCCGGCGAACAGCAGGCGGCCGTCGAGCTCGTAGGTCCACTGGTGGTACGGGCATACCAGCTTGGCCACCTTGCCCTTTTCACTGACGCACAGGCGCGAACCGCGGTGGCGGCAGACGTTGTGGAAGGCATGCACCTTACCTTCCGCGCCACGCACCACGATGATCGGGTTCTTGCCGATCTGCAGGGTGATGTAGTTGCCCTTGGCCGGGATTTCGCACACCAGGCCGGCGATCAGCCACTCCTTGTGGAAGATCTCCTGCATGTCGATCTGGAACAGGCGTTCGTCGCTGTAGAACGGTTGCGGCAGCGAGTAGGTGCGCTCGCGGGTCTGCAGCATCTCGGCGGTGGCCTTGCGTGCAGGTTCCAGTGGATCGCCCAGGCTCAGGGTTGCGGTGACGTCCATCGTGTGGTCCTCAGGGCCGTGGTCGGCCGGCGAAAGGTGGCTAATCGTTTCGTTGTTTTTATGCCGCAAGGCTGCTGTGGATAAACAACCTGTTCTTTTGCCGGAGTGTGCGTTCGGGCCGGGAAACGGCCATGTCCACGGGCGACATGGCCGAATCGAATTCCGACGCGCCAACCCTTGTAGCGCGGGGCTGGTCGCGATAAGCACGCCGATGTCGCGGATGGGAATGTACACAGCCCCAGGCTTGCGCATTATCGGAGCCATAAGAAAGGCCGACAGTCGGCTGCTGGAGATGAACATGTCCGATACCTTCCTCAATCCGGTCACCACCCAGACCTGGGCCAATGGCCGCCACATCGTGCGCTGCGTCAAGGTCATCCAGGAGACCTGGGACGTGCGCACCTTCTGCTTCATGGCCGACCAGCCGATCATGTTCTTCTTCAAGCCCGGGCAGTTCGTCACTCTTGAACTGGAGATCGAAGGCAAGCCGGTGATGCGCTCGTACACCATCTCCAGTTCGCCGTCGGTGCCCTACAGCTTTTCCATCACCGTCAAGCGCGTGCCGGGCGGGCTGGTGTCGAACTTCCTCCACGACACCATGCACGAAGGCGCCGAACTGCCGGTGCACGGGCCGGTGGGGCTGTTCAATGCCATCGACTTCCCGGCGCCCAAGGTCCTGTATCTTTCCGGTGGCGTGGGCATCACGCCGGTGATGTCCATGGCGCGCTGGTTCTACGACACCAACGCCAATGTCGACATGGTGTTCGTGCACAGCGCCCGCTCACCGAAGGACATCATCTACCACCGCGAGCTGGAGCAGATGGCTTCGCGCATCCCCAACTTCAGCCTGCACATCATTTGCGAGAAGCATGGGCTGGGCGAGCCGTGGGCGGGTTATCGCGGCTACCTGAACCAGCGGTTGATGGAGCTGATCGCCCCGGACTACCTCGAACGCACGATCTTCTGCTGCGGCCCGACGCCCTACATGAGCGCGGTCAAGCGCATGCTCGAAGCCGTCGGTTTCGACATGAAGAACTACCACGAGGAATCGTTCGGCGCGACGCCGCCAGAGGCCAAGGCCGATGCGGTCGAGCACGCCGAGCAGGCCGCCGATGCGCCGGAAGTGGATGTGGCCGACCTCAACCTGGTGGAGTTCGTCGGCAGCGACAAGAGCATCCGCGTGGCCCCGGGCGAGACCGTGCACGCAGCGGCGGCCAAGGTCGGGCTGATGATTCCCAAGGCCTGTGGGATGGGCATCTGCGGCACCTGCAAGGTGCTCAAGCTGGGTGGCGAGGTGGAGATGGAGCACAACGGCGGGATCACCGAGGAGGATGAGGCTGAAGGCTACATCCTGTCGTGCTGCAGCGTACCGAAGGGGGATGTGCGGATCGAGTACTGATCCGAGCGTGCATGGGGCTGCTGCGCAGCCCATCGCGGCACAAGGCCGCTCCTACAGGGTTACGCGTTTCCTTGTAGGAGCGGCCTTGTGCCGCGATGGGCCGCAAAGCGGCCCCAGCTTTTTCAAGTACGGAAGCGAGCCACCAGGCCACTGAGATCCACCGCCAGGCGCGACAGCTCAGCGCTTGCCGCGCTGGTCTGGTTCGCCCCGGTGGCGCTCTGCACCGACAGGTCGTTGATGTTCACCAGGTTGCGGTCCACCTCGCGGGCCACTTGGGCCTGCTCCTCGGCGGCGCTGGCGATCACCAGGTTGCGCTCGTTGATCTGCGCCACCGCCCCGGCGATGGTGTCCAGCGCAAGGCCCGCGCCACGGGCGATGTTCAGGGTCGACTCGGCGCGCTCGGTGCTGGTGCGCATCGAGTCCACGGCCTGCTCGGTGCCGCCCTGGATGCTGCCGATCATCCGTTCGATCTCGCTGGTGGACTGCTGGGTGCGATGCGCGAGGGCGCGTACTTCGTCGGCGACCACGGCGAAGCCACGGCCCGCTTCACCGGCGCGGGCGGCTTCGATGGCGGCGTTGAGCGCCAGCAGGTTGGTCTGGTCGGCCAGGCCACGGATCACGTCGAGCACCTTGCCGATATCGCGCGATTGCTCGGCCAGGTGGGTGATCAGCTTGGCGGTGGCCTGCACATCGCCGCTCATGCGCTCGATGGCACCCACGGTCTCCATCACCAGGTCGCGGCCATCACCGGCCGAACGGCTGGCTTCGCTGGAGGCTTCCGAGGTGCTCACCGCGTTGCGCGCTACTTCCTCGACTGCGCTGGTCATTTCGGTGACAGCGGTGGCGGCCTGCTCGATCTCGTTGTTCTGCTGCTGCAGGCCACGGGCGCTCTCGTCGGTGACGCTGTTGAGCTCTTCGGCGGCCGAGGCCAGCTGGGTGGCGGAACCGGCGATCAGCTGCAGGGTGTCGCGCAGCTTGTCCTGCATCTTGGCCATGGCTTTCAACAGGCGCGCGGCCTCGTCGGTGCCGTCGGCGTCGATGTGGTGGGTCAGGTCGCCCTCGGCGATCTGCTCGGCAGATTTCAGCGCTTCGTCGATGGGCTTGACGATGCTGCGGGTGAGCAGGAAGGCGAACAGCAGGGTCAGCACGGTCGCGGCCACCAGCAGGCTGATCACCAGGCCGAAGGCGCCGCTGTACTGGCTGGCGGCGGCTTCGTTGGTGGCGCTGGTCTGGTCGGTGTTGATGCGTACCAGGGTGTCCATGACTTTGTTGACCTGCTCGGAGTTGTCCAGCAGGTCACGGTTGAGCAGGTCGCGCAGGGCATCGAGGTCGCCGGCCTGGCTCAGGGTGCGCATGCGCGCCTCGAGCTGGCGGTACTGGTTCAGCAACTGGCTGTACTGGTCGTAGGCGGCCTGTTCGTCGGCGGCGCTGACCAGCGGCTCGTAGGCACGGCGGGCCTTGTCGATCTGGGCATTGCGTTCGTCCAGCAGGCGCAGCGTCTCCTGCTGGGTGGCCGGCTCGCGGTTGAGCAGCAGGCGGTAGGAGAGGGTGCGCAGGCGCAGGTTCAGCGCGGTCAGCTCATCGAGGGTCTTGATGCTGGGTACGCTGACTTCTTCGATGGTCACGCCGGCCTGGCGGATGTTGCCCATCTGGATCAGGGAGAACACACCCAGGCCGAGCATCAGCAGGCCGATGACCGAAAACCCGAGCAGCGCGCGCGGGGCGATGTTCATGTTGCGTAGGGACATGGAGGCGGTATCCAAGGCAGTGAGGGGGCCGCGATCCATGCGACGGAAAAAGACCTACCTGCCTATCGGTCGTGACCGACCAGTCTTGAGTGGCGGATGATGAAACTGTGAAGCCGCTAACGAACTTCCTGACCAGCGGTTGCCGCAGGTTGGAACAAGGGGGGCGATATCCGGTCAACCTCCCCAGGCAAAAACCTTTTGAATCCGATATTTAATGGCGGGGGCGCAGGTTTTTCCTTATCGTGTGCGCCCTTTGCAACAACCCGAGATAGACGCATGTTGGAAACTTCCCTGAATCAACTCGAGCAACTGGTCAGCGACCTGATGCACAAGAACGCGCAACTGGCCGAGCAGAATGCCAGCCTCAGCCAGGAACTGGCCCAGGCCAAGGAAGAGAACGACAGCCTGCAGTTGTCGCTGATGGAGCAGGAAGAGAAGCACGGCGCCACCGCCGCCCGCATCCAGGCCCTGGTCGAGCGCGCCAGCGCGGGTGTCGTGAACGCATGAGGCGGCCAGAACAGCCGATCAATGTCGTGTCGATCCTTGGCAACGACTATTCGCTGAAGGCCCCCGAGGGCCAGGAAGACACCCTGAACCAGGCCGTGCGCATGCTCAATGTCGCCCTGGCCGAGACCAAGCGCCAGTTCCCGACCCTGATCGGCGACAAGCTGCTGGTGCTGGCCGCCTTGAACCTGTGCTCCAAGCAGATCGAACTGCAGCGCGAGCACGACCGCACCCTCGAGCGCACCCAGGCGCAGATCGACGCCACCGTCGACGCCATCAGCCGGACCATCGGCGACCAATAACAACAGAATGCGCAACCCCCTGTAGGAGCCGGCTTGCCGGCGAACCATGCGGTGAAGTCACCGACGCGTTCGCCGGCAAGCCGGCTCCTACAGGGGTATTTGTATTGTTCAATATCTGTGGATTGATCGGATACTTGAGTGTATACACTTCCCCAAAAACAATAATTGGCGGGGAAGATTGGCATGCGCATCTGGCGGCGGAGTATCCAGTGGCAACTGATCGCGAGCATGGGCGGCGCCCTGCTGGCGAGCATCCTGGTGGTGGTGGCGATCTACACGGTGGCGGTCAACCGCCTCACCGAGCGCTACCTGGTCGACACGGCGCTGCCGGCCAGCGTCGAGGCGATCCGCAACGATATCGAACGTATGCTCGGCCAGCCGCTGGTGGCGGCGGCGGACATCGCCGGCAACACCCTGCTGCGTGACTGGCTGGCCGCCGGGGAAAACCCCGCCGAGCTGCCACGCTTCATCGAATACCTCGAGGCCGCCAAGCAGCGCAACAAGGCCTTCACCACCCTGTTCGCCTCCACCCGCACCGGCCACTACTACAACGAGAAGGGCCTGGACCGCACCCTCAGCCGCGCCAACCCCAAGGACAAGTGGTTCTACGGCTACATCGACAGTGGCGCCGAGCGCCTGATCAACATTGACATCGATGGTTCCACGGGTGAGCTGGCGCTGTTCATCGACTACCGGGTGGAAAAGGCTGGCCAGCTGGTCGGCGTGGCCGGCATGGGCCTGCGCATGACCGAGCTGTCGAAGCTGATCCATGACTTCAGCTTCGGCGAGCACGGCAAGGTATTCCTGGTGCGCAACGATGGCCTGATCCAGGTGCATCCCGACCAGCAGTTCAGCGGCAAGCGCCAGCTGGCCGAGCAGCTGGACGCGGAGGCGGCCAAGGCGGTGATGAGCGGCGCCGCTGGATTACGCACCACCCGCTTCGACCGTGACGGGGAGCGTTATCTGGCATTGGGCCTACCTCTGCGCGACCTGAACTGGACCCTGGTCGCCGAGGTGCCAGAGGCCGAGATCTATGCCCAGATGCGTCACGCCGTCTGGCTGACCAGCCTGATCGGCGGCGCGGTTGCCCTGGCGTCGTTGTTGCTGGTGGTGCTGCTGGCGCGCGGGCTGGTGCGACCGATTCGCCAGGTCACTGCGGCGTTGGTGCAGATCGGCAGCGGTGGGGGCGACCTCAGCCATCGCCTTGACGACTCGCGCCAGGATGAACTGGGCGACCTGGCCCGGGGCTTCAACCGTTTCCTCGACAGCCAGCGTGGCCTGATCGGCGAAGTGCTGCGCACCACCGAGCGCCTGCACCTGTCGGTGGAGCAGGTCACCCAGGTTGTGGATAACACCGCTGATCGCTCCGGGCGGCAGCAGGAAATGACCGAGATGGTCGCCACTGCCGTTCATGAAATGGGCCTGACCGTGCAGGACATCGCCCAGAATGCCGGCGCCGCCGCGCAAGCTTCGCAGTCTGCACGCGACGAGGCGTTGCAGGCGCGGGAGGTGGTGCGCCGTTCGATCCATGGCATCGAAGGCATGTCCGGCGAGATCGGCCGTGCCGCCGAGGCGGTCACGCAACTGGCCGACGAGGTCGCCTCGATCGACGAGGTACTGGCGGTGATCCGCAGCATTTCCGAACAGACCAACCTGCTGGCGCTCAATGCTGCCATCGAGGCTGCTCGGGCGGGCGAGATGGGGCGTGGTTTCGCCGTGGTCGCCGACGAGGTGCGCACCCTGGCGCGGCGCACCCAGGTGTCCACCGACGAGGTGCAGCAGATGATCCACCGTCTCAAGCAAGGTGCGGGCACTGCCGTGGCGTCGATGCAGGCGGGGCAGCAGGCGACTGGCAGCGGTGTCGAGTCCAGCCAGCGCACGGGCACCTCGCTGGGGGCGATCACCGATCAGGTCGAACGCATCAGCGACATGAACCATCAGGTGGCCACGGCGACCGAGGAGCAGTCGGCGGTAACCGAGGAAATCAACCGCAACGTGCAAGGGATTTCCGATCTGGCGCGGCAAACGGCCAGCGAAGTGCAGGGGTGTCGCGAGGAGTGCCAGGCGTTGCGTGGCTTGGCCGATGACCTGGCGCGGCAGATGGGCGGTTTCAGGCTTTAGGTCGCTGGGGCCGCGTTGCGGCCCTTTCGCGGCACAAGGCCGCTCCTACAGGTATTGCGATCCCCTGTAGGAGCGGCCTTGTGCCGCGAAAGGAGGGCAAAGCCCTCCCGGCATTGGATCAGGCACCAAAGATGGCGCGGATATCCGCCGCCAGTTCTCGCACCCGGGCTTCCTGGGTATCCCACGAACACATGAACCGTGCCCCACCACTGCCTATGAAGGTATAGAACCGCCAACCTTTGTTGCGCAGTACTTCCAGCGCATGCTCCGGCATCTGCAGGAACACCCCGTTGGCCTCTACCGGGAACATCAGTTCCACACCCGGCAAGTCACTCACCAACGACGCCAGCAGCTGCGCGCAGTGGTTGGCGTGCTTGCCATGGCGCAGCCAGGCGCCGTCTTCCAGCAGCCCGACCCATGGCGCCGACAGGAAGCGCATCTTCGACGCCAGTTGCCCGGCCTGCTTGCAGCGGTAGTCGAAGTCCTCGGCCAGCTGGCGATTGAAGAACAGGATCGCCTCGCCCACCGCCATGCCGTTCTTGGTGCCGCCGAAGCACAGCACATCGACCCCGGCCTTCCAGGTCAGCTCGGCCGGCGAGCAGCCGAGGAACGAACAGGCGTTGGTGAAGCGCGCGCCGTCCATGTGCAGGTTCAGGCCCAGCTCCTTGCAGGTGGCGCTGATCGCCTTGAGCTCTTCAGGGCGATACACGGTGCCCACTTCGGTGGCCTGGGTGATGGTCACCACGCGGGGCTTGGGGTAGTGGATGTCCTGGCGCTTGAGCGCCACTTCGCGGATCGATTCGGGCGTGAGCTTGCCGTTGACGCTGGCGGCGGTGAGCAGCTTGGAGCCGTTGGAGAAGAACTCCGGCGCGCCGCATTCGTCGGTCTCGACGTGGGCGGTCTCGGAGCAGATCACGCTGTGGTAGCTCTGGCACAGCGAGGCCAGGGCCAGGGAGTTGGCGGCGGTGCCGTTGAAGGCGAAGAACACCTCGCAGTCGGTCTCGAACAGCTTGCGGAAGTATTCCGAGGCGCGTTCGGTCCACTGGTCGTCGCCGTAGGCGCGTTGGTGGCCGTGGTTGGCCTTTTCCATGGCCGCCCAGGCTTCGGGGCAGATGCCGGAGTAGTTGTCGCTGGCGAATTGTTGATTGTTGTCGGTCATGACGCCTGTCCTTTTGTACGACGCAGGCACGCACTCTAAACCATCGATTCAGCGGTTGCCTATGTAGGAGCGGCTTCAGCCGCGAAAGGGGCGCGAAGCGGCCCTGGGGATCCATGGCAAGGCGCGGATCGTCGGGGCTGCCGTGCAGCCCTTTCGCGGCTGAAGCCGCTCCTACAGAGGATTCGCGGAGTCCGCAGGCCAATGTCGTAAACGCGCCATTGCAAGGCGCGCGCAGGCATCTGTGCCGCCGTGCCCGGTCATACCATCGCTGCAAAGGGTGGGAAAACCCTCACCAGACAAGAAACGATCGCTGCCGGGAGATACACGATGTTCAGCAAGCAAGACCAGATCCAGGGTTATGACGACGCACTGCTGGCGGCGATGAATGCCGAGGAGCAGCGCCAGGAAGATCACATCGAGCTGATCGCCTCGGAGAACTACACCAGCAAGCGCGTGATGCAGGCCCAGGGCAGCGGCCTGACCAACAAGTACGCCGAGGGCTACCCGGGCAAGCGCTACTACGGCGGCTGCGAGCATGTGGACAAGGTCGAGGCCCTGGCCATCGAGCGCGCCAAGCAGCTGTTCGGCGCCGACTACGCCAACGTCCAGCCGCACTCCGGCTCCTCGGCCAACGGTGCCGTGTACCTCGCCCTGCTGCAGGCCGGCGACACCATCCTGGGCATGAGCCTGGCCCACGGCGGCCACCTGACCCACGGCGCCAAGGTGTCGTCCTCGGGCAAGCTGTACAACGCCGTGCAGTACGGCATCGACACCAGCACCGGGCTGATCGACTACGACGAAGTCGAGCGCCTGGCCGTCGAGCACAAACCGAAGATGATCGTCGCCGGCTTTTCGGCCTACTCGAAGACCCTCGATTTCCCACGCTTCCGTCAGATCGCCGATAAAGTCGGCGCGCTGCTGTTCGTCGACATGGCCCACGTCGCCGGCCTGGTCGCCGCCGGCTTGTACCCGAACCCGATCCCCTTCGCCGACGTGGTCACCACCACTACCCACAAGACCCTGCGTGGCCCGCGTGGCGGCCTGATCCTGGCCAAGAGCAACGAAGAAATCGAGAAAAAGCTCAACGCCGCCGTGTTCCCCGGCGCCCAGGGCGGCCCGTTGATGCACGTGATCGCCGCCAAGGCGGTGTGCTTCAAGGAGGCGCTGGAGCCTGGCTTCAAGGCCTACCAGAAGCAGGTCATCGAAAACGCCCAGGCCATGGCCCAGGTGTTCATCGAGCGCGGCTACGACGTGGTCTCCGGCGGCACCGACAACCACCTGTTCCTGGTCAGCCTGATCCGCCAGGGCCTGACCGGCAAGGACGCCGACGCCGCCCTTGGCCGCGCCCATATCACCGTCAACAAGAACGCCGTGCCCAGCGACCCGCAGTCGCCGTTCGTCACCTCGGGCCTGCGCATCGGCACCCCGGCCGTCACCACCCGTGGCTTCAAGGTCGCCCAGTGCGTGGCGCTGGCCGGCTGGATCTGCGATGTGCTGGACAACCTGGGTGATGCCGATGTCGAGGCCGATGTGGCCAAGAACGTCGCCGCCTTGTGCGCCGACTTCCCGGTCTACCGCTGAGTGGAGCAGAACACCATGCAACGTTATTCAGGCTTCGGCCTCCTCAAGCACTCCCTCAGCCACCACGAGAACTGGCAGCGCATGTGGCGCACGCCGACCCCGAAAAAGGTCTACGACGTGGTCATCGTCGGCGGTGGCGGCCATGGCCTGGCCACCGCCTACTACCTGGCGAAAGAACACGGCATCACCAACGTGGCGGTGGTCGAGAAGGGCTACCTGGGCGGCGGCAACACCGCCCGCAACACCACCATCGTGCGCTCCAACTACCTCTGGGACGAGTCGGCGCACCTGTACGAACACGCCATGAAGCTGTGGGAAGGGCTCTCGCAAGACATCAACTACAACGTGATGTTCTCCCAGCGCGGCGTGTACAACCTGTGCCACACCCTGCAGGACATCCGTGACTCCGAGCGCCGGGTCAACGCCAACCGCCTCAATGGCGTCGACGGCGAGCTGATCCGCACCGAGCAGGTCGCGGCCGAGATCCCGTACCTCGACTGCTCGAAGAACACCCGCTACCCGATCCTCGGCGCCACCGTGCAACGCCGTGGCGGCGTGGCCCGTCACGACGCCGTGGCCTGGGGCTTCGCCCGTGCCGCCGACGCCCTGGGCGTGGACCTGATCCAGCAGACCGAGGTGATCGGCTTCCGTAAAGAGAACGGCGCCGTGATCGGCGTCGAAACCAACAAGGGCTTCATTGGCGCCAAGCGCGTCGGCGTGGTCACCGCGGGCAACTCCGGCCACATGGCCAAGCTGGCGGGCTTTCGCCTGCCGCTGGAATCGCACCCGTTGCAGGCGCTGGTATCCGAGCCGATCAAACCGATCATCGACAGCGTGATCATGTCCAACGCCGTGCACGGCTACATCAGCCAGTCCGACAAGGGTGACCTGGTGATCGGCGCCGGTATCGACGGCTGGGTCGGCTACGGCCAGCGCGGCTCCTACCCGATCATCGAGCACACCCTGCAGGCGATCGTCGAGATGTTCCCGATCCTCTCCCGCGTGCGCATGAACCGCCAGTGGGGCGGCATCGTCGACACCACACCGGACGCCTGCCCGATCATCTCCAAGACCCCGGTGAAGAACATGTTCTTCAACTGCGGCTGGGGCACCGGCGGCTTCAAGGCCACCCCGGGCTCGGGCAACGTCTTCGCCGCGAGCCTGGCCAAAGGCGAGATGCACCCGCTGGCCGCGCCTTTCTCCATCGACCGTTTCTACAACGGTGCGTTGATCGACGAACACGGCGCCGCTGCCGTCGCCCACTGACCCGGAGACAACCGTCATGTTGCAAATCTTCTGTCCCCACTGCGGCGAGCTGCGCTCCGAGGAAGAATTCCACGCGTCGGGCCAGGCGCACATCGCCCGCCCGCTGGACCCGAACGCCTGCTCCGACGAGGAGTGGGGCACCTACATGTTCTTCCGTGACAACCCGCGCGGCATCCACCACGAACTGTGGGACCACGTCGCCGGTTGCCGCCAGTACTTCAACGTCACCCGCGATACCGTGACCTACGAAATCCTGGAAACCTACAAGATCGGCGAGAAGCCGCAGGTCACCGCCACCTCGAAACAGAGCACCGCGCCAGCGACCGCCAAGGGCCAAGGGGAAAAAGTATGAGCCAGACCTATCGCCTCGCCAGCGGCGGCCGTATCGACCGCAGCAAGGTGCTGAACTTCAGCTTCAACGGCAAGACCTACCAGGGCTATGCCGGCGACACCTTGGCCGCCGCGCTGCTGGCCAACGGTGTCGATATCGTCGGGCGCAGCTTCAAGTACTCGCGCCCCCGCGGGATCATCGCCGCCGGCACCGAAGAGCCGAACGCGATCCTGCAGATCGGCTCCAGCGAAGCCACCCAGATCCCCAACGTGCGCGCCACCCAGCAGGCCCTGTATGCCGGCCTGGTGGCCAACAGCACCAACGGCTGGCCGAACGTCAACAACGACATGATGGGCATCATCGGCAAGGTCGGCGGCAACATGATGCCGCCCGGGTTCTACTACAAGACCTTCATGTATCCCAAGTCGTTCTGGATGACCTACGAGAAGTACATCCGCAAGGCGGCGGGCCTGGGCCGTGCGCCGCTGCAGAACGACCCGGACAGCTACGACTACATGAACCAGCACTGCGACGTGCTGATCGTCGGCGCCGGCCCTGCCGGCCTGGCTGCCGCCCTGGCTGCCGCACGCAGCGGTGCCCGGGTGATCCTCGCCGACGAGCAGGAAGAGTTTGGCGGTACCTTGCTCGACAGCCGCGAGACGCTGGACGGCAAACCGGCCGCCGATTGGGTCAACGCCGTCGTCGCCGAACTGGAGTCGCTGCCGGAAGTCACCCTGCTGCCGCGCAGCACGGTCAACGGCTACCACGACCATAACTTCCTGACCATCCACGAGCGCCTCACCGACCACCTCGGCGACCGTGCGCCGATCGGTCAGGTGCGCCAGCGCGTGCACCGCGTGCGTGCCAACCGCGTGGTACTGGCCGCTGGCGCCCACGAGCGTCCGCTGGTGTACGGCAACAACGACCTGCCGGGCAACATGCTGGCTGGCGCGGTCTCGACCTACGTGCGCCGCTACGGCGTGGCCCCTGGCCGCAAGCTGGTGCTGTCGACCAACAACGACCACGCCTATCGCTGCGCGCTGGACTGGCACGACGCCGGCCTGCAGGTGATCGCCATCGCCGACGCCCGCCACAACCCACGCGGTTCGCTGGTCGAGGAAGCCCGCGCCAAAGGCATCCGCATCCTCACCTCCAGCGCCGTGATCGAGGCCAAGGGCAGCAAGCACGTCACCGGCGCCCGCGTGGCCGCCATCGATGTGCAGGCGCACAAGGTCACCAGCCCGGGGGAAACCCTCGAGTGCGACCTGATCGCGACTTCCGGCGGCTACAGCCCGGTCGTGCACCTGGCCTCGCACCTGGGCGGTCGCCCGGTCTGGCGTGAAGACATCCTCGGCTTCGTGCCGGGCGATGCACCACAGAAGCGCGTATGTGTGGGTGGTGTGAACGGTGTCTACGCCCTGGGCGATGTGATCGCCGACGGCTTCGAAGGCGGCGTGCGCGCGGCCACCGAGGCCGGTTTCAAGGCCAGCGCCGGCACCCTGCCGAAAACCCTGGCACGCAAGGAAGAAGCCACCGTGGCGCTGTTCCAGGTGCCCCACGACAAGGGCACCGCCCGTGCGCCCAAGCAGTTCGTCGACCAGCAGAACGACGTCACCGCCGCCGCCATCGAACTGGCCACCCGCGAGGGCTTCGAGTCGGTCGAGCACGTCAAGCGCTACACCGCCCTGGGCTTCGGCACCGACCAGGGCAAGCTGGGCAACATCAACGGCCTGGCCATTGCCGCCCGTTCGCTCGGGATCGGCATCCCGGAAATGGGCACTACCATGTTCCGCCCCAACTACACGCCGGTGACCTTCGGCGCAGTGGCGGGCCGGCACTGCGGCCACCTGTTCGAACCGGTGCGCTTCACCGCCCTGCATGCTTGGCACATCAAGAACGGTGCCGAGTTCGAGGACGTTGGCCAGTGGAAGCGCCCGTGGTACTTCCCCAAGCCCGGCGAAGACATTCACACCGCCGTGGCCCGCGAGTGCAAGGCCGTGCGTGACAGCGTCGGCCTGCTGGACGCCTCGACCCTGGGCAAGATCGACATTCAGGGCCCGGATGCGCGTGAATTCCTCAACCGCATCTACACCAACGCCTGGACCAAGCTTGACGTGGGCAAGGCCCGCTATGGCCTGATGTGCAAGGAAGACGGCATGGTCTTCGACGACGGCGTGACCGCCTGCGTCGGCGACAACCACTTCATCATGACCACCACCACCGGCGGCGCCGCCCGCGTGCTGCAATGGCTGGAGCTGTACCACCAGACCGAATGGCCAGAGATGAAGGTGTACTTCACCTCGGTCACCGACCACTGGGCGACCATGACCCTGTCCGGCCCCAACAGTCGCAAGCTGCTGGCCGAAGTCAGCGACATCGACCTGGACAAGGAAGGTTTCCCGTTCATGAGCTGGAAGGAAGGCTTGGTCGGCGGTGTGCCGGCGCGGGTGTTCCGCATCTCGTTCACCGGCGAGCTGTCGTACGAGATCAACGTCCAGGCCAACTACGCCATGGGCGTGCTGGAACAGATCGTCGAGGCGGGCAAGAAGTACAACCTGACCCCGTACGGCACCGAGACCATGCACGTGCTGCGCGCCGAGAAGGGCTTCATCATCGTCGGCCAGGATACCGACGGCTCGATGACCCCGGACGACCTCAACATGAGCTGGTGCGTCGGCCGCAACAAGGCGTTCTCGTGGATCGGCCTGCGTGGCATGAACCGCGAGGACACCGTGCGCGAGAACCGCAAGCAGCTGGTGGGCCTGAAGCCGGTCGACCCCAACGTGTGGCTGCCGGAAGGCGCCCAGTTGGTGTTCGATCCGAAGCAGCCGATCCCGATGGACATGGTCGGCCACGTCACTTCCAGCTACGCGGCCAACTCCCTGGGTTATTCGTTCGCCATGGGCGTGGTCAAGGGCGGCCTCAAGCGCCTGGGCGAACGGGTGTATTCGCCCCAGGCCGACGGCAGCGTGATCGAGGCCGAGATCGTGTCTTCGGTGTTCTTCGACCCGAAAGGCGAGCGGCAGAACGTTTGATTCCAGGGATTGTGGAGGCAGGCCGCGTTCCTGTAGGAGCCGGCTTGCCGGCGAACAGGGCCCTGGGCCTCACCACACCGCTGCGTCGTATCGACGAACAAGAATTCAAGGCAGGTAAGAAATGAGCGCTATCAACGTCTTCCAGCAAAATCCCGGCAGCGATGCCAAGGCCCAGTCGCCGCTGCACCACGCCGACCTGGCCAGCCTGGTCGGCAAGGGCCGCAAGAACGCAGGCGTGACCCTGCGGGAAAAGAAACTGCTTGGCCATCTGACCATCCGTGGTGATGGCCACGACCAGGCCTTCGCCGGCGGCGTGCACAAGGCCCTGGGCCTGGAACTGCCGGTGGCCCTGACCGTGGTCGCCAACAACGAGATGTCGCTGCAGTGGGTGGGCCCGGACGAGTGGCTGCTGATCGTCCCCGGCGGCCAGGAATTCGCCGTCGAGCAAAAACTGCGCGACGCCCTCGAAGGCCAGCACATCCAGGTGGTCAACGTCAGCGGCGGGCAGACCCTGCTCGAACTGCGCGGCCCCAATGTGCGCGACGTGCTGATGAAATCCACCAGCTATGATGTACACCCGAACAACTTCCCGGTCGGCAAGGCCGTCGGCACCGTGTTCGCCAAGTCGCAACTGGTGATCCGTCGTACCGCCGAAGACACCTGGGAACTGGTGATTCGCCGCAGCTTCTCCGACTACTGGTGGCTGTGGCTGCAGGACGCGTCGGCCGAGTACGGCCTGGCCATCGAAGCGTAAGGAGCAATCATCATGAGTCGGGCACCGGACACCTGGATTCTCACTGCCGACTGCCCGAGCATGCTCGGCACGGTCGATGTGGTGACGCGTCATCTCTACGAGCAGCGCTGCTACGTCACCGAGCACCATTCCTTCGATGACCGGCTGTCGGGGCGGTTCTTCATTCGCGTGGAGTTCCGCGCCCCGGACGGTTTCGACGAAAACGCCTTCCGCGCGGGGCTGGCCGAGCGCAGCGAAGCGTTCGGCATGGCCTTCGAGCTGACCGCGCCGAACCACCGGCCCAAGGTGGTGATCATGGTGTCCAAGGCCGACCACTGCCTGAACGACCTGCTGTACCGCCAACGCATCGGCCAGCTGGCCATGGACGTGGTCGCGGTGGTGTCGAACCACCCCGACCTCGAGCCCTTGGCGCACTGGCACAAGATCCCCTACTACCACTTCGCCCTCGACCCCAACGACAAGCCCGGGCAGGAGCGCAAGGTGCTGCAGGTGATCGAGGAAACCGGTGCCGAGCTGGTGATTCTTGCCCGCTACATGCAGGTACTGTCACCGGAGCTGTGCCGGCGGCTGGACGGCTGGGCGATCAACATCCACCACTCGTTGCTGCCGGGGTTCAAGGGCGCCAAGCCGTATCACCAGGCGTACAACAAGGGCGTGAAGATGGTCGGCGCCACGGCGCACTACATCAACAACGACCTGGATGAAGGGCCGATCATCGCCCAGGGCGTGGAGGTGGTGGACCATGCCCACTACCCCGAGGACCTGATCGCCAAGGGCCGTGATATCGAATGCCTGACCCTGGCGCGGGCGGTGGGCTATCACATCGAGCGGCGGGTGTTCCTCAACGCCAATCGCACCGTCGTTCTCTGATCCAACCCGATCCCTGTAGGAGCCAGCTTGCTGGCGAATAGCCGCGCCACCCAGGTGCTGCTGTTCGCCAGCAAGCTGGCTCCTACAGGGGAAGCGGCGCTTCGGCGCAATCAGATATCCCCCTGTCGCATCCAGTCACCGCCCCACCGCTTATCCAGCCCACAATCCCCTCATTCCAGTAACACAGGCCGCCCACGGACGGCGGCGCTTTCCACCACCGCTGCATAACTACAAATCAAGCGAGGTAAGAAGCATGTCTGGTAACCGTGGAGTGGTGTATCTCGGCGCGGGCAAGGTCGAGGTGCAGAAGATCGACTACCCCAAGATGCAGGACCCGCGCGGCAAGAAGATCGAGCACGGGGTCATCCTCAAGGTGGTCTCCACCAACATCTGCGGCTCCGACCAGCACATGGTCCGCGGCCGCACCACCGCCCAGGTCGGCCTGGTCCTGGGCCACGAAATCACCGGTGAAATCGTCGAAATGGGCCGTGACGTCGAACGCCTGAAAATCGGCGACCTGGTGTCGGTACCCTTCAACGTCGCCTGCGGCCGCTGCCGCTCGTGCAAAGAGATGCACACCGGCGTCTGTCTCACCGTCAACCCGGCCCGCGCCGGCGGCGCCTACGGCTATGTCGACATGGGTGACTGGACCGGTGGCCAGGCCGAGTACGTGCTGGTGCCCTACGCCGACTTCAACCTGCTGAAACTGCCCGACCGCGACAAGGCCATGGCGAAGATCCGCGACCTGACCTGCCTGTCTGACATCCTCCCCACCGGTTACCACGGTGCCGTCACCGCAGGTGTTGGCCCGGGCAGCACCGTGTACGTTGCGGGTGCCGGCCCGGTCGGCTTGGCCGCTGCCGCTTCCGCCCGCCTGCTGGGCGCGGCCTGCGTCATCGTCGGCGACCTCAACCCGGCCCGCCTGGCCCACGCCAAGTCGCAAGGTTTCGAAGTGGTCGACCTGTCCAAGGACACCCCGCTGCACGAGCAGATCATCGATATCCTCGGCGAGCCGGAAGTGGACTGCGCCGTCGATGCGGTTGGCTTCGAGGCCCGCGGCCATGGCCATGAAGGCGCCAAGCACGAAGCCCCGGCCACCGTGCTCAACTCGCTGATGCAGGTGACCCGCGTGGCCGGCAAGATCGGTATCCCCGGCCTGTACGTGACCGAGGACCCAGGCGCGGTGGATGCCGCCGCCAAGATTGGCGCCTTGAGCATTCGCTTCGGCCTGGGTTGGGCCAAGTCGCACAGCTTCCACACCGGGCAGACCCCGACCATGAAGTACAACCGTCAGCTGATGCAGGCGATCATGTGGGACCGTATCAATATCGCCGAAGTGGTGGGGGTGCAGGTGATCAGCCTGGACCAGGCACCTGAAGGGTATGGCGAGTTCGATGCGGGTGTGCCGAAGAAATTCGTGATCGACCCGCACAAGACCTTCAGCGCTGCGTGATGGCTGGCAGTGGGGGGCCACCAGATGGGTGGTGGCCCCACGCTGTGCAGGCTGGCCCGTCGGGATGAACACCGATGGCCGGGCTGGAACAAACCTTCGGTAACCCAGTCCAAACCCTCGTTTCCCGGCCATCCCGGCCGACGAGGTCCCTCCCGATGAAAGCATTCACCCTGGCAACCCTGATGACCCTGGCCGCAAGCCCGGTGTTCGCCCTCAACCTCGGCGATGTCGCCAATGCGGTGTCCGCTGCGCAAAGTTCGCATCAACAGGGCCAGGTGCAAGCACCGGCGGCTCAGGCCAACTTGCTCAACAGCCTGGGCAGCGAACTGAAGATCACGCCTGAGCAGGCCATCGGTGGGGCAGGGGCGATGCTGGGGCTGGCGCGCAACAACCTCAGCGGTGACGACTATGGGCAACTGGCCAAGGCTGTGCCGGGGCTGGACCTGCTGTCGGGCAACAGTGCTTTGGGCGGGTTGAGTGGCCTGGGCCAGTTGCTGGGCAATGACAAGAATTCCTCCGCCTTGAGCAACGCCCTGGGCGGCGAGGTGCAGAACCGCAACGACCTGGACACCGTGTTCAAGGCGCTGGGCATGGAGACCGGGATGATTGGCCAGTTCGCGCCGTTGATCCTCCAGTACCTGGGGCAGCAGGGCATCGCCAGCTCGCTGCTGCAGAACCTGGGCAACCTGTGGGCCACCCCGGCCGCCGCTGTGCCTTCCGTCTGACGCGTACCTTGCCGGTGAACTGCGGTGCCTGGGTTCGCCAGCAAGGCTGGCTCCTACGGGCAACTTGCTGTAGGCGCCGTTTTGTCAACGCAGTACCCCCGTAGGAGCCAGCTTGCTGGCGAACCGCGGTGCCTGGGTTCGCCAGCAAGCTGGCTCCTACGGGCAACCCGCTGCTGACGCCGGTTTGTCAACGCAGCTCGGCGCGCAGTTCTTCGATCCGCTGGTCTTTCTCCACCCACAGCTGGTTCACCCAGCCCTGCACCACCTGACGGAACGCCGGGTCGTTCTCGTAATCGCCCTCGCACAGCGCCGGGTCCAGCTCGCGCACGCGAATGTCGATGATCACCCGGCTGATGCTGCCGTTGAGCAGGTCCCAGAACCCTGGCGCCTTGTTGCCGGGGTAGACGATGGTCACGTCGAGCAGCGCATCGAGCTGCTCGCCCAACGCCGCCAGCACGAAGGCCACGCCGCCGGCCTTGGGTTTGAGCAGGTGGCGGTAGGGCGACTGCTGCTGTTCGCGCTTGGCCTCGGTGAAGCGGGTGCCTTCAAGATAGTTGACCACGGTCACCGGCTGGCGCTTGAACAGCTCGCAGGCGGCCTTGGTGATTTCCAGGTCCTTGCCCTTGAGCTCAGGGTGCTTGTCGAGGAAGGCCTTGCTGTAGCGCTTCATGAACGGGTAGTCCAGGCCCCACCAGGCCAGGCCCAGCAGCGGTACCCAGATCAGCTCCTTCTTGAGGAAGAACTTGAAGAACGGCACCCGGCGGTTGAGGCTTTCGATCAGCGCGGGGATATCGACCCAGGTCTGGTGGTTGCTGACGCACAGGTACGAGGTGTCGTTGCGCAGCGTGTCCACCCCGCGGATGTCCCACTGCGTGGGGATGCACAGGGCGAAGATGACCTTGTCGACTTCCGACCAGGTTTCGGCAACCCACATCACGGCGGCCGACGCATAGTCGCGGCCACGGCCGGGCAGCACCAGCTTGAGCAGGGCGAACACCAGCAGCGGGCCGATCATCACCAGGGTGTTGAGCAGCAGCAGGGTGAGGGTGAGGGTGCCGGTCAGCAGGCGACGCATAAGGGGACTCTTGTGGTGTGAGGTAAACGGTCGGCAATGATAAGCAGGGGAAGGTCCTTAGCCAAACGTCGTACGTCCATTAATTGGTACAAATGTTTCACATTGTGTTGTTTAGCCTGTGACAACGAACCTATCCTGCTTGCGCAGTCTAAGCACTGACCCCTCTCAAGGAAGCCAGCCCCGTGAAATCCCTGCTTGCCCTGTTGTCCCTCCTGGCGCTGCCAGTCATGGCCGCCGAACCGACCCTGTACGGCCGATACGAGAACATCAAGCTGCCTGAGATCGGCCAGACCCTGAAAGCCAAGATGGACACCGGTGCCTGGACCGCCTCGCTGTCGGCCAAGGATATCGAGATGTTCACCCGTGATGGCAACGAGTGGGTGCGCTTCCGCCTGGCGACCGAGGGTGCCGGCGACAAGGTCTACGAGCATGAAGTGGCGCGCATCAGCAAGATCAAGAACCGCGCCGAGGAAGAAGAAGGCGATGCGCCGGATCTCTCGCACCGGCCGGTGATCGAGTTGGAGATGTGCCTGGGCGACGTCAAGCGCACCGTGGAGGTCAACCTGGTCGACCGCAGCAATTTCCGTTACCCGCTGCTGATCGGCTCCAAGGCCCTGCGCAAGTTCAAGGCGGCGGTGGATCCGCGCGAGAAGTTCACGGCGGGCAATCCGGGCTGCTGAGGCAGCAGCTTCAAGCTTCAAGCTGCAAGAAACAGCGAATCGGTGTAAGTTGCCGCGAACCGATTTCACTTGCAGCTTGCAGCTTGAGGCTTGCCGCTCAGATGCCCCACATCCTCATCGTCGAAGACGAATCCGCCATCGCCGACACCCTGGTCTACGCCCTGCAGGCCGACGGCCATAGCACCGAATGGGTGTCGCTGGGCAGCGCCGCAGTTGAACAGCAGCGCCTGCGCCCGGCCGACCTGGTGATCCTCGACATCGGCCTGCCCGACATCAGCGGCTTCGAGACCTGCCGCCAACTGCGCCGCTTCAGCGAGGTGCCGGTGATGTTCCTCAGCGCCCGCGACGCCGAGATCGACCGGGTGCTGGGGCTGGAGATCGGCGCCGACGACTATGTGGTCAAGCCCTTCAGCCCGCGCGAAGTCGCCGCGCGGGTACGGGCGATCCTCAAACGCATGGCACCACGGCCCGAGCCTGTCGCCGAAGTTGCGCCATTCCAGCTCGACACCCTGGCCATGCGCATCGTCTACCGTGGCCAGCCCCTGGCGCTGACCCGCCACGAATTCCGCCTGCTGCAATGCCTGCTCGAGCAACCACGGCGGGTGTTCAGCCGCGAGCAACTGCTCGACGGCCTGGGCGTGGCCTCGGACGTGGGCTACGAGCGCACCATCGACAGCCACATCAAGAGCCTGCGGGCCAAGCTGCGCCTGGTCGCCGGCGAGGCCGAGCCGATCCAGACCTACCGTGGCCTGGGCTACAGCTACAGCCCGGAGCATGCCTGATGCGTCTGGGGATTCGCATCTTCCTGGTGTACTTCCTGTTCGTCGGTCTCGCGGGCTACTTCCTGCTCAACACCGTGCGCGAACAGATCCGCCCGGTGGTGCGCCAGTCGTCCGAGGAAACCCTGGTGGATACCGCCAACCTGCTGGCGGAAATCCTCCACGACGACGTCAAGGCCGGCACCCTCGGCCAGAGCCGCCTGCCCCAGGTGCTCGCCTTGTACGGCGAGCGGCGCCCCAGCGCGCAGATCTGGGGGCTGGCGAAGAACCAGGTCAGCCACCGGATCTACGTCACCGACGCCAAGGGTATCGTCCTGCTCGACTCCAGTGGCCAGGACCTGGGCAAGGATTACTCGCGCTGGAACGATGTCTACCTGACCTTGCGCGGCCAGTACGGTGCACGCTCCACCCGCAGCGACCCGGACGATGAAAGCACCTCGGTGATGCACGTGGCGGCGCCGATCCTCGACGACGGTCGGATCATCGGCGTGGTGACCGTGGCCAAGCCCAACAGCTCGCTGCAGCCCTATATCGACCGCTCCGAGCAGCATCTGCTGACGCTCGGGCTGGGGCTGATCGTGCTGGGGCTGCTGGTGGGCGCGGCACTGTCGTGGTGGCTGGCCCGCTCGCTGCGCCGGCTTACCCAATACGCCCAGGCGGTCAGCGAGGGCGAGCGTACCGCCTTGCCGCACTACAAGGGCGGCGAACTGTTGCAACTGGCCACAGCGGTGGAACGCATGCGCACGCAGCTTGAGGGCAAGGCTTATGTGGAGCGCTACGTGCACACCCTCACCCATGAGCTCAAGAGCCCGCTGGCGGCGATACGTGGCGCCTCCGAGCTGCTGCAGGGCGACATGCCGCAGGAGCAGCGGGCGCGTTTCGCCGGCAATATCGAGCGCGAGAGCGAGCGCTTGCAGCAGATGATCGAGCGGCTGCTCAACCTGGCCCGGGTCGAGCAGATGCAGGCGCTGGAGGACGAGCAACAGGTGGCGCTGGCGGCGCTGGTGGATGAGCTGCTGCTGGCCCATGCGGCGCGGATCGAAGGGGCCGGCCTGCAAGTGCGCCAGCGAGTGCCGGTGGCCACCCGGCTGTGGTGCGATCCGTTCCTGATGCGTCAGGCGCTGGCCAACCTCTTGGACAACGCGCTGGACTTCACCCCGCCGGGCGGCGCCTTGCTGTTCGAATTGGAGCGGTCGGGCGAGCGGGTGGCGCTGAGCCTGTTCAACCAGGGGCAGGCGATACCCGAGTACGCCCTGGGGCGGGTCAGCGAGCGGTTCTATTCGCTGCCCAGACCCGGGACGGGGCGCAAGAGCACCGGGCTGGGGCTGAACTTCGTCGACGAAGTGATGCTGCTGCACGGCGGGGCGCTGGCGGTGGACAACGTTGAAGGTGGGGTGCGGGTGCGTCTGTGGCTACCGGCGCGGCGGCTCAGCTGAATCGACGTGTATCTCTGTAGGAGCGGCTTCAGCCGCGATCACCCGCAAAGCGGGTGCCAGGTCGCGTTGTCTGCATCGCGGCTGAAGCCGCTCCTACAGGCGGCGATGTCGTGCAGCGGACCGTGGGTAATCTCCACACAATCTCCACATTCCCTCCCTGAGGGCTCCACGCGACGGGCAGACACTGCCCCCATCGCAAACGGAGCCCCACCCCATGAACAAGACCCTAGGTTTCAAGCTCGGCCTGATCGGCACCTTGATCCTGCTACTGCTCATACCCCTGCTGATGATCGGCGGCCTGATCGACGAACGGCAGCAATTGCGCAACAACGTGCTGGGCGAGATCGCCGCCAGTTCGAGCTTCGGCCAGGTGGTCAGCGGGCCGCTGCTGGTAGTGCCCTACCGCAAGTACGAGCGGCGCTGGATCGACAAGGACGGCACGAGCGTCCAGGAAACCACCACGATGCACGGCAATCTCTACTTCCTGCCGGAAACCTTCGCGATGGATGTGGGCGTCGATACCGAACTGCGCGCCCGCGGCATCTACCAGGCGCGCCTGTTCCACGCCAAGAGCCAAGTCAGCGGCCGCTTCAAGCTGCCCGAGCGCTGGGGCATCGAGAAGGACTACGACGACTACCGCTTCGACAAACCGTTCCTGACGGTCGGCATCAGCGACATTCGCGGCATCGAGAACAGCCTGGAACTGACCCTGGATGACCAGCGCCTGCCGTTCGAGGCTGGCAGTGGCGTCGACTGGTTGTCCGGTGGCGTGCATGTGCCGCTGCCGCAGTTCAGTGACCAGAAGGCCCACGAGTTCGACTACGCCTTCGACCTGGCCCTGCTGGGCACCAGCCAGCTGGCGGTGCTGCCGGTTGGTCGCAGCACCACCGTGGACATGCGCGCCAACTGGCCGCACCCGAGCTTCGTCGGCAGCTACCTGCCCAGCCGCCGTGCCATCGATGAAAAGGGCTTCAGTGCCCACTGGCAGACGTCGTTCTTCGCCACCAACCTGGAAGAGGTCGTGCGCCTCTGCGCAACCGTCGGCAAGTGCGGCGACTTCAACGAGCGTGCCTTCGGCGTCAGCTTCGTCGACCCGGTGGACCAGTACCTCAAGAGCGAGCGGGCGATCAAGTACGCGCTGCTGTTCATCGCCCTGACCTTTGCCGGCTTCTTCCTGTTCGAGGTGCTGAAGAACCTCAGCGTGCACCCGGTGCAGTACATCCTGGTGGGCGTGGCCCTGGCGTTCTTCTACCTGTTGCTGCTGTCGCTGTCGGAACACCTGGGGTTTGGCCTGGCCTATGGGCTGTCGGCGTCGGGTTGTGTGCTGCTGATCGGTTTCTACCTGGTGCACGTGTTGCGCAGCCTGGGGCGCGGGATTGGCTTCGCGGCGGGGCTGGCGGCGTTGTACGCGATGCTCTACGGGCTGCTCAGTGCCGAGGACTATGCGCTGCTGATGGGTTCGCTGCTGTGCTTCGGGCTGCTGGGCGTGTTCATGGTGCTGACCCGCCGGCTGGACTGGTCGCGGGTGGGGAGAGGGGTATGAGGGAGGATAGAGAGGTCGGGCGGTGGTTGGCTGCTCGCATCGGCCAACTGTTCGCCACTGTAGGAGCCAGCCTTGCTGGCGATGCAAGGCGCAGCCTTGCCTGGGGATCTCAGGGGCCCCTTCGCCAGCAAGGCTGGCTCCTACAGGACGGTGGTGCCGTTCAGAGCGACGGGGCTGTGGCCATCATCGACGGGCGCTGACTCACCTCGGCATACCACGCCGCCAGCCCTGGCTGACGCTCACGCCAGCCGAAGCCGGGCTGGCGCAGGTCCAGGTAGCCCAACGCGCAGGCCACGCCGATGGCCGCGATATCGAACCCCGAAGCCAGTTCAGCAAGATGGACCTGCTCCAGGTTCATCAGGCTGCGACGGATCTTCTCGGCCTGCGCCTCGACCCAGCCGTCCCACTGCTTGTCCGCCGGGCGCAGGAAGGTCTCGTAGCGCGAAGCCACCGCCGCATCCATGATCGCATCGGCCTGCGAGGCCAGGGTCAGCCGGCGCCAGCGCGCCGAACCCTCACGGGGGATCAGCGGGTTGCCGACGTGCTGGCTGTCGAGGTACTCGCAGATCACCCGGCTGTCGTGCAGCACGCTGCCGTCGTCCAGGCGCAGGGCCGGGATCTTGCCAATCGGGTTGCCCTGGTTGAGCTGGTCGTCGCCGCTCACCGGGCTGATATTGACGCCTTGCAGGGTCACACGGTCGAGCTGCCCGGTCTCGTGCAGCACCACCATGACCTTGCGCACGAATGGCGACAACGGCGAATGGAACAGGATCATGGCTCAGTTACCTTGCAGGCTGGGCGGCAGGCACACACCGGTGCCACCGATGCCGCAGTAGCCGTCCGGGTTCTTGGCCAGGTACTGCTGGTGGTAGGCTTCGGCGAAGTACACGGTCGGTGCTTGTTCGATCTCGGTGGTGATCTCGCCGAAGCCGGCCTTGCTCAGCTCGGCCTGGAAGGCATCACGGCTGGCCTTGGCTTCCTCGAGCTGCTGCGGCGAGGTGCAGTAGATCGCCGAGCGGTACTGGGTGCCGACGTCGTTGCCCTGGCGCATGCCCTGGGTGGGGTTGTGCAGCTCCCAGAACATCGTCAGCAGTTCGTGATAGCTGACCTTGTTCTTGTCGAACACCACCAGCACCACTTCGGTGTGGCCGGTCAGGCCCGAGCAGACTTCTTCGTAGGTGGGGTTGGGGGTGAAGCCGCCGGCGTAGCCGACCACGGTACTGACCACGCCGTCACGCTGCCAGAAGCGGCGCTCGGCGCCCCAGAAGCAACCCAGGGCGAAGATGGCGAAGTCGATGTCGCCCTCGAAGAACGGGCCGAGCAGCGGGGTGCCTTCGAACACGTAGTGGAACTCGGGCAGGGCCATTGGGGTTTCGCGGCCAGGCAAGGCCTGTTCCGCGGTGGGCAGGACGTTTTTGTTCACCAGGATTTCCGAACGCAGGACCATGGCCGTTCCTCTGTGTTTTCCAGTGGGATGGGGGTTGACCCATTCGCCGGCAAGCCGGCTCCTACGTAGGAGCCGGCTTGCCGGCGAATGGGCCCGAATGGTCTCTATAGTGCCCGAGCTTTATGCCGCTGTCAGTCCATCGGCCCGCGCGGATAGCGGCGCAGTTTCTCGGCCAGTTCGCGGCCGGGGATTGGCCGGTCGAACAGGTAGCCCTGGCCGACGTCGCAGCGATGGCGGCGCAGGAAGGCCAGCTGCTCCGGTGTCTCGATCCCCTCGGCCACCACCTTGAGCTTGAGGTTGTGGGCCATGGCCACCACCGCCGAGGTGATCTCCATGTCGTCCTGGTTATCGGGAATCTCGTTGATGAAGCTGCGGTCGATCTTGATGATGTCGATCGGGAATTTCTTCAGGTAGCTCAGCGACGAGTAGCCGGTGCCGAAGTCGTCCATCGCCAGCGTCAGGCCCAGGGCCTTGAGCTCGTCGAGCTGGCGGTGGGTGTCTTCGGTGGCTTCCAGCAGCAGGCCTTCGGTCAGTTCCAGCTCCAGCAGGTGCGGCGGCAGCGCTTCCTCCTTGAGGATGCTGCCGATCGAGCCAACCAGCTCAGGGTCGGAGAACTGCTTGGGCGACAGGTTGATGGCCACATGCAGGTTGCCCATGCCGGCCCCGCGCAGTTCCTGGCTCTTGCGGCAGGCCTGGCGCACCACCCATTTGCCAATCGGGATGATCAGGCCGGTTTCCTCGGCGACGCTGATGAACTGGTCGGGGCGGATCATGCCGCGCTCGGGGTGGTTCCAGCGCAGCAGCGCCTCCAGCCCGAGCAGACGACCGCTGCGTAGGCACAGCTTCGGTTGGTAGAACACTTCCAGTTCGTTCTGGGTCAGGGCACGGCGCAGGTTGTTCTCGACGAACAGCTTGTAGCTGGCCTCGGCGTTGAGCACCTCGGTGAACACCTGCACCTGGTGCTTGCCGTTGGCCTTGGCCTTGTGCAGGGCCAGGCCCGCGTTCTTCATCAGCGTCGCCGGGTCGCTGCCGTGCAGCGGCGCGCAGGCCAGGCCCACGGAGGCGGTGACGTTGATCAGCTGGTTGTCGACGAACATCGGTTTGTCGAGGGTGCGCAGCAGCTGCTGGGCGACGCCTTGGCCGTCCTCCAGGCTGGTGTCGTCGAGCAGCACGGCGAACTCGTTGCTGGCAAAGCGCGCCAGGCTGCCACCGCTGCTCAGGCTGTTGCGCAGGCGCCGGGCCAGGCTGATCAGCAGCTTGTCGCCGGTCTGGTGGCCGAGGCTGTCGTTGATCCGCTTGAAGTTGTCGATGTCCACCAGCAGCAGGCAGATCGGCGTGTTGCTGTCGCGGGCGAAGCGCTCGTCGAGGTTGCGGATGAACGCCGGGCGGTTGCCGAGGTTGGTCAGGTTGTCGGTGTAGGCCAGGCGCTCGATGCGTTGCTGGGCCAGCTTGGTCTGGGTGACGTCTTCGTAGATGCCGATGTAGTGGGTCAGCTCGCGGTTGTCGCCGTACACCTTGGAGATCGACAGCTGGCCCCAGTAGGGTTCGAGGTTCTTGCGCCGGCTCTTGAACTCGCCCTGCCAGCTGTTGCCCATGGCCAGGCTCGATGGCGAGTCGAACAGCAGTTCGCTCAGGTTTTCCAGGGCCGGCAGCTCGCCCAGGTGATGGCCCTGGACCTCTTCGGTGCTGTATTGGGTGATCGCGGTGAAGCTTGGGTTGACGTATTCCACCATGCCGTCGCGGTTGACCAGCAGGAAGGCGCTGGCGCTTTGTTCCACGGCTCGCTGGAACAGGTGCAGGGCGCTGGCGGCGGTACGCCGGTTGTGGTTGTTGATGACCTGGGCGAACTGGTCGGCCAGCTCGCCGGCGAAAGCAATTTCGTCGGTCTGCCAGGCCCGTGGCTGGCCAGTTTGCTCCAGGCACAGCACGCCGACCACCTGGCCGTCGATGCGGATGCTGGCGTCGAGCATGGCGTTGTCGTCGGTGTTGTACAGCGACTCGGCCATCTCGCGGGTACGCGGGTCGTGGCTGGCGTTGTGGGCGTCGATGGCGCGGCTGGCGTGCAGGGCGTCGAGGTAGTCGGGGAAGCGGCTGGCGTCGATCGCCTCCGGCAGGCGGTGCTGCTGCTCGCTGCGGTACCAGGCGCTGATCGGCTCCAGGCGCTGGTCGTTCAGGTACCAGATGCTGGCGCAGTCGACCTTGTAGATCTCGCAGGCGCTGCGGGTGATCAGCTCGGCGGCTTCGAGCAGCGAGTTGCCGACGCTGTAGCGCTGGCGGGCCAGGCGCAGGATCAGGTCCTGCTGGGCACGCACCCGCTCCAGGTGCTCAAGCTGTTCCTGCTGGGCACGCTGGTTCAACTGCAGGGCCAGTTGCAGGCGGTTGTTGCGCGACTCGAGGTCGTCGGTGTCCAGTTCCGCCAGCTCGTCTTGCTGGTCGTCCATCACCGTCAGGTAGCCGCGCAGCAGCTGGCGGTTGTGCTGCTTGTAGCTCTCGCCCACTTCCAGCAGGCGCAGCGCCAGCGGGCTGGCGTGCAGGGTATAGCGCACCCGGTAGTGCCCGCGCAGGGCCAGTTGCCGCTGGATCTCGTCGTGCAGCTTGTAGCGCGCCTCTGGCTCCATGAGGCTGGCGTAGGGCGAGCCGATCAGGGCGCAGAGTTCGGCGGCTGGCAGGCCGAACTGGCGGTCGCAGGCGGGGTCGAGGTAGAGCATGGCCCAGCTGGCTTCGTTGAGCCGTTCGAAACGCAGCATGCCGAGCCGCGAGGGCACGGGGAGCTGCGTGACGACCTCGGCCGCCACACGGCTGGCGGCATCGGGTTGGCTTTTCATCGAAGACTCGCTTGAACAGGGGGCGCTGCCTGGAGAGCGGCGCATCGGGCAAGGTTGCATCATGTCCCATGGGCTGGCAAGCGGCCATGGGGGATGCTGTGAACAGGTTGTCGGCCAGTTGCATGAAATCTGTAGGAGCCAGCTTGCTGGCGAACAGGTGCACGGTTCGCCAGCAAGCTGGCTCCTACAGGGTGGTGGTGTTCATGCGGGCAAAAAAAAGCCCCGCCAAAGTGACGGGGTTGAGGTACGAGCGTGGCAGCTCGAAAGGGTACCTGCCCCTCGCGGGAGGGGCAGGAAAACAGCGGTTTACAGCAGCATCGTGCGGATATCCGCCAGCACGTCGCCCAGGCGCTTGGTGAAGCGCGCGGCGGCGGCGCCGTTGATCACGCGGTGATCGTAGGACAGCGACAGCGGCAGCATCAGCTTCGGCTGGAAGGCCTTGCCGTCCCAGACCGGCTGCATGGTCGCTTTCGATACGCCCAGGATCGCCACCTCAGGCGCGTTGACGATCGGCGTGAAGCCGGTGCCGCCAATGTGGCCGAGGCTGGAGATGGTGAAGCAGGCGCCCTGCATGTCGTCGGCCGAGAGCTTCTTGGTGCGGGCTTTCTCGGCCAGCGCGGCGGCTTCGGCAGCCAGTTGCAGCAGGCTCTTCTGGTCGACGTTCTTGATCACAGGGACCAGCAGGCCGTCCGGGGTGTCCACGGCGAAGCCGATGTGCACGTACTTCTTGCGGATGATCGCCTTGCCGCTTGGTGCCAGCGAGCTGTTGAAGTCCGGCAGTTCCTTGAGCAGGAAGGCGCAGGCCTTGAGCAGCAGCGGCAGCACGGTCAGCTTGACGCCGGCCTTTTCAGCGACGGCCTTCTGCGCAACGCGGAAGGCTTCCAGCTCGGTGATGTCGGCGGAGTCGAACTGGGTGACGTGCGGCACGTTCAGCCAGCTGCGGTGCAGGTTGGCGGCGCCGACCTGCATCAGGCGGGTCAGGGCGACTTCTTCCACTTCACCGAACTTGCTGAAGTCCACGGCCGGGATCGGCGGGATGCCAGCACCACCGGTAGCACCGGCGGCCGGGGCGCCCGATGCCTTCTGCATCATCGCCTTGACGTAGACCTGCACGTCTTCCTTGAGGATGCGACCGTGCGGGCCAGTGGCCGCGACGGCGCCCAGGTCGACGCCGAATTCACGGGCCAGCTGACGAACGGCTGGGCCAGCGTGGACCTTGGCGTTGCTGCCGGCTGCCGGCGCGGTGGCGACCGGGGCTGGAGCAGCAGCTGGGGCGGCAGCGGCCGGTGCAGCAGCTGGGGCAGGAGCGGCAGCCGGAGCAGCAGCGGCCGGAGCCGGCGCTGCAGCAGGGGCGGCGCCTGCGGCCTTGATCTTGAAGATCAGATCGCCGGTGCCCACTTCGTCTTCCAGCTTGCACAGCACGGCTTCGATCACGCCGGCGCTAGGCGACGGGATCTCCATGGAGGCCTTGTCGGACTCCAGGGTGATCAGCGACTGGTCGGCTTCGACGGTGTCGCCGACCTTGACCATGACTTCGATGATCTTGGCCTTGCCCGACGAGCCGATATCCGGCACGTGGATGTCTTGCACGCTGGCGGCAGCCGGGGCTGCGGCAGGCGCAGGGGCGGCTTCGGCAGCCGGTGCTGGGGCAGCAGCCGGAGCCGGGGCGGCAGCGGCTGGAGCCTCGGGCGCCGCAGCGGCGCCCTCGACTTCCAGGACCAGCAGCTCGTCGCCTTCTTTCAGGCGGTCGCCCAGCTTGACCTTCAGCTCCTTGACCACGCCGGCCTTGGGGGCCGGGATTTCCATGGAGGCCTTGTCGGACTCCAGGGTCAGCAGGCTCTGGTCTGCTTCGATACGGTCACCGACCTTGACGAACAGCTCGATGATTTCACCTTCACCGCTGCCGATGTCAGGTACGCGAATGAGTTCGCTCACTTAAAAATACTCCTCAGCAGTCCAGTGGGTTGCGCTTGTCCGGATCGATGCCGAACTTGACGATGGCGTCAGCCACAACCTTGGGTTCGATCTCGCCACGGTCAGCCAGGGCTTCCAGGGCAGCCAGCACCACGAAGTGGCGGTCGACTTCGAAGAAGTGACGCAGCTTCTTGCGGCTGTCGCTGCGACCGTAACCGTCGGTACCCAGGACCTTGAACTCTTTGCTCGGGACCCACTGGCGAATCTGCTCGGCGAACAGCTTCATGTAGTCGGTGGAGGCGATGACCGGGCCCTTGCGGCCGGCCAGGCACTCTTCGACGTAGGTCTGCTGAGGCTTCTGGCCAGGCTTGAGGCGGTTGGCGCGTTCCACGGCCAGGCCGTCGCGACGCAGTTCGTTGAAGCTGGTGACGCTCCACACGTCGGCACCGACGTTGAACTCTTCACGCAGGATCTTCGCCGCTTCGCGAACTTCGCGCAGGATGGTGCCGGAGCCCATCAGCTGTACGTGGTGCGCGGCTTCGCGGGTGTCTTCTTCCAGCAGGTACATGCCCTTGATGATGCCGTCCTCGACACCGGCCGGCATGGCTGGTTGCTGGTACGACTCGTTCATCACGGTGATGTAGTAGAAGATGTCCTGTTGCTCTTCGGTCATCTTCTTCATGCCGTCCTGGATGATCACCGCCAGCTCGTAGCCGTAGGTCGGATCGTAGGTGCGGCAGTTCGGGATGGTGCCCGCCATCATGTGGCTGTGACCGTCTTCGTGCTGCAGGCCTTCGCCGTTCAGGGTGGTACGGCCGGCGGTACCGCCGATCAGGAAGCCACGGGTGCGGCTGTCGCCAGCGGCCCAGGCCAGGTCGCCGATACGCTGGAAGCCGAACATCGAGTAGAAGATGTAGAACGGCAGCATCGGCTGGTTGTGGCAGCTGTACGAAGTACCGGCAGCGATGAACGACGACATGGCGCCGGCTTCGTTGATGCCTTCTTCGAGGATCTGGCCCTTCTTGTCTTCGCGGTAGAACATCACCTGGTCTTTATCGACAGGCTCGTAGAGCTGGCCGACCGACGAGTAGATGCCCAGCTGGCGGAACATGCCTTCCATACCGAAGGTACGGGCTTCGTCCGGGATGATCGGGACGATGCGCTGGCCGATGTCCTTGTCCTTGACCAGCTGCGCCAGGATGCGCACGAAGGCCATGGTGGTGGAGATTTCGCGGTCGCCCGAGCCGTCCAGGATCGCTTTCAGCGTTTCCAGTGGCGGGGTGGGGACGCTGAAGCTCTTGGCGCGGCGCTGTGGCACGAAACCACCCAGGGCGGCGCGGCGCTCGGCCAGGTACTTGGCTTCGGCGGAGCCTTCTTCCGGCTTGAAGAACGGCAGGTTCTCAAGGTCGGCATCCTTGACCGGGATGTCGAAGCGGTCACGGAAGTGACGCAGGCTGTCGACGTCGACTTTTTTCGTATTGTGCGCGGTGTTCTTGGCTTCGCCGGCACCGGTACCGTAACCCTTGATGGTCTTGGCCAGGATGACGGTCGGCTGCTCTTTGTGGTTCACAGCCTGGTGGTACGCCGCGTAGACCTTGTACGGGTCGTGGCCGCCACGGTTGAGCTTCCAGATCTCGTCGTCGGACAGGTCTTCGACCATGGCCTTGAGCTCTGGGGTGTTGAAGAAGTTCTCGCGAACGTACGCGCCGTCTTTGGCCTTGTAGTTCTGGTACTCGCCGTCGATGACTTCGTCCATGCGGCGCTGCAGGGCACCGTTGGTGTCCTTGGCCAGCAGTGGGTCCCAGAAGCGGCCCCAGACGACCTTGTTGACGTTCCAGCCACCGCCGCGGAACACGCCTTCGAGTTCCTGGATGATCTTGCCGTTGCCGCGAACCGGGCCGTCGAGGCGCTGCAGGTTGCAGTTGATGACGAAGATCAGGTTGTCCAGCTTCTCGCGGCCGGCCAGGGCGATCGCGCCCAGGGATTCCGGCTCGTCGCACTCGCCGTCGCCCATGAAGCACCAGACCTTCTGCTTGCCGGCCGGGATGAAGCCGCGGGCTTCCAGGTACTTCATGAAGCGTGCCTGGTAGATCGCCTGGATCGGGCCCAGGCCCATCGATACGGTCGGGAACTGCCAGAAGTCAGGCATCAGCCACGGGTGCGGGTACGAAGACAGGCCGTTGCCGTCCACTTCCTGACGGAAGTTGTTCATCTGCTCTTCGTTGATGCGGCCTTCCATGAAGGCGCGGGCGTAGACGCCTGGCGAAGCGTGGCCCTGGAAGAAGATCAGGTCGCCGCCGTGTTCGTCGGTCGGGGCCTGGAAGAAGTAGTTGAAGCCGATGTCGTACAGCGTGGCGCTGGAGGCGAAGCTCGAGATGTGGCCACCCAGGTCCGAGTCTTTCAGGTTGGTGCGCATGACCATGGCCAGGGCGTTCCAACGCACCATCGAGCGGATGCGGCGTTCCATGAACAGGTCGCCAGGCATGCGTGCTTCGTGGGTGACAGGGATGGTGTTGCGGTACGGCGTGGTGATGGCATACGGCAGCTGGGAGCCACTACGGGTGGCCAGCTCGCCCATACGGGTCATCAGGTAATGAGCGCGGTCTTCGCCTTCTTTGTCGAGGACCGACTCCAGGGCATCCAGCCATTCCTGGGTTTCGATTGGATCGAGGTCTTGCATGGCTTGCTCCAGGGCGGAAAGGCCACCAGAATCGATGGCCTGAGTTTGCGACTGGCCTTATGGGCAGACGTCGTGAATTCTTGGATTACCGGACAGTCATCCGGCGCGGTGTAGTTTTACTACAAATGCTTTCGCATTTCATGCTTTTGCACCTACGGGGTAGTAGTAAAACTACACAAATGCGACGGTTTGTCGCATCCCGGGTTGTGAGGATAAACGTTCATGTTGGTTGGTGGCGTGTCGCGATCAGGTGGTTTTTGATGCTTTTTGCCAATTTTTCGGCTTTATCGGCTATTTCCAACTTTTGTATGACAGTCCAACCGTGGCCGGGCCTCCTTTTGAGCGCCCACGCCCCTCACTTTCACGCCGATCAAGGATAGACCATGCGCCTGCCTTTGCCGCTCGATCTGCCCGCCGCACTCCAACCGCTGGTCGCCCGCAACCAACAGTTCCTGCGCGATGCCCTGGCCGCCCATCCCGACCTTCATCTGGAGGGGTGGAGTGCCGAGCACCGACAGCAGTTCGACCAGGTGGCCGCCGCCAGCGATTTCGTCCTGACCCAGGCCCAGCGCGAGCCGGCCATGCTGTTCGAGTTGCTGGGCAGTGGCCTGATGGGCCGCCCGTTCGCGCCGGGTGAGTTGCGTGGGCAGGTCAATGCCGCCGCCCAGGCCGCGCAGACCGAGGACGAACTGGCGCGCAACCTGCGCCGCGAACGCAACCGCCAGCAATTGCGCATCATCTGGCGCGACATCACCCGCCAGGCGGCGCTGGGGGAAACCTGCCGTGATCTATCCGACCTGGCCGACGCCGCCATCGACGAAGCTTATCAATGGCTGTACCCGCGCCACTGCCAGCAGTTCGGCACGCCCATCGGCAACCGCAGCGGCGAGCCACAGCACATGGTGGTGCTGGGCATGGGCAAGCTGGGCGCGGTGGAGCTCAACCTGTCGTCCGACATCGACCTGATCTTCGCCTTCCCCGAAGGCGGCGAGACCGAGGGTGTAAAACGCTCGCTGGACAACCAGGAGTTCTTCACCCGCCTGGGCCAGCGCCTGATCAAGGCGCTTGACCCGGTCACCGTCGATGGCTTCGTGTTCCGCGTCGACATGCGCCTGCGCCCTTATGGGTCGGCCGGGGCGCTGGTGCTCAGCTTCAATGCGTTGGAACAGTACTATCAGGACCAGGGCCGCGACTGGGAACGCTACGCGATGATCAAGGCCCGGGTCGTGGCCGGCGACCAGGCTGCAGGCGCCCAGTTGCAGGAAATGCTGCGGCCGTTCGTCTACCGCCGCTACCTGGACTTCTCCGCCATCGAGGCGCTGCGCACCATGAAGCAGCTGATCCAGCAGGAGGTGCGGCGCAAGGGCATGGCCGAGAACATCAAGCTGGGGGCTGGTGGCATTCGCGAAGTGGAGTTCATTGCCCAGGCGTTCCAGCTGATCCACGGCGGGCGCGATCTGAGCCTGCAACAACGTCCGCTGCTCAAAGTGCTGGCGACGCTCGAAGGGCAGGGTTATCTACCGCCGGCGGTGGTCGCCGAACTGCGCGAGGGCTATGAGTTTCTGCGTTATACCGAACACGCCATCCAGGCCATCGCCGACCGCCAGACGCAGATGCTGCCGGACGATGAGACCGACCGCGCGCGCATCGCCTATATGCTCGGCTATGCCGACTGGGCCAGCTTCCATGAGCAATTGATGCACTGGCGTGGCCGCGTCGACTGGCATTTCCGCCAGGTGATCGCCGACCCGGACGAAGACGACGCCGAGGGCGAACTGGTGGTTGGCGGCGAGTGGTCGCCGCTCTGGGAGCAGGCCCAGGATGAAGAGGCCGCCTGCCGTCAATTGGAAGAGGCAGGTTTCAAGCAGCCCGCCGAGGCGCTGCGGCGCCTGACCGCGTTGCGCGCCAGCCCGTCGTTGCGTTCGATGCAACGCATCGGCCGTGAACGCCTGGATGCCTTTATTCCTCGTTTGCTGGCCCAGACGGTGGAGCATGACAACCCGGACCTGGTGCTGGAGCGCGTGCTGCCGCTGGTCGAGGCCGTGGCGCGACGTTCTGCTTATCTTGTGCTGTTGACGGAGAACCCGGGCGCCCTGCGCCGTCTGCTGACCCTGTGCGCCGCCAGCCCGTGGATCGCCGAGCAGATCGCCCGCTACCCGCTGCTGCTCGACGAGCTGCTCAACGAGGGCCGGCTGTTCAGCCCGCCGCTGGCACCGGAGCTGGCCGCCGAGCTGCGTGAACGCCTGACGCGCATCCCCGAGGACGACCTGGAACAGCAGATGGAGGCGCTGCGGCACTTCAAACTGGCCCACAGCCTGCGGGTGGCGGCCTCGGAGATCACCGGCAACCTGCCGCTGATGAAGGTGAGCGATTACCTCACCTGGCTCGCCGAGGCGATTCTCGACCAGGTGCTGGCACTGGCCTGGCGCCAGACGGCGGCCCGCCATGGCCAGCCCAAGCGCAGTGACGGCAGCCTGTGCGACCCGGGTTTCATCATCGTGGGTTATGGCAAGGTCGGTGGCCTCGAACTGGGCCATGGCTCGGACCTGGACCTTGTGTTCATCCACGATGGCGACCCTAATGCCGAGACCGATGGTGCCAAACCCATCGATGGCGCGCAGTTCTTCACCCGCCTGGGCCAGCGCATCATCCACCTGCTGACCACCCAGACCAACTCTGGCCAGCTCTACGATGTGGATATGCGCCTGCGCCCCTCCGGCGCCTCGGGGCTGCTGGTCAGCTCGCTGGGCGCGTTCGAGCGCTACCAGCAGAACGAAGCCTGGACCTGGGAACACCAGGCCCTGGTGCGGGCACGGGTGCTGGTGGGCTGCCCGCAGGTGGCGACGGCGTTCGAAGGCGTGCGTGCCAAGGTGCTGGGCCAGGCCCACGACCTGGCCACATTACGTACCGAAGTCAGTGAAATGCGCGCCAAGATGCGCGACAACCTGGGCACCAAGGCGACCGCCGCCGGTACCGCGGCCAATGCCTTCGACGCGGGTGTGGCGTTCGATATCAAGCAGGATGCCGGCGGTATCGTCGATATCGAATTTATGGTGCAATACGCCGCTTTGGCCTGGTCCCACGACCACCCGGCCTTGCTGCGCTGGACCGATAACATCCGCATCCTCGAAGAGCTTGAGCAGGCCGGGTTGATGCCCGCCAGCGATGCCGTGCTGCTGCGCGAGGTGTACAAGGCGTTCCGCTCGGCCTCGCACCGCCAGGCCCTGCAGAAGCAGGCCGGGGTGATCGATGCGGCGCAGTTCGCCGACGAGCGCCGCGAGGTGCGGCGGATCTGGGGGCAGTTGGGTTTGACCTGAAATTGACGGGGCCGCTGTGCGGCCCTTTCGCGGCACAAGGCCGCTCCTACAGGGAACGCAATCCTTTGTAGGAGCGGCCTTGTGCCGCGAAAGGGCTGCGTAGCAGCCCCAAGAAACGTCGTCTCACCACCGGTGGTACACTGTCCGCCACATAGCCTGAATATAAAGAGGGGAGGCCAGGTTTAACGCAGCCTGCAGCCTCCCCGAATGTTTCTGGATAACGCATGAGAATACTGATCATTGGCCCCAGCTGGGTCGGCGACATGGTGATGGCGCAGACCCTGTTCCAGTGCCTCAAACAGCAGCACCCCGATGGTGTGATCGACGTGCTGGCCCCTGAGTGGAGCCGGCCGATCCTCGAGCGCATGCCCGAGGTGCGCCAGGCCTTGAGCTTCCCGCTCGGCCACGGCGCGCTGGAGCTGGCCACGCGCCGGCGCATCGGCAAGTCGCTGGCCGGCCAGTACGACCAGGCGATCCTGCTGCCCAACTCGCTCAAGTCGGCGCTGGTGCCGTACTTCGCCGGTATCCCCAAGCGCACCGGCTGGCGCGGCGAAATGCGCTATCTGCTGCTCAACGACGTGCGCAAGCTGGACAAGGCGCGCTACCCGCTGATGATCGAGCGCTTCATGGCCCTGGCCTACGCGCCGGACGTCGAACTGCCCAAACCCTACCCACGCCCCTCCTTGCAGATCGAGGCCCAGAGCCGCGACGCGGCCCTGGCCAAGTTCAAGCTGGAAATGGACCGCCCGGTGCTTGCCCTGTGCCCCGGCGCCGAGTTCGGCGAAGCCAAGCGCTGGCCGGCCGAGCATTACGCACAAGTGGCCGATGCGATGATCCGCCAGGGCTGGCAGGTGTGGCTGTTCGGTTCGAAGAACGACCACGCCGTGGGCGAACAGATTCGCGACCGCCTGATCCCGGGGTTCCGGGAAGAGTCGTACAACCTGGCCGGCGAAACCTCGCTGGCCGAAGCCATCGACCTGATGTCCTGCGCCAACGCGGTGGTCTCCAACGACTCCGGGTTGATGCATGTGGCCGCCGCGCTGAATCGCCCGCTGGTGGCGGTGTACGGCTCCACCTCGCCAGGTTTCACCCCGCCGTTGGCCGACCAAGTCGAGATCGTGCGCACGGGCATCGAATGCAGCCCCTGCTTCGACCGCACCTGCCGTTTCGGCCACTACAACTGCCTGCGCCTGCTGGAGCCTGAAAAGGTCATCGCGGCCCTGCACAGCCTGGGCGGGCCAAACCTGATCGATACCGTGGCCGAGGTCGACTGAGTGCGGGTCCTGATCATCAAGACGTCGTCGCTGGGCGACGTCATCCACACGCTTCCGGCGTTGACCGACGCGGCCCACGCCATCCCCGGCATCCGTTTCGACTGGGTGGTGGAAGAAGGCTTCGCCGAGATCCCGAGCTGGCACCCGGCAGTCGACCGGGTGATCCCGGTGGCGATCCGCCGCTGGCGCAAGAATATCTGGCAGACGCTCAAGAGCGGCGAGTGGAAGGCGTTCAAGCAACGCCTGCGCGAGCACAAGTACGACTTGGTGATCGACGCCCAGGGCTTGGTCAAGTCTGCCTGGCTGACCCGCTACGTCAAGGCGCCGGTTGCCGGCCTGGACCGTTACTCGGCCCGCGAGGGCTGGGCCAGCCGCTTCTACGACCGGCGCCTGTCGGTTGCCGTCGGCCAGCACGCCGTGGAGCGTGTACGCCAACTGTTCGCCCTGGCCCTGGCCTATGACCTGCCCGAAGGGCTGGGTGACTACGGCCTTGACCTCAACCGCCTGCAACTGCCGCCCGCCGCGCCGTATGTGGTGTTCCTGCATGGCACCACCTGGGCCACCAAGCATTGGCCGGAAGCCTACTGGCGCGAGCTGGCCGAGCGCATGGGCCGGCGCAAGCTGCAGGTGATGCTGCCCTGGGGCAACCCGGCGGAGAAGGCCCGCGCCGAGCGCATCGCCCAGGGCTTGAACAACTGCCAGGTGCTCCCCAAGTTGAACCTGGTGGGCGTCGCCCGCGTGCTGGCGGCGGCCAAGGCCTGCGTGGCCGTGGACACCGGCCTCGGCCACCTGGCCGCGGCGCTGGATGTGCCGACCATCTCGCTGTTCGGCCCTACCAACCCTGGTTTGACGGGCGCCTACGGACGCGCCCAGATCCACCAGGCGAGTAACTTCCCCTGCGCGCCGTGCCTGCAGAAGAAGTGCACCTACAAACCGAGCGCCGAGGACCAGCGCCGGTTCGATCTCAAACGCGAGTGGCCGTTGTGCTTCACTCGCCTGAATCCCGAGCATGTGGCGGGCCGCTTGAGCGCGCTGCTGCTGGCTGAGGATGTTCGTTGATGCAACTGGCTTTTGTGCTCTACAAGTATTTCCCCTTCGGCGGGCTGCAGCGCGACTTCATGCGCATCGCCCTCGAGTGCCAGAAGCGGGGCCACCAGATTCGTGTGTACACGTTGATCTGGGAAGGTGACATTCCGCCAGGCTTCGAGGTGCTGGTGGCGCCGGTGAAGGCGCTGTTCAACCATCGCCGCAACGAGAAGCTCAGCGCCTGGATGGAGGCGGACCTGAAAAAGCGTCCGGTCGACCGCCTGGTCGGTTTCAACAAGATGCCCGGGCTCGACGTCTACTACGCTGCCGACGGCTGCTTCGAGGACAAGGCCCAGACCCTGCGCGGTGGCCTGTACCGCCGTTGGGGCCGCTACCGGCATTTCGCCGAGTACGAGCGGGCGGTGTTCGCCAAGGATGCCCGCACCGAGGTCCTGATGATCTCCGAGGTGCAGCAGCCGTTGTTCATCAAGCACTACGGCACGCCGGAGGCGCGTTTCCACCTGCTGCCACCGGGCATTTCCCAGGACCGCCGGCGCCCGGCCGACGCCGATGCCATCCGCGCCGAGTTTCGCAAGGCGTTCGGCCTGGCCGACGACGAGCTGCTGCTGGTGCAGATCGGTTCGGGCTTCAAGACCAAGGGCGTCGACCGCAGCCTCAAGGCCCTGGCGGCGCTGCCATCGAGCCTGCGCAAGCGCACGAGGTTGATGGTCATCGGCCAGGACGACCCCAAGCTGTTCCAGGTACAGAGCACTGCGCTCGGCCTGGGTGACCAGGTGCAATTCCTCAAGGGGCGCAGCGACATTCCGCGCTTCCTGCTGGGCGCCGACCTGCTGATTCACCCGGCGTACAACGAGAACACTGGCACCGTGCTGCTGGAGGCGCTGGTCGCCGGCCTGCCGGTGCTGGTGTCGAAGGTGTGCGGCTACGCCCACTACATCGCCGAGGCCGACAGCGGCCTGGTGCTTGACGAGCCGTTCGAGCAGGAGCAGCTCAACCGCTACCTGCAACGCATGCTCGAAGATGGCCCGCAGCGCGCCGCCTGGTCGCGCAATGGCGTGGCCTTCGCCGACAGCGCCGACTTGTACAGCATGCCGCAGCATGCTGCCGACGTGATTCTCCAGGAGCCTGCATGAAGCTGATACTGGCAGAGCCGTTCAAGCGCCTGTGGGCTGGCCGTGATGCGTTCGAGGCCGTCGAGCAGTTGCAGGGCGAGGTGTACCGCGAGCTGGAAGGCCGCCGCACCCTGCGCACCGAAGTCGACGGCGCGGGCTTCTTCGTCAAGATCCACCGTGGCATCGGTTGGGGTGAGATCTTCAAGAACCTGTTCAGCGCCAAGCTGCCGGTGCTGGGCGCCGGCCAGGAGTGGCGGGCTATCCAACGGCTGCACGAGGCAGGCGTACCGACCATGACCGCCGTGGCCTATGGCGAGTGCGGCAGCAACCCGGCTACCCAGCACTCGTTCATCGTTACCGAGGAACTGGCGCCAACCGTCAGCCTGGAAGACTTCAGCATCGACTGGGTCAAGCAGCCGCCGACGCCACGCCTCAAGCATGCATTGATCGCCGAAGTGGCAAAGATGACCGGCGGCATGCACCGCGCCGGGGTCAACCACCGCGACTGCTACATCTGCCACTTCCTGCTGCACACCGACCGCCCGGTGACGGCGGAAGACTTCAAACTGTCGGTGATCGACCTGCACCGCGCCCAGACCCGGGCGAAGATTACCCGTCGCTGGCGCGACAAAGACCTGGCCGCCCTGTACTTCTCGGCACTGGACATCGGCCTCACCCGCCGTGACAAGCTGCGCTTCCTGCGTGGCTACTTCCAGCGTCCGCTGCGCCAGGTGCTCAAGGAGGAGGCCGCACTGCTCGCCTGGCTCGATCGCAAGGCGCAGAAACTCTACGATCGCAAGCAACGCTATGGGGACGCACTCTGATGGCGGGTTGGACACTGGCGCCGGGCTACAAGCACCTGGCGGCGGACTTCGGCAGTCTCGACGCGGTGTTCGCCCTGCAGGGCGAGCGCCTGACCCGCGACCCGCTCAGCGAGGTCATCCGCATCGAGCGCGACGGGGTCAACTATTACGTCAAACGTTACACCGGCGCCGGCAAGCACATGCGCCGTTACCTGGGCCGGCCACGGATCAAGGCTGAATGGCAGAACATCAAGCAGTTCGCCAAATGGGGTATTCCCACCGCCGAGGTAGTCGCCTGGGGGCTGGAGCGCAACGGCCTGGCGTTCGGCCGCGGGGCCATGATCACCCGTGAACTGGCACGTACCGAGGACCTTTCGGCCCTGGCCGAGCGCGACGACCCGCGTCTGCGCGATCGCGCCTGGGTCGACCACATCAGCCGCCAGCTGGCACGGCATACCCGGGTCATGCATGATCACCATTTCGCCCACAACGACCTGAAGTGGCGCAACCTGCTGGTGGACGACGAAGGCACGCTGTTCTTCATCGATTGCCCCACCGGCGATGTCTGGCGCGGTTTCATGCTGCGCCACCGGCTGATCAAGGACCTGGCGTGCCTGGACAAGGTCGCCAAATACCACCTGTCGGCGACCCAGCGCCTGCGCTTCTACCTGCAGTACCGCAGGCACGATCGCCTGAACGCCCGTGACAAGCGGCGCATTCGCCAGGTGCTGGGCTTTTTCGAGGGAAGGGAATGACCGATTACCTGGCCAGTGCCGACCAGGCACTGCTCAAGCGCCATGGCCTGGGCGATTTCGAGGCGCTCTGGGCGCTGCAGCTCGAAGCCGTGGACGAACCCAACACTGGCCGTGGCGGCTGGAGCAGCGTGTTCCGCCTGGAGCTGGAGGGCAAGGGCTACTACCTCAAGCGCCAGAGCGACTACCTCACCCGCACTTTGCACCGCCCTTTCGGCGAGCCGACCTTCGCCCGCGAATTCCGCAATATCAGCCGCTACCAGAAGCTCGGTATCCCGGCGTTGCAGGCGGTGTTCTACGGCGAGCGCAAGCAGGATGGGCAGCACCGCGCCATCCTCATGACCCGCGCCCTGGACGAATGGCGCGACCTGGACAGCCTCCTGGCCGAATGGCCGCAGCTTGAAGACAGCCAGCGCCAGCTGATCCTTCAGGCCTGCGGTGAGCTGGCGCGCACCCTGCACGCGGCGGGGCAAGTGCATGGCTGCTTCTACCCAAAGCACATTTTCCTGCGCGAGCGCCGCGAAGGCTGGCAGGCACAGCTCATCGACCTGGAGAAGACCCGCCCGCTGCTGCTCGGCATGCGAGACCGGCTCAAGGATCTTGAGCCCCTGCTGCGCCGTGCGGGTGCCTGGAGCGAGGCGGACGTGCGCACGCTGCTCGGCGCCTACCTGGCCCTGCCGGCGGAAAGCCCGCAGGTCGACACCTGGCTGCAGCGCTTGATGCAACGCCGTCGTCACAAAGAGGCCCGCTGATGCGATTGTCCGAACTCAAGGACGCCGGGCGCAGCCCGACGTTGCCCCTGACCGTCACCCTTGCCGACGCCGCAGGCGTGGCCGACCTGCAACTGCTCAGCCTGCTGCGCGTGCTGCCGGGCCAGCGTTATGTCGGTGCCGGGATCTGGCGCGGCACCAAGGTGCTGGCCAAGCTGCTGGTCGGCGGCAATGCCGCCCGCCATTTCCAGCGCGAGCTCGATGGCGCCCGTTTGCTGGCCGACCAGGGCCTGACCACGCCACGTTTGCTGGCTGATGGGCTGAAGGAAGGCGAGGGCGGCTGGTTGCTGTTCGAGTTCCTGGAAGATGCCGAGAGCCTGGGCGATGCCTGGGCCGAGGTGGAGCGCCTGCCGATGCTCGCCGACGAGCAGCACCTGGTGCTGGGCGAGGCGCTGACCGCGGTGGCGCAGATGCACGCCAAGGGCCTGTGGCAGCAAGACCTGCACCTGGACAACCTGCTGCGCCAGGGTGGCCAGCTGTACCTGATCGATGGCGCCGGCATCAAGGCCGAGACGCCTGGCCAGCAGCTGTCGCGCCAGCGCGTGCTGGAAAACCTCGGGGTGTTGTTTGCCCAGCTGCCCAAGCGCCTGGAGCCGTTCATCGAAGAGGCACTGGTGCATTACCTGCTGGCCAACGCCGAGCATGCGTTGCCCCTGGAAGCTTTGCTCAAGCAGGTGGACAAGGTGCGCAGCTGGCGGCTCAAGGATTACCTCGACAAGGCCGGGCGCGAATGCACGCTGTTCAGCGTCCAGCGCAGGCTGTCGGGCTTGCAGGCGATCCGTCGTGGCGAGGTGGCGGCGATGCTGCCGGTGCTCGAGCAGGCCGACACGCTGATCGACCAGGGCCACCTGTACAAGACCGGTGGTGCCGCCAGCGTGGCGCGCATCGAGGTGAATGGCCGCACCTTGGTGCTCAAGCGCTACAACATCAAGAACACCGCCCACTGGTTCAAGCGCTTCTGGCGCCCGAGCCGGGCCTGGCATTCGTGGATCGAAGGGCATCGCCTGGAATTCCTCGACATCGCCACCCCGCGCCCGTTGGCGGTGCTGGAGCAGCGGGTGATGGGCCTGCGCAGCCGAGCGTACCTGGTGACCGAATACGCCGATGGCCCAGACCTGACGGCCTGTTTCGCACCCTTCGTCGAAAGCGGCGAGGCGCCGGACGAGCAGGTCGAGGCGTTGGTGCGGTTGATGCAGCAGCTGATCCGCGAGCGTATCAGCCATGGCGATTTCAAAGGCCACAACCTGTTCTGGCAGGACGGCCAGTGGTCGCTGATCGATCTTGATGCCATGTGCCAGCATGCCACCCAGCTCAGCTTCGCTCCCGCCTATGCTCGCGACCGGGCGCGGTTGCTGCGCAACTGGCCGAAGAGCAGCGTGTTGCATCAGCGGCTCGATCAGGTGCTGCCACGCCTGGCCGACTGACGCCTGGCGTATGGGCGCCCGGGCAAGGCTGCGCCTTGCATCGCCAGCAAGGCTGGCTCCTACAGGAGAGACCGGGCGCTGTTCACGGCGGTGGCGATGACCGTGGTATCTGTAGGAGCCAGCCTTGCTGGCGAACGGGCGCCCCGGCAAGGATGGTGAACGGTCAGCGCCGCCAGAAGCCGCTCAGCCCCAGGCCGGCCGAAAGGCCGAGGCCCAGCCAGGCCAGGCTGTCCCACACCCCATCGCCCAGCAACGCGGCGAACAGCCCGGCGCCACTGAGCAGGGCGATCAACGCCGGCCAGGCAAAGATGCGCCGGTTCGATTGCGAGCGATGGCTCATGGCCGGGCCTCCCGTGGCTTGCGCTGCTTGCCCCACCACAGGTACAGCCCGCTGCCCAGCACGATGATGGTCAGCACATCCAGCACAGCCCAGAGGATCTGCATCGGGCGCCCGCCGTAATCACCGAAGTGCAAGGGCGACGACAGGCTCATGGCGTCCATGTACCACGGGCGCTCGCCAACGGCGGTGACCTCGAGGGTACGTGCATCGATCAGCACCGGCGTGAGCAGGTGAGAGGTCAGGTGGGTGTCGCCTTTCATGAATACCGCATAGTGATGCTCGCTGGAAAAGCGTGTACCGGGGAAGGCGATGAAGTCCGGGCGCATGCCCGGCGCGGCCTCGGCGGCGATGTCCAGCAGGCGGCTGGCCGGGGCGCGCTCGGTGAGTGCCGGCGCGTCGCGGTAGGGGGCGACCATGGCGGCCAGGCTGTCGTTGCGCCAGGCGGCGATGACCAGGTCGGACAGCGCGCTGATCACCCCGGTGACGCCGACCACCAGGGCCCAGGTCAGGGTGACCACGCCGATCAGGTTGTGCAGGTCGAGCCAGCGCAGGCGCCGGGACTTGTCGTGGCGTACCGTGGCGAAATCCAGGCGGCGCATGAACGGTGCGTAGAGCACGGTGCCGGAAATGATCGCGACGACGAACAATACCCCCATGAAAGCCAGCAGCAGCTTGCCGGGCAGCCCGGCGAGCATGTCCACGTGCAGGCGCAGCATGAGCATGATGAAGCCACCGTTGGCGGCCGGCATGGCCACGGCCTCGCCGGTGCGCGCATCGAGCATGAACGTGTGCGACAGGTCAGGTTCGGTGCCAGCGGTGGCGGCCATGATCGCCACCACGCCGTTGCGCTCGTCGTCTTCGTAGCCGAAATACTGCATCGCCTCGCCCGGGCGGTGTTGCTCGGCCTTGAGCACCAGTTGCTGCAGGTCCAGGTGCGGGGTGTCGGCGGGCATCTCGCGCAGCTCGGGGGCTTCGCCGAGCAGGTGTTCCAGCTCGTGGTGGAAGATCAGCGGCAGGCCGGTGACGGCCAGCAGCAGCAGGAACAGCGTGCACACCAGGCTGCTCCAGGTGTGGATCGCTGACCAGCGGCGGATGGTTTGGCTTTTCATCACGGTTCCATTTGCGTCTGATTACGACGGGGCTGCTGCGCAGCCGTTCGCCGGCAAGCCGGCTCCTACGGGGATGGCGGTGTAGGCGCCGGCTTGCCGGCGAACGGGCCGCAGGGCGGCCCCGGTCACTCAGAACTTGTAGGAAGCACTGGCGACGACGCTGCGCTGGTCGCCGTAGTAGCAGTAGTACCCGTCGCAGGTGGAGAGGTAGTCCTTGTTCAGCAGGTTGGTGGCGTTGATCGCCACCGAGGCGCCCTTGAGGCTGTTGTCCAGACGGCCCAGGTCGTAGTGCACGGCCGCGTCGAACACGGTGTAGGCGTTGGCCTTGCCCAGCCAGGTGTTCTCCTGGTTGCCATAGGTGTTGCCGGTGTAGCGCGCGCCCAGGCCGATCCCGAAACCGTCGAGCACGCCGCTGTGCCAGGTGTAGTCGGCCCACAGCGAGGCTTGCTGGTTCGGCATCAGTTGCAGGCGGTTGCCCTTGTACTGGCCGTCCTGTACTTCGGACTTGGCCAGGGTGTAGGCGGCAACCACCTTCAGGTTTTCGGTCACATCGGAAACGGCTTCAAGCTCCAGGCCACGCACCTTCACTTCACCGGTCTGGCTGGTGACGCTCACACCGCCCTCGATATTGCTGACCTGGATGTTCTTCTGGGTCAGGTCATACACGGCGGCGGAAAGCAGGGTATTGGAGCCCGGTGGCTGGTACTTGATACCCAGTTCCCATTGCTTGCCTTCGGTTGGCTTGAATGTCTTCAGCGGGTCCGCGTCCGCGCTGCTGGCGGGCTGGAAGGACTCGGCATAGGACAGGTAAGGCACGAACCCGGAATCGAAGACGTAGCTGATTGCCGCGTTGCCGCTGAACTTGCTGTCGCGCTGGGTGTTGGTGGCGTCGTTCTTGTTGAAGAACTTAGTGCCGGTGTGTACCCAGTCCTCACGACCGCCAAGGGTCAGGCGCCACTTGTCGAGGGCCATCTGGTCCTGAACGTAGAGGCCGGTCTGGACGGTCTTCTGGTTGTAGTCGTAGTAAGCCGAGGAACGGTCCGGACGGGTGATCGGCACGCCATATACCGGGTTGACGGCGTTGGTGGGCGGTACGTTGAAACCGTAGATCGACAGGAAATCGTGGTTGGTGCGCTGGTGGTCCAGGCCGATCAGCACGGTATGGCTGATGGCGCCGGTGGCGAAGTCGGCCTGGAAATTGTTGTCGACCGCGAACTGGCCGATGTTTTCATCGACGTTGGTGGACATGCGGTTGACGGTGCCATCGTCGCGCACTGGCCCTTCGGGGGCGTAGTAGCTGCCGGGGGTGATGTTCTGGAATGACAGCTCTGTCTTGGTATAGCGCAGGTTCTGACGGAACTGCCAGACATCGTTGAAACGATGCTCGAACGCATAGCCGAGGGCGTAGTAGGTGCGATCGTAGAACTCATAGTCCGGATCGCCAAGGTTCTTGTGGTGGGAGATCTTGCCGAACGGCATGTCGATCTTGGTGCCCTGGATCGGGCGGAACTGGCTGGTGGCCCCGGTATCGTCGCGGGTGAACTGGGTGAGGAAGGTCAGCGACGTGTCTTCGTCGATGTTCCAGGTCAGGCTCGGAGCGATGTTGTAGCGTTTGTCTTCGATATGGTCGATCTGGGTGCCGCCATCGCGCACCACGCCACTGACGCTGTAGAGGAACTGACCCTGGTCATCGATCTTGCCGGTGCTGGCGAAGTTGATCTGGCGATGGTTGTCGCTGCCGTACTGCAGTTCGATCTCGTGGGCGCTTTCGGCCTGCGGGCGACGGCTGACCATGTCCAGCAGGCCGCCGGGCGGGGTCTGGCCATAGATTGAGGAGGCTGGGCCGCGTAGCAGTGCGAGGCGGTCCAGGTTCCAGGTCTCGGCTTTCGGGTTGGCGTAGATGCCGCGCGGCAGTGGCAGGCCATCGAGGAACTGGGTCGGCTCGAAACCGCGCACGCGCATCCAGTCGTAGCGGGTGTCGCTGCCATAGCTGGCGGAGACGATCCCGGGCATGTAGCGCACGGCATCGTCGAGGCTGTGCACACCGCGGTCGCTCATCTGCTCGCGGGTGGCGACGGAGATGGAGCGGGGTACTTCGACCAGTGCGGTGTCGGTCTTGGTACCGGCGGCGGTGCGCTTGGCGACGTAACCGTCTACCGGGCCCCAGGCGCTTTCGCTGTCGCTGGCGGCGTTCACGCTGGTTTCCGGCAGCACCAGGCTGTCATCCGGCGCTGCGACCAGGCTGTAGGTCCCGGCGCCGCTTTGTTGCAGTTGCAGGCCGGTGCCACGCAGGGCCGCCTGCAGGGCGCCGACACCGTTGTACTCGCCGTTGACCGGCGCCGAGGCGCGGCCACTGACCAGCGCCGGGTCCAGCGCCAGGGCGATGCCGGCCTGGCTGGCGATCTGGTTCAGGGTGCTGCCCAGCGGTGCGCTGGGCAGGTTGTAGGCGCGCGGGGCGGACTGTTCGGCGGCGAACAGGGCGGGGCTGGCCAACGGCGCGGCCAGGCCGATGGCCAGGGCCATCAGGCTGGGGCGAAGCAAAGCATCAACGGCACGGGACATGCAGCGGCTCCTCGACGAAATAGTGCTGACTGCTTCCTTGCCGAGCGAGAGTGGGAAAGTGACAGGGGGCTTTTGAAAAAATTTCAGAGGCGGTGGGGGCCTCTGTAGGAGCCGGCTTGCCGGCGAACGGGCCCGGCGCGTAACCGAGGCGGGCCCGTTCGCCAGCAAGGCTGGCTCCTACAGGGTAGGCGCCGGCCTTTAATTGGCGGTGACGGTCACCCACCACGGCGTGTGCCGTTCGATCTTCACCGGCAACGCTGGCTGCAGCGACGCCAGGGCCAGGTCGGTGTCGGTCAGCGGGAAGCTGCCGCTCACGCGCAGGTCGGCGACCTCGTCGGCCACGCCCAGGTGGCCACTGCGGTACTGCCCGAGGGTGGCTACCAGGTCGGCCAGGCGCACGTTGTCGACCACCAGCATGCCGCGGGTCCAGGCGTCGCTGCCGGCGGTCACGGGGTCGACGCGGCCAAGGCCATCGGCGCTCATCAATACTTGCTGGCCTTCGCGCAGGACCTGTTCGTCGCCACTGTTCTGCGGTTTGGCGGCCACCGAGGCTTGCAGCACCTCCAGCCGCGTGCCGCCTGCTTCGCGTTTGACCAGGAAGCGCGTGCCCAGCGGGCGCAGGCGCCCATCCTCGGTACGCACCAGCAGCGGGCGACTGTCGGCGTGGCCGGTTTCCACGGAGATTTCGCCTTGGTGCAGCACGATCAGGCGCTGCTCGCCGTGGAAGTCGATATCCACCGCGGTGTGGGTGTTCAGGCTGAGCAAGGTGCCGTCTTCAAGGCGCAGGGTGCGCATTTCGCCGGTGGCGGTGCGCTGGTCGGCCAGCCAGTAGCCCGGTGCAAGGGTAGGGACCCCGGCCCAGGCCAGCAACCCGCCAAGCACCAGCATCCCGGCCAGGCCCGTGCCCAGCCCGCCGAGCCGCTGGCGCAGGCCAGCACGCGATTGCAGCAGGGTGTGGCGTACCGGGCCGGCGGCGGCGCTGACGCGTTGGTCGAGAGCGCCCAGTTGCTGCCAGGCGCGGGCGTGCTCCTCATGGGCCGCATGCCAGCGCATGAATTCGCTGCGTTCGTCCGGGGTACCGCTGTCTTCGTCCAGGCACAGCTTCCAGGCAATGGCCGCTTCCAGCACCTTGCCGGATACCGGTGCAGCGTTCATGTCGGCTCCCCGTACAGGGCGACATAGCACTGGCGCAGCCCCTGGGCGATGTACTGGCGCACACGCGACACCGAAACACCCAGGCGTTCGGCGATTTCGGCATGGCCCAGGCCGTCCAGGCGGTTGTACAGGAAGGCGGCGCGGGCCTTGCTCGACAGTTTGCAGAGCAGGTGGTCGATGGCCTTGAGGTCTTCGAGGATCAAGTGTTGCAGTTCCGGGGAGGGGTGCTCAGTCTCCGGCAGCAGGGCAAGCTCCGCAAGGTAGGCCTGTTCCAGGGCCGCGCGGCGGAAGTGATCGAACAGTAGCCCTTTGGCGACGGCAACCAGGAACGCCCGGGGTTCGCGAGGGGCGTCCAGCCGTTCGCGGCCGAGCAGGCGCACAAAGGTGTCCTGGCTCAGGTCCTCGGCGCGCTGGCGGCAGGCGGTGCTGCGCTGCAACCAGCCGAGCAGCCAGCCGCGATGGTCGCGGTACAGCGCCCCGACCAGATCGGCATGTGGACTCTGCGCAGACGTCAAGAAGCGTCCCCCGGGAAAGAATGCGTTAACTAACGATAATTATTCGCGATTGTGGCAGAGGCGGGGGGCGGGGCGCAATTGACGCTTATCGGATTGCCATCACGTTGGGTTACTACGGCTACTGGCGGTTCGCCGGCAACGCCGGCTCCTACAGGGGAGCGGCGCAAGGTTTGTGATCGGTGTGCTATCCCATGTAGGAGCCGGCGTTGCCGGCGAACGGGCCGATGCCAATTCAGAAGCCGTGGTTATGTACCTTGCGTCGGCGCCACTGCTTGAGCCGCTGCTCCAGCTGCAATGGACTGTCCAATTGCTGGCGGCGGGCCTGGCTGAACAGGATCAAGGCTAACTCCGCCGTCACCTGGGCGTCGGCGCTGGCATGGTGACGGGCCTGTACCTCCAGGCCAAAGCGGGCAATCCAGTCATCCAGCCCGGCTTCGCGCAACACCGTGTCGGGGTTGAGCATCGGCGCCAGTTCCGCAACGTCGAGGAACACGTGCTGCAGGCGCAGGCCCAGGCTGTCCTTCAGGGCGCGGGCCAGCATGCGCTGGTCGAACGGGGCATGGAATGCCAGCACCGGGCTGTCGCCGATGAACGCCAGCAGCTCGAGCAACGCCTCGGCCGGGTCGCATCCCGCCGCCAGGGCACTGGGGCCGAGGCGGTGGATCAATACGCTGGCATTGGTCTTCTGGGTGGGCCGGTGCAGCGTGCGCTCGAATGGGCGCCCCAGGTCGATGGCGCCATCCTCGATGGCCACCGCGCCAATTGACAGCACCTGGTCACGGTTGAGGTTCAGACCGCTGGTCTCCAGGTCCAGCACCACCCAGCGCTGTTCGCGCAGCGAGCACACCGCCGCTGGCGCGGGCCTGGGCAACTGCGCGAGGCGCTGGCGCAAGTGGTCGTCCAGTTCCGGCACCGCCGGGCGCAACCAGGCGAACAGGTTCACAGCTGGTACCGCAGGGCCAGGCTGCTTTGCAGGCGCTGGGCCTGGCGCAGGGATTCGCGCAGGATGCGCCGGTCCAGGTGGTTGAGGCTGTCTGGGTCGAGGCGGTTGGAATAAGGCAGGTTGTCGCGGCTCTGGCGCTGGTGCTGCTGCATGCGGGTCTGCTGGATGAAGTGGTACGCCTCTTCATACGCGGCGCCATCCAGCGGTGCGATGACGCCCTTGTCCACCAGCTGGCGCAGGCGCTCGAGGGTGTTGCAGGCACCGATGCCATTGGCCAGGGCCAGCAGCCGCGCGCCATCGACGAACGGGGTCAGGCCTTGTACCTTGAGGTCGAGCGTGGCGGCCTTGTCGTCGCCCTGGCGGGTCAGCACGAATTCGCGCAGGCGCCCGACCGGTGGGCGCTGGCGCAGTGCGTTGTCGGCCAGCATGCGCTGGAAGATGCGGTTGTCTGCCACCTGCTCCAGCAGGCCCCGGCGCAGCTGTTCGCAACCTTGGTCATCGCCCCAGACCACACGCAGGTCGAAATAGATGCTCGACCCCAGCAAGTTCTCGGGGCTGGCTTCGCGCACGAAACCGGCAAAGCGCCGTGCCCACTCGCTGCGCGACAGGCACAGCTCGGGGTTGCCGGCCATGACGTTGCCCTTGCACAGGGTGAAGCCGCACTGGGCGAGGTTATGGTTGATGAACTGGGCCAGCGGCAGCAGTTTCGCGCGAATCGCATCGGCTTCGGCGGCGTCGCGCGCCTCGAACAGAATCCCGTTGTCCTGGTCGGTGTGCAGGGTCTGTTCGCGGCGCCCTTCGCTGCCAAAGCACAGCCAGCTGAACGGCACGCCCGGGTCGCCGCGCTCGGCGATGGCCAGTTCGATCACCCGGCACACGGTGTGGTCGTTGAGCAGGGTGATGATCTGGGTGATCTGGGTCGAGGAGGCGCCGTGGGCGAGCATGCGCTCGACCAACTGGCCGATCCCGCCGCGCAGCGACACCAGGGTGTCCAGCTTCGGTGCATGGCGGATGGTACGTGCCAGGTGCACCAGGTCGACGCGTTGCAGGGAGAACAGGTCGCGCTCGGAGATCACCCCGCACAGGCGCTGGTTTTCCACCAGGCAGACATGGGCGATGTGCCGCTCGGTCATGGCCATGGCGGCGTCGAAGGCGCTGGCCTGGGGGCTGAGCGAGAACGGCCGGGCGGTCATGTAGCGCTCGATCGGCGCAGTCAGTTCGGCGCTGGCATCGGCCACTACCTGACGCAGGTCACGCAGGGTGAAGATGCCAGTGGGGTGTCGCTGTTCATCGACGATGACGATGCTGCCCACCTGCTGCTCGTGCATCAGTCGCACCGCTTCGCGCAGTGGTGTATCCGCCGAGCAGACCACCGGATGGCGCAGGGCCAGTTCGCCCAATGGCGTGTTCAGCGAATACTGGGTACCGAGGGTTTCCACGGCCCGTTGGCGCACCTGCTGGTTGACCTGGTCGAGCAGGCTGCTCACGCCACGCAGGGCGAAGTCGCGGAACGCCTCGGACATGGAGAACACACGGATGAACGCGGCCTTGTTCAATTGCAGGCAGAACGTGTCTTCGCCGGCCAGGTGTTCGGTGCGGGTGGCCCGCTCGCCCAGCAGCGCGGCCAGCGGGAAGCATTCGCCGCTGGCGATCTCGAAGGTGGTTTCGGTGCCGGGCCGGGTGACATGCTGGCGCTCGCCGACCACGCGCCCTTGCTTGACGATGTAGAAGTGCTCGACGGGGCCGTCGGCGGGCTTGATGATGCTTTCACCGCTTGCGTAGAAGCGCAGCTGGCATTGTTCCACCAGGTAGGCCAGGTGGCTCTGCTCCATCTGATTGAACGGCGGGAAGCGCTGCAGGAACTGCAGGGTGCCTTGGATGTTCTGCAGCACTGCTGTCCTGCCTGCTTGGGTGTAGGCGTCCTTTTTGCTCATGGAACCAACCGCGTTAAAAATGTCTGCATGGAGAAGCGCAGACCTTGTTGTTCTAGGCCTCCATGGTCGGACGACGGCTCTGCGGTGCCCATTGGACGTAAGTCTATAAGGCGCAGGAGTGGGTTCGCTGCTTATGCCAGGTGTCAAATTGCCGACGAAAGGCAGTTTGCATGCAGGGGGTTTGCAGTCTGAACTTGAATAACGAGGTTTTTTTGACGAGATGGCCATGGCTGAGCATGACGATATCCTGAGTGACGCCGAGCGTGAGGCGTTGGCCATGGTTACTGCCCCACCTGCAAAGACGTCTCTGGTATTGGTGGTGGACGACGAGCCGAAGAACAGCCAGGCGCTGAGTGATTATCTGATGGCCAAGGGCATCGATTGCGTGATTGCCAATGGTGCCCAGGCGGCCTTGGATTATCTGCAAAAGCAACCGCGCATCGGGCTGATGATCACTGATCTGCGCATGGAGCCGCAGGATGGCCTGGAGTTGATCCGCCAGGTTCGCGAATCCGAGCGGGCGGCGCTTTCGATCATCGTGGTGTCGGGCGACACCGATGTGAAGGAGGCGGTGGACGTGATGCACCTGGGGGTGGTGGATTTCCTGCTCAAGCCGGTGGACCTGGACAGGTTGATGGAACTGGTGAAAAAAGAACTGAAAATCGAGTAGGAGCGGCTTTAGCCGCGATCACCTGCGAAGCGAGAGTGCCAGGCACCGCGTTGCCCGCATCGCGGCTAAAGCCGCTCCTACAGAGGAAGCTGTTCCCTGCACGACAGCGCAGCGAACGGGCCGCATGGCGGCCCCTCACGGATCACAACCCGTTACGCGCCTTGAACTCGCGGCGACGGCGGTGCAGCACCGGCTCGGTGTAGCCGTTCGGTTGCTTGGCACCCTCGACCACCAACTCGATAGCGGCCTGGAACGCGATGTTGTCATCGAAGTTCGGCGCCATCGGGCGGTACAGGGCATCACCGGCGTTCTGCTTGTCCACCACTGCGGCCATGCGCTTGAGGCTTTCCAGCACCTGTGCCTGGGTGACCACGCCATGGCGCAGCCAGTTGGCCAGCAACTGGGCCGAGATGCGCAGGGTGGCGCGGTCTTCCATCAGGCCGACATCGTTGATGTCCGGCACCTTCGAGCAACCCACGCCCTGGTCGATCCAGCGCACCACGTAACCGAGGATGCCCTGGGCGTTGTTGTCCAGTTCGTTGCGGATCTCTTCTTCCGACCAGTTGGTGTCGGCGGCCAGCGGGATGGTCAGGATGTCGTCGACCGAAGCTGGGGTACGCGCAGCCAGTTCGCGCTGACGCGCCTGCACATCGACCTTGTGGTAGTGCAGGGCGTGCAGGGTCGCGGCGGTCGGCGACGGTACCCAGGCGGTGTTGGCGCCAGCCAGCGGGTGGGCGATCTTCTGCTCGAGCATGGCGGCCATCAGGTCCGGCATGGCCCACATGCCCTTGCCGATCTGCGCGCGGCCTTGCAGGCCAGTGGCCAGGCCGACGTCGACGTTGTTGTTCTCGTAGGCGCCGATCCACTTTTCGTTCTTCATGGCGCCCTTGCGCACCACGGCGCCGGCTTCCATGGAGGTGTGGATTTCGTCACCGGTGCGGTCGAGGAAGCCGGTGTTGATGAACACCACGCGTTCGGCGGCGGCCTTGATGCAGGACTTGAGGTTGACCGTGGTGCGGCGCTCCTCGTCCATGATGCCGACCTTGACGGTGTTGCGCTTCATGCCCAGCAGGTCTTCGACGCGGCTGAAGATTTCGGCGGCGAAGGCGACTTCTTCAGGGCCGTGCATTTTCGGTTTGACGATGTACACGCTGCCGCTGCGGGTGTTCTTGCGGCTGGTGTTGCCGTTGAGGTTGTGCAAGGCGATCAGGTTGGTGAACAGGCCATCCTGGATGCCCTCGGGGATCTCGTTGCCCTGGGCGTCGAGGATCGCCGGGTTGGTCATCAGGTGACCGACGTTGCGCACGAACAGCAGCGAACGACCGTGCAGGGTGACGCTGCCACCATTCGGTGCGGCGTACTCGCGGTCCGGGTTCATGGTACGGGTGAAGGTCTTGCCGCCCTTGCTCACGCTCTCGGCCAGGTCGCCTTTCATCAGGCCCAGCCAGTTGCGGTAGACGATCACTTTGTCGTCGGCGTCGACAGCGGCGACCGAGTCTTCGCAGTCCATGATGGTGGTCAGCGCCGACTCCATCAGGATGTCCTTCACGCCCGCCGCGTCGGTGCTGCCGACTGGGGTGGTGGCATCGACCTGGATTTCGAAGTGCAGGCCGTTGTGCTTGAGCAGCACGGCGGTCGGGGCCTTGGCATCGCCATGGAAGCCGATCAGCTGGGCGTCGTCGCGCAGGCCGCTGTTGCTGCCGCCCTTGAGGGCGACCACCAGCTTGCCGCCTTCGATGCGGTAGGCGGTGGAGTCGACATGGGAGCCGGCAGCCAGTGGCGCGGCCTCGTCAAGGAAGGCGCGGGCGAAGGCGATGACTTTGTCGCCGCGCAGCTTGTTGTAACCCTGGCCTTTCTCGGCACCGCCCTCATCGCTGATGACGTCGGTGCCGTACAGCGCGTCGTACAGCGAGCCCCAGCGGGCATTGGCGGCGTTCAGGGCGAAGCGGGCGTTCATCACCGGCACCACCAGCTGCGGGCCGGCCATGTGGGCGATTTCTTCGTCTACGTTTTGCGTGGTGGCCTGGAAGTCCTCGGCCTGCGGCAGCAGGTAGCCGACTTCCTGGAGGAAGGCTTTGTACGCCACGGCGTCGTGGGCCTGGCCCTTGCGCGCCTGGTGCCAGGCGTCGATCTTCGCTTGCAGCTCGTCGCGCTTGGCGAGCAGGGCTTTGTTCTTGGGAGCGAGGTCGTTGATGATCTTCTCGGCACCGGCCCAGAACTGCTCGGCGTTGATGCCGGTCCCCGGAATGGCTTCGTTGTTGACGAAGTCGAACAGGACCTTGGCGACCTGAAGGCCACCGACTTGAACGTATCCAGTCATTGCTTGCCTCACCTCTGCTCAGCTATTTCGCTTTCGCTCTTCTGTATTAAGCCTGTAGCGCTTCTCTAAACACGGCACCAGTGCATGCCCCAATGACTCACGAGGGCGGCTGGGTGCGGCTCGCCAGACGGGTCGGCGAGCGGGTGGCGTATTTTCACAGGCGCCTTGGCAGACATCGAAACGACGTTTTGTAGTCCGCGTCGACGCATACTACATGAAGCAGCAGGCAGGTAAACATCAGACTAAAAGCGTCGCTCCGCGACCGGTTGGTCGCATAGGGTCACGCTGGGAGACGACATGTTCGCAAAAAACAGGTGGATTGTTCCAGATAAATCTTGAAACAGTACACGATTGGTTGGCTGGGCTGTCCTGCGGCAGGTTGCCGCGCCTTGCCTATACTGATGCGATCCCCGTTTTTCGGCCGTCTGCCGCGGCCCTGACCGAACCAAGAGGAGTGGCCTGTGGACCATCTCGTACTCACCGTGATCGCCCCCGACAAGGCCGGGCAGGTCGAACGCATCGCCGAGTGCATCGCCAATCACAACGGCAACTGGCTGGAAAGCCGCATGTCGCGCATGGCCGGGCAGTTCGCCGGGATCTTGCGGGTGGCGGTGCCGGCGGAAAACTATGACGAGCTTGTTGAGTCGCTGCACAGGCTGGCCCAGTACGACATCCGCGTGCTGATCGCCGAAAGCGGCATCGAGCCGTCCTGCACCTGGAAACCGATTGCCATGGAACTGGTGGGCAACGACCGGCCGGGTATCGTCCGTGATATCACCCGCTTGCTGGCCGAGCAAGGGGTGAACGTGGAACGCCTGAGCACCGAGGTTCGCCCGGCACCGATGAGCAGCGAGCCGCTGTTCCGCGCCGATGCCTTGCTGGCACTGCCATTGACCTTGTCGCTGGAAGACCTGCAGCGGCGGCTGGAGAGCCTGGCGGATGACCTGATGGTGGAATTGAAGTTGCGGCCGGAGGAGTGAAGTGAATGCGCCGCGCGCCTTTGTAGGAGCCGGCTTGCCGGCGAACAAGGTTATCCCCGATTTCAGAGGGACGTCTCTGTGGATAACCTGGGGGCGCCACGCTGCAGGCCAATAACGGCAATGCCTGGCGCGATTTGAGCAAAAAGCATCCACTAATCTGTGGCTTGTGCACAAACGCCGGGGACGAGGGTGTGGATAACCTTTGGAGCGCTTGCTACAGGCCGCGTCCTCCGTGGCCTGTAGCAATATGATCAATTTCTGATCAGGCGCGCTTGCGCAAGCTGAGCCAGGCATCGACGCTATAAACCGCCAGGCCGGCCCAGATGCAGGCGAACGCCAGCAGGTTGCTCGCCGTCAGGTGCTCGTCGAACAGCAGCACCGCCTGCAACAGCACCAAGGTCGGTGCCAGGTACTGCAGGAAGCCCAGCGTGGTGTAGGGCAGGTGACGGGCAGCGGCATTGAAGCAGACCAGCGGCACCAGCGTCACCGGGCCGGCTGCGATCAACCACAGCGCCTCGCTGCTGCTGAAGAACTCAGGGCTGGCGCTGCTGGCCGCAGGGTGCAGCAACAACCAGCCGATGGCGATGGGCACCAGCATCCACGTCTCGACCACCAGCCCTGGCAGCGCGGCCACGGGCGCCTGCTTGCGAATCAACCCATAGAAACCGAACGACAGCGCCAACGCCAGCGACACCCATGGCAGGCTACCGACCTGCCACACCTGTTGCACCACCCCCAGTGCCGCCAGCCCCACCGCCAGCCATTGCAGGCGGCGCAGGCGCTCGCCGAGCAGCAGCATGCCCAGCAGCACGTTGATCAGCGGGTTGATGTAGTAGCCCAGGCTGGCTTCGAGCATGCGCCCGTTGTTCACCGCCCACACGTAGGTCAGCCAGTTGCCGGCGATCAACGCACCGCTCAGGGCCAGGATCGCCAGGCGTCGCGGGTTTTCGCGCAGCTCGCGCCACCAGCCGGGGTGTTTCCACACCAGCAGCAGGAGCGAGCCGAACAGCGCGGACCAGAGCACCCGGTGGACAATGATCTCCACCGCCGGGACGCTCTGGATGGCTTTGAAGTACAGGGGGAACAGGCCCCAGATGATGTAGGCGCCGAGGCCCAGGAGGTACCCGCGGCGCGGGTTGGCGGCGTGCATGAAAAATCCTTGCTTAGGTAGCTAAATAAAGCGACGCCTATTGTAGACAGACCACGACGCGCTTCTAGAACAATTTCAGCGGTTCTTCATCGAGTGCAGCGATCTGCTCGCGCAGGGCGAGGATCTGGTCGCCCCAATAGCGCGGCTGGCCGAACCAGGGGAAGCTCGGCGGAAACGCCGGATCGTCCCAGCGCCGCGCCAGCCAGGCGCTGTAGTGCAACTGGCGCAGGGCGCGCAGCGGCTCGATCAGGGCCAGTTCGCGCGGGTCGAAGTCGTGGAACTCGTTGTAGCCGTCGATCAGCTCGGCCAACTGGCCCAGGCGTTCCTCGCGGCTGCCGGCGAGCATCATCCACAGGTCCTGGACAGCCGGCCCCATGCGGCAGTCGTCGAGGTCGACGACGTGGTACACCTCGTCGCGGTGCATCAGGTTGCCGGGGTGCAGGTCACCGTGCAGGCGGATCGTCTGGTGCGGGGTGCGGGCGTAGATGTCCTCGACCCGCTTGAGCAGGTCGCGGGCCACCGACTCGTAGGCCGGCAGTAGTTCGCGGGGCACGAAGTCACCGTCGAGCAGGGTCTTGAGCGAGGCGTGGCCGAAGTTGTCCACAGCCAGGGATTCGCGGTGAGCGAAAGGCTTGGTCGCGCCTACCGCGTGCAGGCGGCCGAGCAGTTGCCCAAGGCGATAGAGCTGGTCGAGGTTGCCTGGCTCTGGGGCATGACCGCCACGGCGTGGGAACAGGGTGAAGCGAAAACCCTGGTGTTCGAACAGTGAACGACCTTCATGTAGCAGCGGCGCCACCACTGGCACCTCGCACTCGGCCAGTTCGGCGGTGAAGGCATGTTCTTCAAGGATTGCCGCATCGCTCCAGCGCCCTGGGCGGTAGAACTTGGCGATCAGCGGCTGTTCCCCCTCGATGCCCACCTGATAGACGCGGTTCTCGTAGCTGTTGAGCGCCAGTACCCGGGCGTCGCTGAGAAAGCCCAGGCTTTCCACGGCGTCCAGCACGAGGTCGGGGGTGAGGGTATCGAAGGGGTGGGACATGAAAGGCTCCAGGCGCGGGGACTGCGTGGGCGCATGGTAGCGCATTGGCCTGGGCGTGGACGTGTTCGGCAGATGCACGACCTGCCTGTAGGAGCCGGCTTGCCGGCGATGGGCTGCGCAGCAGCCCAGGTTCAGAGGGTTACACCGGCACCCCAAGCAACACGTACGACGGATGGAACTGCACGCTCAACGTGCTGCCTGCCTCCACCTTGTGCTGCACCAGCCATTGCTCCTCGGCAATGGCGCACAGCGTCTGGCCGTTGCCCAGTGCCAGGCGCACTTCGCTCGGGCCATCGCTATCGGCCAGCACCTCCTCGACCTTGGCTTGCAGGCAGTTGCTGCCGGGCTCCTGAATCTCATCCGCACCAAGCAACTGCACCCACCCCGCCTTCAGCAGTGCCACCACGGTCGCGCCCAACGCCAGTTCCAGCCGTTCGGTGCTGCCGCGTGTGATCAACGCTTCGATCTCAAGCCCACCACCCAGGTTCAGGCTGATGCGGTCATGCCGGCCTTCCCGGCGTAGCCCGCTGATTCGCCCCTGTAACTGGTTACGCGCGCTGGTGCGCAGCATCAGGCGCCCGAGCAGGTCGAGGTCGCTGGTCTCTTCGGCAGCCTCGAGGATCTGCGCTTGCAGGGCCTGCAGGCGCTGATAGAGGCGCAGCACCCGTTCACCCTCCGTGGACAACCGTGCGCCACCGCCGCCGCGCCCCCCGGTGCTGCGCTCCACCAAGGGTTGTGCCGCCAGGTTGTTGAGTTCGTCGATGGCGTCCCAGGCCGCCTTGTAGCTGATGCCGGCGGCTTTCGCCGCACGTGTGATCGAGCCTTGTTCGGCCACATGCTGCAACAGGGCGATGCGCTGTGGGCGGCGGGCGATGTGCTGGGTGAGCAGGGCGGGCAGGGACATGGGCGGGTATCGAATGTGGTGAATATCCCGCGACGTTGCCGCCCGCATCTGGTCAAGTCAAGCCTGGCCAGGGCGAGGGGTGCGTGCCAGGCAGTAGATATCGACGCGGCGGGCGCCGGCCCTGCGCAGCAGCGCGGCGATTGCCTGGGCGGTCGCGCCGGTGGTCATGACGTCGTCGACTACGGCCAGGTGCAGGCCTTTGACCTCTGTGCCTGGCGCCAGGGCGAAGGCCTGGCGCAGGTTGCGCTGCCGGGCGCTGGCGCCCAACGCCTGCTGGGCGGGCGTGTCGCGCGTGCGCTCCAGCAGGTGTTCATTCCAGGGCAGTTCAAGCTGCCTGGACAGCCAGCGACACAACATGGCTGCCTGGTTGAAGCCGCGCTGGCGCAGCCGACGCCTGGCTAAAGGAACAGGCAACAGCCGGTCGGGCCTCGGCAAGCCCATGCCATGACGATGTTCCACGGCATGCCCGAGTAATTGCGCCATCAACCGCCCAAGGGGCCACTGGCTGTGGTGCTTGAAGCGGCTGATCAGGGTGTCGACCGGGAAACCATAGTGCCAGGCGGCGACGACCCGGCTATAGGCGGGTGGGCGTCGACTGCAGCTGGCGCACGTGAGCCCGTCCAGTGACAGCGGCAAGGCGCAGTGCAGGCACTGTTCGCCCAGCCAGGGCAGTTCGCTCTCACAGGCCGCGCACACTGGGTAGGGCTGCCTGGCGGGCTCATCACAAAGCAAACATGTATGGTTATTATTTATACACTTGTAAACCAGTGATTTTATATTTGGTTGACAGTTCATAGGGCTTCCATGACTATGCGAGCTATCCGTGATGCGCTGGTAGGTTTTCCTGTCCCGGCGTCAGTCAGACCCTAGATAAGGAAACGCCGATGAGCGCCAGCGCAATTGCAACTACACGTCACGATTGGTCCCTGGCCGAGGTCAAGGCGCTGTTCCAGCAGCCGTTCAACGACCTGCTGTTCCAGGCCCAGACCATGCACCGCGCACATTTCGACCCTAATCGCGTGCAGGTTTCCACGCTGCTGTCGATCAAGACCGGTGCCTGCCCGGAAGATTGCAAATATTGTCCACAGTCCGGCCACTACAACACCGGGTTGGAAAAGCAGAAGTTGATGGAAGTGCAAAAGGTGCTGGAGGAGGCCGCCCGGGCCAAGGCCATCGGCTCGACCCGCTTCTGCATGGGGGCGGCGTGGAAGCACCCCTCGGCCAAGGACATGCCCTACGTGCTGGAGATGGTCAAAGGGGTCAAGGCCATGGGCCTGGAGACCTGCATGACCCTCGGCAAGCTCGACCAGGAGCAAACATTGGCCCTGGCCCAGGCCGGCCTCGACTACTACAACCACAACCTCGACACTTCGCCGGAGTTCTACGGCAGCATCATCACCACTCGCACCTACAGCGAGCGCTTGCAGACACTGGCCTATGTACGTGATGCCGGGATGAAGATCTGCTCCGGCGGCATCCTCGGCATGGGCGAGTCGCTGGACGACCGCGCCGGCCTGCTGATCCAGCTGGCCAACCTGCCCGAACACCCGGAGTCAGTGCCGATCAACATGCTGGTCAAGGTAGCGGGTACGCCGCTGGCCGAGGAAGAAGACGTCGACCCGTTCGACTTCATCCGCATGCTGGCCGTGGCCCGCATCCTCATGCCCAAGTCCCACGTGCGCCTGTCAGCCGGCCGCGAGCAGATGAACGAGCAGATGCAGGCCCTGGCTTTCATGGCCGGTGCCAACTCGATCTTCTACGGCGAGAAACTGCTGACCACCGCCAACCCGCAGGCCGACAAGGACATGCAACTGTTCGCCCGCCTCGGCATCAAGCCCGAAGCCCGTGAAGAGCATGCCGACGAAGTCCACCAGGCGGCCATCGAGCAGGCATTGGTCGAGCAGCGCAACAGCGAGCTGTTCTACGACGCAGCCTCGGCCTGAGCATGGCGTTCAACCTCGCCGCGCGGCTGGCCGAACGGCGTGCCGCCGACCTTTACCGGCAACGGCCACTGCTGCAAAGCCCGCAGGGGCCGCAGGTGGTGGTCGACGGCCAGCCACTGCTGGCGTTCTGCAGCAACGACTACCTGGGGCTGGCCAACCACCCTGACGTGATCCAGGCCTGGCGCGATGGCGCCGAGCGCTGGGGCGTCGGCGGCGGTGCCTCGCACCTGGTGATCGGTCACAGCACCCCCCATCACCAGGTCGAGGAGGCGCTTGCCGAGCTGACCGGGCGCCCGCGCGCGCTGCTGTTCTCCACCGGCTATATGGCCAACCTGGGCGCCATCACCGCCTTGGTGGGCCAGGGCGACACGGTGCTGCAGGACCGCCTCAACCACGCTTCGCTGCTCGACGGTGGCCTGCTCAGCGGCGCCCGCTTCAGCCGTTACCTGCACAACGACCCCGCGAGCCTCGCCAGCCGCCTGGAGAAGGCCACCGGCAATACACTGGTGGTCACCGATGGCGTGTTCAGCATGGATGGTGATTGCGCCGACCTGCCCGCCTTGGCTGGCGCGGCGCGGGCCCGTGGCGCCTGGCTGATGGTCGATGACGCCCATGGCCTGGGCACGCTGGGTGCCAACGGCGGCGGTCTGGTGGAACAGTTTGGCTTGGGCGTCGACGATGTGCCGGTGCTGATCGGCACCCTGGGCAAGGCCTGTGGCACTTCCGGTGCCTTCGTCGCCGGCAGCGAGGAACTGATCGAGGCACTGGTGCAGTTTGCGCGGCCCTATATCTACACCACCAGCCAGCCGCCTGCGCTGGCCTGCGCGACGCTCAAGGCACTGGAACTGTTGCGCCGCGACACCTGGCGCCGGGAGCACCTGACCGCGTTGATCCACCAGTTCCGCGAAGGGGCGCAGCAGATAGGTCTGACCCTGATGGACAGCCAGACGGCGATCCAGCCGATCTTGATTGGCGATGCCGGACGCGCCATGGCGCTGTCGCGCAAACTGCGTGAGCGCGGTTTGCTGGTCACCGCGATCCGCCCACCCACCGTGCCCGCTGGCAGCGCACGTTTGCGTGTAACCCTGAGCGCGGCCCACAGTGAGGCTCAGGTCCAGCTATTGTTGAATGCATTGGCCGAGTGTTATCCACAGCTGGAGTCCGCCGATGCGTAACCGACTGATCCTCCTGCCCGGCTGGGGGCTGGGCACCGCGTCCCTGGAGCCGTTGGCCGCCAGCCTGCGTGCCCAGGACTCGCGCCTGCAGGTCGAACTGATGCCGCTGCCGGAACTGCCCGACAGCGATCTCCAGGCCTGGGTCGATCATCTCGACCGCAAGCTGCCCACCGACGTATGGCTGGGCGGCTGGTCACTGGGCGGCATGCTCGCCAGCCTGCTGGCCCACAAGCGCGGCGACCACTGCTGCGGCTTGCTGACCCTGGCCAGCAACCCCTGTTTCGTCGCTCGCCCCGACTGGCCCCACGGCATGGCGCCGGACACTTTCGGTACTTTTCTCGACGGTTGCCGCAGCCATACCCACGTCACCCTCAAGCGCTTTCGCACCCTGTGCAGCGACGGCGCCCTGCAGCCGCGCACCTTGTTGCGCCAGCTTGGCGTGGGGGTGCCGGACACTGACCCGTTGTACCTGGCCAATGGCCTTGAAGTACTGGCCAAGCTGGACACCCGCGCCGCGCTGGAGCAATACGGCGGCCCGCAGCTTCATCTGTTCGCCGGCAGCGACGCTCTGGTGCCGGCCGATGCGGCCAAGGCCCTGAGCGATCTGTTGCCGGACGTGGAAGTCGGCCTGGTTGAAGACAGTTCCCACGCCTTCCTGCTGGAATATCCACAGGAGCTGGCGGCGGGCATCAAGAGTTTCCTGCATGAGAGTGGCGATGACTGACCTTTCCCACCCAACCCTGCCCGGCGCCCTGCCGGACAAGCGCCAGGTGGCGGCTTCGTTCTCCCGCGCGGCGGCCAGCTACGACAGTGTCGCGGCCCTGCAGCGCGCGGTCGGTGTTGCCTTGCTGGACAAGCTGCCCGACGGCCTGGCGCCTGCGCGCTGGCTCGACATGGGCAGTGGCACCGGGCATTTCAGCCGGGTGCTGGCCGAGCGTTTCAGAGAGGCGAACGGTGTGGCCCTGGACATTGCCGAGGGCATGCTGCGCCATGCCCGCGAGCAAGGTGGCGCGCGCCACCATGTGGCCGGCGATGCCGAGCGCCTGCCGTTGCGTGACGCCAGTGTCGACCTGTTGTTCACCAGCCTGGCGGTGCAGTGGTGCGGCCAGTTCGCCAGTGTGCTCGATGAGGCGCGGCGGGTCCTGCGTCCAGGCGGTGTACTGGCATTCAGCAGCCTGTGCGTGGGCACATTGGAAGAGTTGCGCGCCAGCTGGCAGGCAGTGGACGGCATGGTTCACGTCAACCGCTTCCGCCGTTTCGAGGACTACCAGCGGCTGTGCGGCGACAGTGGCCTGCAACTGCTCGTCCTGGAGCGTCGCCCCCATGTCCTCCATTACCCGGACGTGCGCAGCCTGACCCATGAACTCAAGGCGCTGGGCGCCCACAACCTCAACCCGGGGCGCCCTTCCGGGCTCACCGGCCGGGCGCGGATGCAGGGCCTGTTGCAGGCCTACGAACAGTTCCGTCAGCCGCAGGGCCTGCCGGCCACTTACCAGGTGGTCTATGGTGTGTTGCGCAAACCCATGGCGCAGGAGCAGTAGCATGAGCCAGGCCTATTTCATCGCCGGCACCGACACCGACGTGGGCAAGACCACCATCGCCGCCGGCCTGCTGCACGCGGCGCGGCAACTGGGCATGAGTACCCTGGCGGCCAAGCCAGTGGCTTCCGGCTGTACGGTTTCCGGCAAGGGGCTGCGTAACAGCGATGCCCTGGCCTTGATCGACGAGAGCACGATCAAACTGCCTTACGAAGTGGTGAACCCGTTCGCCTTCGAGCCGGCGATAGCTCCGCACGTGGCGGCACGTGAGGCAGGGGTGGCATTGAACGTGTCGACCTTGAGTGATGCCATGCGCCACGTTCTCGCCCAAGGTGCCGACTTCACGTTGATCGAAGGGGCAGGGGGATGGCGGGTGCCACTGTCCGACACTGCCAACCTTTCGGACCTGGCCATTGCTCTGAAGCTGCCGGTGATCCTGGTAGTTGGGGTGCGCCTTGGTTGTATCAACCACGCCTTGCTCAGTGCCGAGGCCATTGCCCGCGATGGGCTGCAGTTGGCCGGTTGGGTGGCGAACATCGTCGATCCGCGCACATCGCGCCTGGAAGAGAATCTCTCCAGCCTGGCCGAACGCTTGCCGGCGCCGTGCCTCGGGCGTGTCCCCTGGCTCAAGCAGGCGGGGGCGGATGCGGTGGCCGAGCACTTGCAACTGGACTTGCTGGACTAGCGTGGTCTGATTTGGCGCGACCTCTGTAGGAGCGGCTTTAGCCGCGATCACCCGCAAAGCGGGTGCCAGGCACCGCGTCGCCTGCATCGCGGCTAAAGCCGCTCCTACAGCTCCCTGCGTGAACCCATATCGCCGGGCTCTATTGGATGGCACTAGGCTATTAGTGATTTAAACGGGCCTTTTGCCTGATGTGCTGCTTTAATAAGGCCTGTTCACTATCCAGCGTCACGGAGTCCTGACATGGAAATCAATGCGAGCTCCGCCTTCTACGCGGGCCTTGGCGCCATCCAAAACGGGCAGAACCGCGTCGACCAGGCCGCCCAGCAGATCGCCAGTGGCGCGGTCGAGCGCGGCGAGGAAAGCGGCCAGTCCAGCCAATTCCAGGCCGAACGCCTGCGCGGCGTCGATCGCAGCCAGCAGTTGGACCTGGCCACCAGTACCGTGCAGCTGGCGCTGGGCAAGCACGAGGTCGAACTGGGCGTGAAAGTCGCCAAGGCTTCGGACGAAATGCTCGGCCGTTTCATCGACACCTACGCCTGACCTGCTGAATCACATCCGGCTACACCCTCGCGGGGCAAACCCGCTCCCATGCCCCGCTGAGCGGTGATTGCGTGGGAGCAGGCTTGCCCCGCGATGCGTTCAGGTGGGCATGGCGGAAATACCATGTTCGGCGACTGAAATGGCACCATAGTGCCTTCTTGACATTGGCGCCACCTAAACGTAAGTTTCAAACAACTGTTTGACCGAAAGCCGCCAAGAGCTGGTCGGTATCCGCGGTCTCCCCACCGAACTCATCACAGAGGTTCATCGCAATGCCTGATTACAAAGCCCCCTTGCGTGATATCCGCTTCGTTCGCGACGAACTGCTCGGCTATGAGGCGCACTATCAGAGCCTGCCGGGCTGCCAGGACGCGACGCCAGACATGGTCAACGCGATCCTGGAAGAAGGCGCGAAATTCTGTGAGCAGGTGCTGGCACCGCTGAACCGCGTCGGCGACCTGGAAGGCTGCACCTGGAGCGAATCGGGCGTGAAGACCCCGACCGGCTTCAAGGAAGCCTACGAGCAATTCGTCGAAGGTGGCTGGCCGAGCCTGGCCCATGACGTCGCCCATGGCGGCCAGGGCCTGCCCGAGTCGCTGGGCCTCACGCTCAGCGAAATGGTCGGCGAGTCGAACTGGTCGTGGGGCATGTACCCAGGCCTGTCCCACGGCGCAATGAACACCATCTCCGAGCACGGCACCCCCGAGCAGCAAGAGACCTACCTGACCAAACTGGTGTCCGGCGAGTGGACCGGCACCATGTGCCTGACCGAGCCGCACTGTGGCACCGACCTCGGCATGCTGCGCACCAAGGCCGAACCTCAGGCCGACGGCAGCTACAAGGTTTCCGGCACCAAGATCTTCATCTCGGCCGGTGAGCACGACATGGCCGACAACATCGTCCATATCGTCCTGGCCCGCCTGCCCGATGCACCGGCCGGTACCAAGGGTATCTCGCTGTTCATCGTGCCGAAGTTCCTGCCGAACGCCGAAGGCGGCGTAGGCGAGCGCAACGGCGTGAGCTGCGGCTCCCTGGAACACAAGATGGGCATCCACGGCAACGCCACCTGCGTGATGAACTTCGACGCTGCCACCGGCTACCTGATCGGCCCGGCCAACAAGGGCCTGAACTGCATGTTCACCTTCATGAACACTGCCCGCCTGGGGACCGCCCTGCAGGGCCTGGCCCACGCCGAAGTGGCGTTCCAGGGTGGCCTGAAGTACGCCCGTGACCGCCTGCAGATGCGCTCCCTGACTGGCCCGAAAGCGCCGGAAAAGGCCGCTGACCCGATCATCGTCCACCCGGACGTGCGTCGCATGCTGCTGACCATGAAGGCCTTCGCCGAAGGCAACCGTGCCATGGTCTACTTCACCGCCAAGCAGGTGGATATCGTCAAGTACAGCCAGGACGAGGAAGAGCGCAAGAAGGCCGACGCCCTGCTGGCCTTCCTCACCCCGATCGCCAAGGCATTCATGACCGAAGTCGGCTTCGAGGCCGCCAACCACGGTGTGCAGATCTACGGTGGCCACGGCTTCATCGCCGAGTGGGGCATGGAGCAGAACGTGCGCGACAGCCGTATCTCGATGCTGTACGAAGGCACTACCGGTATCCAGGCCCTCGACCTGCTCGGCCGTAAAGTGCTGATGACCCAGGGCGAGGCGCTCAAGGGCTTTACCAAGATCGTCCACAAGTTCTGCCAAGGGCAGGAAGGCAACGCCGCTACCAAAGAGTTCGTCGAGCCACTGGCGGCGATCAACAAGGAGTGGGGCGAGCTGACCATGAAGATCGGCATGGCCGCCATGAAGGACCGCGAGGAAGTGGGTGCCGCTTCGGTGGATTACCTGATGTACTCCGGCTATGCGTGCCTGGCCTACTTCTGGGCCGACATCGCCCGCCTGGCTGCCGAGAAACTGGCTGCCGGCACCAGCGAAGAGGCGTTCTACACCGCCAAGCTGCAGACCGCGCGCTTCTACTTCCAGCGCATCCTGCCGCGCACCCGCTCGCACGTGGCGGCGATCCTGTCCGGCGCCGACAACCTGATGGCGATGAAGGAAGAAGACTTCGGTCTTTCCATCTAAGCCCGCCGGTTGTACGAAAAACCGCCTGCCCTCACCGGCAGGCGGTTTTTTTTGCTCCCTGTAGGAGCGGCTTCAGCCGCGATGATGGCGGTGGGTTCACCGACGCATTCGCGGATAAATCCGCTCCTACAGGAACCGCGTGAACATGAAGAATCCGACCAGGTGTCGCATCCAGTAACGAGAAAGTCTCAAGCTTCGCCCCTGATCTGCCGTTAAAGCGGGCATCTGTATTCATCTATTCATGTGCACTGCCGATGAAGTAGGGGCACAATGCCATTATTGATCTGCCGGGTCGGAGATTACCCTTGTTTCGTCTATCCGCTGTACGCGCGAGCCATTTCCTGCCTTCGCTGATTCTGTTGCTGGCAGGGCTTGCGGCAGCCTATGTAAGAGACCTCAGCGTCTTCTTCACATCGCTGTTCAACGTTCTTCCCACCTTGGTGCTGCTGCTGGGGGGCGCCTACTGCGCCGTGTACCGCCGCCAGCGCGAGCTGTTCCTGATGGTGGCGGTGTACATCGCCTACTTTCTGCTCGACACCCAGACCGACTACTACCGAGACAATGGCCGGGTGCGCGACGACGCCGCGGTGATCTTCCACCTGGTCTGCCTGTTGTTGCCCGCGTTGTTCGGCTTGTATGCCGCCTGGCAGGAGCGCACCCACCTGGCCCAGGACATGCTCGCCCGGTTTGCCGTGCTGTTCGCCGTCGGCAGCGTAGCGGTGGCTCTGGAACAGAGCTTCCCAGAGGCTCTGCTGGGCTGGCTGGCGGAGATCCGCTGGCCATCGCTGCACGGGCAGTGGATGAGCCTGATCCAACTGGCCTACCCGCTGTTCCTGGCGGTATTCATCTTGCTGGTGGTGCAGTACCTGCGTGAACCCAGGCCGCTGCACGCGGCGCAGGTCATCGGCCTGATCGGCATCTTCTGGATGCTGCCCAAGACCTTCATCCTGCCCTTCACCCTCAACATCATGTGCAGCCAGGTGATGCTGATGATCGCCGCGGCGGTTTCCCACGAGGCCTACCAGATGGCCTTCCGCGACGAGCTGACCGGCCTGCCGGGGCGCCGTGCGCTGAACGAGCGCATGCAGCGGCTGGGGCGCAACTATGTGATTGCCATGACCGACGTCGACCACTTCAAGAAATTCAACGACACCCACGGCCACGATGTCGGCGACCAGGTGTTGCGGCTGGTCGCCAGCCGTTTGTCCAAGGTCACCGGAGGTGGGCGCGCCTACCGCTATGGCGGCGAGGAGTTCGCCCTGGTATTCGCCGGCAAGACCGCCGAGGAATGCCTGCCCCACCTGGAGGCGGTGCGCGAGATGATCGCCAACTACGCTATTCAGCTACGGGACCAGAACAGCCGCCCCAATGATGACTCTGCCGGCCGGCAGCGCCGAGGGGGCGGGGCCAGCAGCACGGTGTCGGTGACCATCAGCATCGGTGTCGCCGAGCGTCAGGTCGATCACCGCAACCCCGACGAAGTGCTCAAGTCCGCCGACCAGGCGCTCTACAGCGCCAAGGGCGCGGGGCGCAACTGTGTGATGACCTTCGGTCAGCAATCACGGCGTGGCGCCGTTCGCATGGCGTGACTATCTGCGACTATTCAGTCGCATGATGACCCTATGTCTCGTAAAAGTTGTTCGGTTACACTGCGTTCATCCCAGTGCCGCGGCCCCGACGGGCCGCCCCGACCCCGATAGCGAGAGGTTGTCATGGCTGAATATAAAGCGCCCCTGCGTGACATGGGCTTCGTCCTCAATGAAGTCTTCAACGTGGCCGAGCTCTGGTCGCAGCTGCCCGCCCTGGCCGAAGTGGTCGACGCGGACACCGCCATGGCGGTACTTGAGGAAGCCGGCAAGGTCACTGGCAAGACCATCGCTCCGCTGAGCCGCGCCGCCGACGAAGAGGGCTGCCATTGGGACAACGGCGCGGTACGCACCCCGGCAGGCTTCATTGACGCCTACAAGACCTATGCCGAAGGTGGTTGGGTGGGTGTTGGCGGTGATCCGCTGTTGGGTGGCATGGGCATGCCCAAGGTGATCTCGGCCCAGGTCGAGGAGATGGTCAACGCTTCGAGCCTGGCCTTCGGCCTGTACCCGATGCTGACCGCCGGCGCCTGCCTGTCGATCAACGCCCACGCCAGCGAAGCGCTCAAGGAACAGTACCTGCCGAACATGTACGCGGGTGTCTGGGCGGGCTCCATGTGCCTCACCGAGCCCCATGCCGGCACCGACCTGGGGATCATCCGCACCAAGGCCGAACCGCAGGCCGATGGCAGCTACAAGGTCAGCGGCACCAAGATCTTCATCACCGGCGGCGAGCACGACCTCACCGAGAACATCATCCACCTGGTGCTGGCCAAGCTGCCGGACGCCCCGGCGGGCCCGAAAGGCATCTCGCTGTTCCTGGTGCCCAAGTTCCTGGTCAACCAGGATGGCAGCCTGGGCGCGCGCAACCCCGCCAACTGCGGCTCGATCGAGCACAAGATGGGCATCCAGGGCTCGGCCACCTGCGTGATGAACTTCGACGAAGCGGTCGGCTACATCGTCGGCGAGCCGAACAAGGGCCTGGCGGCCATGTTCACCATGATGAACTACGAACGTCTTGGCGTTGGCATCCAGGGCCTGGCTTCGGCCGAGCGCTCCTACCAGAACGCCGTGGAGTACGCCCGCGACCGTCTGCAAAGCCGTGCTCCGACCGGCCCGCAAGCGAAAGACAAGGTGGCCGATCCGATCATCGTCCACCCGGATGTGCGCCGCATGCTGCTGACCATGAAGGCGCTGACCGAAGGCGGTCGCGCGTTCTCCACCTATGTGGCGATGCAGCTCGACAGCGCCAAGTACAGCGAAGACGCCGCCACCCGCAAGCGCAGCGAGGAACTGGTGGCGCTGCTGACCCCGGTGGCCAAGGCGTTCCTCACCGACCTGGGCCTGGAGTGCACTGTGCACGGCCAGCAAGTGTTCGGTGGCCATGGCTATATCCGTGAGTGGGGCCAGGAACAACTGGTGCGCGACGTGCGCATCACCCAGATCTACGAAGGCACCAACGGCATCCAGGCACTGGACCTGATGGGCCGCAAGGTGGTGGCCAGCGGTGGTGCCTACTACCAGCTGTTTGCCGACGAAGTCCGCCAGTTCATCGCCAGTGCCGGTGGCGAACTGGGTGAGTTCACCAAGCCATTGGCGGCTTCCCTCGACCAGCTCGACGAGCTGACCGCCTGGGTGCTGGACAAGGCCAAGGGCAACCCCAACGAGATCGGTGCCGCATCGGTCGAGTACCTGCATGCGTTCGGTTATGTCGCCTATGCCTACATGTGGGCGTTGATGGCGCGTGCCGCCCAGGCGGGTGAGGGTGATGCCGATTTCTATGGCGCCAAGCTGGGGACCGCGCGCTTCTACTTCGCGCGCTTGCTGCCGCGGGTTCATTCGCTGGTGGCTTCGGTGAAGGCGGGGAGCGAATCGCTGTACCTGCTGGATGCCGCGCAGTTCTGAGTCGGGCCCGTTCGCCGGCAAGCCGGCTCCTACACGGAGAGCGCCGAACCTGTAGGAGCCGGCTTGCCGGCGAACCTCGGTAGCCTGGCCTTCACATAAAGACGGGTGTAATCCATAGAGGGGGCTGCGATGCAGCCCCTTGTCGTTTCCTACGTTTGGAGAGGTCATTTCGTGTAAGCATTCTCCTACACGACGTGGTGACTTTTCTCCTCTTTCCTAAGATTGGATCCACGGTTACTCTTTCTTACATGGACGGAGCGCAGGAAGCGCAATGGACAGAACAGGGACACCGTAGGATTTCCTGCCAGGATGGCGGGGTGAAAGGGAAGTCACAGGGAAACAGTCTGGAAAACCCCGCTTCGGCGGGGTTTTCTTTGTGCGCGTGTTTCAGCCAAGCACATCCAGTGGCGACACGCCAAGCTGACGTGCGTCGGTCTCTTCCTCCAGCAGGGTTCGCAGCAGCTCGACCGAGGCTTGCTGGCGCTGGGCATCGCGAAACACCAGGCCGACCTTCAGCGGTACCCGCGGCTCGCTCAATGGTTTCCACAACAGCGCCTGGTCATCCTCCGCGGCATCCTTGGCCCGCCCGGGCAGGATGGTCGCCAGCGCGGTGTGCGCCAGGCTGTCGAGGATCCCCGCCATGTTGTTCATCTCTGCCTGCACCTGCGGCCTGCGCCCCAGGTTGGCCAGCTGTGCCTTCCAGATCTGGCGGATCTGGAACTCCTCTCCCAGCATCAGCATCGGCAGCTCCGCCGCCTGGCGGATCGAGACTTTCTTGAAGTCCTTGAGCGGGTGGTTGTTGGGAATGACCAACTGCAGCTCGTCCTCGTACAGCATCAAGCCATGCAGGCCGGGTTGGCGCGGCGGCAGGTAGCTGATGCCGATGTCCAGGCTGCCATTGAGCAGGCGCCGCTCGATCTCCAGCCCCGACAGTTCGTAGATCTGCACCACAAGATGCGGCTGCGCACGGCGCACGCGCTCCAGCAGCTGCGGCACCAGGCTCGGCCTCACGGTCTGCAGCACACCGATAGCCAAGGTGCGCAACGACTGGCCCTTGAAGTTGCGCATGGCTTCGTGGGCCCGTTGCAAGCCATCGAGCAAGGGCAGGGCATGGTTGTACAGGGTATGGGCGGCCAGGGTAGGCAGCAGGCGTTTGTTGCTGCGCTCGAACAGGTTCAGGTCGAGGCTGTGCTCGAGCTGGCGGATCTGTTGTGAAAGGGCCGGCTGGGACAGCGACAGGCGCTCGGCGGCGCGGCCTACATGGCCTTCTTCATAGACCGCGACGAAATAGCGCAGTTGGCGGAAATACATAAGCAACACTTATCGAAAAAGCTGGAAAATCGGAATGGCCCCAGCGTGCCTTGGCGCCTAGTCTATCGCCGTATTCCAGAGGGTTACAGCGATCATTGCGAAGATTGTTACCCCGGATGAGAAACACTTTTGATAGGCAAGGCAAAATATTCATCACCCGGCGCCAGACCGGGCCTTGACCGCTCACGACCGTGAAAGGCTGGAACCTCGATGAACCTGTTCAACCTGCGCCGTCCGGCCCCTGCGCCGGCAGAGCCAAAGCGTGCACCGGCCGCCGAGGCGGCCCCGGCGCAGACTGCCCGCAATCGCTTGATGCCCAGCACCGCACATGCGCCGCAGGTGTTTGTGCGTGGCCAGGGCTCCTGGCTGTGGGACAGCGAAGGGCATGCCTTCCTGGACTTCACCCAGGGCTGCGCGGTCAACAGCCTCGGCCACAGCCCGAGCGTGCTGGTCAAGGCGCTGGGCGACCAGGCCCAGGCGTTGATCAACCCTGGCTCGGGTTTGCATAGCCATGGCCTGCTGAGCCTGGTCGACCGGCTGTGCCAGAGCACCGGCAGCGACCAGGCCTACCTGCTCAACAGCGGCGCCGAAGCTTGCGAAGGGGCAATCAAGCTGGCGCGCAAATGGGGCCAACTGCACCGTAATGGTGCCTACCACATCATCACCGCCAGCCAGGGCTGTCATGGCCGTAGCCTGGGGGCGTTGTCGGCTTCCGATCCGCTGCCATGCAACCGCTGCGAACCAGGCCTGCCAGGTTTCAGCAAGGTGCCGTTCAACGACCTCGCGGCGCTGCATGCGGAGGTCGATTCGCGCACCGTGGCGATCATGCTCGAGCCGATCCAGGGCGAGGCCGGGGTGATCCCGGCGACCCGGGACTACCTCCAGGGCGTCGAACGGCTGTGCCGTGAGCTGGGCATCCTGCTGATTCTCGATGAGGTACAGACCGGCATCGGGCGCTGCGGCGCGCTGCTGGCGGAAGAAACCTACGGCGTACGCGCCGACATCATCACCTTGGGCAAAGGCCTGGGTGGCGGCGTGCCATTGGCCGCGCTGCTGGCACGGGGCAGCGCCTGCTGCGCCGAACCGGGGGAGCTGGAGGGCAGCCACCACGGCAACGCGTTGATGAGCGCGGCCGGCCTGGCCGTGTTGCGCACGGTGCAGGAGCCCGGCTTCCTCGAACACGTGCAAGACAGCGGCCGTCATCTGCGCGATGGCCTCAGCCGCCTGGCCGGGCGCTATGGCCAGGGCGAGGTGCGTGGCCAGGGCCTGTTGTGGGCCATGCAGTTGCAAGCGGCCGAGGCTGGTGAGCTGGTCGAGGCGGCGCTGCAGGAAGGCTTGCTGCTCAACGCCCCGCAGGCCGATGTGCTGCGCTTCTCGCCAGCCCTGACCGTGAGCAAGGGCAACATCGACGAGATGCTGGTACGCCTGGCCGGCGCCTTCGCCCGCCTGCATGCCCGGCAGCAGGGCCGCCGCGAGGTATCGGCCTGAACGGCCGCCCCGGCAAATTGAATTTCAACGAACCGTCTCGCGTTTCTGCGCATCGCCCCTGGCCTGCAGTATTTGGCCCGGGGCGTTTTTTTTGCCGCGCGCGCGGCGGTGGAACCTCTGTGCTGGGCGGCGGGTCTGTGTTGAAACCCTTCAAGGAGCGTACCCCATGGACTTCATCCGCATCATCATCGCCATCATCCTGCCGCCACTGGGGGTGTTCCTCCAGGTCGGGTTCGGTGGGGCGTTCTGGCTGAATATCCTGCTGACCCTGCTGGGCTATATCCCAGGGATCGTCCATGCGGTGTACATCATCGCCAAGCGTTGAGCCGAGGCCGGCCTCAGCGGCTGGCCACCTTCGGCTTGTATGCGCAGTAGCCTGGCCGCGGCCCGATCTTCGGGTGATTGCGGCAGGTGTCCGGGCGCTTGTCATAAATGGTGCACAGGCGGCTCTTGCGGTCCAGATAGAGGCAGTCGTCGTTGCTCATCCGGGTCAGGGTGAAGATCCCCGACTTCTGGTTGAAGCGCTCGATGATGCCGTCCTTCTGCAGGCGCTTGGCGATGTTCTTCGGCGGCTCGTCTTTCTCGAATTCATCCACCACGCCAATGCGGATCAGATCCTTGATCTTCACCTCCACCGGCAGGGTGCAGCAGGTCGAGTGGCAGCCGCCGCACATGTGGCTGGCGTAACGCTGCCAGGTCTCCAGGCGGTCGACTTCGGCGGCGGCGATCAGGGTCGGTTTCATGGTTGCGGTTTTATTCTTGCAAGGGAAATCACGGTTTCAGGGCGCGCGATGATACCGGAGTTGTTCAAATTGTGAACAACCTTTTGCCGGGTTTGCCGGTGCTCGATGAAAACCGCGAACCGTCGCTGTCGCTCCGTGTCAGAGCGTCTAGGCTGAACACTCTCCCTGCGCTTTCGCCCATTTGCCCGAGGATGCCCCATGTCCCAGGAAACCGAAGCCCGTGACGAAAAGGACCATAGTGCAGAGGTGGCGGCCTTTCGCGCCGCCGTGCTGGCCAAGCTGACCTACGCGGTCGGCAAGGACCCGGAGCACGCCTTCGACCACGACTGGTTCGAAGCCATCGCCCTGGCGGCCCGCGATCACATGGTCGATCACTGGATGGACCACACCCGGCGGGCCTACCGCCGCAGCCAGAAGCGCGTCTACTACCTCTCCCTCGAATTCCTCATCGGCCGCTTGCTGTACGACAGCCTGAGCAACCTCGGTTACCTGGAGATTGCCCGCGAGGCCCTGCAAGGGCTGGACGTGGACCTCGAGCGCATCCGCCTGCTCGAGCCCGACGCGGCGCTGGGCAACGGTGGCCTGGGGCGGTTGGCGGCGTGCTTCATGGAGAGCATGTCGACCTTGGGCATCGCCGCCCACGGCTATGGCATCCGTTACGAACACGGCCTGTTCCGCCAGGCGGTGGTCGATGGCTGGCAGCAGGAGCAGACCGAGAACTGGCTGGACTTCGGCAACCCCTGGGAATTCGAGCGGGCCGAGGTGATCTACCCGATCAGCTTCGGCGGCAGCGTCGAGACCGTGACTGAAGCCGGTGGCCAGCAGCACCAGGTCTGGTGGCCAGGCGAGACGGTGCGGGCGGTGGCCTACGACACGCCGGTGGTCGGCTGGCGCGGGGCCAGCGTCAACACCTTGCGCCTGTGGCGTGCCCGGGCCCTGGAAGAGCTGCACCTGGAGCGTTTCAATGCTGGCGATCACTTGGGGGCGGTGGCTGAAGTGGCGCGTGCCGAAAGCATCTCGCGGGTGCTGTACCCGGCCGACAGTACCGAGGCCGGGCAGGAACTGCGCCTGCGCCAGGAGTATTTCTTCGTCTCCGCCTCGTTGCAGGATCTGCTGCGCCGTCACCTGAACATGCATGAAACTTTGCTCAACCTGCCGGATGCCGCCGCGATCCAGCTCAATGACACGCACCCGTCGATCGCGGTCGCAGAGTTGATGCGCCTGCTGGTCGACCAGCATGAGATTCCCTGGGACAAGGCCTGGCAGCTGACCGTTGGCACCCTGGCCTACACCAACCACACCCTGCTGCCCGAGGCGCTGGAAACCTGGCCGGTGGCGTTGATGGAGCGCATGCTGCCGCGGCACATGCAGATCATCTATTTGATCAACGCCTATCACATCGATTCGCTGCGGGCCAAAGGCCTGCACGACTTCGACGTGCTGCGCGCGGTGTCGCTGATCGAGGAAGACAATGGCCGGCGGGTGCGCATGGGCAACCTGGCCTTCCTCGGTTCGCACAGCGTCAACGGTGTGTCGGCGCTGCACAGCAAGTTGATGAAGAGCACGGTGTTCGCCGAGCTGCACAAGCTCTACCCGCAGCGGATCAACAACAAGACCAACGGCATTACCTTCCGCCGCTGGCTGTACCAGTCCAACCCGCCGCTTACCGCCATGCTGATCGAGGCCCTGGGCCCGGAGGTGCTGGACGACCCGGAGGGCAGGCTCAAGGCGCTGGTGCCGTTCGCCGACAAAGCCACCTTCCGCGCGCAGTTCGCCGCCCAGCGCCTGCACAGCAAGCGCGCGCTGGCCAGCATCATCCAGGACCGCCTGGGGGTGACGATCAACCCGGAGGCGTTGTTCGACGTGCAGGTCAAGCGTATCCACGAGTACAAGCGCCAGTTGCTCAACCTGCTGCACACCGTGGCGCTGTACCAGGCCATTCGCAACGACCCCGGCATCGACTGGGTGCCGCGGGTGAAGATTTTCGCCGGCAAGGCCGCGGCCAGCTATCACCAGGCCAAGCTGATCATCAAGCTGGCCAACGACATCGCCCGGGTGGTCAACAACGACCCCACCGTGCGTGGCCTGCTCAAGGTAGTGTTCCTGCCCAACTACAACGTCAGCCTGGCCGAGAGCATCATCCCCGCGGCGGACCTGTCCGAGCAGATATCCACCGCCGGCTACGAGGCATCCGGTACCAGCAACATGAAGTTCGGCCTCAACGGCGCGCTGACCATCGGTACCCTCGACGGCGCCAACGTCGAGATGTGCGAGCAGGTGGGGGCGGAGAACATGTTCATCTTCGGCCTGACCGCCCAGCAGGTGGAGGCGCGCAAGCGCAGTGGTGATTTTGGCGCCGCTGCGGCGATCGGCGCCTCGCACCGCCTGGGGGATGTGTTGCAGGCGATCCGCAGCGGAGTGTTCTCGCCGGACGATCCGGCGCGCTATGCCGGTTTGGTCGACGGGCTGGTCGCCTATGACCGCTTCCTGGTGTGCGCCGATTTCGACGCCTACTGGGATGCCCAGCGCCGGGTCGAGGAGTTGTGGCATGCGCCGCAGGACTGGTGGCGCATGGCAGTGCTCAATACGGCGCGGATGGGCTGGTTTTCGTCGGACCGGACCATTCGCGAGTATGCGACCGAGATCTGGAAGGCTTTGGATTGAGCTAGCGGTTCGCCGGCAAGCCGGCTCCTGCACGTACCCGTAGGAGCCGGCCTTGCCGGCGAACCGCCGCTACGCAGGGCCCAAGCCGACCACTGACCGGCCTCTCGCTGAACTCAAGCCCGCCCGACGAGTCTCTTTGCTCGCTAGCGCTGCACTCTCCCTGTAAACTGCGGGGGTTTTTCTCACCCTTTCCATTTCGGAGCCATACATGTCCCGCGTTACCCTGAGTCGCTATCTGATTGAGCAGACCCGCAGCAACAATACCCCTGCCGATCTGCGCTTCCTGATCGAAGTGGTGGCGCGTGCGTGCAAGGAGATCAGCCACCACGTGTCCAAGGGCGCCCTCGGCGGCGTGCTGGGCAGCATGGGCACCGAAAACGTGCAGGGCGAGGTGCAGAAGAAGCTCGACGTGATCTCCAACGACATCCTGCTCGAAGCCAACGAGTGGGGCGGCCACCTGGCCGGCATGGCGTCCGAGGAAATGGACAACGCCTACCAGATCCCGGGCAAATACCCCAAAGGCGCCTACCTGCTGGTCTTCGACCCGTTGGACGGTTCGTCGAACATCGACGTCAACGTCTCGGTCGGCACCATCTTCTCGGTACTGCGTTGCCCTAACCAGTACCTGAGCCAGAACGAAAGCCTCAACGAAGCGGCCTTCCTGCAGCCTGGCACCGAGCAGGTCGCCGCCGGTTACGCCATCTATGGCCCGCAGACCATGCTGATCCTGACCCTGGGCAACGGCGTCAAGGGCTTCACCCTGGACCGCGAGCTGGGCAGCTTCGTGCTCACCCACGAAAACATCCGTGTACCGGAAACCACCGCCGAATTCGCCATCAACATGTCCAACCAGCGTCACTGGGAAGCCCCGGTACAGCGTTACGTGGGCGAGCTGCTGGCCGGTGAGACCGGCCCGCTGAAAAAGAACTACAACATGCGCTGGATCGCCTCGATGGTGGCCGACGTGCACCGCATCCTGACCCGTGGCGGCCTGTTCATGTACCCGCGCGACGCCCGTGAACCGAGCAAGCCGGGCAAGCTGCGCCTGATGTACGAGGCCAACCCTATGTCCTTCATCATCGAGCAGGCCGGCGGCGCCTCCACCAACGGTTACGATCGCATCCTCGACATCAAGCCGGAGAGCCTGCACCAGCGCGTGTCGGTCATCCTCGGCTCGAAGGAAGAGGTCGAGCGCGTCACCGCCTACCACAAGGAGTAAGTCATGCTCGCACCTTGGCAGCCGTTGCTGGAATGGTGGTTCGGTTGGGGCGCCAGTCCCCAGGCCGTGGCTGACGAGAAGAGCACGCTGTGGTTTGGCAAGCACCACGACGACGAGGCGCGCGAGCGCTTCGGCGACTTGTGCACGCAGGCCCTGGCGGGCGGCCTTGACGAGTGGCAGCAGAGCCCGCAGGGCTGGCTGGGCCTGATCCTGCTGCTCGATCAGCTGCCGCGCATGCTCCACCGCGACACGCCGCTTGCCTTTGAAGGCGACCGACGGGCGCAGGTCGTGGCCATGCAAGGCCTGCAGAAGGACTGGGACCACCAGCTGCTCCCCATCCAGCGGGTGTTCGTGCTGCTGGTGTTGGAGCATGCCGAGGTGCTGGACTGGCAGAACCTGTGCGTCGAGCGCTATCAGGCGCTGCTGGCTGAGCAACCCGAGGCCAACCGCCGGTTGTTCGAAGGTTTCCTCGACTACGCAGAACAGCACCAGCGGGTGATTGCCCGGTTCGGGCGCTTCCCGCACCGCAACCTGGTGCTGGGGCGGCCGAGTACGAGCGAGGAGATGGACTTCTTGCTGGAGCCTGGGTCCCGCTTCTGAATTGCCGGGCCTGCTGCGCAGGCCTTTCGCGGCACAAGGCCGCTCCTACAGGGGATTGCGAATCTCTGTAGGAGCGGCCTTGTGCCGCGAATGGGCCGCAACGCGGCCCCGGGCCATGATCAGATCCTGAAGCTACCCACCAGGTGCTTCAACCGCTCGACCTGATGTTCCAGGTCGGTGCAGGCACGCAAGGTGCTCTGCAGGTTGTGCACCCCTTCCTGGTTCAACGTATTGATCTCGTTGATGTCGACATTGATCGACTCGACCACGGCCGTCTGCTCTTCGGTGGCGGTGGCCACCGACTGGTTCATGCCATCGATCTCGCCGATGCGCTGGGTGACGCTGCCCAGGCGTTCGCCGGCCTGGTTGGCGATGCCCACGCTGCGGTCGCTGTGCGCCTGGCTCTGGTTCATGGTGCTGACCGCCACCTGGGCGCCGGCCTGCAGTTCCTCGATCAGGCGCTGTACCTGCTGCGCCGAGTCCTGGGTGCGGTGGGCCAGGTTGCGCACCTCGTCCGCCACCACGGCGAAGCCACGGCCGGCCTCACCGGCGCGGGCAGCCTCGATCGCAGCGTTGAGCGCCAGCAGGTTGGTCTGCTGCGAGATGCCACTGATCACGTCGAGGATCTGGCCGATGTTCGCCGTGTGGTTGTTCAGGGTCTCGATGTTGCCGCTGGCGTCACTGATGCGTGCCGACAGCTGGTTCATCACGTCGATGGTCTCGCCGACCACTTGCTGGCCTTCCTCGGCCAGGCCTCGGGCGGCGCTGGAGTGCTGCGAGGCGAGGGCGGCGTTCTGGGCGATTTCCTGGGCGGCGGCACCCAGCTGATTGATCGCCGCGGCCACGCTGCTGGTGCGGCTCGACTGCTGGTCGGCGTTGTGGATCGAGGCGTTGGAGGCATTGACCACCTGGCCGGCCACGGCATTCACCTGGCCGGTGGCCGAGGCCACTTCACGGATGGATTCGTGGATCCGCTCGACGAAGCGGTTGAACGACTGCGCCAGGCTGCCGAACTCGTCCTGGGCGTGGATGTTCAGGCGCCGGGTCAGGTCGCCTTCGCCCTCGGCGATATCGCGCATGGCGCGGCCCATGACGTGCAGTGGCTCCATCAGCACGCGGATCAGCAAGCCCAGCAGGGCGATGATCACCACCACGGCGATCAGCGTCGCCACCACCGCCGAGGTGCGCAGTTCACCCAGCATGGCGAAGGCCGCGTCCTGGTCCAGCACTAGCGCCACGTACCAGTCCGCCGACGGCACGCCGTCGACATGGGTGAAACTGATGAACTGCTTGCGGCCGTCGACTTCGACCTCTTCAAGGCCGCTGCCGATGCGCAGGGCGCTGCCGGGATAGACATCGGCCAGGGTCTTGAGCGCCAGCTCGGCCTTGGGGTGGATGAGCACCTTGCCTTCGCCGTTGACGATGAAGGCATGCCCGCGGCCGCCGAAGTCCAGGGTGTTGATCAGGTTGCTGATGGTCTGCAGGTCGGTGTCCACGCCGCTCACGCCGATCATGCGCCCACCTTGTTGCACCGGGGTGGCGAGGGTGATCACCAGCTTGCCGGCCGAAACCGAGATGTACGGCTCGGTGACGATGGTCTGGCCCGCCGCGCTGGCCGCTTTGTACCAGCCGCGCACGCGCGGGTCGTAGTCGGCGGCGCGGTTGCCCACCGGCACCGACTGCATGCTGCCGTCCTGGCCGCCGAAGTAGGTGAGGATGAAGTTGCTGCCATACACCGGCAGCGCCAGGATGCGGTCGAGGCTGTTCTTGCCCGGGCCGTCGACGGCGACCTGCTGGGCCACCGAGTTCACCAGCTGGATGCGGCTGTCGAGCCAGGTGCGGATGTTGCCGGCGGTGAGGTTGCCCAGTGACTGCAACGTCGACTCCGTGTCGCTGCGCAGCGACTGGCGCTGTCGGTAGTCGTTGAACAGGACGAAGCAGGTGAAGGCAACAGCGACCACCAGGGCGGCGGCCAGCAGGATCTTGTGGCTGAACTTGAGGTTCTTGGTCATTTTTTTGAAGTCTGCGCACGGGCACGAAGGAGGGGTGGGTGCGGCAAAAGGCCACACCACGGCTCTGTGTCGGTACGCCGGGATAAAACATTAATCGTTTGCGCACCAGGCGACCAACGGCGCACAACGAAACCTCGACGGGCAGGGAACCGAGCAGCCATTTTCCCTTCTAAGCTCCCTGCAGGCCCTCGTACCTGTGTACCTATCTCCAGGAGTGTCCCTTCATGTCGTTGCGTTCCCTCGCCCTGTTGTCCTTGTGCGTCGTCCTGACTGCCTGCAGCAAGATCAACCAGGAAAACTATTCCAAGCTCAAGGCCGGCATGAACAAGGCCGATGTCGAGCAACTGCTCGGTACACCGAAAGAGTGTTCCGGCGCGCTGGGCATGAGCAGCTGCACCTGGGGTGACGAGAAGAGCTTCATCAGCGTGCAGTACGCTGCCGACAAGGTCCTGATGTATTCCGGTCAGGGGCTCAAATGAGGCGCCTGCACCTGCTGTTGGGGGTTTGCCTGGTGATGCTGCTGGGTGGCTGCGCCACCTCGGCCACCGACCCGCTGGCACCGAAGACCGCAGGTGCGGTCGATCTGAAGCGTTACCAGGGCAAGTGGTTCGAGCTGGCGCGCCTGCCGATGAAGTACCAGGACGGCTGCGCCCAGTCCGAGGCCCACTACAACCTGAAGCCGGACGGCAGCGTGGGCGTGCTCAATCGCTGCCGCACCATGGGCGATGAGTGGCTGCGCGCAGAAGGGCATGCCACGCCGCAGCAGCCGGGGCACACCGACAAGCTGTGGGTGGAGTTCGACAACTGGTTCACCCGGCTGGTGCCTGGCGTGGCCAAGGGCGCGTACTGGATCCTCTATGTGGACGATCGCTATCGCACGGCGATCGTCGGCAGCCCGGACCGCAAGTACCTGTGGATACTTTCGCGCACGCCTTCGTTGCCGGCCTGGGAGCGGGAGAACCTGCTGGCCAGGGCGCGGCAGCAGGGCTTCGATACCCGTCGGCTGATCTGGCGCACGCCGGACAAGGACATCGTCGCCCGGCATTGAGGCCGTAAGGCTTGAATGCTTGAGTCGCAGGGGCCTGTAGGAGCGGCTTTAGCCGCGAACCCCGGCAAGGCCGGGGGCTGGCACCGCGTTGTTTGCATCGCGGCTGAAGCCGCTCCTACAGGATATGTGCTCAGGCCAGGAGCTGGCGCAGTACCTCGATAAACGCCACCGCGCTTGCCTCTTCCTGTTCATGCCGCCCCTGGCGCACCACCCACTGGCCGTTGACCATGACATCGCGGACCTGGCGGTCGCCACCGGCGAACAGCCAGCGGTTCAGGATGGCATCGCCATCGGCCACGGCCAGGTACGGGTCCTGCCCATCCAGCACCAGCCAGTCAGCCCGTTTGCCCACCGCCAGTTCGCCGATCGGCTGCCCCAGCGCCTGGGCACCGCCTACCAGCGCGGCGTCGTACAAGGTCCGCCCGACCATCGGCTGGTCCGCGCGATACAGCCGGTTGCGCCGTTGGTCGCGCAGGCGCTGGCCATATTCCAGCCAGCGTAGCTCCTCGACCACACTAAGCGACACATGGCTGTCCGAACCGATCCCCATTCGCCCGTTTTGGGCCAGGAAATCCACGGCCGGGAAGATGCCATCGCCCAGGTTGGCCTCGGTGGTCAGGCACAGCCCGGCCACCGCGCCACTGCGGGCCATGGCGGCGACTTCGTCGGCTTCGGCGTGGGTGGCGTGAACCAGGCACCAGCGCTCATCCACCTCGACATGCTCGTACAGCCATTGCAGTGGGCGGCGGCGGCTCCAGGCCAGGCAGTCGTCGACTTCCTTCTGTTGCTCGGCGATGTGGATATGGATCGGGCAAGCCTTGTCGCTGGCGCCCAGCACATCGGCGATCTGCCCTGGGGTGACCGCGCGCAAGGAGTGGAAGCACAGCCCCAGTTGCTGCGCCGGCTGTTGCGCCAGCAGCGGGGCAAGCTGTTGCTGCAGTTGCAGGTACTGTTCGGTCGAGTTGATGAAGCGGCGCTGCCCCTCATTGGGCGCCTGCCCGCCAAAGCCCGAATGGCTGTAGAGCACCGGCAGCAGGGTCAGGCCAATGCCGCTTGCCGCTGCGGCGGCGCTGATGCGCCGGGACAGCTCGGCCGGATCGGCGTAGCGCTGGCCGGCCTGGTCATGGTGCACGTAGTGGAATTCCGCCACCGAGGTGTAGCCGGCCTTGAGCATCTCGATGTAGAGCTGGCGGGCGATGACTTGCAACTGCTCGGGGGTGATGCGCCCGACCAGGCGATACATGAGATCGCGCCAGGTCCAGAAACTGTCATTGGGGTTGCCGGCCACTTCCGCCAGCCCCGCCATGGCCCGTTGGAACGCGTGCGAGTGCAGGTTGGGCATGCCCGGCAGCAACGGGCCGGCCAGGCGCTCGGCGCCTTCGGCGTCGGCATCGGCCATGATCGCGGCCAGTCGGCCATCGGCGGCGACCTCCAGACGGACATTGCGGGCCCAGCCCGTGGGGAGCAGGGCGCGTTCGGCGAAAAAGGCTGGCATCGGTGAAATCCTGTTATTGTTCAACTTGTATATACATATACAGCCGTTTGCCTGCCGGGTAAACTCCGGCAAGCTACCGTTCACTCCAACCGTACAAGGACTCAACGCCGTGCCGACACTTCCTGTCTCCGCGCTGGTTGCCCAGATGGGCGAAGGGCCGGCGCCGCTCTACGCCCGGGTGAAACAGATGATCATCCAGCAGATCGAGAGCGGCAGCTGGCCGCCTCATCATCGGGTGCCTTCCGAGAGCGAACTGGTCAACGAGCTGGGCTTCAGCCGCATGACCATCAACCGCGCGCTGCGCGAGCTGACCGCCGAGGGCCTGCTGGTGCGCATGCAGGGCGTCGGCACCTTCGTCGCCGAACCCAAGACCCGCTCGGCGCTGTTCGAGGTCAACAACATCGCCGACGAGATCGCCGGCCGTGGCCACCAGCATAGCTGCCAGGTGATCAAGCTCGCCGAGGAAGCCGCCGGCTCCGAGCGCGCCCTGGCCCTGGACATGCGCGAAGGCCAGCGGGTGTTCCACTCGCTGATCGTGCATTACGAGAACGGCGTGCCGGTGCAGATCGAGGACCGCTATGTCAACGCGGCCATCGCCCCGGACTACCTCAAGCAGGACTTCACCCGGCAGACGCCCTACGCTTACCTGTCGCAGGTCGCGCCGCTCACCGAGGGTGAGCACGTGGTCGAGGCCATCCTCGCCGAGCCTGAAGAATGCAAGCTGTTGCAGATCGAGCGGGGCGAGCCTTGCCTGTTGATCCGCCGCCGCACCTGGTCGGGCCGCCAACCGGTGACCGCCGCGCGCCTGATCCACCCCGGTTCCCGTCATCGCCTTGAAGGACGATTCAGCAAATGAGCCAGCTGCAGCTGTTGCGCGCCCATGACTACCCGCGCATGCCTTGGAAGAACGGTGGTGGTTTCACCGAAGAGATCACCCGTGACGCCGGCGACAGCCTGGATGGCTTCGGCTGGCGCCTGTCGATCGCCGATATCGAGGAGTCTGGTGGTTTTTCCACCTTCGCCGGCTATCAGCGGATCATCACCGTGCTTCAGGGTGATGGCATGCGCCTGCTGGTCGACGGGCAGGCCAGCCGTCCGCTGCTGCCGTTCGATGCGTTCGCCTTCAGTGGCGAGAGCCAGGTCAGCTGCAAGTTGCTGGGTGGGGCGATTCGCGATTTCAACCTGATCTATGCGCCGCAGCGGTATCAGGCGCGCTTGCAGTGGTTCGATGGCTCCAGCCGGTTGTTCAGTTCGGCGTCGACGGTGTTGCTGTTTGCCGCGAGCAATCATGTCGAGGTGGCGCTGGCCGGGCAGGGCACGCAGGAGCTTGGACGCTATGACTGCCTGCGGATCGATGGCAACGAGGGGTTGCTGGAGCTGGATGTGCAGGGGCGGTTCTGCCTGATCGAGCTGGTGGCTCGCTGAATTCGTAATCTGTGAACTGGGGCTGCTGCGCAGCCCTTTCGCGGCACAAGGCCGCTCCTACAGGTCATGCGCAATCCTGTAGGAGCGGCCTTGTGCCGCGAAAGGGTCGCGCAGCGGCCCCTTTTCATTTTTCACCCGAGGAACGGTCGGTCTTTTTTGGTTGCCTATGCTTGTACATACAAGTAAAGATGTGTTTGTATAGTCGCCACGACACACACATGCCGTCGGATGACCGCAGAGGACCTTTCCCGTGACTGACAACAACAAATACCGTGACGTAGAAATCCGCGCCCCGCGTGGCAACAAGCTGACCGCCAAGAGCTGGCTGACCGAAGCCCCGCTGCGCATGCTGATGAACAACCTCGACCCGCAGGTCGCCGAAAACCCCAAAGAGCTGGTGGTGTACGGCGGCATCGGCCGCGCCGCGCGCAACTGGGAGTGCTACGACAAGATCGTCGAGACCCTGACCCGCCTGGAAGACGACGAAACCCTGCTGGTGCAGTCGGGCAAGCCGGTCGGCGTGTTCAAGACCCACAGCAATGCCCCGCGCGTGCTGATCGCCAACTCCAACCTGGTGCCGCACTGGGCCAACTGGGAGCACTTCAACGAGCTGGACGCGAAAGGCCTGGCCATGTACGGCCAGATGACCGCCGGCAGCTGGATCTACATCGGCAGCCAGGGCATCGTCCAGGGCACCTACGAAACCTTCGTCGAGGCTGGCCGCCAGCACTACAACGGCAGCCTCAAGGGCAAGTGGGTACTGACTGCGGGCCTGGGTGGCATGGGCGGCGCCCAGCCATTGGCCGCAACGCTTGCCGGCGCCTGTTCGCTGAACATCGAGTGCCAGCAGAGCCGCATCGATTTCCGCCTGGAAACCCGCTACGTCGATGAACAGGCCACTGACCTGGATGACGCCTTGGCACGCATCGCCAAGTACACCGCCGAAGGCAAGGCCATCTCCATCGCCCTGCACGGCAACGCCGCCGAAATCCTGCCAGAGCTGGTCAAGCGTGGCGTGCGCCCAGACATGGTCACCGACCAGACCAGCGCCCACGACCCGCTCAACGGCTACCTGCCGGCTGGCTGGACCTGGGAGCAGTACCGCGACCGCGCCCAGACCGACCCGGCTGCCGTGGTCAAGGCCGCCAAGCAATCGATGGCCGTGCACGTCAAAGCCATGCTCGACTTCCAGAAGCAGGGCATCCCGACCTTCGACTACGGCAACAACATCCGCCAGATGGCCAAGGAAGAGGGCGTGGCCAACGCCTTCGACTTCCCGGGCTTCGTGCCGGCCTACATCCGCCCGCTGTTCTGCCGCGGTGTCGGCCCGTTCCGCTGGGCCGCGCTGTCGGGCGACGCCGAAGACATCTACAAGACCGACGCCAAGGTCAAGGAACTGATCCCCGACGACGCCCACCTGCACCGCTGGCTGGACATGGCCCGCGAGCGCATCAGCTTCCAGGGCCTGCCGGCGCGTATCTGCTGGGTTGGCCTGGGCCTGCGCGCCAAGCTGGGCCTGGCGTTCAACGAAATGGTGCGCAGCGGCGAGCTCTCGGCGCCGGTCGTCATCGGCCGTGACCACCTGGACTCGGGCTCGGTGTCCAGCCCCAACCGCGAGACCGAAGCCATGCGCGACGGCTCCGACGCGGTCTCCGACTGGCCGCTGCTCAACGCCCTGCTCAACACCGCGGGCGGCGCCACCTGGGTTTCGCTGCACCACGGCGGTGGCGTGGGCATGGGCTTCTCCCAGCATTCGGGCATGGTCATCGTCTGTGACGGTACCGATGAAGCGGCCGAGCGTATCGCCCGCGTCCTGACCAACGACCCAGGGACCGGCGTGATGCGCCACGCCGATGCCGGTTACCAGATCGCCATCGACTGCGCCAAGGAGCAGGGCCTGGACCTGCCGATGATCACTGGCTGATCGCCGCGCTTTGGATCGCACCCCTCAGGGGTGATACTGAACAACAAGAAGGGGCCCGATGGCCCCAAGCGATTGGAGTAGCGAAGTGACCGAATTGACCCTCAAGCCCGGCACCCTGACCCTGGCCCAACTGCGTGCCATCCATGCCGCGCCTGTACGCCTGCAGCTGGATGCCAGCGCCGCGCCGGCCATCGACGCCAGCGTCGCCTGCGTCGAGCAGATCATCGCCGAAGACCGCACCGCCTACGGCATCAACACCGGTTTCGGCCTGCTGGCCTCGACCCGCATCGCCAGCCATGACCTCGAGAACCTGCAGCGCTCGCTGGTGCTGTCCCACGCCGCCGGTATCGGCGCGCCGCTGGACGACAGCCTGGTGCGCCTGATCATGGTGCTCAAGATCAACAGCCTCAGCCGTGGCTTCTCCGGTATCCGTCGCAAAGTGATCGACGCGCTGATCGCCCTGGTCAACGCCGAAGTCTACCCGCACATCCCGCTCAAGGGCTCGGTCGGCGCCTCCGGCGACCTGGCCCCGCTGGCGCATATGTCGCTGGTGCTGCTGGGCGAGGGCAAGGCCCGCTACCAGGGCCAGTGGTTGTCGGCCACCGAAGCCCTGGCCGTCGCTGGCCTGGAGCCGCTGACGCTCGCCGCAAAAGAAGGCCTGGCGCTGCTCAACGGCACCCAGGCATCCACCGCCTACGCCCTGCGCGGCCTGTTCCAGGCCGAAGACCTGTACGCCGCGGCCATCGCCTGTGGCGGCCTGAGCGTCGAGGCGGCGCTGGGTTCGCGTTCACCGTTCGATGCGCGCATCCATGAAGTGCGTGGCCAGCGCGGCCAGATCGACACCGCTGCCTGCTTCCGTGACCTGCTGGGTGATTCCAGCGAAGTGTCGCTGTCGCACAAGAACTGCGACAAGGTCCAGGATCCGTACTCCCTGCGCTGCCAACCACAGGTCATGGGCGCCTGCCTGACCCAGATTCGCCAGGCCGCCGAGGTGCTGGGCATCGAAGCCAACGCCGTGTCGGACAACCCGCTGGTGTTCGCCGCCGAGGGTGACGTGATTTCCGGTGGCAACTTCCACGCCGAACCTGTGGCCATGGCCGCCGACAACCTCGCCCTGGCGATCGCCGAGATCGGCTCGCTGAGCGAGCGTCGCATCTCGCTGATGATGGACAAGCACATGTCCCAGCTGCCGCCGTTCCTGGTGGAGAACGGTGGGGTCAACTCCGGCTTCATGATCGCCCAGGTCACCGCCGCCGCGCTGGCCAGCGAGAACAAGGCGCTGTCGCACCCGCACAGCGTCGACAGCCTGCCGACCTCGGCCAACCAGGAAGACCACGTGTCGATGGCCCCGGCCGCTGGCAAGCGTCTATGGGAAATGGCCGAGAACACCCGTGGCGTGTTGGCCATCGAATGGCTGGGCGCCTGCCAGGGCCTGGACCTGCGCAAGGGGCTGAAGACCTCGGTCAAGCTGGAGCAGGCGCGCCAGGCGCTGCGCCGCGAAGTGCCGCACTATGACCGCGACCGTTTCTTCGCGCCGGACATCGAAGCAGCCTCCACGCTGCTGGCCAACGGCACCTTGACTGGCCTGCTGCCGGCTGGGGTTCTGCCTAGCCTGTGATACCGCATTCGCCGGCAAGCCGGCTCCTACGGGGTTCTCTGTAGGAGCCGGCTTGCCGGCGAACGGCCCTCATACTCACGACCAGAACAACAATAAGGACGTGACATGCAACAAGCTCAAGGTCTCAAGCGCGGGCTATCGGCCCGGCATATCCGTTTCATGGCGCTCGGTTCGGCAATCGGTACCGGGCTTTTCTACGGCTCCGCCTCGGCCATCCAGATGGCCGGCCCGGCCGTGCTGCTGGCCTACCTGATCGGTGGCGCCGCAGTGTTCATGGTGATGCGCGCCCTCGGTGAGATGGCCGTGCACAACCCGGTGGCCGGCTCCTTCGGTCACTACGCCAGCACCTACCTCGGCCCCATGGCCGGCTTCATCCTCGGCTGGACCTACGCCTTCGAGATGGTCATCGTCGCCATCGCCGACGTGACGGCCTTCGGTATCTACATGGGCTTCTGGTTCCCCGAGGTCGCCCGCTGGATCTGGGTGCTGGGCATCGTCTTCCTGATCGGCGGCCTGAACCTGTGCAACGTGCGGGTCTTCGGCGAGATGGAATTCTGGCTGTCGCTGCTCAAGGTCGGCGCCATCGTCGCGATGATCCTCGCCGGCCTCGGCATCATGGCCTTCGGCTTCAGCCAGGTGGGTACCGGGCACGCGGTCGGGGTGAGCAACCTGTTCGAGCATGGCGGCTTCATGCCCAATGGTGTCAGTGGCCTGATCGCTTCGTTCGCGGTGGTGATGTTCGCCTTCGGCGGCATCGAGATCATCGGCGTCACCGCCGGTGAGGCGAAGGACCCACAGCGCGTGATCCCCAAGGCGATCAACGCCGTACCACTGCGTATCCTGCTGTTCTATGTGCTCACCCTGTTGGTGCTGATGTGCCTCTACCCGTGGCCGCAGATCGGCAGCCAGGGCAGCCCGTTCGTGCAGATCTTCAGCAACCTGGGGATCGGTTCCGCCGCGGCCGTGCTCAATATCGTGGTGATCTCGGCAGCTATCTCGGCGATCAACAGCGACATCTTCGGCGCCGGCCGCATGATGTACGGCCTGGCCCAGCACGGCCAGGCGCCGCGTGGCTTCGGCAAGCTGTCGAAACACGGCGTGCCGTGGATGACCGTGGTGGTGATGGGCGCGGCGCTGCTGGTTGGCGTGCTGCTCAACTACCTGATCCCAGAGAACGTGTTCCTGCTGATCGCCTCCATCGCGACGTTCGCTACCGTGTGGGTGTGGCTGATGATCCTGGTCACCCAGGTGGCCATGCGCCGCAGCATGAGCCGCGAAGAGGTCGCCCAGCTCAAGTTCCCGGTACCGTTCTGGCCTTATGGCCCGGCCCTGGCCATTGCCTTCATGGTGTTCATCTTCGGTGTGCTCGGCTACTTCCCCGACACCCAGGCAGCGTTGATCGTCGGCGTGATCTGGGTGGTGTTCCTGGTGGCATCCTACCTGCTGTGGTGCAAGCCGCGCGCGGGCCGGGGCGAGCCGGCCCAGGAGCCTGTCGAGCTGCACCGTTGAAGCTTACAAGGAGATCCTGATGAGAACCCTCTGGCAGCACTGCCACGCAGCGACCATGACCGAGGGCCGTTACTCGGTCATCGAGGACGCGGCAATCGTCATCAGCGCTGGCCTGATCGAATGGATCGGCCCGCGCGGTGAGGTACCGCCGGTCGCGGCCGACCGCGTCGTCGACCTGGGCGGCGCCTGGGTGACGCCTGGGCTGATCGACTGCCACACCCACGCGGTGTTCGGTGGCAACCGCAGCGGCGAGTTCGAACAGCGCCTGCAGGGCGTGAGCTATGCCGAGATCGCCGCCCAGGGCGGTGGTATCGCCAGCACCGTGCGGGCCACCCGCGCGGCCAGCGAGGACGCGCTGCTGGCCAGTGCCCGCCAGCGGGTCCAGGCGCTGATGCGCGACGGTGTGACCACGATCGAGATCAAGTCCGGCTACGGCCTGGACCTCGAGAACGAACGCAAGATGCTGCGCGTCGCCCGGCGCCTGGGCGAGGAACTGCCAGTGACCGTGCGCAACACCTGCCTGGCCGCCCACGCCCTGCCGCCGGAATACGCGGGCAGGGCGGACGACTACATCGACCATATCTGCGAGCAGATGCTCCCGGCACTGGCCACCGAGGGGCTGGTGGATGCGGTGGATGCGTTCTGCGAACACCTGGCGTTCTCGCCAGCCCAGGTCGAGCGCCTGTTCATCAAGGCGCGCGCGCTGGGGCTGCCGGTCAAGCTGCACGCCGAGCAGTTGTCGTCGCTGCACGGTTCGAGCCTGGCGGCACGCTACCAGGCGCTGTCGGCCGACCACCTGGAGTTCATGACTGAAGAGGACGCCATCGCCATGGCCAAGGCTGGCACGGTCGCCGTGCTGCTGCCGGGTGCGTTCTACTTCCTGCGTGAAACCCAGCTGCCGCCGATGGATGCCTTGCGCCGCCATGGGGTGAAGATTGCCCTGGCCAGCGACCTTAACCCCGGCACCTCGCCGGGGCTTTCGCTGCGCCTGATGCTGAATATGGGGTGCACCTGTTTCCGCATGACCCCGGAAGAGGCCCTGGCCGGCGTCACCCTGCACGCCGCCACCGCGCTGGGGCTGGGCCACAGCCATGGTTCGCTGGAAGTGGGCAAGGTGGCGGACTTCGTCGCCTGGCAGATCGAGCGCCCAGCCGACCTCAGCTACTGGCTCGGCGGCGACCTGCCCAAGCGCGTGGTGCGCCTGGGCCATGAAATATCCAATTGAGCGAGGCGACATGGACAAGGTTTTGAGTTTCCACCAGGGCCGCCTGCCCTTGCTGATCAGCATGCCCCACGCCGGGTTGAACCTGACCGCCGCGGTGCGCGACGGCCTGGTCGAGCCCGCGCGCAGCCTGCCGGACACCGACTGGCACATCCCTCGTCTGTACGACTTCGCCCGTGAACTGGGTGCCAGTGTGGTGGCGGCGGAGTACTCGCGGTTCGTCATCGATCTCAACCGGCCGGATGACGACAAGCCGCTCTATGTCGGCGCCACCACCGGTTTGTACCCGGCGACCTTGTTTGACGGCGAGCCGTTGTTCAAGGATGGCCAGGTGCCGACCGCCGACGAACGGGCAACGTACCTGGAGGGGATCTGGCGGCCCTACCACGAGACGATTCGTCGTGAACTGGACCGCCTGCGCGACGAGTTCGGCTATGCATTGTTGTGGGATGCCCACTCGATCCGTTCGCTGATCCCGCACTTGTTCGACGGCAAGCTGCCGGACTTCAACCTGGGCACCTTCAATGGTGCCAGTTGCGATCCGGTATTGGCCGAGCGGCTGCTGGGTGTTTGCGCCGAGTTCCCGGCTTACAGCCATGTGCTCAACGGGCGTTTCAAGGGTGGGCATATCACCCGCCATTACGGTGATCCGGCCAACCAGATTCATGCGGTGCAACTGGAGCTGGGGCAGTGCACCTATATGAATGAAGTGGAGCCGTTCGGCTATCGCGAAGATTTGGCACAGCCGACGCAGGTGGTGCTCAAGCGCTTGTTGGAGACTGTGCTGGCGTGGGGTGAGGAGCGGTACCGGGGTGGTTCGCGAGGGTAGGGCATTCGACCGCGTCAGGGCTTACAGGTGTTCGCCGCAGGGTTTGTGGCGCCTGTGAGATCGAGCGCCGCCTGCGCGGCGCATCGCGGATGAATCCGCTCCTACAGGGCCAGTTCGGCACGACGCGGTATGTCGCCAGGCGCCAAGGATGGCAACCATGGCCTCGCAGGTGCGGCACGTTGCAATCGATGTAGGAGCGGATTCATCCGCGATGCGCCGCGCGGGCGGCGCTTGATCTCGAGGGCGCTGAAGAGCCCTCGTTGAACACCTGCCAGCCCTGATGCAATCTCAATCCATGCCCTCCGCCCGTGCCTCCCATCGCCAGCAAGCCCAAAAACCCGACGATTCACACGGACACATGCTCTTCGCGCAATTCAGGTTTATGATGCCCAACGGCAGATAAAAACCTCACACGGAGTGCGCAATGCAGACCCTCTACCCGCAGATCAAACCCTACGCCCGGCACGATCTGGCCGTGGAAGCGCCGCATGTGCTGTATGTCGATGAAAGCGGCTCACCGGAAGGTCTGCCCGTGGTGTTCATCCACGGCGGCCCGGGCGCCGGCTGCGACGCGCAAAGCCGTTGCTACTTCGACCCCAATCTGTACCGCATCATCACCTTCGACCAGCGCGGTTGTGGCCGCTCCACGCCCCACGCCAGCCTGGAGAACAACACCACCTGGCATCTGGTCGAGGACCTGGAACGTATCCGCGAGCACCTGGGCATCGAAAAGTGGGTGCTGTTCGGCGGCTCGTGGGGTTCGACGCTGGCCCTGGCCTACGCCCAGACCCACCCCGAGCGTGTGCATGGCCTGATCCTGCGCGGGATCTTCCTGTGCCGCCCGCAGGAAATCAGCTGGTTCTACCAGGAGGGCGCCAGCCGCCTGTTCCCCGACTACTGGCAGGACTACATCGCGCCGATCCCGCCGGAGGAACGCGGCGACCTGGTCAAGGCCTTCCACAAACGCCTGATCGGTAACGACCAGATCGCCCAGATGCACGCCGCCAAGGCCTGGTCCACCTGGGAGGGCCGTACCGCCACCCTGCGCCCGAACCCGCTGGTGGTCGATCGCTTCTCCGAGCCGCAGCGTGCCCTGTCGATCGCCCGCATCGAATGCCATTACTTCACCAACAATGCATTCCTCGAGCAGGACCAGCTGATTCGCGACATGCCGAAGATCGCCCACCTGCCGGCGGTGATCGTGCACGGTCGCTATGATGTGATCTGCCCGCTGGACAACGCCTGGGAACTGCATCAGGCCTGGCCGAACAGTGAATTGAAGGTCATCCGCGACGCCGGCCACGCCGCCTCCGAGCCTGGCATCACCGACGCCCTGGTGCGCGCTGCCGACCAGATGGCCCGGCGCCTGCTCGACCTGCCCCTGGAAGAAGCATGAAGGGGTTGATCCAGCGCGTACGCGGCGCGCGGGTGGAAGTGGCGGGGGAGATCGTCGGCGCCATCGACAACGGCTTGCTGGCGCTGGTGGCGGTCGAGCCTGAAGATACGCCCGAGCATGCCGACAAACTGTTGCACAAGCTGCTGAACTACCGGGTGTTCAGCGACGAGCAGGGCAAGATGAACCGCTCGCTGAAGGACATTGGCGGTGGCCTGCTGCTGGTGTCGCAATTCACCCTGGCCGCCGACACCCGCAACGGCATGCGCCCGAGCTTCTCGACGGCGGCACCGCCGGCCCTCGGCGCCGAGCTGTTCGACTACCTGCTGCAGCGAGCGCAGGGCCAGCACCCGGATGTGGCCAGCGGTCGCTTCGGTGCAGACATGCAGGTGCATCTGGTCAATGATGGCCCGGTAACATTTATGTTACAAATATGAGGTCAAAAAACCCTTTGTTTGTCGAAAAACAAGGGGTTTTGTACGATAAATAGTTTGTCCAGCCTGATGCGTTGTAACGCATCCTGCTGGATAATCGCGCGCTGCATGAACCTGCGTTCGCAGGTTCGTTTCACTTTGACTCGAGCATTGTCAGGATCCGTTTGGGGAATCATTACGCCCTCACGGGGTCCGAACAGTGCTCGCCAACCCGGCATTGGTCGCTGGCCGTTGGTTTCATGATCTGTTTTCGGCGAGGATTGCTCGTGATTGTAAGCCCCTGTATTGCACCTAGAATCCCCGGTACCCGGCTGCGCAAGGCCATGCTGGCCGGCGTGGCGCTGGTCGGCCTGTTGAGCGCGGGCCAGCTGTGGGCATTCAATCTTGACGATGTTGCAGCCAAGGCAAAGGATCTGGCCGGCCAGAAGTACGAGGCACCGAAGAGCAACCTGCCTCCGGTGTTCCGCGACATGAAGTACGCCGACTACCAGAAGATCCGCTTCCTCCAGGAAAAAGCCGAGTGGGCCAAGGACAAGACGCCGTTCAAGCTCTCGTTCTACCACCAGGGCATGCATTTCGACACGCCGGTGACGATCAACGAGATCACCGCCAACAAGGTCGAAGAGATCAAGTACGACCCGAGCCGCTTCGAGTTCGGCGACGTGCCGCATGACGCCGACGCCACCAAGAACCTCGGCTACGCCGGTTTCCGCGTGCTCTACCCGATCAACAAGGCCGACAAGCAGGACGAGATCATGACCCTGCTTGGCGCCAGCTACTTCCGCGTGGTCGGCAAGGGCCACCGCTACGGCCTGTCGGCCCGTGGCCTGGCCATCGACACCGCGCTGCCGTCCGGCGAGGAGTTTCCGCGCTTCCGCGAGTTCTGGATCGAGAAGCCCAAGCCGAAAGACAAGCACCTGGTGATCTACGCGCTGCTGGATTCGCCGCGTTCCACCGGCGCCTACAAGCTCACCCTGCGTCCGGGCGAAGACACCCTGGTCGACGTCAAGTCGCGCGTCTACCTGCGTGACAACGTCAGCCGCCTGGGTATCGCGCCGCTGACCAGCATGTACCTGTTCGGCCCCAACCAGCCGTCGAAAGTCATGAACTACCGCCCGGCCCTGCACGATTCCGAAGGCCTGTCGATCCATGCCGGCAACGGCGAGTGGCTGTGGCGCCCGCTGAACAACCCGAAACACCTGGCCGTGAGCAACTTCAGCGTCGAGAACCCGCGTGGTTTCGGCCTGCTGCAGCGTCAGCGCGACTTCAGCGACTACGAAGACCTCGATGACGAATACGAGAAGCGCCCAAGCACCTGGATCGAGCCGAAAGGCGACTGGGGCAAGGGTACCGTCGATCTGGTCGAGATCCCGACCGCCGACGAGACCAACGACAATATCGTGGCGTTCTGGAGCCCGGAAAAGCTGCCGGAAGTAGGCAAGCCGTTCGAGTACGACTACCGCCTGCGCTGGACCATCAAGGAAGACCAGCTGCACTCGCCTGAGCTGGGCTGGGTCAAGCAGACCCTGCGCTCCACCGGCGACGTCAAGCAGTCCAACCTTATCCGTCAGGCCGATGGCACTGTTGCCTTCCTGGTCGACTTCATCGGCCCGAACCTGGCCACCCTGCCGGCGGACACCGCCGTGCGCAGCCAGGTCAGCGTCGGCGACAACGCCGAAGTGGTTGAGAACAACCTGCGCTACAACCCTGAGACCAAGGGCTGGCGCCTGACCCTGCGCCTGAAGGTGCAGGATCCGAAGAAAGCCACCGAGATGCGTGCCGCGCTGCTGCACGACGTACCGGTCGAGGCGCCGAAACCCGCCAAGGACAGCAAGCAGGACAAGGCCACGGCCAAGCATGCCCACGCCAAGGCTGAAAAAGCCAAGGCCGAGCAGCCTGCCGAGCAACCCGCCGCCGACGCGGCATCCACCAACGGGACCCCGGCCACCACCGAGAAAGTGCTGACCGAGACCTGGAGCTATCAGTTGCCTGCCGATGAGTAACTCAAGCGCAAGGCCGGAATCGCTGAGCGAGTACCTGGCCCACCTCCCCCTGAGCGACGAGCAGCGCGCGGAACTTGCCCGCTGCACCTCGTTCAGCGAGCTGCACCAACGCCTGGCGGCCCAACCGGCCGCCAGCACCACCGAGGCCGCCCAGGCCTCGGTGGGCCCGCGTCTCACCGTCGGCAGCGCCGCCGAACTGGAGGAGGCCGAGATGCTCGGCGTCGACGCCAGCGGGCGGCTGTGCCTGAAGATCGCCCCGCCGATCAAGCGCACCAAGGTCGTCCCCGAACCGTGGCGCACCAATGTGCTGATCCGCATGTGGCGGCGCATGACCGGCCGTACCAACGCCCCGCAGCCGCCCAAGCGCGAGCTGCCGCCGGCGCGCTGGCGCACGGTCGGTTCGATCCGCCGCTACATCCTGCTCACCCTGATGATCGGCCAGACCCTCGTCGCCGGCTGGTACATGAAGGGCATCCTGCCGTACCAGGGCTGGTCGTTCGTCGACTTCGACGAAATCGTCCACCAGCCGCTCTGGGACACGGTGGTCCAGGTCTGGCCCTATGCCTTGCAGACGTCCATCCTGGTGCTCTTCGGCATTCTCTTCTGCTGGGTGTCGGCGGGCTTCTGGACCGCGTTGATGGGCTTCCTCGAGCTGCTCACCGGGCGTGACAAATACAAGATTTCCGGCAGCAGTGCCGGCAATGAGCCGATCGCCCCCGAAGCGCGCACCGCGCTAGTGATGCCGATCTGCAACGAAGACGTGCCGCGCGTGTTCGCCGGCCTGCGCGCAACGTTCGAGTCGGTGGCCGCCAGCGGCAACCTCGACCGTTTCGACTTCTTCGTGCTCAGCGACACCAACGACACCGACATCGCCGTCGCCGAACAGCAGGCCTGGCTGGACGTGTGCCGCGAGGCGAAAGGCTTCGGCCGCATCTTCTACCGCCGCCGTCGCCGCCGCGTGAAGCGCAAGAGCGGCAACCTCGACGACTTCTGCCGTCGCTGGGGTGGCGAGTACAAGTACATGGTCGTGCTCGACGCCGACAGCGTCATGAGCGGTGAGTGCCTGAGCAGCCTGGTGCGCCTGATGGAGGCCAACCCGGACGCCGGTATCATCCAGACCGGGCCCAAGGCCTCGGGCATGGACACCCTGTATGCGCGCCTGCAACAATTCGCCACCCGCGTGTACGGCCCGCTGTTCACCGCCGGCCTGCACTTCTGGCAACTGGGCGAGTCGCACTACTGGGGCCACAACGCGATCATCCGCATGAAGCCGTTCATCGAGCACTGCGCCTTGGCGCCGTTGCCGGGCAAGGGCGCCTTCGCCGGTGCGATTCTCTCCCACGACTTCGTCGAAGCCGCGCTGATGCGCCGTGCCGGCTGGGGCGTGTGGATCGCCTACGACCTGCCGGGCAGCTATGAAGAGTTGCCACCCAACTTGCTCGACGAACTCAAGCGTGACCGTCGCTGGTGCCACGGCAACCTGATGAACTTCCGCCTGTTCCTGGTCAAGGGCATGCACCCGGTACACCGCGCGGTGTTCCTCACCGGGGTGATGTCGTACCTGTCGGCACCGCTGTGGTTCCTGTTCCTGGTGCTGTCGACCGCGCTGCTGGCGACCAATACGCTGATGGAACCGCAATACTTCATCGAGCCGTTCCAGCTCTATCCGCTGTGGCCGCAGTGGCACCCGGAGAAGGCCATCGCGCTGTTCTCCACCACCATCGTGCTGCTGTTCCTGCCCAAGCTGCTCAGCGTCATCCTGATCTGGGCCAAGGGCGCCACCGAGTTTGGCGGACGCATCAAGGTCACCCTGTCGATGTTGCTGGAGATGCTGTTCTCCATGCTGCTGGCGCCGGTGCGGATGATCTTCCACACCCGCTTCGTGCTGGCCGCGTTCCTCGGCTGGGCGGCGACCTGGAATTCGCCGCAGCGTGACGACGACTCCACCCCGTGGAGCGAGGCGGTGCGCCGCCACGGTCCGCAGACTCTGCTGGGCATTGCCTGGGCGAGCCTGGTGGCCTGGCTGAACCCGAGTTTCCTGTGGTGGCTGGCGCCGATTGTCGGTTCGCTGGTGCTGTCGATCCCCGTTTCGGTGATCTCCAGCCGCGTGCGCCTGGGCCTGGCGGCCAGGGACGAGAAGCTGTTCCTCATCCCCGAGGAATACGCCACCCCGCCCGAGCTGCTGGCCACCGACCAGTACACCCACGAGAACCGCTGGCATGCCCTGCACGACGGTTTCGTGCGTGCCGTGGTCGACCCGCGCCAGAACGCCCTGGCCTGCGCCATGGCCACCGCGCGTCACGGCCAGGCGGCACCGATCGAGGCACTGCGCGCCGAACGCGTTGCCAAGGCGCTGGAAGTCGGCCCGAAAGGCCTGGACGGCAACACCCGTCTGGCCCTGCTGAGCGACCCGGTGGCGCTGTCGCGCCTGCATGAGCGGGTCTGGGCCGAGCACAACGCGGCCTGGATCGATGTGTGGCGTGCGTCGATCGACAACGATCCGCACTCGCCGCTGCTGCCGCTGCATCCGGAGAGCGTGGCTCAGCCAGCCCTGGCTTGAGCCTGATCCACCCGTTCGCCGGCAAGCCGGCTCCTACAGGTTCACCCCCGACCTCGTAGGAGCCGGCTTGCCGGCGAACAGGGGCAACACCTCCCGCCTTCTTATTGTTTTTTTGGCCAACAAAGTCCCCCCGGCTCTAGGTCCCAGCCCACGCATGCGTTAGCATCCCACCCGACATTGCGCATCGGTCTGTCAGGCCATGCTTACAAGAACAAATCGTGTACTTCTTGCTAGGGGACTTGGTGATGATGAAGAAATACCTGTCGCGACTGCTGGTCGGTGCGACCGCCCTCATCGCGGTAACCGCCGCCCAGGCCGGCGCCATCGACGACGCGGTCAAGCGCGGCACCCTGCGTGTGGGCATGGACCCGACCTACATGCCGTTCGAGATGACCAACAAGCGCGGCGAGATCATCGGCTTCGAAGTCGACATTCTCAAGGCGATGGCCAAGTCCATGGGCGTCAAGCTGGAGACCGTCTCCACCGCCTATGACGGCATCATCCCAGCCCTGCTGACCGACAAGTTCGACTTCATCGGCAGCGGCATGACCCTCACCCAAGAGCGCAACCTGCGCCTGAACTTCAGCGAACCCTTCATCGTCGTTGGCCAGACCCTGCTGATCCGCAAGGAGCTGGTGGGCGAGATCAAGTCGTACAAGGACCTGAACAACGAGAAGTACCGCATCACCTCCAAGCTGGGCACCACCGGCGAGATGGTCTCCAAGAAGCTGATCGGCAAGGCCAAGTACCACGGCTACGACAACGAGCAGGAAGCGGTGATGGACGTGGTCAACGGCAAGGCCGACGCCTTCGTCTATGACGCGCCGTACAACGTGGTGGCGGTGGAGAAGGCCGGTGCCGGCAAGCTGGCGTTCCTGGAAGAACCCTTCACCTACGAGCCGCTGGCCTTCGGCCTGAAGAAAGGCGACTACGACAGCATCAACTTCATCAACAACTTCCTGCACCAGATCAAGCATGACGGGACCTACGATCGTATCCACGACAAGTGGTTCAAGAACAAGGACTGGCTGAAGGAAATGGAATAAGAGGCAGCTTCAAGCCGCAAGCTGCAAGTTGCAAGAAGAGGCGGGGCGGAGTAAGGCCCATTTTTCTTGCAGCTTGTGGCTTGCGGCTTGTCGCTTTCTGGAGCGAGCAAGTGATCAAACATAAGAAAGCCCAGTGGCCCTGGCATGGGTTGACCGCGCTGGTCCTGGTGGGCCTGGCGTTCAGCCTGTACCTGGCCACCTCGATGATTTCCTACGAGTGGCGCTGGAACCGCGTTCCGCAATACTTTGCCTACAAGGCCGAGGAAACCCAGCGTGCCGCCAACCCAGGCACGATCGAGGAAATCGTGGTGTCCGGCGACAATGCCCGGGTCACCCTGAAAGATGAAGGCGGTGACACCCAGGTCATCGACGTTGCCAAGGACAGTCTGCTGCTGGCCCGTGGCGATGATGTCGCCGAAGGCGACGCCATCGGCGTGACTCGTCATTGGGCTGCCGGCCCCTTGGCCTGGGGCCTGTGGACCACGCTGTGGATTTCGGTGATCTCCGGCGCCCTGGGCCTGGTGATCGGCTTGTTCGCCGGCCTGTGCCGGCTGTCGAACAACCCGACCCTGCGCGACTTGTCCACGGTCTACGTCGAACTGGTACGCGGCACGCCGCTGCTGGTGCAGATCTTCATCTTCTACTTCTTCATCGGTACCGTGCTCAACCTGTCCCGCGAGTTCGCCGGGGTCGCGGCCTTGGCGCTGTTCACTGGCGCCTACGTGGCCGAGATCGTCCGTGCCGGCGTGCAGTCGATCGCCAAGGGCCAGAACGAAGCGGCGCGCTCGCTGGGCCTGAACGGCAGCCAGTCGATGCGCCACGTGATCCTGCCCCAGGCCTTCAAGCGCGTGCTGCCACCGCTGGCCGGACAGTTCATCAGCTTGGTGAAGGATACTTCGCTGGTGTCGGTGATCGCCATCACCGAGCTGACCAAGAGCGGCCGCGAGGCCATCACCACGTCGTTCTCGACCTTCGAGATCTGGTTCTGCGTGGCAGGCCTGTACCTGCTGATCAACCTGCCGCTGTCGCATATCGCCAGCCGGCTCGAGCGGAGGCTTGCGCAAAGTGATTGAAGTCCGTGATCTGCTGAAAGTCTTCGACACCCGCGGCCAGGTGGTGCGCGCGGTGGACAACGTCACCACCGGTGTCGCCAAGGGCGAGGTGGTGGTGGTGCTCGGGCCGTCGGGCTCGGGCAAGTCGACCTTCCTGCGCTGCCTGAACGGCCTGGAGCACTTCGACGATGGGCATGTGTCCATCAATGGCCTGCAACTGGACGACCCGAAGACCGATATCAATGCTTATCGACGCGAAGTCGGCATGGTGTTCCAGCACTTCAACCTGTTCCCGCACATGACCGTGCTGGAGAACCTGTGCCTGGCGCAGAAAGTGGTGCGCAAGCGCGGCAAGGCCGAGCGCGAGGCCAAGGCCCGTGCGTTGCTGGAGAAGGTCGGCATTGCCCAGAAGGCCAACGAGTACCCGTCGCGGCTCTCGGGCGGCCAGCAACAGCGGGTGGCCATTGCCCGGGCCCTGGCGATGGACCCGAAGGTGATGCTGTTCGACGAGCCGACTTCGGCGCTCGACCCGGAAATGGTCGGCGAGGTGCTGGACGTGATGAAGACCCTGGCCCAGGAAGGCATGACCATGGTCTGCGTCACCCACGAAATGGGCTTTGCCCGGGAAGTGGCTGACCGCGTGCTGTTCTTCGACCATGGCAAGCTGCTGGAAGACTCGGCGCCGCGGGAGTTCTTTGCCGCGCCGAAGGATCCGCGCGCGCAGGCGTTCCTGCGCCAGGTCCTGTAGTACCTGTTCGCCGGCAAGCCGGCTCCTACAGGCATTTGTAGGAGCCGGCTTGCCGGCGAACCGGCCTCAAAGGCTGAACCGCCCCACCATCCCCCGTAACGCCCGCCCCAGCTGTTCCAACTCCCCACTTGAAGCCGCCGTCTGCTCACTGGCCTCACGGGTCTGATCGGAAACGTCCCGCACATTCATCACGCTGCGATTGATCTGCTCGGCAACCACGCTCTGCTGTTCGCTGGCGGTGGCAATCTGCTGGTTCATGCCCTGGATGGTCGACACGGTTTCGGTGATCTGCCCCAGTGCATCGCCCGCCTGGCGGCTGAGTTCGACGCTCTGCTCGGTGAGCTGCCTGCTGTCGTCCAGTAGGCCCATCACCTGGTCGGTACCGCTGTGCAGGTTGTCGATCAATTGCTCGATCTCCTCGGTGGACTGCTGGGTGCGCTGGGCCAGGCCACGCACTTCATCGGCGACCACGGCGAAGCCGCGTCCGGCCTCGCCAGCCCGTGCCGCCTCGATGGCGGCATTGAGCGCCAGCAGGTTGGTCTGCGCGGACACCGACTTGATCACATCGAGGATTGAACCGATACGTTGGCTTTCCCCGGCCAGGTGGCCCATGGCGGCCTGGCAGTGTTCCATTTGCCCGGCCAGTTGCTCGATACGCCCGACCGCCTGGGCCACCACCTGGTCGCCGCGTTGCGCCTGCGCATCGGCCGCAGTCGCCGCCCGTGAGGCCTGCTCGGCGTTCTGCGCCACTTCCTGGACCGTGGCACTCATCTGGTTCATCGCCGTGGCCACTTGGTCGGTTTCCTCTTTCTGCTGACCGACCCTGAGCTGAGTCTGCTCGCTGACCGTCGCCAGATCGTCGACTGCCTGGGATAGCTGGGCCACACCGTGGTCAATACCCCCCAGCAGGTCGCGCAGGCTCAAGGTCATCGCGCGCATGCTGCCTTGCAACTGCCCCAGTTCGTCACGACGTTGTACCTCGTCGACCTGGCTCAGATTGCCTTGGGCGATACGTTCGGCCTGGCGCAGGGCCTGTTTCAGCGGCACGGTGATCTGCTGGCTGATCAACCAGGCGGCCAGGGCACCGATCAGCAGGGCCAGCAGGGCGACGCTGGTCATCAAGCTGCGGGCGGCCAGGGCCTGCTCGTCACGCTGTTCGACCTGGTGATTGCTCAGGGCCTGGCTGCTGGCCGTGATCTGGTTGCCCAGCTGCTCCATGTCGTTCTGCAGCTGTTCGACGCTGATCGCTGCCTGGGCATACTGGCTGAGCTGTTCGCGAAAGCGGGCCAGGTTGCTGGTTACAGGAGCGGGCAGGGCGCTGTCGAGATTGACGCGCGGCAACCACTGGCGCAGTTGCTCGAGGGTGGTCTCGGCTCTAATTGCGGCGTTCTGGCCGACCTGCTCGAAGGCTTGCAGCGGCTCGCTGTAATAGGCCGGAACAGAGGCTTGCTGGCTGGCGATCTCCACCTGCCGTTCAAGGGTTTCGATGAAGTTGAGGGCTTCCCCTTGGGCGCTGGTCTGGTTGAGGCGCTTCACGAGCTGGCCTTGCAGCTCACTGATAGCGTGTTCCAGTTCACTGGTTTGGCTCTGCAGCGCGTCGTGCCGCTGTTGTCGAGCTTGCGCGGCGTGCTGGAGCTTGTCGAAGTCGGTCCGGTAGCGGCCGACGATTTCGCCCTTGTCCGTCAGCAGGCGCACATCTTCCGGGGCACTGTAGCGCGGTCGCATGGTGGCCAGCAGGCTTTCGACCTGGCCGAGTGTCTGGGCGAGCTGGGCACGGCTCTCGTCGTCGCCAAGCACCCGGAAGGTGATGCGCTCGGCGCGCAGGTCCTTGCTGTAGTCGTTGAGCTGGGCGATCTGGGTGAGCTTTTCCGAGCGGTCGATGGCATCGTCGAGGGCGAGCCAGCCGGTCAGGGTGGTCAATGAGGTGAGCAGCAGGACCACGGCAAAGCCCATGGTCAGCTTGAGGCGCACGCTGAGGTGGCCAAGCAGGCGGTTGAAAGGTCCGAGCATGGTGAGTCTCCGGCGAATGGGTTCAGGGGACTCATCGGCCGGGACTGCGTGGGACTGGACCTGAGATTTGGGTAGGAAAATTCCTAGCGATAAATAAGAAAATTCGTGAAGAGCGCGCTGGGCTCTGTAGGAGCGGCTTCAGCCGCGATGCAGGCACCGCGGTGTGTGGCACCCGCTTCGCGGGTGATCGCGGCTGAAGCCGCTCCTACAGAGGCCTGGCCATTAAAGCCTGAACCGCCCCACCAACCCTTGCAGGTGAGTGCCCAGCCGCGCCAGTTCGACGCTGGAGCTGGCGGTCTCTTCGCTGGCGGCCGAAGTCTGGTCGGAGATGTCGCGCACGTTCATCACGCTGCGGTTGATCTCTTCAGCGACCGCGCTCTGCTGCTCGGCGGCGGTGGCGATTTGTTGGTTCATCGACTGGATCGACGACACGGTGCGGGTGATGGTGTCCAGCGAACTGCCGGCGCGACGGGTCAGCTCGACACTGCTGTCGGTCAGCTCGCGGCTGCTGTCCATCACGCTGGCCACGCGCTGGGTGCCGCTCTGCAGGCCGGCGATCAGTTCCTCGATTTCCTCGGTGGACTGCTGGGTACGCTGGGCCAGGCTGCGCACCTCGTCGGCGACCACGGCGAAACCGCGCCCGGCTTCGCCGGCTCGGGCGGCTTCGATGGCGGCGTTGAGCGCCAGCAGGTTGGTCTGCTGGGCCACCGATTTGATCACGTCGAGCACGCTGCCGATCTTGTCGCTTTCGCTCTTGAGCTGGTTCATCGCCTCGCTGGAGTTCTGCACTTCGCTGGCCAGGCGCTCGATCTGGGCGATGGCCTCACCGACCACCTTGTCACCTTCGCGGGCTTGCTGATCGGCCATCAGCGCCGCTTCCGAGGCCTGTTCGGCATTGCGCGCCACTTCCTGCACGGTGGCGGCCATCTCGTTCATGGCGGTGGCCACCTGGTCGGTCTCGACCTTCTGGTTATTGACCCCGCTGCTGGTCTGCTCGGTCACCGCCGACAGCTCCTCGGCGGCGCTGGCGATCTGGGTGACGCCGTCGCCGATACCACCAATCAGTTCGCGCAGGCCCTGGGTCATGCGCTGCATGCTGGCCTGCAACTGGCCCAGCTCGTCGCGGCGGGCGACCAGGGTGTCCTGGCGCAGGTCGCCGTTGGCCACGCGTTCGGCGGCGGCCAGTGTCTGGCGCAGCGGCACGATGATCTGCCGGGTGATGGCGAAGGCGGCCACAACGCCCAGCAGCAAAGCCAGGACGGTGGCACCGGCGAGCATGGACTTGGCCTGCTGGGTGCCCTGGTCGCGGACCTGGGTCTGCGAGACGGTCATGTCCTGGCTGGTGCTCAGCAGCACTTGGCCCTGTGCCGACATACGCTGCAACGCCTGTTCGCTGGCAGCCTGGGCGCTGCCAAACTGGTTTACCGCGTCACGGTAGGCGGCCAGCGCGGTGGCGGCGTCGTCGAGGCTGGCGGCGAACTCGGCGGGCAGCTTGGCCGGCAGCGCCTTCAGCACCGGCAGGGCCTGGTCGATGGCGTTCAGCGCGGTCTGCTGGAACTCAGCCTTGCCGCTGTAGGTGTAGCCGCGCACCTGGAAGCGTGCCTGCTGCAACAGGGCGCTGACCTGCACCACCTGCTCGTATTGGCCGATATCGCCGCCCTGCAGCAAGCGCTGCTGGACTTTGCCGATCAGCTCGGCGGCCTTGTCGGCGCTGTCGCCGAGCATGCCGCGGCTGGCTTCGCGGCGCTGGCCGGCCTGCTTGAGCTCGGTGAAGGCCTGCTGGTACTGGCGGATGGCATCCTGTTGCTGGTCCAGGCGCTGACGGTCGCCGGGCAACTCGATCTGCCCGAGCATGAACTGCACCTGGCGCTCGAGGTTGGCCAGGGCCTTCTCCATCGCGCCTACGGCGGCGTCATCGCGGTTGCGTTCGTAGTCCTGGCGGGCGAGGCGCAGGTCCTGGGTGTACTGGTGGATCACCGAGATGTTGCCGAGCTTGTCGCCACGGCTGGTCACGCTATCGATGCCCATCCACCCGGTGAAGGTGATGCCCAGGGTGAGCAGCAGCACCAGGCCGAAGCCGACCCCCAACTTGCGATTGACGCTTACATTCCCCAGTGACTGGGCAAACCAACGGTACATAGACGACTCCCCGGCGCGTGGCAGTGCGGATTATTGTTCTCTTGCACAGGCCATCGGCGAGGGGCGGGGAAACTTGATGGTAAAAACTTGACTCGTGCGTCAGAAAATTCGCGAGAGCAGGGCGGTAACCGCCGTTTCCACGCGCAGGATACGATCGCCCAGTTGTACCGGTGCCAAGCCAGCTTTGCCCAGCAGCTCGACTTCGTAGGGGATCCAGCCGCCTTCCGGCCCGATCGCCAGGGTGACTGGGCCTTTCACTGCGCGCGGGCAGGCCGGGTAGGGGCCGGGATGGCCGACCAGGCCCAGGGTGCCTTCGGCGATGGCGGGCAGGCGGTCCTCGACGAAGGGCTTGAAGCGCTTCTCGATGATGACCTCCGGCAGCACGGTGTCACGGGCCTGCTCCAGGCCGAGAATGAGGTTCTCGCGGATGCTCTCGGGTTGCAGGAACGGCGTCTGCCAGAAACTCTTCTCGACCTTGTAGCTGTTGACCAGGATCAGCCGTGGCACGCCCAGGGTAGCGACCGTCTGGAACAGCCGGCGCAGCATTTTCGGGCGGGGTACGGCCAGCACCAGGGTCAGCGGCAGCTTGGCCGGTGGCGCCTGGTCGAAGGCCACCCGCAGTTCAGCCTCATGGCCTTCCAGGCGGATTACCTCGGCCTTGCCCATCAGGCCGCCGATACGGCCGACGCGCAGGCTGTCGCCCACCGCGACGCGGTGGATTTCCTGCATGTGGGTGAAGCGGCGGTCAGCCAGGATGACGCGGTCGGCCGACACGAAGTCGGCCTCTTCGAGGAGCAACAGGTTCACGGTTGGGTCGCAGGCGGCTGGTCGTTGTGATCGTTGGGGGCTTCATCGTGTTCGTGGCTACGCTTGCGGATCAGGCTGCCGCACAGCACGCCGACCTCGAACAGCATCCACATGGGCACGGCGAGCAGGGTCTGGGAGAAGATGTCCGGCGGCGTGAGGATCATGCCGACCACGAAGCAGCCGATGATCACGTACGGGCGGATCTTCTTCAGGTACTGCACGTCGACCACGCCGATCCACACCAGCAGCACCACCGCCACCGGGATCTCGAAGGCGACACCAAAGGCGAAGAACAGGGTCATGACGAAGTCGAGGTAGCTGGCGATGTCCGTCATCATCGACACGCCTTCCGGCGTGGCGGCGGCGAAGAAGCTGAACATCAGCGGGAACACCAGGAAGTAGGCGAAGGCCATGCCGGCGTAGAACAGCAGGATGCTAGACACCAGCAGCGGGATGGCGATGCGCTTTTCGTGGCGGTACAGGCCAGGGGCGATGAAGCCCCAGATTTGCTGCAGGATGAACGGGATCGCCAGGAACATCGAGACGATCATGGTCAGCTTGAACGGCGTCAGGAACGGCGAGGCCACGTCGGTGGCGATCATCGTCGCGTTGGCCGGCAAGTGGGCGCGCAGCGGCGCCGAGACCAGGGTGTAGATCTGCTGGGCGAAGGAGAACAGCCCGGCGAAGATCAGGAAAATGGCGGCGACGCAACGCAGCAGGCGGGTGCGCAGTTCGGTCAGGTGCGAGACCAGCGGCATCGGCTGGTCATGTTCCGGATTTTCGCTCATGGGGCTCGTGGCGGTTGTGGCGGCTCGGAGGGTGGCACTGCGGCGGGCTGCGCGGGGGCGGCCTCGGCGGCAGGCGTGACGGGCGTTTCAGGGGTGGCCGGCGGCTGCGCGGGCGGCACCAGAGGATTGAGGATGCGCTTGGCCTCCTGTTCCATCTGCAGGATGTGCTCGTTGTGCAACTGGCGGCGGATATCGTCGGCGCCGATCTCGCGCTCCACTTCCATCTTGATGGCGTTGAAGCTGCGCTTCAGCCGGCCGATCCACAACCCTGCAGTGCGCGCGGCGCCCGGCAGGCGCTCGGGGCCGAGCACCAGCAGGGCGACCAGGCCGACGAGCAGCAGCTCGCTGAAACTGATGCCGAACATGGCTCAGTCTTTCCGCTGCGGCTCTTGGACCGGCTGGGCCTGGCCCTCGATGGTGTGGCCTTGGGCCTGCTGCGTGGTGTTCTGTACCGGTGGAACCGGTTGGGCCGGTGGCGGGGTCTGCTCGGCAGGCTTGTTTTCTTCTTCGTTCATGGCCTTGCGGAAGCCCTTGATCGACTCGCCCAGGTCGCTGCCGAAGTTCTTCAGTTTCTTGGTGCCGAACACCAGCACCACGACGACCAGCAGAACGATCCAGTGTTTCCAGTCAAAAATGCCCATTTCGTACTCCTGAGAAATATGTGTCGGTCTATCGGGCCCTGGGGGCTGCTGTGCAGCCCATCGCGGCTCAAGGCCGCTCCTACAGGGGTTTCAGGCGACGCGGCCCCTTGTAGGAGCGGCCTTGCGCCGCGAAAGGGGCGCAAAGCGCCCCCGGCAATCTTCAGGCAGAAGGCTGACGCGCGGCCTTCTCATCATGCCCGGAAAGCCCGAACCGGCGCTCCAGCTCGTCAAGCACCGCCTGTGGATGCTGGCCCAGCGCGCTGAGCATGACCAGGCTATGAAACCACAGGTCTGCGGTCTCATAGATGACATCGCTGTAATCCTTGCTGACGGCGGCATCCTTGGCGGCGATGATGGTCTCGATGGACTCTTCGCCGAGCTTCTCGAGGATCTTGTTCAGCCCCTTGTGATACAGGCTGGCCACATAGCTGCTGTCCGGCGCCGCCTGCTTGCGTTCTTCCAGCACCTCGGCGAGGCGGTTCAGTGTGTCGCTCATGTTAGTGTCCTGCGCTGTAGATGGCGCCCGGATCCTTCAGGACCGGGTCGACGGTTTTCCACTGGCCGTCTTCGAAGACGCGGTAGAAGCAGCTCTCGCGGCCGGTATGGCAGGCGATATGCCCCAGCTGCTCGACCATCAGGATGATCACGTCGGCGTCGCAGTCCAGGCGCATCTCGTGCAGCTTCTGCACATGGCCCGACTCCTCGCCCTTGCGCCACAGCTTGCCACGCGAGCGTGACCAGTAGATGGCACGATGCTCGGCGGCGGTCAGGGCGAGGGATTCACGGTTCATCCAGGCCATCATCAGCACGCGCCCGGTCTTGTGGTCCTGGGCGATCGCCGGCACCAGGCCATCGCTGTTCCACTTGATCTCGTCCAGCCAGTCTTTCATCGTCGACTCCAAACCGGGCCCGCTCCTGTACCGGGCCTCTTGCGCTAGTGTGCCAGCCAGCCGCGCGGCTGGCTATCGGCGCACGATCAGGTACAGGCCCGCGGTCAGCATCAACCACGCAGGCCAGGCGGCTGGAGCGCTGAGACTGACTGCGCCTGCAGCCAGGGTGGCGCCGCCGCCGAGCAGGCCGGCACCGAGCAGGCGCAGCGCCCAGTTGTCGCCTTGGCGGCGCCGCTCAGGCAGCTGTGCATCGTTGAGGTGCGGCTGCGACAGGCGCTCGAGCAGGTCGCGGGTCATGTCGGCCAGGTGCGGCAGCTGCTCGGCCTGGTTGTACAGGTTGCCGATCACCGCCTTCGGGCTCATGCGCTCGCGCATCCAGCGCTCGAGGAACGGCTTGGCGGTGCTCCACAGGTCCAGGTCCGGGTACAGCTGGCGGCCCAGGCCTTCGATGTTGAGCAGGGTCTTCTGCAATAACACCAGCTGCGGCTGGACTTCCATGTTGAAGCGCCGCGCGGTCTGGAACAGGCGCATCAGTACCTGGCCGAAGGAGATGTCCTTGAGCGGCTTTTCGAAGATCGGCTCGCACACGGTACGGATCGCCGCTTCGAACTCGTTGACCTTGGTCTGCGCCGGCACCCAGCCCGAGTCGATATGCAGTTGAGCCACGCGGCGGTAGTCGCGCTTGAAGAAGGCGATCAGGTTGCGCGCCAGATAGTCCTGGTCCTCGGCCGTCAGGCTGCCGACGATGCCGCAGTCGATGGCAATGTACTGCGGGCTCCAGGGCTTGACCGTGCTGACGAAGATGTTGCCCGGGTGCATGTCGGCATGGAAGAAGCTGTCGCGGAACACCTGGGTGAAGAACACTTCGACCCCACGCTCGGCGAGCATCTTCATGTCGGTGCGCTGGTCGGCCAGGGTGGCCATGTCGGTGACCGGCACGCCGTAGATGCGCTCCATCACCAGCACTTTCGGGCGGCACAGGTCCCAGTAGACCTGGGGCACGTACATCAGCTCGGAGCCCTCGAAGTTGCGCCGCAGTTGGCTGGCGTTGGCCGCCTCGCGCAACAGGTCGAGTTCGTCGTAGATGGTCTTTTCGTAGTCGCCGACGATCTCTACCGGGTGCAGGCGACGGGCATCGGCCGAAGCGCGTTCGGCGGCCTTGGCGATCAGGAACAGCCAGGCCAGGTCCTGGGCGATGACCGGCTTGAGGCCCGGGCGCACCACCTTGACCACCACTTCCTCGCCACTCTTGAGGCGGGCGGCATGCACCTGGGCCACCGAGGCGGAGGCCAGCGGCTCGACATCGAAGCGGCTGAACACTTCACCCACCTTGGCGCCGAGCTGCTCTTCGATCAGCGCCACGGCGTGCTGCGGGTCGAACGGCGGCACCCGGTCCTGCAGCAGCATCAGCTCGTCGGCGATGTCGGTGGGCAGCAGGTCGCGGCGGGTAGAGAGCAACTGGCCGAACTTGATGAAGATCGGCCCTAGGTCCTGCAATGCCAGGCGCAGGCGCGCGCCACGGCTCAGCGCCAGCGGCTTGCGCGGCAGCCAGCGCCAGGGCATCAGCAGGCGCAGGCTGGCCAACCACCAGGGCAGCAAGGGTTGTTCGAACAGCAGGTCATCGAGGCGGTAGCGGATCACGACGCGCTGGATGCGCAACAGACGGCGGACGGCGAGCAGCTTCATGCGTTATCGCTGGTATCAAGAGTGTGGGCGAGGCGGCGCAGGCGCGCCTCGAGGCGTTCGATGTCGACTTTCAGCGCATCGAGTTCGCTGAAGGCCGCTTCGGCTTCGCGTTTGCCGACCAGGGTGCGAGATTCTTCGGCCAGGTATTCGGAGAGGTTCTGGCTGAAGCGGGCCAGGCCCTGCTTGGTCCAGCGCGCGCGCAGCCGTAAATGGCCGGCGATCAATGCCGTTGGTACCGGGCCGAGCCAGCGTTGCAGCTCGTATTCCCAGTCCAGGTCGAGGTCCTGCAGGATGCCGAACAGGTCGAGCATCACCGCGCTGTCGCCATGCAGGGCAACCTGCGGGCTGTGCAGCACGGCGGTCTTGTCCTTGGCCAGGGCCAGCTGTGCCAGGCGCCCGGCGGGGGCGCGCAAGGTGCAGTCGACCTCGCCCTGCCAGTGGGCGGCGAGCATCAGGCCTTGTTCATCGGGCAGCACGAACAGCTTGAGGGCCGGCTGCACGCAGTCGATCTCGACCACCTTGCCTTCGAGCATGGCCAGCCGCGGCAGCGCGGTGCTGTCCAGGCGCAGGACGCGGTTGAGCCCGTGCTCGACGCTGGCGAGCAGGCCGGCCAGCAGCATCAGGGCTTGATTCCCCGGTGCACGGCGACGATGCCGCTGGTCATGTTGTGGTAGGTGACACGGTCGAAACCGGCCTCGACCATCATCGCCTTGAGGGTTTCCTGGTCGGGGTGCATGCGGATCGACTCGGCGAGGTAACGGTAGCTTTCCGAGTCGTTGGTGATCAGCTTGCCGGCCAGTGGCATGAAGGCGAACGAGTAGGCGTCGTAGGCCTTGGACATCAGCTTGTTGGTGGGCTTGGAGAATTCCAGCACCAGCAGACGCCCGCCCGGCTTGAGCACGCGCAGCATGGAGCGGATGGCTTCATCCTTGTGCGTCACGTTGCGCAGGCCGAAGGCGATGGTCACGCAGTCGAAGTGGTTGTCCGGGAACGGCAGCTTCTCGGCGTCGGCCTGGACGAATTCGATGTTGCCGGCCACGCCACGGTCGAGCAGGCGGTCGCGGCCGACCTTGAGCATCGATTCGTTGATGTCGGCCAGCACCACCTGGCCGGTCGGGCCGACCAGGCGCGAGAACTTGGCGGCCAGGTCTCCGGTGCCGCCGGCGATGTCCAGCACCCGGTTGCCGCTGCGCACACCGGACAGCTCGATGGTGAAGCGCTTCCACAGGCGGTGCATGCCGCCGGAGAGCACGTCGTTCATCAGGTCGTACTTGGCGGCCACCGAGTGGAACACTTCGGCGACTTTCTTCGCCTTCTGGCTCTCGGGCACGTCCTGGTAGCCGAAGTGTGTGGTGGGTTCGGCGTGGTCGCCTTTGCGCGGGTCGGTCATTTCGCTTCACCAGAAAAAAATTACGGCCATTCTAGGGGGATCGGGCGCATTTGTCTTGACGGGGTGTGCCGTCGGGCGGGCGGGGGCATAATGGCGCCATTGTCTTCATATCCAGGAACACCCGCATGACCCAGATCAGCGTCGAACGCAAACACTCCCTCGGCCGCGAAGCCGTCCGCGCCAAGGCGCAGGCGCTGGTGGACCGGCTGGCCCAGGAGTACGACCTCAAGGCCCGCTGGAACGGCGACCGTGTCGATGTGTCGCGCAGCGGCGCCAATGGCAGCGTGCAGATCTTCGACGACAGCATCCGCGTCGAGCTCAAGCTGGGCATGATGCTGTCGATGATGAGCGGCACCATCAAGGGCGAGATCGAGCGGGCGCTGGACAAGGCTTTGGCCTGAGGGCCGGCAGCTGCAAGCTACAAGCTACAAGCTGAAGCAGGTCGGCGAAGGCTTTGCTTTTGCTTTTGCTTTTGCTTTTGCTTTTGCTTTTGCTTTTGCTTGCAGCTTGCAGCTTGCAGCTTGCAACTGCCTTTAGGGTGTGAATTCTAATTTCCTTCCCTACCTTATGCTCAAGCCCGCAATCCATGGGCAGTTTCTCCCTCCCATCATGAGCATGAGGTGAAGAGCATGGCCAAAGTGAGTCTCAAGCACAAAGACGACGACCAGGGCACCCTGGGCGAAGTGCGCGGCTACGCGCGCAAGATCTGGCTGGCGGGCCTGGGCGCCTACGCCCGCGTCGGCCAGGAAAGCACCGACTATTTCAAGGAGCTGGTCAAGGCCGGCGAAGGCGTCGAGAAGCGCGGCAAGAAGCGCATCGACAAGGAACTCGACGCCGCCAACGGCCAGCTTGACGAAGCCACCCGTGAAGTGACCCGCGTGCGCGGCAAAGTCGAGGTCCAACTGGACAAAATCGAGAAAGCCTTCGACGCCCGCGTCGGTCGCGCCTTGAATCGCCTCGGCATTCCGTCTAAACATGACGTTGAGGCGTTGTCCATCAAGCTTGAACAGCTGCACGAGCTGCTCGAGCGCGTCGCGCACAAACCATAAGGAGAGCAGGATGGCTGGCAAGAAGAACACCGAGAAAGAAGGTAGCTCCTGGGTCGGCGGAATCGAGAAGTACTCCCGCAAGATCTGGCTGGCTGGCCTGGGTATCTACTCGAAGATCGACCAGGACGGTCCGAAGCTGTTCGACACGCTGGTGAAGGATGGCGAGAAAGCCGAGAAGCAGGCGAAGAAAACCGCTGAAAACGTGGCTGAAAGCGCCAAGTCGTCGACCAACTCCCGGGTATCTGGCGTGAAAGACCGCGCGTTGGGCAAGTGGAGCGAGCTCGAAGAGGCTTTCGACAAGCGCCTGAACAGCGCCATCTCGCGCCTGGGCGTGCCCAGCCGCAATGAGATCAAGGCCCTGCACCAGCAGGTCGACACGCTGACCAAGCAGATCGAGAAACTGACCGGTGCTTCGGTCACCCCGATCTCCAAGGCAGGCGCGAGCAAGACCGCGGCCAAACCGCTGGCCAAGGCCGCCGCCAAGCCGGCAGCCAAGACCGCCGCAGCGAAGCCCGCTGCCAAGCCTGCGGCTAAAACCGCAGCGGCCAAGCCTGCGGCCAAACCGGCTGCCAAGCCGGCCGTGGCCAAGAAGCCTGCGGTGAAAAAAGCTGCTCCGGCCAAGCCTGCGGCTGCTGCGCCAGCAGCAACCGCGGCCCCGGCACCCAGCGCGGCGCCGGCCAGCGCCACTCCGTCGGCACCGGTGAACGCGGCCGCCCAGGCCTGACACCGCGTCGCCCTCGATCGCGGGGCAAGCCCGCTTCCACGCAGCTCACCCAGGGCACGTGGGAGCGGGTTTGCCCCGCGATCATTTCAACCCTCCAGGTACCTCATCGCCAACTGTTCCGCCGCCCTGCGCGCCGGTGCCTGCAGATGCGGCGCCACCAGCATCATCACCTGGTACACCACCACCCCCACATCGCCCTCGCGGCCGATCACCCGCTGGTAGTCCAGCGAGCAGATCAGGGTCAGGGTGATCTGTTCCACCAGTTGCCCCAATGCCTGGGTCTCGCTGGTCACCTGGCCCTGGGCCTTGAGGCTGGCCAACAGCGCGGCCAGGGTCCGCTTGAGGGCGTTGATCAGGCTGCGCATGCCCCGCGCCAGCTTGGGCAGGCGGCCGGTGAGGTTGGACAGGTCCTGAAGCAGGAACCGGTACTGGGCCATGCGTTCGACGATCAGGTGCAGGAACAGCCAGTAGTCTTCGGCCTCCAGTTGGACGTCCAGCGGTGGGTCGAGCAAGGTCATCAGCTCTTCCTCGAAGCGCTCGAACAAGCCGATCACCAGCGGTTCCTTGCCGTGGAAGTGGTAGTACAGGTTGCCCGGGCTGATGCCCAGTTCGTTGGCGATCTCCAAGGTCGAGACGTTCGGTTCGCCCTGGCGGTTGAACAACTGCAGGGCGCATTCGAGGATACGGTCGCGGGTTTTCATCCGTTCAGCGGGCCATCACATAGTTGCCCGGCGCAGGGCCCAGCGGTGGATAGGTGGCGTTGCCAAGTTCCGTGCGCTGCGGCTTGAGTGTGCCCGAGCGCTGGCTGATCCACTCCTGCCACAGTGGCCACCAGCTGCCGTCGCGACGCTGGGCATCGTGGAACCAGGCCCGTGGGTCGCTGGACAGCTTGGGGTTCTCGAGATAGTACGACTTGGGGTTGCCGGGCGGGTTGATGATGCTCTGGATATGCCCGCTGTTGGCCAGCAGGAAGCGCCGGTCGCCACCGAGCAGCAGGGCCGAGCGGTACACCGCGTCCCAGGGGGTGATGTGGTCGTTGCTGCCGGCTACGGTGAAGCTGTCGAGGTCGACCTGCTTGAGGTCGATGGGCGTGCCGCAGACTTCGAGCCCTTCGGGGAAGGTCAGCGGGTTGAGCTTGAAGAAGTCCAGCAACTCGCCGTGATAGGCGGCGGGCAGGCGGGTACTGTCGGCGTTCCAGTAGAGAATGTCGAACGCCGGTGGCTTCTTGCCCATCAGGTAGTTGTTGACCCAGTAGTTCCAGATCAGGTCGTTGGGGCGCATCCAGGCGAAGATCCGCGCCACCTCGCCGCCGTCGAGCACGCCGCGCTGGTAGGAGCGACGCTTGGACGCCTCGATGGTCTGCTCGTCGGCGAACAGGCTGGCGGGGCTGTCGAACTGGCTGTCGAGCATGCTGACCAGGTAGGTGGCGCTACGCACCTTGCGCAGTTGCTTCTTGGCCTGCAAGTGGCCCTGCAGGGCCGCCATGGTCAGCCCCCCGGCGCAGGCCCCCATGAGGTTGAGGTCGCGGCTGCCGCTGATGCTGCGGCAGGCATTCAGCGCTTCCTCCAGTGCCTGCACGTAGCTCGACAGGCCCCATTCGCGGTGGCGCGGGTCGGGGTTGCGCCAGCTGACCATGAATACCTGCAGGCCGTTCTTGAGCATGTACTGGACGAAGCTGTTGGTCGGGCTGAGGTCGAAGATGTAGTACTTGTTGATTTGAGGGGGTACCACCAGCAAGGGGCGGGCGTACTGTTGTTCGCTCATGGGCTTGTACTGGATCAGCTCCAGCAGCTCGTTGCGAAACACCACCGCGCCCGGGGTGGCGGCAAGGTTGCCACCGACCTCGAAGGCGCGTTCGTCAACTTGGCGCGGAAGGCCGTCGTTGTGGCGCAGGTCGTCCAGCAGGTAGCTGGCGCCGCGCAGCAGGCTCTGGCCGCCGGTGTTGAACAGCTCCTTGACCGCCAGCGGGTTGAGCAGTGAATTGCTCGGGGCCACGGCGTCGCTGACCAGGGTGAACAGGAACTGCGCACGGGCACGATCGTCGTCACTCAGGGTGCTTTCCTCGATCCAGCGGCGGGTCTGCTTCTGCCAGGCGAGGTAGGCCTGCAGGCCGCGGCGGTAGAGCGGGTTCTCGCTCCAGGTCGGGTCGCTGAAACGGTTGTCGCGGGCATGGGGCTGGAACGGCGTGTCGCCGAGGATCACCCGGCCCAGGGTGCCGCCCAGCTCCAGCAGGTGGCGTGCGGTGTACAACGGGTGGCGCAGGCCGTGGCGGCCGACATGGCGCAGGGTCGACAGCAGGTCGCGACCGCGCAGGCCATTGATTGCGTTCTGCAGGTTCATGCTGGTGGCGGGGACCGGTGTCGTCCCTGTTGCCGGTTTGTCTTTCATGCCAACACTCCATCGTCAGGCCAGCAAGCGCTGGAACACAGCAAGGGCGGGCCGGCGCGTACTCCATGCGCCGGCCCGGCGTCAGCCGCCGGAGGCGGGTCGGGGGTGCATGACCGCGCGCTGGCGCTCTTGCTGGAGGAATTTCATGATGATCGGGGCGACGGCCTCGGCCCGGGTGATCAGGAACAGATGGCCATCGTCGATTATGTGTAGCTGCGCATTGGGAATTCGCCAGGCCAGCAGGCGCATGTTGATCAGCGGGATCAACGGGTCGTCGTCGCCGGCCAGCACCAGGGTGGGCTGGTGGATCTTGTGCAGCCAGTGGATGCTGGTCCAGCCAAGCCCGGCGAACAGCTGCCAGTAATAGCCCAGCTTGCCGCCGGAACGCACCTTCGAGGCATGGTGCAGGGCCAGGTCGGGGTCGCGGCGAAAACCACCGCCATAGATGGTCGGGGCGATGCGGATCACGTGGGACGGTTGGATGTAGCGCCGCGGGCTGGCCATCATCCACAGCACCTTGGGTTTGCCCGGCACCATCACCGCGCCGGCGGCGGTGGCGGCGAGCACCAGTTTCTTGCAGCGCTCCGGGTAGTCGTGGGCGAACTGCTGGGCCAGGGCGCCGCCCCAGGACACGCCGATCGCGTTGACCTGGCCGTAGTCCAGGTAGTCGAGCATGCGCGCCGTCAGCTTGGCCAGCCCGGGGAAGCGGTAGGGGTGGCGGGGCGTCGACGAGCCGCCGACGCCGGGCACGTCGAAGGCGATCACCTCCAGGTCCGGGTCCAGGGCCTCGATGAACGGGAACACCAGTTCGAGGTTGGCACCGATGCCGTTGAAGATCAGCAAGGGTGTCAGGTGCGGCTTGCCCGGACGGACCGCGGTGCGGATGGACTGATCATCCAGCTCGACGGTCCTGAAGATGTAGGGTGGCGGCATACGCGTAACTCTGTGGTGGACGTAGCGCGGTGATGCGCCACGGGGCGCACCACCGCGGTTTCACTCAGCGTTCGTGGACGTAGGTACCCGGCGATGCCTCGCCGGCGGCGTAGGCACGGTTGCCCAGGCGTGTGGGCGCCTTCTTCAGTTCGCCCGCGCGCTCGCCCAGCCAGCTCTGCCAGTGCAGCCACCAGGAGTCGGCGTGCTTGACCGCGTTCTCCTGCCAGGCCACCGGGTCGTCCGGGCGGTCCTCGCCGGTCATGAAGCGTGCCTTGGGGTTGCCTGGCGGGTTGAGGATGCTCTGGATATGCCCGCTGTTCGATAGCACGAACTCGATCTTGCCGCCGAACAGGTGCGCCGAGCGGTAGCACGATTGCCAGGGGGTGATGTGGTCGGCGGTGCCGGCGACGCTGTAGATGTCGCAGTCGACCTGCTTCAGGTCGATGGCGGTGCCGCACACTTCCAGGGCGTTGGAGCGGATCAGCGGGTTGTTCTTGAACATCTCGATCAGGTCGCCGTGGAAGGCGGCCGGCAGGCGCGTGGTGTCGTTGTTCCAGAACAGGATGTCGAACACCGGCGGCTCGTTGCCCAGCAGGTAGTTGTTGACCCAGTAGTTCCAGATCAGGTCGTTGGGGCGCATCCAGGCGAACACCTTGGCCATGTCGCTGCCTTCGAGCACGCCGGCTTGGTAGGAGTGGCGCTTGGCCGCCTCCAGCGTCTGCTCGTCGACGAACAGCGCCACCTGGGTATCGACCGTGGTATCAAGCACGCTGACCAGCAGCGTCAGGGCGTTGACCTTCTTTTCGCCGAGTGCCGCGTAATGGCCCACCAGCGCGGTGCAGGTGATGCCGCCCGAGCAGGCGCCGAGCATGTTCAGGTCCTTGCTGCCGGTGATCGCCAGCACCGCGTCGACCGCTTCCTTGAGCGCGTCGATGTAGGTGGACAGGCCCCACTCGCGCTGCGCCTTGGTGGGGTTGCGCCAGCTGACGATGAAGGTCTGCTGCTGGGAGCGCAGGCAGAAGCGCGCCAGGCTCTTTTCCGGGCTCAGGTCGAAGACGTAGAACTTGTTGATCTGCGGCGGCACCACCAGCAGGGGGCGGGCGTGCACCTGTTCGGTGATCGGGCTGTACTGGATCAGCTCCAGCACGTCGTTGCGGTACACCACCGCGCCTTCGCTGGTGGCCAGGTTCTTGCCTACCTCGAAGGCTTCCATGTTCACCTGGCTGGGCATGCCGCCGTTGTTGACCAGGTCCTTGGCCAGGTGGGAGAGGCCGTCGAGCAGGCTCTTGCCGCCGGTCTCGAAGAAGCGCTTGACCGCAGCGGGGTTGGAGAGGGTGTTGGTGGGCGCCATGGCCTCGGTCATCAGGTTGATGACGAACTGGCCGCGGCTGATGTCCTGGGGCGACAGGTCGCTTTCGCCGATCCAGTCGTGCAGCTCCTTGCGCCAGGCCAGGTAGGTTTGCAGGTAGCGGCGGTACAGCGGGTTGTTGCTCCAGGCCGGGTCACTGAAGCGACGGTCGTCGCTTTCAGGCTGGAGGCTCGATTTGCCCAGCAGCACGTTCTTCAGCTCCAGGCCGAAATGCGCCACGTGCTTGGCGCTGTGTAACGGTTGACGCAATGCCTGGCGCAATACCGTGCGCGCCGAGGTCAACAGATCCTTGCGGCGAATGCCGATGACCGGGTTCAGCCCCAGGGTGTTCTCCGAGGCCTGCCGCTGCAACTCATCGTTGTTCTTGTTACTCATCTACGACGCTCCGTTGTCCTGAGACGAGTACCGGTGTGCTGTGACAGCCCGGTACTGCTACTCGGGTGACCAGTGATAAGGAACAGCGGTGCTGCGACCGGAGGCGTGTCAGTGATGAGCGGCGGGATTTTCTGCGTGTGAAGACAGCCTGCTTTCGCTCGCGACCTCTACCTACCGGCCTGGCCCTGCTTGCTCGAAATGCAATGCAGGGAACTTGCCAGCTCCATTGGTTACCCGACTTTCGTGTAATGCGCAAGACAGCCAGTCTTTGGCTGCCATCCAGGCATTCAAGCAGATGAGATTAGAAAATGCGCTCTAAAGCGTGGGGGCCTTGAGCTAGAGCATCAGTTTCACGACCGATTCCGACGGGTCGCGGGATTTGCCGGCCTTGTGCAATTCGTCCAGATAATCGGCCCACAATTGCGCCTGGCGCAGGCACAGCTGTTCCAGGTATTCCCAGGTGAACAATCCGGAGTCATGGCCGTCGTCGAAGGTCAGTTTCAGTGCATATTGACCGGCTGGTTCCAGGCCGCTGAGGCCGACATTGATCTTGCCGAACTGCAGGATGGGGTTGCCGTGGCCCTGGACCTCGGCGGAAGGGGAGTGCACGCGCAGGAACTCGGCGGGCAAGTGGTAGACCTCGCCGGGGGCGTAGGTGAGGGTGAGGGTCTTCGAGGCTTTGTGCAGGTTGATCGCGGTGGGCAGGCGGGCCATGGGCTAGGTCTCTCTCAGGCTTCAAGCGGCAAGCTTCGAGTGATTTTGGCCATTGTGCAAGGGGCTGCTACGCAGCCCATTCGCGGCACAAGGCCGCTCCTACAGAGGATCGCGATTTCCTGTAGGAGCGGCCTTGTGCCGCGAACGGGCCGCGCAGCGGCCCTATGCGGTCACAGGATGTAGCGCGACAGGTCTTCGTTCTGCGCCAGCTCACCGAGGTGGCTGTTCACGTAGGCCGCGTCGATGTGGATCGGCTTCTCGTCGTGGGTGCTGGCCAGGTCGCCGGCGCTGAACGACACCTCTTCGAGCAGGCGCTCGAGCAGGGTGTGCAGGCGGCGGGCACCGATGTTCTCGGTCTTCTCGTTGACCTGGAAGGCGATCTCGGCCAGGCGCTTGAGGCCTTCGTCGGCGAACTCGATGTGCAGGCCTTCGGTCTTGAGCAGCTCGCGGTACTGTTCGGTCAGCGAGGCGTGCGGCTCTTTCAGGATGCGCTCGAAGTCTTCCGGGGTCAGCGCCTTGAGCTCGACACGGATCGGCAGGCGGCCTTGCAGTTCAGGCACCAGGTCGCTGGGCTTGCTCAGGTGGAACGCGCCGGAGGCGATGAACAGGATGTGGTCGGTCTTGACCATGCCCAGCTTGGTGTTGACCGTGCAGCCTTCGATCAGCGGCAGCAGGTCGCGCTGCACACCTTCGCGGGACACGTCGGCGCCGCCGACATTGCCACGCTTGGCCACCTTGTCGATCTCGTCGATGAACACGATACCGTGCTGCTCGACCGCTTCCAGGGCCTTGGCCTTGAGCTCTTCCTCGTTGACCAGGCGGCCCGCTTCTTCATCGCGGACCATCTTCAGGGCTTCTTTCACCTTCAGCTTGCGGCTCTTGCGCTTGCCCTTGCCCATGTTGGCGAACAGGCTCTGCAGCTGGTTGGTCATCTCTTCCATGCCGGGCGGCGCGGCGATATCGACGCCCATGCTCTCGGCGACTTCGATCTCGATTTCCTTGTCGTCCAGCTGGCCTTCGCGCAGGCGCTTGCGGAACAGCTGGCGGGTGTTGGAGTCGCCGCTGGACTGCTGGGCTTCCTCGCTGAAGCTGCTGACCCGCGCCTGTGGCAGCAGGGCATCGAGGATGCGGTCTTCGGCGGCGTCTTCGGCGCGGTGGCGCACGCGGACGATTTCCTGCTCGCGCAGCATCTTCAGCGCGGCGTCGGCCAGGTCGCGGATGATCGACTCGACGTCACGACCGACGTAGCCGACTTCGGTGAACTTGGTCGCCTCGACCTTGATGAAAGGCGCGTTGGCCAGCTTGGCCAGGCGGCGGGCGATCTCGGTCTTGCCCACGCCGGTGGGGCCGATCATCAGGATGTTCTTGGGGGTGACTTCGGCGCGCAGCTCGGCGGGCAGCTGCATGCGTCGCCAGCGGTTGCGCAGGGCGATGGCGACGGCGCGCTTGGCGTCGTCCTGGCCGATGATGTGGCGGTTGAGTTCGTGGACGATTTCGCGGGGGGTCATGGACATGATGTATGGGCTCCTCGAGCAGGGTGATCAGTGTGGAAAAGTCCCGCTGCGAGCGGGACGCCAAAACAACTGATTCACTCGGCCAGGTCCTGCTCCTCGATGGTCAGGTTGTGGTTGGTGAACACGCAGATGTCGCCGGCGATGTTCAGGGCGGCCTCGGTGATTTCCCGGGCCGACAGGTCGGTCTTGTTCAGCAGGGCGCGGGCCGCGGCCTGGGCGTAGCCACCGCCGGAGCCCATGGCGATCAGGCCGTCCTCGGGCTCGACCACGTCACCGTTGCCGGTGATGATCAGGGATGCGTCCTTGTTGGCCACGGCCAGCATCGCCTCCAGGCGGCTGAGCGAGCGGTCGGTGCGCCATTCCTTGGCCAGCTCGACGGCGGCGCGGACCAGGTGGCCGGAGTGTTTCTGCAGTTGCGCTTCAAAGCGCTCGAACAGGGTGAAGGCGTCGGCGGTGGCACCGGCGAAACCGGCGATGACCTGGCCGTTGTACAGGCGACGGACTTTCTTGGCGTTGCCTTTCATCACGGTGTTGCCGAGGGAAACCTGGCCGTCGCCGCCCATGACGACTTTGCCGTTACGGCGGACAGAAACGATGGTAGTCAAGGGAGAGTCTCCACGCAGCGGGGCGAAAATGCCTGATGCCGACTCATATGGGGGGAGGGGGGAAGGATTTCAACCGCAAAGGATGAGCGGTGCCAAGACAGGATGTTTCCGAAAGCGCAGGACTTGCGTGATCCCCGTAGGAGCCGGCGTTGCCGGCGAACACCGGCATAGCCGGTGCCATGCACCGCGGCGCACGTTTCGCCAGCAAGGCTGGCTCCTACAGGGGGATCATCAGGCCTCGTGGCAGATGTGCCCGTCGACCAGGGTGTAACGCACCGCGCCCGGCAGGCAGTGGCCGATGAACGGGCAGTTCGCGCCGCGGGAGTACCACTGCTCGCCAGCAACGGTGGACGCCTTCGGATCGAACAGCACCAGGTCCGCCGCGCCACCCACCTTCAGCTCGCCGGCCGGCAGGCGCATGGCCGCAGCTGGGCCGCTGCTCAGGCGCGCCAGCAACGTGGGCAGGTCGAGCAGGCCGTCCTCCACCAGGGTCATGGCCAGTGGCAGCAACAGCTCGACGCTGCTGATACCCGGTTCGGTGGCGCCGAACGGCGCCAGCTTGGCATCACGCTCGTGGGGCTGGTGGTGGCTGGAAATCGCCTGGATCACCCCGGACTTCACCGCCTCGCGCAGGCCGTCGCGGTCGGCGGCGGTGCGCAGCGGCGGCTGCACGTGGTACAGGCTGGAGAAGTCGCGCAGGGCCTCGTCGGTGAGGATCAGCTGATACAGCGCCACATCGGCGGTAACCGGCAGCCCCAGCGCCTGGGCCTGGGCGATCAGCCGCGCGCCTCGGGCGCTGGTGATCTGGGTGAAGTGGGCGCGCACGCCAGTCTGCTCGACCAGCAGCAGGTTGCGGGCCAGGGCCACGGTCTCGGCGGTTTCCGGGATGCCGGGCAGGCCGAGGAAGCTGGCCATCGGGCCTTCGTGGGCGAGGCCGCCCTGCGACAGGTCGCGGTCCTGGGAGTGGAACACCACGGTCAGGTCGAAGGTCGCCGCGTATTCCAGGGCACGGGCCAGGGTGCGGTTGTTGGGGATCTCTTTCAGGCCGTTGCCGAAGGCCACGCAGCCGGTGTCGCGCAGGGCGACCAGCTCGGCCAGTTGTTCACCTTCCAGGCCCTTGGTCAGGGCGCCGACCGGGTAGACCTTGCTGTTGGCCGCCTCGCGGGAGCGGTCGAGGATCAGTTCGGCGACGGCGGAGGTGTCGAGAATGGGCTTGGTTTGCGGCGGGCAGCATAGGCTGGTGACGCCCCCGGCCACTGCGGCGCGGGTCTCGCTGGCGATGGTGCCCTTGCGGCTGTAGCCCGGCTCGCGCAGCGATACGCCAAGGTCGACCAGGCCCGGGGCGGCCACCAGGCCATCGGCCTGGATTGTGCGGCTGGCGCTGAAGCCGGCCGGGGCCGCGCCGATGGCGGCAATGCGGCCGCCTTCCAGGTGCAGGTCGGTGACGCGGTCCAGGCCGCTTGCAGGATCGATGACCCGGGCGCCGATAATGCTGATGGTCACTGGGCGTTCTCCTGGTCGAATTGACGTTGCGCGTTCTGCCCGCTCATGGCCATGGACAGCACGGCCATGCGCACGGCGATGCCGTAGGTGACCTGGTTGAGGATCACCGAGTGCTTGCCGTCGGCCACCGCCGACTCGATCTCCACGCCGCGGTTGATCGGGCCCGGGTGCATGACGATGGCATCCGGCTTGGCCCCGGCCAGGCGCGCGGTGGTCAGGCCGAACAAGCGGTAGAACTCGCCTTCACTGGGCAGCAGGCCACCGGCCATGCGTTCACGCTGCAAGCGCAGCATGATCACCACGTCGACGTCCTTCAGGCCTTCGGCGAGGTCGGTGTAGACCTTCACCCCATACTGTTCGATGCCGATCGGGATCAGCGTCTTCGGGCCGATCACGCGGATATCCGGGCAGCCCAGCGCCTTGAGCGCGAGCATGTCCGAGCGGGCCACGCGCGAGTGCAGGATATCGCCGACGATCGCCACCGACAGGTTCTCGAAGCTGCCTTTGTGGCGACGGATGGTCAGCATGTCGAGCATGCCTTGCGTGGGGTGGGCGTGGCGGCCATCACCGCCGTTGATCACCGCCACGTCCGGGCACACGTGCTCGGCGATGAAGTGGGCGGCACCGGAATCGGAGTGGCGCACGACGAACATGTCGGCGGCCATGGCCTCGAGGTTGCGCAGGGTGTCGAACAGGGTCTCGCCCTTGCTGGTCGAGGAGGTCGACACGTTCAGGCTGATCACGTCGGCCGACAGCCGCTGGGCGGCCAGCTCGAAGGTGGTGCGGGTACGGGTGGAATTCTCGAAGAACACGTTGCACACGGTCTTGCCGCGCAGCAACGGGACTTTCTTCACTGCCCGGGCGCCGACTTCGAGGAACGAGTCGGCGGTGTCGAGGATCTCGGTGAGCAGTTCGCGGGGCAAACCGTCGAGCGAGAGAAAGTGGCGCAGCTGGCCCTGGTCATTGAGCTGCAGCGGGCGCTTGGCGTCGAATGGCGTCATCGCGGGGGACTCTTAAAGGGCGGAAGCGGGGGCGAGGTCCTGGCGCTCGAGGGCGAGCGGCGTGGGTCCAGTCAATTTTACCCGTTCATGGGCGGCCAGGGACAGGGTGGCGCCCAGCACGTTCGGGCGGATCGGCAGTTCGCCGGCATCCAGGTCGAGCAGGCACACCAGCGTCACGCTGGCCGGGCGGCCGTAGTCGAACAGTTCGTTGAGGGCGGCGCGGATGGTACGACCGCTCATCAGCACGTCGTCCACCAGCACCAGGTGCTGGCCCTCGATCTCGAACGGCAACTCCGAGGGGCGTACCTGCGGGTGCAGGCCGTTCTGGCTGAAGTCGTCGCGGTAGAAGGACACGTCCAGGGTGCCCAGCGGGCTGTCGTCACCCAGCGCTGTCTGCAAGGCCTGGGCTACCCACACGCCACCGGTGCGGATGCCGATGAAGCGTGGCTCGGTGATTTCACGGCGGGCCAGGTGGGCGCGAAGGTCGACGGCCATCTGCCGGATCAGGTCGGCGGGATTGGGTAGGCTCATTGCGTGCTCCTTGGAGGGCGGGCGCCGGATCCAGCCGGCGGCAAAGCGGAATTAAGTGTTGGCCTCCAGCCAGCCTTGCAGCAGCAGGGCGGCGGCGATGGCGTCGACCGGGTTGTCGCGGTAGCTGCCGTGGCGGCTGCCACGGGCCATCTGCTCGCCCTTGGCTTCGAAGGTGGTGAGGCGTTCGTCGTGGGTGTGCACGGGCAGGTTGAAGCGGCCATTGAGGCGGCGGGCGAACTTCTCGGCGCGCTCGCTCATGTCGCTGGGCGTACCGTCCATGTTCAACGGCAGCCCCACGACGATGGCGTCGGGTTTCCATTCCTTGATCAGCTTCTCGACCTGGTTCCAGTCCGGCACGCCGTTCTGGGCCTTGAGCACGCACAGTTCACGGGCTTGGCCGGTGATCACCTGGCCGACGGCCACGCCAATCTGTTTGCTGCCGTAGTCGAAGCCCAGCAGCAGGCGCAGTTCGGCCATCAGGCGTGGCCCGCCTGGCTGGTCAGCAGGCTGAGGTTGATCCCCAGGCTCGCGGCGGCGGCGCCCAGGCGCTGGTCGCTGGCCAGGCCGAAGATGATCTCGGGGTCGAACGGGCAGTTGAGCCAGGCGTTGTCGGCCAGCTCAGCCTCCAGCTGGCCGGCTTCCCAGCCGGCGTAGCCGAGGGTGATCAGGCTCTTTTTCGGGCCCACGCCGGCGGCGATGGCCAGCAGCACGTCCTGCGAGGTGGTCAGCGACAGCCCTTCCAGTGCCACGGTGGCCTGGAAGCTGCACTCGTCGCTGTGCAGCACGAAGCCGCGGTCGGTCTGCACCGGGCCACCCTGGTAGATGGGCACCTGCAGCGTGCTGGCCGGTGGTTGCTCGTTCGGGCGCAACTGCTCGAGGATGTCGGCCAGGTTCAGCTCCTGCGGGCGGTTGATCACCAAGCCCATGGCACCGTTGGCGTTGTGCTCGACGATGTAGGTGAGGGTCTGGGCAAAGTTCGGATCGGCCATGTGCGGCATGGCGATCAGGAACTGGTGCTTGAGGTAGCTGGGGGCGAAGGTTTTCATGAGCGCTAGTGTGGCGCCAGGTGGTGAGGCTGGCAAGGTGGTCGAGCGCCGCTTATGCGGCGCATCGCGGTTGACGCAGGCACAGGTACGTTGCAAAAGATGTAGGAGCGAATTTATTCGCGATGCGCCGCACGTGCGGCGCTCGATATCCGCACCACCACAAGATCCAGTCTCTTCACCGGCCTGGTCAATTGCTCGACAACCGGTCGCCACGGGCAAAGCGCCAGGTGCGGATGATCTCCAGCCGGTCGAACTCGGCCAGGTCGCCGGTGAACGGCGCGAACGGCGCCGCCAGGCGCACGATGCGCTGGGCCGCCTGGTCCAGCACCGGCTGGCCGGAGGACTCCAGTACCAGCACCTCATACAGTGAACCGTCGCGGTTGATCGACACCATCATCCGCAGGCTGCCGTACATCTGCTGGCGCCGGGCTTCCTCGGGGTAGTTGAGGTTGCCGATGCGCTCGACCTTCTTGCGCCACTCCTCCTTGTACCAGGCGCCCTTGTCGCGCATGGTCGAGGCGGCGTTGAGGCGGTGGATGCGCGGGCGCTTGGCGTACAGCTGCTGTTCGTTGGACAGCTCCGCCTCGAGGCTGGCGATCTGGCTGGACAGCTGCGAGCTGTCGAAGTCCACCACCTTTGTGGCTGGCGCCGTTTGCGGTTTGTTTTCCTTCGGCTTGGGCTCGACTTTCTGCGGCTTGGGCGCCTTCGTCGCGACCACGGATTTCTCCGGTGCCGGTGGCGTTTCCTGGCGGGCGGCGGGCGGCGGGGTGACCTTGTTGATCTTGCTGTCCTGGAACGGCGCCACTTCAGTGGTCTTGGGCACCGCCTTCTTCTCCAGGGTGCCGCTGCCCTGCTGGTTCTCCTGGGCCTGATAGTCGGCCTTCTCAGGCGTTTTTTCGCTCTTGAAGGTGGCCAGGGTGATGTCCATGGTGTGGCGGATTTCGGCCGGCTTGACCACGGTGAAACCCACCCCCAGGATCAGCGCCAGGTGCACCAGGGCAGCCAGGAACAGGGTGAAGCCGAGCCGGTCCACCGGGCGGACGCGGGGTGGCAACAGGTCGGCGGGGATGTCGGCGGGCAGCGTCATCGAGTATCCAAAGGCAGCTTCGAGTCACAAGCTGCAAGCTTCAAGTAAAAGCGGCGTGGTGCAGGCCTGCACATTCTTGCGGCTTGCAGCTTGAAGCTTGCGGCTGCGCATCATACCCCACTGCGCGTGTTTGCCACGTGTCGGCGGTCAGCGTGCCTTCAACTGGCGATCAATGGCGTCCATCAGCTTGCCGCCGATGTCGGTGTTGTAGGCAGCGTCGATCTCGCGGATGCAGGTCGGGCTGGTGACGTTGATTTCGGTGAGATGGTCGCCGATCACGTCCAGGCCGACGAACAGCAGGCCCTTCGCCCGCAGGGTCGGGCCGACCTGGGCGGCGATCCAGCGGTCGCGCTCGCTCAGCGGCCGGGCTTCGCCACGGCCGCCGGCGGCCAGGTTGCCGCGGGTCTCGCCGCTGGCCGGAATGCGCGCCAGGCAGTAGTCCACTGGCTCGCCGTCGATCATCAGGATGCGTTTGTCGCCGTCCTTGATCGCCGGCAGGTAGGCCTGGGCCATGATCTGCTGGGCCCCGAGCGCGGTCAGCGTTTCGAGGATCACCGACAGGTTGGGGTCGCCGACCCGGTGGCGGAAGATCGAGGTGCCGCCCATGCCGTCCAGCGGCTTGAGGATCACGTCACCATGCTGGGCGGCGAATGCGCGGATGATGTCCGGGCGGCGGCTGACCAGGGTCGGTGGCGTGCACTGCGGGAACAGCGTGGCGAACAGCTTCTCGTTGCAGTCGCGCAGGCTCTGCGGGCGGTTGACCACCAGCGCGCCATCGGCCTCGGCCTGCTCCAGCAGGTAGGTGCTGTAGACGAACTCCATGTCGAAGGGCGGGTCCTTGCGCATCAGGATCACGTCCAGGTCACCCAGCAGGTTGTCCTGCTCCTCGCCTAGCTCGAACCAGCGCGCCGGGTCGGCGAACACCTTCAGCGGGCGCATCCGCGCGCGGGCCTTGCCTTCGCCCTGGTACAGGTCGCGCTGCTCCATGTAGAACAGGCTCCAGCCGCGGGCCTGGGCGGCCAGCAGCATGGCCAGCGAGCTGTCCTTTTTATAGGAGATGGACGCGATGGGGTCCATGACAATCCCGAGGCGAACGCTCATGGGGTAATTCCTCTTGGCGGCGGGTGGCCGCGATGGCACGAAAAGAAAAGTGGCTCAGGGTGGCGCCGGGCGCGCCCGCGGTCAAGGGGCTGGCGGATGGAATGGCCATCGGGAGTGTGCTAAAAAGGCTCGATCCAGCTTCAAGCGTCAAGCTTCAAGCTTCAAGCTGCAAGAAAGCCAGACCGCACCGCACACCGATCTGTTTTTCTTGAAGCTTGAAGCTTGCCGCTCAGACCAGAGCTGCAAATGATGGCGAACTTTATGGAACAACCCCTGAAGGTGATGGTGATCGACGACTCCCGCACGATCCGCCGCACCGCGCAGATGTTGCTTGGCGAGGCGGGCTGCGAGGTGATCACCGCCAGCGATGGTTTCGACGCCCTGGCGAAGATCATCGATCACAAGCCGCGGATCATCTTCGTCGACGTGCTCATGCCGCGCCTGGATGGCTACCAGACCTGCGCGGTGATCAAGCACAACAGTGAATTCAAGGACACCCCGGTGATCCTGCTCTCATCCCGCGACGGCCTGTTCGACAAGGCCCGCGGCCGGGTGGTCGGTTCCGACCAGTTCCTGACCAAACCGTTCAGCAAGGAAGAACTGCTCGACGCGATCCGCGCCCATGTGCCCGGTTTCGCCGTGCAAGACCAACCCGCACCCTGACACCGCCAACACCGGCAGGGTTTCACGTTCCTCATGGGGAAACAGCATGGCCCGAGTTCTGATTGTCGACGATTCGCCGACAGAGTTGTACAAGCTGACCGCGATACTGGAAAAAAACGGCCATCAAGTCCTCAAGGCCGAAAATGGCGCCAATGGCGTAGCCCTGGCGCGCCAGGAGAAGCCGGACGTCGTCCTGATGGATATCGTCATGCCCATCCTCAACGGCTTCCAGGCGACCCGCCAGTTGGCCAAGGATCCGGCGACCAAAGCCATCCCGGTGGTGGTGATCACCGCGAAGGACCAGGAAACCGACCGTATCTGGGCCCAGCGCCAGGGCGCCCGTGACTTTCTGACCAAACCCGTGGAAGAAGACGCCCTTATCGCCAAATTGAAAGAAGTGCTCGGCGCTTGACCACCCGGCCTCAGGGCGCGTCGCTGACCGCCTTCGAGCTGTTGCTGGACATCGACCGCCGTTGCCGCCTGCTGGTCGCCGACCAGCCGCCTCAGGACACGCGCCTGCAGCAGTGGAGCGGCATCGGCTTTCGCATTGCCGGGCAGTGGTTCGTCGCCCCCATGGGCGAGGTTGCCGAGGTGCTGCGCGAACCCCGCAGCAGCCGGGTGCCAGGCGTCCAGCCCTGGGTGCGCGGCGTGGCCAACCTGCGTGGGCGCTTGCTGCCGCTGATGGACCTGTGCGCCTTCTTCGGCCTGGGCCCGGCCGCCGCTGCCGGCAAGCAGCGGCGCGTGCTAGTGCTGGACCACGAGGAGCTGTTCGCCGGCCTGCTGGTGGACGAGGTGGTGGGCTTGCAGCACTTTGCCCTCAGCAGCCTGGAGCTGTCACCGCCGCAGCCGCTGATCCGCGCGGCCGCGCCTTTCGTGCAGGGGTATTTCCCCCGTGAACGCAACTGGGCGATCTTCAGCCCTTTCGCCCTGGCCCAGGCCCCGGGTTTTCTCGATGTGGCGTTGTAGAGGATTTTCGACGTGAACAAGCCCGGCCCCACCGTCGTCGCGCCGGCCGTTTCCCCGGCCGCCGTGGCCCAGCGCCCACGCAGCACCGCGCAGATCACCGTGCTGTTCGTGGTGCTGATCCTGTCGATCATCCTGCTGTTCGCCAATTTCGCCTACCTCAACACCCAGGCCAACCACGACAAGCAGTACATCGGCCATGCCGGCGAACTGCGGGTGCTGTCGCAGCGCATCGCCAAGAACGCCACCGAGGCGGCGGCGGGCAAGGCACTGGCATTCAAGCTGCTCAGCGATGCGCGCAACGACTTCGAGCGCCGCTGGAGCTACCTGCGCGAGGGCGACAAGGCCACTGGGCTACCGCCCGCGCCAGTGACAGTGCGCGACGAGATGGACGCGGTGCGCCAGGACTGGGAAAACCTGCGCAAGAACACCGATACCATCCTCGCCAGCGAGCAGACCGTGCTGTCGCTGCACCAGGTCGCGGCCACGCTGGCCGAGACCGTGCCGCAATTGCAGGTCGAATACGAAAAGGTGGTGGAGATCCTGCTGCAGAGCGGCGCCCCGGCCAACCAGGTGGCGGTGGCCCAGCGCCAGTTGTTGCTCGCCGAACGGATTCTGGGTTCGGTCAATACCGTGCTGGCCGGCGACGACACCTCGGTACAGGCGGCCGATGCCTTCGGCCGCGACGCCAGCCGTTTCGGCCAGGTGCTCGAAGGCATGCTCGCCGGCAACCCAGCGATCCAGGTGACCCGGGTCGAGGACGCCGACGCTCGCGCACGCCTGGCCGAGATCGCCGAGCTGTTCCAGTTCGTCGCAGGCTCCGTGGACGAGATCCTCGAGACCTCGCCCGAGCTGTTCCGTGTGCGCGAGGCCGCCGGTAACATCTTCAGCCTGTCGCAAACGCTGCTCGACGAAGCCTCGCACCTGGCCAACGGCTTCGAGAACCTGGCCGGCGGGCGTACCCTCGACACCGTCGGCGGCTATGTGCTCGGCTTGCTGGCGCTGGCCTCGATCATCCTGATCGGCCTGGTGATGGTGCGCGCCACCAGTCGCCAGTTGCGCGAAACCGCCGAGAAGAACGAACGCAACCAGCAGGCGATCATGCGCCTGCTCGACGAGATCGAGGAGCTGGCCGACGGCGACCTGACTGTCACCGTATCGGTCACCGAGGACTTCACCGGTGCCATCGCCGACTCGATCAACTATTCGGTCGACCAGCTGCGCGACCTGGTCGCCACCATCAACCACAGCGCCGAGCAGGTGGCCGCGGCGGTGCAGGACACGCAGAACACCGCGCGCCAGCTGGCCAAGGCCTCGGAACACCAGGCCGAGCAGATCAGCGAGGCGTCGGAGGCGGTGGGCGACATGGTGGAGTCGATCGACCGGGTGTCGGCCCATGCCTACGAGTCGGCCAAGGTCGCCGAACGTTCGGTGGCCATCGCCAACAAGGGCAACGAGGTGGTGCACAACACCATCCATGGCATGGACAACATTCGTGAGCAGATCCAGGACACTGCCAAGCGGATCAAGCGCCTGGGTGAGTCCTCCCAGGAGATCGGCGACATCGTCAGCCTGATCGACGACATTGCCGAGCAGACCAACATCCTTGCCCTCAACGCCGCCATCCAGGCCTCGCTGGCCGGCGAGGCCGGGCGCGGCTTCGCCGTGGTCGCCGACGAAGTGCAGCGCCTGGCCGAGCGCTCGTCCTCGGCCACCCGCCAGATCGAGGCGCTGGTGCGCACTATCCAGGCCGATACCAACGAAGCGGTGATCTCCATGGAGCAGACCACCGCCGAAGTGGTGCGCGGCGCGCGCCTGGCCCAGGACGCGGGCGTGGCCCTGGCCGAGATCGAAGGGGTATCGCAGACCCTGGCCGACCTGATCCACAGCATCTCCGATGCGGCCCAGTTGCAGACCTCGTCCGCCGGGCAGATCTCCCACACCATGGCGGTGATCCAGCAGATCACCGCGCAGACCTCGGCCGGCTCTGGCGCCACCGCCGACAGCATCCGCCACCTGGCGCGCATGGCCAGCGAGATGCGCCGTTCGGTGTCCGGCTTCACCCTGCCCAAACCGGTCGAGCGTCAATGAAAGGGGCGAGTGTGATGGCCGGCCCGCTCAGCGGCGCGCGGCACGACACCGTCGCCCTGGCCTGGACCAAGGCGCCGATCCTCGATTGCCTGGGCCAGGCGCGCCAGGCCCTGGAGCGCTTTACCGGCATGCCCGAGGATCTGTCGATCCTCGCGTTCTTCGTCGACAACCTGCACCAGGTGCACAACTGCCTGCGGCTGCTCGAACTGCCGGGTGCCGCGCGCCTGGCCGAAGAGCTGGAACTGCTCGGGCGGGCCATGGCCGAGGGCCAGGTCAGCCCCCGTGGCGAGTGCCTGGGCGCGTTGTTCCGCGGCCTGGAGCAGTTGCCTCCGTACCTCGACCGCTTGCGTGGCGCACGGCACGACCTGCCATTGGTGGTGATGCCACTGCTCAACCAGCTGCGTGTCTGCCGGGGCGCCGAGCCCCTGGCCCAGGGCAGCCTGCTGGGCGACCTCGGCCAGCGCCTGGCGGGCGCCGAAGACCTGGCCAACCTCGACCTGTCGCTGGGCAACTGGCGGGAGCACATGCAGGCCGGCTCCGGTCGCGATGCGTTGCGTTCGGTGGTGATGGCGCTGTGTGACGACCTGATGCGCATCAAGGAGCGCCTCGACCCGTTCGTCAGTGGCGAGCGACAGCCTCGCGAGCCTCTGGAAAACCTGCTGGCGCCGTTACGGCATGTGGCCGACACCCTGTCGGTGCTGGGCTTCCAGCAACCACGGCGGGTAATTATCGATCAGGTGCTGGCGTTGCAGGCCCTGGTCGAGCGGGACGATGGCGTGGACGAAGCGGTGCTGATGGACGTGGCTGGCGCGCTGCTCTACGTGGAAGCGACCCTGAATGGCATGGTGGGGCCGCTGGAGGAGACCGCGCCGGGCAACTTGCCGGGCTCGGACCTTGCGGAGATTCGCCAGCTGGTACTCAGTGAAGCGCTCAACGTGCTGCAACAGGCCAAGGACCTGATCGGCGACTGCCTGGAGTCCGACTGGTCGCGCCAGCGCCTGCAGGCCCTGCCTGGGCTGTTGCACCAGGTGCGTGGTGCCCTGGCGATGCTGGCGCTGCCCGCAGTCGCCGAAGTGTTCGCCGGCTGTGCCGGGTATGTCCAGGGCTGGTTGGTGCACCTCGAGGAGGAGCCCCTGCCCGACGAGCTGGCGCACCTGGCCGACGCCCTCAGCGCCGGCGAGGCCTATCTGCAATGGCGCGTGGCCGACCCGCTGGCCGACGCCCAGCGGTTCATCGACATGGCCCATGCCAGCCTGGCCGCCCTGGGCGTGCAATGCCAGCGAGTCGATGCCGGGCAGTCCATCGATGGCATCGACGATGAGTTGCGCGACGTGTTTCTCGAGGAAGCCAACGAACTGCTGCCCGAGACCGAGCGCCACTGGCTGCGCTGGCGTGCGGACAACAGCCTACGCGAACCGCTGGTCGAAGTGCGCCGGGCCTTGCACACGCTCAAGGGCAGTGGGCGCATGGTCCATGCCGAAGCCGTGGCAGAGCTGGCCTGGGGCGCCGAGCACCTGCTCAACCGCGTGCTGGAAGGGCGCATCGTGCTCAGCCCGGAAGGGTTGGTGGCGTTGCAGCAGGTGTTCGTGCGCCTGCCCGACCTGCTGGCCGATTTTGCTGCCAGCCAGTTGCCGCCTTCGGCCGAGATCGAACAGTTGGCGGGCCACCTGCATGCACTGGCACTCAACGATACGCCGGCCAGCGCCAGCATCGACGGGCTCGACCCGCACCTGCTGGAGATTTTCCGCAACGAGGCCCTTGGTCATCTGGCCGGGCTCGATACGTTCCTGCAAGGCGCCGATGTGCAGGGCACCGTGGTCAGCGACAGCCTGCAGCGCGCGTTGCACACGCTCAAGGGCAGCGCCGCCATGGCCGGGGTGATGCCGGTGGCGGAGCTGGCCACCGCGCTTGACCGCCTGGTGCGGGAGTACAAGGGGCACCAGCTGTCGCTGCACATGGCCGAGATCGAACTGCTTGAGGCAGCCCGTGCCTTGTTCCACCTGGGCCTGGCCCAGCTGGGCAGCACGCCGCTGGCCGCCATTCCCGGCGCTGCACAGTTGATCGAGCAGGTCGGACAGACCGTCGACAACCGTCTGGCGCAGCATCAGGACGACCTGCATCAGCCACGGCGCAGCCGCCGCGACCCGCAGTTGATCAGCAGTTTCCTGGCCCAGGGCATGGACATCCTGCTCGATGCCGAAGCGCTGCTGATGCATTGGCAGGCGCACCCAGGCGAGCGCCAGCCGCTGGAGACCTTGCTGGATGACTTGACCAACCTTGGACACAGCGCCCATCAGGCCGAGCTGTGGCAGGTGGATGAGATCTGCGAAGGGCTGCTCGACCTGTACGGCGCGGTGGAGGAGGGTAGCCTGGCGGTCACGCCACGGTTGTTCGCCGTGGCGCAGCAGGCCCATGAAGCGCTGCTCGACATGTTCGATGAGATTGCCGCCGGGCAGGACCTGGATGCCCGTCCGGAGAGCTTGGCGGCATTGCGCGGCCTGTTGGACGATGCGCTCGAACCGGGTGCCATGGGTGTGGTTGGCGCTGACCGAGTGACGCCGCTCCCGGGTTCAGGCGAACTGCCGGACCCTGCGATGGTCGAGCTGTTCCTGGAAGAGGCGCGGGACATCCTCGACAGCGCCGACCAGGCCTTGCAGCAGTGGAAGGCCGATCCGGGCAGCCTCTGCGCGCTGTCGGCCCTGCAGCACGATGTGCTGACGCTCAAGGGTGGAGCACAGATGGCCGCCATTGGCGCGGTGGAGCTCCTTGCCCAGGAGCTGGCGCTGCTCTACGAAGGCCTGGTTGACCGCCGCCTGGGTGCCAGCGCGGCGTTGTTCGACCTGCTCGGGCGTAGCCACGGCGCGCTGGCCGGGATGCTGCACAGCGTTCAGCAGGGCCATATACCCGCATCGGCGGTGGCGCTGCTCGGCGAACTGCGCGAGTTCCGCCATACCTCGCCGCCACCGGGCCAGACAGAACAGCTTGAGGAACAACACGAGGCCGCAGGCGACAAGGAGCTGTTGGAGGTTTTCCTCGAAGAAAGCTCCGATATCGTCGAGAGCGCCGCGCAATCGCTGGCCCTCTGGCAGGCCGACCCGCGCAACACGGTCGAAGTGGAGAACCTGCTGCGCGACCTGCACACGCTCAAGGGCGGTGCACGGATGGTGGAGATCGCCGCCATCGGCGACCTCGCCCATGAACTGGAGTTTCTCTACGAGCTGTTGGCTGCCGGGCGCCTGCCATCGACCCCGGCGCTGTTCAGCCTGCTGCAGAACTGCCACGACCGCCTGGCGCACATGCTCGACGCGGTACGCCTGGGGCAGCCGCTGCACGCCGCCACGGCGCTGATCGACTACATCCGCAACTTCTCCAGCGCCGCCCTCACCGACAGCGCGGCTGGCCAGGTCCAGGGCGAAGTCGCCCCGGCCGATACACCGACCGCCGCGCCCGAGAGAGCCGCGGGGGACATGGTCAAGGTCGACGCCGAACTGCTCGATGATCTGGGCAACCTGGCCGGCGAGCATTCGGTGATCCGCGGGCGGATCGAGCAACAGGTCAACGACGCCCAGTTCGCCCTGAACGAGATGGAAACCACGCTGGAGCGCATGCGCGACCAGCTGCTGCGCCTGGACATCGAAACGCAAGGGCGGATCTCCAGCCGGCAACAGTTCGAAGGCGATGCCTACGACGACTTCGACCCGCTGGAGATGGACCGCCATTCACAGTTGCAGCAGTTGTCCCGGGCCCTGTTCGAGTCGGCCTCGGACCTGCTCGACCTGAAGGAAACCCTGATGCAGCGCGCCCAGGAGGCGCACAGCCTTCTGCAGCAGCAGGCGCGGGTCAACAGCCAGTTGCAGGAAGGCCTGACCGCCACGTTGATGGTGCCGTTCGAACGCCTGGTGCCGCGTTTGCAGCGGGTGGTGCGGCAGGTGGCCAGCGAGTTGGGCAAGCAGGTCGAACTGGTGGTCGGCAACGCCGAGGGCGAGCTGGACCGCAGTGTGCTCGAACGCATGGTTGCGCCGCTGGAGCATATGCTGCGCAACGCGGTCGACCACGGCCTTGAAGCCCGCGAATCCCGTCTGGCCGCCGGCAAGCCGGAGCTGGGCACCATCCACCTGAACCTGTTGCACGAGGGCGCCGATATTGTCATCGAGATGAGCGACGACGGTGCCGGCGTGCCGCTGGAGGCGGTGCGCAACAAAGCCATCAAACGTGGCCTGCTCGACCCGCAGGCGCGCCTGAGCGACCACGAGATCCTGCAGTTCATCCTGCGCCCGGGGTTCTCCACGGCGGAGAAGATCACCCAGATCTCCGGGCGCGGCCTGGGCATGGATGTGGTCCATGAAGAGGTCAAGCAGCTGGGTGGCTCCATGAGCATCGAGTCCAGCCCTGGCAAGGGCGCGCGCTTCCTGATCCGCCTGCCGTTCACCGTGTCGATGAACCGGGCGCTGATGGTGCACCTGGGGGAAGAGCAGTACGCCATTCCGCTGAACACCATCGAAGGTATCGTCCGGGTGCCGCCTGCTGAGCTGGAGGCTTGCTATCGGCTCGACCCGCCGCGCTACAGCTATGCCGGACACGACTACGCACTGCGCTACCTGGGCGAGCTGGTACAGGGCGGTGGGCAGCCAAGCCTGCTGGGCCAGAGTGTGCCAGTGCCGGTGCTGCTCACCCATTCCCACGAGCAGTCATTCGCTATCCAGGTCGACAACCTGTCGCCCAGCCGCGAGATCGTGGTCAAGAGCCTGGGGCCACAGTTCGCCGCCGTGCCTGGGTTGTCGGGCGCGACGTTGCTTGGCGATGGCCGGGTGGTGCTGATTCTCGACTTGCTCGGCCAACTGCGTGGCCAACAGCGGCGCCTGGCACGTCTGCCGGGTGCGGCGGGCAGCCAGCGCGGGCTGGTCGGGCCGACGCAACGGCGGCCGCTGCTGGTGATGGTGGTGGACGACTCGGTGACTGTGCGCAAAGTCACCAGCCGCCTGCTCGAACGCCATGGCATCAGCGTGCTGACCGCCAAGGATGGTGTCGATGCCATGGCCTTGCTCGAGGAGCACCGCCCGGATGTGCTGCTGCTGGACATCGAGATGCCGCGCATGGACGGTTTCGAGGTGGCCACCCGCATTCGCCGCGACGAACGCCTCAAGCAGTTGCCGATCATCATGATCACCTCGCGCACCGGGCAGAAGCACCGCGAGCGGGCGATGGCCATCGGCGTCAACGAGTACCTGGGCAAGCCTTACCAGGAATCGGTGCTGTTGCAGAGCATCGCCCATTGGAGCCAGAACCATGCTTGACCACATCGCCGGCCAGCGCAGCAGCCTGACCGGGCTGTTGCTGCCCCTGGGCGACCGGACGCTGGTGTTGCCCAACGTCGCGGTGGCCGAACTGATCGGCCAACCTGCCATCGCCTGCGAGCCCGGTGAGCCGGCCTGGCACCTGGGCTGGGTCGACTGGCGCCAGCAGCGCCTGCCGCTGATTGGCTTCGAGACGGCTTGTGGTGGTCATACCCCGTCTGGCGAGCGGGCGCGGATCGTCGTGCTCAATGCCTTGGGCGACACGGGGCTACGCTACCTGGCGATGCTGCTGCAGGGGATTCCGCGTTCGTGCAAGCTCGACAGCCAGCTCAACTACGTGGATGTACCGCTGGCCGAGTTCGAGCTGGCGGCGGTGCAGGTGGGCGAGCAGGTGGCGCGGGTGCCGGACCTGGCGGGGTTGGAACGGTTGGTGCGTGACGCCGAACTGCAATCAGCGGCCAATTAGAATGGACCGATTCGCCGGCGACCCCGCCGAACCTGTAGGAGCCGGCTTGCCGGCGAACCGGTCGCAAAGCAGTCTTTTCCGGAACCCGCACCGCTTCAGGAGGTCTGTGCCTGCATGTACCATGGTGAACGTTTCAACGCCTGGACCCACCTGGTCGGTGCGGTGCTGGCCTGCATTGGTGCGGTCTGGCTGATCGTCGTGGCCGGGGTCCAGGGCGACCCCTGGAAGATCGTCAGCTTTTCCATCTATGGCTTCACGCTGCTGCTGCTCTACAGCATCTCCACCCTCTACCACAGCACCCGCGGGCGGGCGAAGCGGGTCATGCGCAAGCTCGACCACCTGTCGATCTACCTGCTGATCGCCGGCAGCTACACCCCGTTCTGCCTGGTCAGCCTGCGCGGGCCCTGGGGCTGGAGCTTGTTCGGGGTGGTCTGGGGGTTGGCGGTGATTGGTATGCTGCAGGAGATCAAACCGCGTTCGGAAGCACGCATCCTGTCGATCATCATCTACGCGGTGATGGGCTGGATCGTACTAGTGGCGGTCAAGCCGTTGCTGTCTAGCCTGGGGGCAGCAGGCTTCGCCTGGCTGGCGGCCGGCGGCGTGTTCTACACCGTCGGCATCATTTTCTTCGCATTCGACAGCCGGTTCCGCCACTGGCATGGCATCTGGCACCTGTTCGTGATTGCCGGGAGCCTGATGCACTTCGTGGCGGTGTACCGCTACGTACGCTAGAAGTCGCCCCACAGCTGCTGCGCCACCGACAGCGCCACCACCGGCGCAGTCTCGGTGCGCAGCACCCGCGGGCCTAGGCGGGCGGCGTGGAAACCAGCGGCCTTGGCCTGCTCGACCTCGGTATCGTTGAGGCCGCCTTCGGGGCCGATGAGGAAGGCCAGGCGGGCGGGCTTGGCATGGCTGGTCAGCGGCGCCGCCACGGGGTGCAGGACTAGCTTGAGGTCGGCGTCGCAGCCCTTGATCCATTCCGCCAGGGTGACCGGCGGGTGGATGACTGGCACGCTCGAGCGGCCGCACTGCTCGCAGGCGCTGATCGCCACCTGGCGCCAGTGGGCCAGGCGCTTGTCGGCGCGCTCGTCCTTCAGACGGACCTCGCAGCGCTCGCTGACGATCGGCGTGATTTCGTTGACGCCTAGTTCAGTGGCTTTCTGGATCGCCCAGTCCATGCGTTCGCCGCGGGACAGGCCCTGGCCGAGGTGGATGTGCAGCGACGATTCGGCTTGGCCGGGGAGGGCCTGGTCGAGGCTGACGCGCACGGTTTTCTTGCCCACCTCGAGGAGTTGGCCGAGGTATTCCTGGCCACTGCCGTCGAACAGCTGCACGGCGTCGCCGGGGGCCATGCGCAGTACGCGGCCGATGTAGTGGGCCTGGGCTTCGGGGAGCTCGTGCTCGCCGAGGCCAAGCGGGGCGTCGATGAAGAAGCGGGAAAGTCTCATGGTTCTACTCGGAATCTGATGGAGGCACCGCCCTCTGTAGGAGCGGCCTTGTGCCGCGAAAGGGCTGCGAAGCAGCCCCAGGTTTTCAGCTTCGCAGCAGAAATTGCCGGGGCTGCTCCGCAGCCCTTTCGCGGCACAAGGCCGCTCCTACAGGGACCGGGTGACGGCATGGGGCCTAGCCCGGATCACGGAAATCGGGGTGGAAATCGGCCGGTACCGCCACGCTGACACTGTCACGGGTGGCGATGTCGATCCCTTCGCTGGCCACTTCGGCCAGGAAGTCGATCTGCTCCGGTGTGATCACGTAGGGCGGCAGGAAATACACCACACTGCCCAACGGGCGCAAGAGCGCGCCACGGCTCAGGGCATGTTCGAACACCTTCAGGCCACGGCGCTCCTGCCAGGGGAAGGCGACCTTGCCGGCCTTGCCCTTGACCATCTCGATGGCCAGGGCCATGCCGGTCTGGCGCACTTCGGCGACGTGGGCGTGGTCGGCCAGGTGCGCGGTTGCGCTGGCCATGCGCGCCGACAGGGCCTTGTTGGCTTCGATCACGTTGTCCTGGGCGAAGATGTCCAGGGTCGCCAACGCCGCGGCGCAGGCCAGCGGGTTGCCGGTGTAGCTGTGCGAATGGAGGAAGGCGCGCAGGGTCGGGTAGTCATCGTAGAACGCCTGGTACACCTTGTCGGTGGTCAGGCAGGCGGCCAGCGGCAAATAGCCGCCGGTCAGGGCCTTGGACAGGCACAGGAAGTCCGGGCGGATGCCGGCCTGCTCGCAGGCGAACATCGTCCCGGTACGGCCGAAGCCTACGGCGATTTCGTCGTGGATCAGGTGCACGTCGTAGCGGTCGCAGGCTTCGCGCAGCAGCTTGAGGTACACCGGGTGGTACATGCGCATGCCCCCGGCGCCCTGGATCAGCGGCTCGACGATCACGGCGGCGATGGTGGCATGGTGCTCGGCCAGGGTTTGTTCCATGGCAGCGAACAAGTTCCGCGAGTGCTCCTCCCAGCCCATGCCTTCGGGGCGCAGGTAGCAGTCCGGGCTGGGCACCTTGATCGTTTCCAGCAGCAGGGCCTTGTAAGTCTCGGTGAACAGCGGCACATCGCCCACCGACATGGCGGCGATGGTCTCGCCATGGTAGCTGTTGGTCAGGGTGACGAAGCGCTTCTTCTGGGGTTTGCCGGTGTTCTGCCAGTAGTGGAAGCTCATCTTCAGCGCCACTTCGATGCACGACGAGCCGTTGTCGGCGTAGAACACCCGATCGAGGCCGGCCGGGGTCATGGCCACCAGGCGCTCGGACAGCTCGATCACCGGCTGGTGGCTGAAACCGGCGAGGATCACGTGCTCGAGCTGGTCGACCTGGTCCTTGATGCGCTGGTTGATGCGCGGGTTGGCGTGGCCGAACACATTGACCCACCAGGAACTGACCGCGTCCAGGTAGCGCTTGCCCTCGAAGTCCTCGAGCCAAACGCCTTCGCCGCGACGGATCGGGATCAGCGGCAGCTGCTCGTGGTCTTTCATCTGGGTGCAGGGGTGCCACAGGACCTTCAGGTCGCGTTGCATCCACTGATCGTTGAGGCCCATGGGCGCTTCTCCTGGCATTGCGGCTTGGTTGGACCGCGTAAGCCTAAGCAATGCGACAGGGCAGGACAACCTTGGGGCTCATTGACGACGGATGGGCGTCCATTTCAGGTTGCGGATATGCAGCTGCGCGTGCTGGGAGGTCGACAGGGTCAGGCGGCGCAACGGCCCTGGCAGAACCTGCCACCTGGGCTCGGTGGCGTAGGCCCCGGGAACGCTGTCGATGGAAAAGTCTTCGGCAAGGGTCAGCCAGAAGAAATGGGCGGGCTCATCGGGCCGGTCAGCCTGGTCGGGGCGTTCGATCTCCAGCAGGGTCTGGGGGCACTGATCGGCGTCGTCGCAGACCGCGTAGAACTCCATGGCCAGGCAGTCGACCTCGCGGGCGAAGCTGATTTCGACATCGCATTGGCTACCGATGATCAGTTCGGTATCCCTTTGCCCGGCAGATGGCCAGAAACCTGTGCACAACGAGCCATTCGACTTGATCTGCAAGCCCGACGAGGTGCGCCAGGGCTGCTTTTTCTCGAGCAATTGCGGGGACACGCTGGCGAACCGCTTCTGATAGATCATCGCGCCTCCTGGCAGGCGAATGGGGCCAGGGCGAGCATTGACCAAACGTTGCACCGTGGGCAACTGACAAAATTACCAGTTGCCAAAGGCACTTGATGGCACTGCGGTGGCAGGGTGGGCAGAGGTGACGTATTCTTAACGCATCTGCCCCGGGGGGCGTTCCCCTCCTTCTTCCCTAAAAACCCTCTTACCGGAGTTCGCCATCATGGCTGCTGCTTGGGTGCGCCTGTGCGCGTTTGTATTGATTGGGGTGTCCAGCGGCGCGACGCTGGCCAAAGACAAGACTGCGATCGTTGTCGGCGGCGGCCTGGCGGGCCTGACCGCCGCCTACGAGCTGCAAGGCAAGGGCTGGCAGGTCACCCTGCTGGAAGCCAAGCCGGGCATGGGCGGGCGTTCGGGCCTGGCCACCAGCGAGTGGATCGGCAACGGCAAGACCCAGCCGGTGCTCAACCAGTACCTGGAGCAGTTCAAGGTCGCTACGTTGCCAGCGCCGGAGTTCGTCCGCACCCCCGGTTACCTGATCGACGGTGAGTACTTCAGCGCCGCCGACCTTACCGCCAAGCAACCGACCACTGCCGAAGCGCTCAAGCGCTACGAGAAGACCCTCGACGACCTGGCACGCTCCATTGAAGACCCGCTCAACCCTGCGGCCAACAGCACCTTGTTCGCCCTGGACCAGATGAACGTATCCACCTGGCTCGACAAGCTGCAACTGCCGGCGACCGCCCGTCAGTTGGTCAACCAGCAGATCCGCACCCGCTACGATGAACCGTCGCGCCTGTCGCTGCTGTACTTCGCCCAGCAGAACCGTGTCTATCGCAACATCAGCGACCGCGACCTGCGCGCCGCACGCCTGCCAGGCGGCAGCCCGGTGCTGGCCCAGGCGTTCGTCAAGCAACTGAAGACCATCAAGACCAGCTCGCCGGTCACCTCCATCGTCCAGGACAAAGACGGAGTGACGGTCAAGGTCGGCAGCGTCGGCTACCAGGCGGACTACCTGGTGATGGCCGTGCCGCTGCGCGCCCTGGCCAAGATCCAGATGACCCCGGGCCTGGACAACCAGCACCTGGCTGCGCTCAAAGGCACCAACTACGGCTGGCGCGACCAGCTGATGCTCAAGTTCAAGAACCCGGTCTGGGAAAGCCGCGCGCGCATGTCCGGCGAGATCTTCAGCAACGCCGGCCTGGGCATGCTGTGGATCGAACCGGCGCTCAAGGGCGGGGCCAATGTGGTGATCAACCTGTCCGGCGACAATGCGCGCCTGCTGCAGGCGTTCGGCGACAAGCAGATGGTCGACCAGGTGCTGATTCGCCTGCATGCGTTCTATCCGCAAGCCCGTGGCGCGTTCACCGGCTACGAAGTGCGCCGCTACAGCACCGATGCCGGTACCGGTGGCGCCTACCTGGCCTACGGCCCAGGCCAGATCAGCAAGTACTGGCGCCTGTGGGAGCGCCCGGTGCAGCGCATCACCTTTGCCGGTGAGCACACCGACGCGCTCTATCCAGGCACCCTGGAAGGCGCCCTGCGCAGTGGCCAGCGTGCCGCCAGCCAGGTGCAGGAGCTGGCGGCAGGCAAGTCGTTCGACCCGGTCAAGGCCGCGCCGGTGGCTGCCGCCGCTGCGGTGGGCGCTGTTGCGGCCAAGGACAAGGGAGGGTTCTTCTCCAACCTGTTCGGCGGCTCCTCCGACAAGGCACAGCCAGCACCTGCCAAGGTCGAGCCGGTCAAGACCGAAGCCGCTGCGCAGGACAAGCCAGGCTTCTTCTCCCGTCTGTTCGGGGGTGGCGACAAGCCGCAAGCCAAGGTTGCACCGGTTGCCAAGGCTGAAGAGGCAGCACCTGCGCCTGCCCAGGCTCCTGCTCCGGTAGCCCCGGTAATCGAGGCAAAGGAAGAGCCCGTCAAGCCGACCGCTACCAAGCCAACCCCGGCCAAGGCAGTCGCCAAGCCAGCGGCCAAGCAGGCAGCGCATAAGCCCGCGACCAAGCCTGAGCCGGTCAAGAAAGCCACGGCCAAGTCCGAGCCTGTGAAAAAGCCAGTGGTGAACAGTCAGGCCAACGCGAACTGATAACTGGCTCTTCGCCAGCAAGCCGGCTCCTACGTAGGAGCCGGCTTGCTGGCGAAATGTTGGCGCACCCCTCCCGGATTGGCAGCCTCCCTCGCAACGTCTATCGTTAATGTTTCCTTAATGGGAAGGTTGCAGACTAAATATCGGATTTTTCGATTATCCGAAGCAATTTTTTCCGCTTTTATTCGATACGTTACGCGCTAGTCTGTGCACAGCTTTCACGGGGAAATACGCCAACATGCAACTGCGCAACTCATCTTCTCGCTATGGCCTGGTCAGCATCGTCCTGCACTGGGGCGTGGCGCTGGCGGTCTTCGGCCTGTTCGGCCTGGGGTTGTGGATGGTCGGCCTGGATTACTACAGCCCCTGGCGCAAATCCGGCCCCGACCTGCACAAGAGCATTGGCCTGGTGCTGTTGGCGGTCATGCTGCTGCGCGTGCTCTGGCGTTTTGTCAGCCCGCCACCGCCAGCACCGGCCAACCACGGCAAGGCGACCCGCCTGGCCGCCAAGCTTGGCCACCTGGCGCTGTACCTGGGGTTGTTCGCGGTGATGATCGCGGGCTACCTGATCTCCACTGCCGATGGCGTCGGCATTCCGGTATTCGACCTGTTCGAGGTGCCGGCCTTGGTCAGCGACCTGCCAGACCAGGCTGATACTGCCGGGGTGATCCACCTGTGGCTGGCGTGGGGGCTGGTGATCTTCGCCGTCCTGCATGCACTGGCGGCACTCAAGCACCATTTCATCGACCGTGACGCGACCCTGACCCGTATGTTGGGCCGCAAAGCTTGACCCTCAACCTCAATTGCAATGGAAGGAACGTAAGGATGTTGAAAAAGACTTTTGCCGCCCTGGCGCTCGGTACTGCCCTGATTTCCGCCGGCCAGGCCATGGCTGCCGAGTACAAGATCGACAAGGAAGGCCAGCACGCGTTCGTCGACTGGAAGATCAGCCACCTGGGCTACAGCTTCATCCACGGCACCTTCAAGGATTTCGACGGTAACTTCACCTGGGACAGCGCCAAGCCCGAGGCCAGCAAGATCAACGTCGACCTGAAGACTGCCAGCCTGTGGTCGAACCACGCCGAGCGTGACAAGCACATCGCCAGCAAAGACTTCCTGGATGTGAAAAAGTATCCGGAAGCCAAGTTCGTCTCCACCAGCGTCAAGTCGACTGGCGACAAGACCGCTGATGTGACGGGCGACCTGACCATGCACGGCGTGACCAAGCCGGTCACCTTCAAGGCTGTGTTCAATGGCGAAGGCAAGGACCCGTGGGGCGGCGAGCGTGCTGGCTTCAACGCCACCACCACCCTGAACCTGAACGACTTCGGTATCAAGGGCCCGGGCGCTACTTCGCAGACCCTAGACCTGGACATCAGCGTCGAAGGCGTTAAGCAGAAGTAATCAGTTGTACCAACAAAAACGCCGCCCATTGGGCGGCGTTTTTGTTGGTGTGCCGTACAGCTTCGCCGGCAAGCCGGCTCCTACGATGATCGGTGTAGGAGCTGGCTTGCCGGCGAACGGGCCTCAACCCTTGCGGGTCAGCAGAGCCGGACGCTCACCCCGTGGACGGCTTGGCAGGTCGTCCAATTGCTCGGGTGTCGGATAACGGTCGAGCTTGGATTCCTTGCGAATGATCACTGGCGCGCTCTGCGGCTCGCGCGGGTTACGCACGGCCGGTTCCTGGCGCGCGGTGTCGTCGCGACGGTTGCGGCCACCATTGTTGTCACGACGAGCACCGCCGCTACCGCCACCATTGCGGGCACGTTTTTCGCCGGAACCCTGGTTCTGGCCCTGACGTTGCTGGCCGTTGCCACGGCCTTGACCCTGACCCTGGCCACCGCCGCTACGCTGGCCGGAGCCCTGGGCTTGACCGGCACTACCGCCCGGACGGCGGTTGCGGCCCTGGTTCTTGGCGTTCTGGTAGGGGCTGACGTAATCGGCGCGGTTACCGAAGTTGTCGACATCGTCGTCCAGGAACTCTTCCGGATCACGGTCGGCCGGTGCCGACTGGGCGGGTTTCTGGCCTTGGCCGGTTTGCTGCTGGCGCGGCTTCTTGTCACGCGGCTTGCGTTGCTGGCCTTGCTGTTGCTTGTCGCCGGACTTTTCCTTGTCGGCCTGTTTTTCAGCGGCAGGCTTTTGCTTGCCTTTGTCCTTGCCCTTGTCCTTGCGCCCGCCACTGCCTTCCTTGCCGCCTTCGCCGCGAGGTTGCTGGTTGCGGCCACCGCGGCCATTGTTCTGCTGGCGCTCGCGGACTTCCGGCTTCTCCGCCTCGACGGTCGATGCATCGAAGCCCATCAGGTCACCATCGGGGATCTTCTGCTTGGTGACGCGCTCGATGCTCTTGAGCAGCTTCTCTTCGTCCGGCGCGACCATCGAGATGGCCTCGCCCGAGCGACCGGCACGGCCGGTGCGGCCAATGCGGTGTACATAGTCTTCCTCGACGTTGGGCAGTTCGAAGTTGACCACGTGGGGCAGCTGGTCGATGTCCAGGCCGCGGGCGGCGATGTCGGTGGCGACCAGCACACGCACGGTGTTGGCCTTGAAGTCGGCCAGGGCCTTGGTGCGGGCGTTCTGGCTCTTGTTGCCGTGGATCGCAGCGGCGGTCAGGCCGTGCTTTTCCAGATACTCGGCCAGGCGATTGGCGCCATGCTTGGTGCGAGTGAACACCAGCACCTGTTCCCAGGCACCCAGGGTGATCAGGTGCGCCAGCAGTGCGCGCTTGTGGCTGGCTGGCAGGCGATAGACGCGCTGCTCGATACGCTCGACCGTGGTGTTCGGCGGCGTGACCTCGATACGCTCGGGGTTGTGCAGCAGCTTGTCGGCCAGGTCGGTGATGTCTTTGGAGAAGGTGGCCGAGAACAGCAGGTTCTGGCGCTTGGCCGGCAGCCGCGCGAGCACTTTCTTCACATCGTGGATGAAGCCCATGTCGAGCATGCGGTCGGCTTCGTCCAGGACCAGGATCTCGACGCGGGAGAGGTCAACGCTGCCTTGGCCGGCCAGGTCGAGCAGGCGGCCAGGGCAGGCGACCAGCACGTCGACGCCCTTGGCCATGGCTTGGACCTGAGGGTTCATGCCAACGCCGCCGAAGATGCAGGCACTGATGAAATTCAGGTCGCGGGCATAGACCTTGAAGCTGTCGTGCACCTGGGCTGCCAGCTCGCGGGTTGGCGTGAGCACCAGCACGCGCGGCTGGCGCGGGCCATGGCGTTGCGACTTGTCGGGGTGGCCACCTGGGAACAGGCGCTCGAGAATCGGAAGCGCGAAGCCGCCGGTTTTACCAGTACCTGTCTGGGCGGCAACCATCAGGTCGCGGCCTTGCAACACGGCGGGAATGGCCCGCTGTTGCACCGGAGTGGGCTGGGTATAGCCCGCAGCCTCGATAGCGCGGACAAGAGCCTCGGAGAGACCGAGGGAAGCAAAGGACATGGGCAATCCTGTTCTCGTGGGGGCTGGGCCCGATGGGGTGTTCTGCCTGGCGCGACGGGCATCGGAGGGATGCGATCGCGTCCGGTCCAGCTGGGCTGTCACGGTGTATCCGGGGAACGGTTGGCGGGCATCTTTCATGCGCTGCCGTCGTTTGGGATGCCCGTGGTGAGGCCGAGCGTCCGGGCGTGAGCCTGGCGGGAAGGCCCGAGTATAACAGAGCAATCAGCGCGTGCTGCGTTCCTGCTGCTCAACGGTGACAGGAAAGTTATCCAGGTTGTCATACCGCAAGGCAATGGCGGCGTAGGCGGGCTCCTGCTTGAAGCGCCGCAGTTCATCTGAAAAGGCCTTGGCCAGCTGCTCCCGGCCCGGTTTGCGCGCCAGCCCCAGGTACTGCTGGCGACGGCTGATCACCATGGGCAGGGCCTCGACCGTCTGCTCCATGCCGAGTTGCCGGCTCAGGAAGCGACCGACCCGGCGATCGGTCACCAGCAGGTCGATGCGCCCCAGCGCCAGCTTGCCGAAATTGGCTTCCTGGGTCGGGGCCGACTCGCGGCGAAACAACGCTGAATTGTCGAAGGCATCACCATAGTTGTAGCCCGGTGAGGTCCCCACGGTCAGGCCGGCCAGGTCTTCAGGGCGTTCGATGGTGTGGCGCCGGGCGCGGGCCTGATACAGGATGAACTCGACATCCGACATGGGCTCGTCCGGATAGATCAGGAAGCCCTGACGCGATTCGACCCGAAAAGTATCCATCACGCCGTCAGCCAGCCCTTGCTGGATCATCGCCATGCAGCGCTTCCAGGGCAGGAATTCCCACTCCACCTCGACACCCAGGCGTTTGAATACCTCGTTGGTGACTTCGTAGTCGATGCCTTTGGCCTGGGCATTGTCCTGGTAGAGGTAAGGCGCCCAGTCATCACTGACGATACGCAGCCGCTCACTGTGTGCCTGGGGGCTCAGGCATAGGAGCAGTAGAAGACAAGCAGGACGCAGGAGTGAGAGCAGGGCGCGTGTCAGGGGCAAGGTCGGTGCCCCTGTGGTGACGTGCCCGGCATGTCGATCAGGCCTGTTGCTGCTGGAGCAGGTGGGTTTCTATGGCCTGCCGATGCTTGCCAAGCGCCAGGCGCAGCCCGGGTTGGCGCAGGCATTGGCGCAATTGCGCCGCATCCAGTTGGCCATGACGTTGGCGGAGGTTCTCGAGGGCCTTGTCCCACCAGGCAGACGCGCAGGCGCGGTCGAACTCGTTCTCGTAGGGATAGCAGCCGTACAGCAACTCCCGGGCAAACTGCCGCTGGCTGTGTGGCAAGGTGAGGCTCAGAGCCTTGTAGCCCAGGCGCTGTAGCCTGGGAGGGCGAGGCAGTTGGTCATTGACCAGGCGCACATCGGCAAGCGCTGCGGCGCTCAGCGGTGCGTCACCATGCTTGCGCAGCCAGGCCTGGATCTTGGCACGGAACTGGGCCTTGCGGCTCCAGTAGTGGTGGATCACATCGGTGCAGGTGTTGACCTGCAGTGTGCGGTAGGCCGCTACTGCCAGGCAGAACTCCTCGAGGATGTAGGCTTTTTGGGCGAGCAGGTAGAACTCGTCCATCATGGCGATGGAGTGATCCAGTATCGAGGCGTCTTCTTTTGCCAGGCCGATCACACCGGAGTTGAGCAGCGGCATCTGGCGGTCGGCCAGGTCACGGGCCTCAAGCGTTGACAGCAGGTGCTTGTACAGCAGGCACTCGGGGTGCTCGCCATAACGCCCGACGATGGCGTTGCACAGCAGGCTGCCAGGGGCGACTCGCCGAAACAGCTGCACGGGGGATGTGCGGAAGAACGTGTCGGTGTCGATGAGCACGGCCAGCGGGTGGTGCTCGAGGACCTGGCGCAGCAGCACGTGCTTGCTGCGGAAATGATAGCCGTGGGGCTGGTTCCAGGCGTTTCGCGTGGCCTCGTCGAGCAGGTGCAGGGTCACGGGCAGCTTGCCATAAGGCGCGGGGTCGTCGGTGTAGACCTGAAAGTCCATGGTCTCGCCCGGTTGCAGATGGGCCAGGGCGCTGACAATGCTGAAGCACGCCTCCTGGTGGTAGGTGGCCGCACCGAATGCCAGGTAGACGAGCTGAGGAGTGGTGTTATGAGGGTGTTGCATGCTGGCCGCTAACCTATTGCGAGGCGAAAGTGAATAAGGCTTTAGCCTAAGCCAAAGCCTTCTTCATAGCTCGAAATAATTATTACCGGGAAATACCTTTAGCGCGGCAGCTTCAAGTTGTTCCAGATGGCCAGGCTCGGCTCGGCCTGGTTGAGGGTGTAGAAGTGCAGGCCAGGCGCGCCGCCTTGCAGCAACTGCTCGCACATGCGGGTGATCACTTCCTCACCGAAGGCCTGGATGCTGGCGGTGTCGTCGGCATAGGCTTCCAGCTGCTTGCGGATCCAGCGCGGGATCTCGGCGCCGCAGGCGTCGGAGAACCGTGCCAGCTTGCTGTAGTTGGTGATCGGCATGATGCCGGGCACCACCGGGATGTCCACGCCCAGCTTCTGCGCGCGCTCGACGAAGTAGAAGTAGCTGTCGGCGTTGAAGAAGTACTGGGTGATGGCGCTGTCGGCGCCGGCCTTGACCTTGTGCGCAAAGTTGGCCAGGTCCACTTCGAAGTTGCGTGCCTGGGGGTGCATCTCCGGGTAGGCAGCGACTTCCAGGTGGAAGTGATTGCCGGTTTCCTGGCGAATGAACTCGACCAGGTCGCTGGCGTAGCGCAGCTCGCCGCTGGCCATGCCCATGCCGGAGGGCAGGTCGCCGCGCAGGGCGACGATGCGCTTGATGCCGGCGGCTTTGTATTCGGCGAGCAGGGCGCGCAAGTCGTCCTTGCTGTCACCCACGCATGACAGGTGCGGGGCGGCGGGGACCTTCACTTCGCTCTCCAGCTGCAGCACGGTGTTGAGCGTGCGGTCGCGGGTCGAACCACCGGCACCGTAGGTGCAGGAGAAGAAGTCCGGGTTGTAGCTGGCCAGCTGGCGGGCGACGCCCATCAGCTTTTCATGGCCGGCGTCGGTCTTGGTGGGGAAGAACTCGAAACTGTAGCGGCGTTCCTGAGACATCACTCGTTCCTCAAGCAGCAAGCTTCAAGCGACAAGCTGCAAGTAAAAGCCAGACCGGTGATGGCCGATCTGGCTTGGGTACATTCAAGAGCTTCCAAGGCTGAGTCGCAAGCGGCAACGGCACGGTCTGCCGTATCTTGCCGCTTGCAGCTTCAAGCTTGCCGCTTAGTAGCGGTAGGCGTCCGGCTTGAACGGACCTTCGACGGTCACACCGATGTACTCAGCCTGTTGCGGGGTCAGTTGGGTGACCACGCCACCAAAGCCGCGGACCATTTCCAGGGCCACTTCTTCGTCCAGCTTCTTCGGCAGCACTTCCACGGTCAGGCGCTCGGCCTTCTTCGCGGCAGGCAGCTCGGCGAACTTCTGCTCGAACAGGAAGATCTGTGCCAGGACCTGGTTGGCGAACGAACCGTCCATGATGCGGCTCGGGTGGCCGGTGGCGTTGCCGAGGTTCACCAGGCGGCCTTCGGCCAGCAGGATCAGGTAGTCGTCGTTCTGCGGGTCGAAGGTGCCGGCGCCGGTGCGGTGGATCTTGTGTACCTGTGGCTTGACCTCTTCCCACGCCCAGTTCTTGCGCATGAAGGCGGTGTCGATCTCGTTGTCGAAGTGGCCGATGTTGCAGACCACGGCGCGCTTCTTCAGGGCCTTGAGCATGTTGGCGTCGCAGACGTTGACGTTACCGGTGGTGGTGACGATCAGGTCGATGCGGCCCAGCAGGTCCTTGTTGATGCCGGCTTCGGTACCGGTGTTGATACCGTCCTTGAACGGCGAGACGACTTCGAAGCCGTCCATGCAGGCTTGCATGGCGCAGATCGGGTCGACTTCGGTGACCTTGACGATCATGCCTTCCTGGCGCAGGGACTGGGCCGAACCCTTGCCCACGTCACCGTAGCCGATCACCAGGGCCTGCTTGCCCGACAGCAGGTGGTCGGTGCCGCGCTTGATGGCGTCGTTCAGGCTGTGACGGCAGCCGTACTTGTTGTCGTTCTTGCTCTTTGTGACCGAGTCGTTGACGTTGATCGCCGGGACTTTCAGCTCGCCTTTGGCCAGCATGTCCAGCAGGCGGTGCACGCCGGTGGTGGTCTCTTCGGTCACGCCGTGGATCTTCTCCAGCATGGCCGGGTATTTCTTGTGCAGGATTTCGGTCAGGTCGCCACCGTCGTCCAGGACCATGTTGGCGTCCCAAGGCTGGCCATCCTTCAGGATGGTCTGCTCGATGCACCACTCGTATTCCTGCTCGGTTTCGCCTTTCCAGGCGAACACCGGGATGCCGGCGGCGGCGATGGCGGCGGCGGCCTGGTCTTGAGTGGAGAAGATGTTGCAGGACGACCAGCGTACTTCAGCGCCCAGGGCGACGAGGGTTTCGATCAGCACGGCGGTCTGGATGGTCATGTGGATGCAGCCGATGATCTTTGCGCCCTTGAGCGGTTGCTCGGCTTGGTACTTGCGGCGCAGGCCCATCAGCGCGGGCATTTCCGATTCGGCGATGATGACTTCCTTGCGGCCCCAGTCGGCCAGGGAGATGTCGGCGACCTTGAAGTCGGAAAAACCAGCAGGCGTGTTTATAGCGCTCATTGAGAGCCTCCATTCGTAGTGTGCGAATGGGCGCCGTTGTGCGTTGAGCGTCCGCTGTGCGGACAACGCCCCAACCGAGCCTGACAGGACGAACCTGCTGCAGCGCCCCTCGGATGGGTGGCGGGAACGGCGGCCGCAGGGGCCACCGTCGAAAGTGCCGGGCGATTATAGCGGGGCTTTCGATGCATCCCAAGGGCTAAACAGCACAGACGGGCTCACTGAGGGCGGCCGTTGGTCCGCAATGCAAGACGCAAGGTGAGGTGGGCCATGGGGTCGCAGCCCTGGGCCAGTACCATTACCTGCCAGCTCAGCGCGAACTCGCCCGGTGTGTCGCACTGGATACGCCAGTGATAAGTATCGACCAGGCGGCTTTCCGGTTGCAGGGGGGCCGAGTCATCGGGAAGCGCCAGGGGCAGGTCGCGTTGCTCGACCAGCTCGATGTCCAGCGGCGGTTCGCTGGCGGGGCTGTGGCTGAACAGCATTTCTTCGCCGAGCAGCGCCACCGGGACCACCTTGAGGAGCAGGGTGTCTCCGGTCGCCACGTCCAGTGCTGGCGAGTCGAGAAGCAGGGTTTCGTCCGATGTCGGGCGGGTGTGCAGGATGCACAGGTGCCGGGGATCGAGTTCGGCGGGTGCGCCGGGGTCGTCGGGGAGTTGCGCGAAGGCCTCCAGCAGGCCCCGGGTGTCGACGATCAGCAGCAAGTGGTGGGGGGCGTTCTCCGTAATCATGATGCGCTCCTTCCTTGAGCACCAACGATAGAGCCGGGTACAGGCGCGCACCGCCGGCCCGAGGCTCGGCAGTGCGCGGCGTGGATCAGTTGGTGATGGTGATGAACGGATCCCATTCGAAGTAGCCACAGCACTTGCAGTCACGGTCGATGATCATGAACTTGAAGTGGTAGGTGACCTTGCCTTGCGCGAGCAGGTCGCCGCGCCAGTAGTAGTTTTCGTTGACCTGGCAGGTTGGCACGGTCTTGTTGTTGGCGTTTGGTACGGCGGTCTGCACCTTGGCCTTGAGGGCGCGCGGATCCTCCAGCAGTTGATGGTTCGGATCGTCCGATACGAACCCATAGAGGATCACCGACTGCTCGAAGCCGAACGAGATGCTTTGCTCGCGCCAGCGGACCACATCGCCCACCCGGCCCTTCAGGTGCAGCTCACCCCCGGCCTGGCCGGAGATGACGTTGTCCTGGTAGGTGACCATGTAGATGTGTTCCGGCTGGATGAACGTGGGCTTGTTCGGGTCCTTGCTCGCGTTGGGGAACTTCTTGAGGATGGTTTCGGTATCGAAATTGATGCTGACATCAATGATTCTGGACATAGTGGATTCCCTTTCACTGATTTCGAGTAGGTCAATGGTGAGCCTCAGTCGCTCTCCACTGGCACTGCCCGGAGCCTCGCTTCCTGCGAATGCCGGTCTAGCCGCGCCGTATGCCAAGTTCCGGTTGTCCGACCACTTGGAGTGACCTGCGGGTCACAGGATCAGGCTAGATCCGTGGGGGTGGGTGTCAAACCGCGGCCTGCGGATACTGACCAATGGTCGTAGGGCGTGGACATGGTTGACGCAAGTCAATGGGACTACCATGTAGGGCGTGGCTGGACCGGCTGATCCGCCGCCCGCCACTCGACGTTCATGAGGCCACCGGCCAGGAGTACAGATGAACTTTCACACCCGCAAATGGGTAAAACCCGAAGACCTCAACCCCAACGGCACGCTGTTCGGCGGCAGCCTGCTGCGCTGGATCGACGAAGAGGCGGCGATCTACGCCATCGTCCAGCTGGGCAACCAGCGCGTGGTGACCAAGTACATTTCCGAGATCAATTTCGTCAGTGCCTCGCGCCAGGGCGACATCATCGAGCTGGGCATCACCGCCACCGAGTTCGGTCGCACCTCCATCACCCTCAAGTGCGAAGTGCGCAACAAGATCACCCGCAAGGCGATCCTGACGGTGGACAAGATGGTCTTCGTCAACCTGGGCGAGGATGGCCAGCCGGCACCGCACGGGCGCACCGAGATCAAGTACATCCAGGACCAGTTCCCGGACAGTGCCGTCGAGTAAACGCCGCAAGGAAGGTAGGAGCCAGCCTTGCTGGCGAACCCCAGGCACCGCGGTGCATGGCACCGGCCATGCCGGTGTTCGCCGGCAAGGCCGGTTCCTGCGCCGCGGGTCATTCGGCCGGTTGGCTCACCTTGCGCACCACTTTCCCGACCGTCAAACCCTGCACCAGGATCGACGACAGCACCACGATGTAGGTGATCGACAGCAGCAGGTCGCGCTCATCGCCCTGCGGCAGCGACAACGCCAGGGCCACCGACACACCCCCGCGCAGGCCACCCCAGGTCAGCACGCGAATAGTGCCTTGGGGCACGCTGCGCCAGCGGCGTAGCAAGACGATGGCCGGCGCCACGGTCAGCAGCCGCGACAGCAGCACCGCCACTGCCAGCACGCCACCGGCCGCCAGGTGCAGCCAATTGAACGGCAGCAGCAACAGTTCCAGGCCGATCAGGGCGAACAACAGGGCGTTGAGCATGTCGTCGATCAACTCCCAGAACCCGTCCATGTAGCGGCGGGTCATATCGTTCATCGCCAGGTTGCGCCCCAGGTTGCCGATGATCAGGCCGGCCACGACCATGGCGATCGGCGCCGAGACATGCAGCTCGTAACACATTGCCGAACCACCGATGACCAGTGCCAGGGTCAGCATGACCTCGACCTGGTACTGCTCGACGCTCTTGATCATGCGGTAGGTGGCATAGCCGATCAGGCCGCCGAAGACAATGCCACCGATGGCTTCGCGGGCAAACAGGGTGGCGGTTTCGGCGACGCTCGGGGTTTCACCCAGCTGGATGATGCCCAGCAGCACGGTGAACACCACCACCGCCGTGCCGTCGTTGAACAGCGACTCACCGACGATGGTGGTCTTCAGCGGTTTCGAGGCGTTGGCGGTACGCAGGGCGCCCAGCACGGCGATCGGGTCGGTCGGCGAGATCAGCGCGCCGAACAGCAGGCAGTAGATCAGCGGCACGTTCCAGCCGAACAGGGCGAACACCCAGTGCGCCAGGTAGCCGATCACCACGGTGGCGATCAGCACGCCCAGCGTGGCCAACAGGCCGATCGGCCAGCGGTAGCTGCGCAGGTCGGCGAGGTTGACGTGCAGGGCGCCGGCGAACAGCAGGAACGACAGCATCCAGTGCATCAGCAGATCATTGAAGTCGATCTGGTTCATCAAGCCTTCGACGCGCTCTTCCAGGCCGGGGAAGCCGATCAGGCTCAGGCCCTGGAGCAGCAGGGAGAACAGCAGTGCGGTGACCATCACGCCGATGGCCGGCGGCAGGCCGATGAAGCGGTAGTTCACGTAAGTGAGGAGGGTGGTGAGGCAGATAAACGCGGCAACTAATTCAAGCATCCCGAATCCTGTGACAGTGGCTTCCAAGTCGTTACCCGAAGTGCCCGGGCAGTTCTTTGATGATCTGGCGGCGGGCTCGGGACACACCCTATGACCGGAATTACCAAATTCGTCCCGCCCCCCCCTGTAGGAGCCGGCTTGCCGGCGAACCAGCCGGCACGCTATATAGTGATCGCCTCTCATCGGCCCCAAGGATCCAAAGGCGTGTTGGCAACCTCCCTGGTACTGGTCGCGGCCCTGCTGCACGCCACCTGGAACACCCTGATCAAATTCAGCGCCGAACGCCTGCTGGTCATAGCCAGCATGGACCTGGTCGCGCTGGTCTTCGCGGTACTGGCGGTGGCTTTCGTCGACTTTCCACCGGCCACTATCTGGCCTTGGCTACTGGCTTCGGCGCTCGCCGAACAGCTGTATCGCTACCTGTTGATAAAAGCCTACAAAGTGGGTGACCTCGGCCTGGTCTATCCGCTGATGCGTGGCCTGTCGCCATTGGTCGTGCTGGGGCTGACCCTGGCCTTTGCCGGCGAGTCGCTCAGCCAGCAACAGATCATCGGCATCCTGCTGATCCCGTGTGGCATGGCCTGCCTGCTGTGGCAGGGCGGGGGCGGTGATCGCCTGCCCTGGTCGATGCTGCCGGTGGTGGCGCTGATCGGCCTGTGCATTGGCTGCTACACCTGGTTCGATGGCCAGGCCGTGCGCCTGTGGGGCAAGCCCATGGACTACCTGGTATGGCTGACCCTCCTCAGTGCCTGGCCGTTCCCGCTGTTGGCCGGCGTTGCCCGCCGCCCGCAGTTCGCGCTGTTCTGGCGCACCCAGTGGCGGCTGGGGCTGGCCGTGGGGCTGTGCGTGCTGCTGAGCTACGCTCTGGTGCTGTGGGCCATGCACCTGGGCTCGGTGGCCGAAGCGGCGGCGTTGCGCGAGCTGAGCGTGATCCTCGTGGTGCTGCTGGGCATGCGTTACCTCAAAGAACCTTTTGGCGGGCCGAGACTCCTAGCTTGCGGGCTGGTGCTGGCAGGCATGCTGGTGATGAAGCTCTGAACCTATCCCTGTGAACAAGGAGTCCTGTGCATGACCGTAGCCCTGTGGTGCATCCTGATCGCGTTGGTCCTGCCACCGCTTTGTGCATTGATTGCCAAAGTGAGCAGCGGCCGCTTCGGGCTGAAGGACAATCACGATCCGCGCGCGTTCCTCGACAAGCTGGCAGGCCTGCCGCGGCGTGCCCATGCCGCGCAGCAGAACGGCTACGAAGCATTTCCGGCGTTTGCCGCGGCGGTGCTGGTGGCCGATATCGTCGGCAATGCCGAGCAGGTGACGCAGGATGTGCTGGCGGTGCTGTACATCACCAGCCGGCTGCTTTACATCATCTGCTACCTGGCGGACTGGGCGGCATTGCGCTCGCTGGTCTGGTTTGCCGGGCTGGCGTTGATCGTGTCGTTCTTCGTGGTATCGATCTAGCACCGCGTCGCCCTCTTCGCCGGCAAGGCCGGCTCCTACAGGTACGGCGGGCCCCTGGGGGGCCGCCATGCCGATTCAGGGGACTTTGGGTACGTCTGGCAACGGCTTGCCCTTGGGCCAGAGCATCCAGATCTGCCCCTGCTGTTTCATGTTGCCCGCTAGCTCGCCGGCCGCAGGCCCAGTGCCCCAGAACAGGTCCGCACGCACCTCGCCGGTAATGGCGCCACCAGTATCCTGCGCACCCACCGGGCGCACCACCGGCGAGCCGTCGGGGCGTGTGGTGGAGAGCCATAGCAGGCTGCCCAGTGGAATCACCTTGCGATCGATGGCCACGCTGTAGCCGGCGGTCAACGGCACGTTGAGCGACCCGCGGGGGCCTTCGTTGCTGTCCGGGCGGGTGCCGAAGAACACATAGCTGGGGTTGCTGGCCAGCAGTTCCGGTACGCGCTGCGGGTTGGCCTGGGCCCAGGCGTGGATGGCGCCCATGCTCACGTCCTCTTTCTTGAGCTGGCCCTGCTCGATCAGCCAGCGGCCGATCGGCCGATAGGGGTGGCCGTTCTGGTCGGCGTAGCCCAGACGCAATTGCCGGCCGCTTTCCAGCTGGACGCGGCCGGAGCCCTGGATCTGCAGGAACTGTAGGTCCATCGGGTCGGTCAGCCAGGCCAGCACGGGGGCCTTGGCGCCCTCGCGGTTGATCACCTCGGCGGTGTCGTAGGGCTTGAGCACGCGGCCTTCAAGGCGCCCGCGCAGGCGTTTGCCCTTGAGCTCGGGGTACACGCTTGCCAGGTCGACCACGATCATGTCTTCGGGGACGCCATACACCGGTACCTGGGCAGCTTCGGTGCGTGTCAGGCTGCCGGGGTAGACCGGTTCGTAGTAGCCAGTGATCAGGCCGTTGGCATTGTTCTCGGCCGAGCGCAGGCCGTGGACCTGCAGGTTCTGCTGCAGGAAGGCGCGTACCTGGGCAGGGTCTGCCGCGACGCCGGTGGCAGCCGTGCAGGTGTCAGCCCAGACCGGGTCGCGGGTGAGTTTCTCGCAGCCATTGCGCCAGGCCTGGAAACCGGCCAGCAGGTCGTTGTCGTTGACCGTGGGCAGGTCTTGCCAGGTGGCGTTGGTGTAGGTGGCAATGGCATGGGGTTCGGGCTTGGCGTTCTCGCCGCCATTGCAGCCGGCCAAGAGGGCCAAGGCCGGGAATGCCCAAATGAGATGGCGCATTACAGATGTCATGAATGTGATCCTGATGCGGGCGAAGATGAAAAATCGCCCCTGTTTTCTGTGTGGCTATTGGTCTTTGCCCGACAGGCGGTGATACTGGCCGCCCGTTTTGCCAGGCCAAAGTGACCGTGATGTTCAAGCGATTGACCGTAGTTCTGCTCGCCGCCCTTGCCCTGAGTGCCTGTGACCGCGTCGACCCCAACTCGCCGTTGGGCCAGCGCAAGGCCATTTTCAAGGCGATGCTCAAGACCAGTGAAGACATGGGCGGCATGTTGCGTGGCCGCTTGCCGTTCGATGGCGCCAAGTTCGCCGACGGTGCGGCGAAGCTCGATGGCCTGTCCCATCAGCCCTGGCAGCATTTCCCGCAAGTGCGTGACCAGGGTGACAGCAGCGCGCGGCCGGAAGTCTGGGAGCGTCAGGCCAGGTTCCAGGAGCTTGCCCGCCAATTGGAGGGTGTTACCGGCGAACTGGTCGAGGTGACCCGCACCCAGCCGCTGGATGTTGCGCAGATGAAGGCGCCGATGGACAAGGTCGAGGCGGCGTGCAAGGCCTGTCATAGCGAGTTTCGCAATCATTGAAGTATCGGGGCTGCGGAACAGAGTCCTCTGTAGGAGCGGCTTTAGCCGCGATGCAGGCGGCACGGTGTGCGGCACCCGCTTCGCGGGTGATCGCGGCTGAAGCCGCTCCTACAGTGATCGTGTGAGGGCTAGCGCTCCAGCTCATCCACGGCTTCCTGCAGTTCTTTCTTCGCTTCGGCGAGCTTGTCCTTGCGCTTGTTGATCTTCTCCGCGTCGCCCTTCTTCATGGCCTTGTCCAGGTCCTTGGTGCGCTGGTTCACTTCGTGACGGGCATCGAGCACTTTCTGTTCGCGCTCCTTGCGCAGGCCCGCATCGGTGCAGTGTTCGGTGACTTCGGCGAGGGCTTTCTCCAGCCCGGCCTGCTGGTCGCTGTTGCCATGGGCACGGGCCTGTTCGATCTGCTCGCCGATGGCCTGGCGCTTGGCCGCGCAGCCGGTCAACGCGGGTTGCTCCTCGGCGGCCAGCGCGGCCTGGGCAGTCAGGCCGAGCAAGGCGGACAGTGCGATGGACGAGAGCAGTTTCATCAGGGACTCCATTCGAAGGCTGGGCAACGGAAAGCGAAATGCTGCCCTGATCCGAGGAAATTAGAAACCCTCGATTTCATGGGCGCGCAGGCGTTGGGCCAAGGCTTGCACCTGCTCATGGGAGAGGAATGCCTGCAATTGCGCGGCGCGACCGGCACCGACACCCGGTTCGGCAAGCCATTGCTCGATGTTTCTGGAGGCCAGGGCGGACCAGTCGGCCCCTGGCGAGAAATGGCTTGGGGCCGGCAGGCCAAGGCCCCGCAGCCAACGTTCGAAAGGTTGCCGGCGCCCACGGGAAAACGCCTGTAGCAAGCGTTCGGCTCGCGTCTGGGCGATACCCGGCACTTCCAGCAGGTCCTCCCGGGTCAGCTCCAGCCAATCGCTCAAGGTGGTGACCTTTCCGCTTTCGACCAGTTGGCGCCAGACGCCGGAACCGACCCCGGCCATGTCCAACCCCTTGTTGCCACCCAGCCAGGCCAGGCGGGCGAGAAACTGCTGCTGGCAGGCCGCGCTGGCCTGCCAGCAGCTCAGGAAGTGATGGTCCGCTGGATCGGGCGCGACCACTGCCGCGCGCAGCGGGCTGCGATGTACCACGCTTTCCACCCGTGGGATGGTCAAGCCCGCCAGGCTTACCGCCACCTGGTCACCCGAGCGGATGTCCAGTTGCGCCCAGCGGGCCAGTGAACCGAGGCTGACCTGGCTGATCCGCCGGTCATCCAACTGAAGAGGTTCCAGTTGCAAAAGCGGTGTGATTCGCCCGGTCCTGCCGATGCGAAAGCGAACGTCGCGAACCTGTGCCAGGGCCTGGCTGAAGGGGTATTTCCAGGCGGCGATCCAGTAAGGGGCCTGGGCTCTCCAGCGCTGTGCCGGTGGTCGGCTGTCCTGGCGCAGGATCACGCCGTCGGTGGCAAAGGGCAGGGCGGTCCGGTACCAGTGCTGGCGCCAGTGCGCCGCGGCGTCGAAACCCTCGATGGCGACGCTGAAACGCTGGCTGTCGACAAAGCCCAGGGCGGTCAGTTGTACCAACCGTTCAGCCTGGGTGTCTGGCCCCGAGGGCCAGTCCCAGACGAACAGGCCGATGCCCGCGCCCTGCTCGTCGCTCAGTTGCTTGCGTGCCAGCAACCCGGCGACGATGCCTCGCGCGTTGGCGCTGCCCGCCTCGGCTTGCACGTGGTCGGCGAGGCGCCAGTAGAGTTCGCCTTGGAAAACGGTGTCCAGCGGTTGCGGCAGTTGCCGCACGATACGACCCAGCCGGGGGATGTGTCGGCTCCAGTCATGCCCCAGCACGCCATCACCTCGGCTGAGCAACTGGGTCAGATGGCCTTGTTGGTACACCAGTGACACGGCCACGCCATCGACCTTGGGCTGTATCCACACGCCCTGCCGGCCCTGAAGCCAGCGCTGTACCGCAGGCTCGTCGCGCAGCTTGTCGACGCCGGTGTGCGGCACCGGGTGAGGGACCTGGCCACGTGCGCTGGCCAGGGGAGCATCGTTGCTCGCCAGGTCGAAACAGCCTTGCAGGTGCCGAAGGTGTTGGCGGCTCTGGTCGTAGAGTTCGTCCGCCACCAGCGCGACGCCCTGGCGATGATAGTGATCGTCCCAGTGGGCGAGGGTCTTGAGCAGTTGACTGACCTCGGCCCGGGCGCGCTGTGCCGGCCAGTCGGGACACGGCCCGTGATCGGCCAGGGCCAGGCCAGGAACGAACAGCAATGGCATGAGCAGGCGCAGCAGCATGGCCAGCCTCCTTGCGTGGCGCTTTGGAGTGCTCAGCCTAGGCAGGGGTGGTGGATTCTGCGCCGGGGAAATGTCAGCCGGTATTTCACGAAAAAGCCCCTGCCGATCGCTCGGCAGGGGCTTTCGTTTACCGCTGTAGGAGGCTTACAGGCCGGCAGCGTCACGCAGCGCCTGGGCACGGTCGGTGCGCTCCCAGGTGAAGGTGGTGAAGGTGTCGTCGCCGACGGTCTTCTGCTGCGGGGTACGGCCGAAGTGACCGTAGGCGGCGGTTTCCTGGTACATCGGGTGCAGCAGGTCGAGCATCTTGGTGATGGCGTACGGGCGCAGGTCGAAGCACTCGCGTACCAGCTGGACGATCTTGTCGTCGGACACCTTGCCGGTGCCGAAGGTGTTGATCGAGATGGAGGTCGGCTGGGCCACGCCGATGGCGTAGGACACCTGGATCTCGCAGCGCTCGGCAAGGCCCGCGGCGACGATGTTCTTGGCTACGTAACGGCCGGCGTAAGCGGCCGAACGGTCGACCTTGGACGGGTCCTTGCCGGAGAACGCGCCACCGCCGTGGCGGGCCATGCCACCGTAGCTGTCGACGATGATCTTGCGACCGGTCAGGCCGCAGTCGCCCACCGGGCCGCCGATGATGAAGTTGCCGGTCGGGTTGATGTGGTACTGGGTGCCCTTGTGCAGCAGCTCGGCCGGCAGGGTGTGCTTGACGATCAGTTCCATCACCGCTTCCTGCAGGTCTTTCTGCGACACTTCAGGGTTGTGCTGGGTGGACAGGACGACGGCGTCGATACCCACGACCCGGCCGTTTTCATAGCGGCAGGTGACCTGGGACTTGGCGTCCGGGCGCAGCCAAGGCAGCAGGCCGGACTTGCGCGCTTCGGCCTGACGCTCGACCAGGCGGTGCGAGAAGCAGATCGGGGCGGGCATCAGCACGTCGGTCTCGTTGCTGGCGTAGCCGAACATCAGGCCCTGGTCGCCGGCGCCCTGGTCTTCCGGCTTGGAGCGGTCGACGCCTTGGGCGATGTCCACCGACTGCTTGCCGATGATGTTCATCACGGCGCAGGTGGCGCCGTCGAAGCCGACGTCGGAGCTGTTGTAGCCGATGTCGATGATCACTTTGCGCACCAACTCTTCCAGGTCGACCCAGGCCGAGGTGGTGACTTCGCCGGCGATGATGGCGACACCGGTCTTGACCAGGGTCTCGCAGGCGACGCGGGCGTATTTATCCTGGGCGATGATCGCGTCCAGGACTGCGTCGGAGATCTGGTCGGCGATCTTGTCCGGATGCCCTTCGGACACGGACTCGGAGGTGAAAAGGGAGTATTCGCTCATCTCGATGGGTTCCTGAAATTTACCGATGTTGTGTGTCGCCAGCGGCCCGCTGGAAGTGCCGGACCTGGATCTGGAAACCGTTACGCAAGCCTACGTAGAGGCTGTCCCCGGGGGTCAGCCCGGCAGCGTCGGCCCAACGGGCCAGGTCGTCCTGCTCGAAGCCAAGCCACAGGTCGCCGCAGGCTTCGCGGGCCCACCCCTGGTCATGGCTGCACAGCTCGGTGACCAGCAGGCTGCCGCCCGCCTTCACCCGTTTGGCCAGCAGGCGCAAGGCCAGGGCCGGGTCGCTGAAATGGTGCAGCACCATGTTCAGCACGACGCAGTCGGCTTCCACATCCGTTGCACCCAGTGCATCGGCCAACTGCAGGTTTACGTTACTCAATTCGTTGCGCTCGCAGACCTGGCGGGCCAGTTCGAGCATGGTCGGGCTGTTGTCCATGGCCGTGACCTGGGCGAAGCGCCGTGCCAGGTCGGGCAGGAAACCGCCGTCACCGGGGCCGACCTCCAGGGCACTGGCGCCGGCCTCGAAACTCAGGTTGTCGAGCAGCGCCAGCAGGCTCTCGCGGTATTGCGGCAGGCCGGCAATCAGGTCTTGCTGGGCGCGGAACTTCTCTTCCACGCGCAGGAAGAAGTCCTGGCTGGTGGCCGCGCGGCGCTGTTGGACCTGGGCGATGCGCGCTTGCACGTCCTGGGCCAGCGCGAGGTCGTCCACCTCTTCGAGCAGCGCCGTGTGCAGGCGGCCGCCCAGGCGCTGGCTGTCGGGCAGGGCGCGGCGGTAGAAGATCGCGTTGCCTTCGCGGCGGGTCGCGACCAGGTCGGCCTGGGCCAGCACTTTCAGGTGGTGGCTCATGCCTGACTGGCCGATGTCGAAGATCTGCGCCAGTTCCAGCACGCCGAACGAGTCGTTGGCCAGCGCCCGCAGCACGTTCAGGCGCAACGGGTCGCCGCTGGCCTTGCACAGGGCGGCCAGTGCGTCGTTACGTTGAGGCGTGATAGGGGCGTTGACGTTCATGGGGCGGGAGTCTAGACAGGCATCGTTGCCCTAGCAAGACCAATATCAAAAAGTTTTGATATTGGCGACAGGCTGCAAGCGGCAAGCACCAAGCCGCAAGATAAAGGGCAGATCAGCTGCCCCGCTATCTTGGCTTGCAGCTTAAAGCTTGCCGCTTGGCGCTTAAATGTTTGCCCCCGGCCCCCGCAGTGGGCGAAAATGGCCGCCTTTTTTCGTTTCACTACTTATTCAAGCCCCAGGAGACTCAGCGATGCCCAGCCGTCGTGAACGTGCCAACGCCATTCGTGCCCTCAGCATGGATGCCGTGCAAAAGGCCAACAGCGGCCACCCAGGTGCCCCCATGGGTATGGCGGATATCGCCGAAGTGCTTTGGCGCGACTACCTGAAGCACAACCCGAGCAACCCGAGCTTCGCCGACCGCGACCGCTTCGTGCTGTCCAACGGCCACGGCTCGATGCTGATCTATTCGCTGCTGCACCTGACCGGCTACGACGTCACCATTGATGACCTCAAGTCGTTCCGCCAGCTGCACAGCCGCACCCCGGGCCACCCGGAGTTCGGCTACACCCCGGGCGTCGAGACCACCACCGGCCCGCTGGGCCAGGGCCTGGCCAACGCCGTGGGCTTCGCCCTGGCGGAAAAAGTACTGGCCGCCCAGTTCAACCGTGAAGGCCACAACATCGTCGACCACAACACCTACGTGTTCCTCGGCGACGGCTGCATGATGGAAGGCATCTCCCACGAGGTCGCCTCGCTGGCCGGCACCCTGGGCCTGAACAAGCTGGTCGCCTTCTACGACGACAACGGCATCTCCATCGACGGTGAAGTGGAAGGCTGGTTCACCGACGACACGCCGAAGCGCTTCGAGTCCTACGGCTGGCTGGTGATCCGCAACGTCGACGGCCATGACGCCGACGAGATCCGCACCGCGATCGACACCGCGCGCAAGAGCGACCGTCCGACCCTGATCTGCTGCAAAACGATCATTGGTTTCGGCTCGCCGAACAAGCAGGGCAAGGAAGACTGCCACGGTGCTCCGCTGGGCAACGACGAAATCGCCCTGGCCCGCAAGGAACTGAACTGGAACCACGCACCGTTCGAAGTCCCGGCCGATATCTATGCCGAGTGGGATGCCAAGGCCAATGGTGCCAAAGTCGAAGCCGAGTGGGACCAGCGCTTCGCTGCTTACGCTGCTGCCTTCCCTGAGCTGGCCAGCGAGCTCAAGCGTCGCCTGAGCGGCGAGCTGCCGGCTGACTTCTCGGAAAAGGCCGCCGCCTACATCGCGGAAGTCGCCGCCAAGGGCGAAACCATCGCCAGCCGCAAGGCCAGCCAGAACGCCCTGAATGCCTTCGGCCCGCTGCTGCCTGAGTTCCTCGGCGGCTCGGCCGACCTCGCCGGCTCCAACCTGACCCTGTGGAAAGGTTGCAAGGGCGTCGAAGCCAACGACGCCAGCGGCAACTACGTCTTCTACGGCGTACGCGAGTTCGGCATGACCGCGATCATGAACGGCGTCGCCCTGCACGGCGGCCTGGTCCCTTACGGCGCGACCTTCCTGATGTTCATGGAGTACGCCCGCAACGCGGTGCGCATGTCCGCGCTGATGAAGCAACGTGTGATCCACGTCTACACCCACGACTCCATCGGCCTGGGCGAAGACGGCCCGACCCACCAGCCGATCGAGCAGCTGACCAGCCTGCGCAGCACCCCTAACCTGGACACCTGGCGCCCGGCCGACGCGGTCGAGTCCGCCGTGTCCTGGAAAGCTGCCCTGGAGCGCAAGGACGGCCCGTCGGCGCTGATCTTCTCGCGCCAGAACCTGCAGCATCAGCCACGCGACGCCCAGCAGATCGCTGATATCGCCCGTGGCGGTTACGTGTTGAAAGACTGCGCCGGCGAGCCAGAGCTGATCCTGATCGCCACCGGTTCCGAAGTGGGCCTGGCGGTTCAGGCGTTCGACAAGCTGACCGAGCAGGGCCGCAAGGTTCGCGTCGTGTCGATGCCGAGCACCAGCGTGTTCGACGCCCAGGATGCCGCCTACAAGCAGTCGGTACTGCCGCTGCAAGTCGGTGCGCGCATCGCCATCGAAGCCGCTCATGCTGACTTCTGGTACAAGTACGTCGGCCTCGAAGGCCGCGTGATCGGCATGACCACCTACGGTGAGTCGGCGCCGGCCAGCGCGCTGTTCGAGGAGTTCGGTTTCACCCTGGACAACATCCTGGGCACCGCCGAAGAGCTGCTGGAAGACTGATACAGGAAAGGCGAGGGCCTTTGGCCCTCGTTCGCGGCACAAGGCCGCTCCTACAGGGCACTGCGCATGCCGTTCCCTGTAGGAGCGGCCTTGTGCCGCGAATGGGCCGCGCAGCGGCCCCGTTCAACCGCCGGAGTTCAAGAGCTACCTATGCCCCACCCGCGTCCCTACAAAGTTGCACTCAACGGTTACGGCCGCATCGGCCGCTGTGTCCTGCGCGCGCTGTTTGAGCGAGGGGCGAAGGCCGGTTTCGAGATCGTCGCGCTGAACGACCTGGCCGACCAGGCCAGTCTGGAGTACCTGACGCGCTTCGACTCCACCCACGGGCGTTTCCCCGGCGAGGTGAAGGTCGACGGCGACTGTCTGCATATCAATGGCGACTGCGTGAAAGTGTTGCGCAGCGCCACCCCTGAAGGCATCGATTGGGCGGCCCTGGGCATCGACCTGGTGCTGGAGTGCTCCGGTGCCTACAACACCCGGGCCGACGGTCAGCGTTTCATCGACGCCGGCGCGCCCCGGGTGCTGTTCTCCCAGCCCATGGCCAGCGAGGCGGATGTCGATGCCACGGTGGTCTATGGCGTGAACCAGGATTGCCTGACCGGCGACGAGCTGCTGCTGTCGAACGCTTCGTGCACCACCAACTGCGGCGTGCCGCTGCTGCGCGTGCTGGACCAAGCCTTCGGCATCGAGTATGTGCAGATCACCACCATCCACTCGGCGATGAACGACCAGCCGGTGATCGACGCCTACCACCACGAAGACCTGCGCCGCACCCGTTCGGCGTTCCAGTCGGTGATCCCGGTGTCCACTGGCCTGGCGCGCGGCATCGAGCGCCTGCTGCCGGAACTTGCCGGGCGAATCCAGGCCAAAGCGGTACGTGTACCCACTGTCAACGTGTCGTGCCTGGACATCACCCTGCAGACCTCCCGCGACACCAGCACCGAGGAAGTCAACCGGGTGCTGCGCGAGGCCGCCCTGGACGGCCCGCTGAAAGGCCTGCTGGCCTACACCGAGCTGCCCCACGCCAGCTGTGATTTCAACCATGACCCGCATTCGGCCATCGTCGATGCCAGCCAGACCCGCGTCTCAGGCCCACGCCTGGTGAACCTGCTGGCCTGGTTCGACAACGAATGGGGGTTCGCCAACCGTATGCTCGACGTTGCCGAACACTTTCTGCACGTCGTCCACCCCACCCGCAGCAAACAGCCCTGAAGGACTGCATTCATGACCGTGTTGAAGATGACCGACCTCGACCTGCAAGGTAAGCGCGTACTGATCCGCGAAGACCTCAACGTGCCTGTGAAGGACGGTGTGGTAACCAGCGACGCGCGTATCCTGGCAGCGCTGCCGACCATCAAGCTGGCCCTGGAAAAGGGTGCGGCGGTAATGGTCTGCTCGCACCTGGGCCGCCCGACCGAAGGCGAGTTCTCCGAAGAGAACAGCCTGAAGCCGGTCGCCGCTTACCTGAGCAAGGCCCTGGGTCGCGACGTGCCGCTGGTCGCCGATTACCTCGACGGCGTCGAAGTGAAGGCCGGTGACCTGGTGCTGTTCGAGAACGTGCGCTTCAACAAGGGCGAGAAGAAGAACGCCGACGAGCTGGCGCAGAAGTACGCTGCCCTGTGCGACGTGTTCGTCATGGACGCCTTCGGCACCGCCCACCGCGCCGAGGGTTCCACCCACGGTGTTGCCAAGTTTGCCAAGGTCGCGGCCGCAGGCCCGCTGCTGGCTGCCGAGCTGGATGCCCTGGGCAAGGCCCTGAAAGCCCCGGCCAAGCCGATGGCCGCCATCGTCGCCGGCTCCAAGGTTTCCACCAAGCTGGACGTACTGAACAGCCTGAGCACCGTGTGTGATCAGCTGATCGTCGGTGGCGGCATCGCCAACACCTTCCTCGCCGCCGCCGGTCACCCGGTCGGCAAGTCGCTGTACGAGCCTGACCTGGTCGAGACCGCCAAGGCCATCGCCGCCAAGGTCAGCGTGCCGCTGCCGGTCGATGTGGTGGTTGCCAAGGCATTCGCCGAAGACGCCGAAGCCACTGTGAAGGCCATCGCCGACGTGGCGGCCGACGACATGATCCTGGACATCGGCCCAAAGACCGCCGAGCAGTTCGCCGAGTTGCTGAAGACCTCGAAGACTATCCTGTGGAACGGTCCGGTTGGCGTGTTCGAGTTCGACCAGTTCGGCAACGGCACCAAGGTGCTGGCCAAGGCCATCGCCGACAGCGCCGCGTTCTCCATCGCCGGTGGCGGTGACACCCTGGCGGCCATCGACAAGTATGGCGTTGGTGCCGATATCTCCTACATTTCTACCGGTGGTGGCGCGTTCCTCGAGTTCGTCGAGGGCAAGGTCCTGCCAGCGGTGGCAATCCTGGAAGAGCGGGCCAAGGCCTGATTTTGAAGGCGCCTGGCAAAGGGAGCGACCTGATGGTCAAGCAATTGCCTGTGATGATCGTGGCCGTGTTGCTGGGCGCCTGCTCCAGCAACCGGGGCAGCGACGCAGACCCGGCGCAGCCGCCCCAGGGCGGCTGCTACCAGTCCCAGTGGCAGGCCGAGACCGCGCCGGTGATCAACAAGCGCCTGGGCCCGGACGGCCTGGAAAAATACGACGACGAACACCAGCGCAAGGCGGCGGGCTGCCCTTGATCGGGTGGCGGGCAACCTAAAGCAGGTTTCGTGGTCTTGGACATTGGGGCCGCTGTGCGGCCCATCGCCGGCAAAGCCGGCTCCTACAGGCGACGCGATCCTTGTAGGAGCCGGCTTTGCCGGCGATGGGCTGCATAGCAGCCCTCAACGAGGTTTTAAGATGAAAGCGCTTCTGGCCGCTCTGGCCCTGGCGACTCTGGCAGGCTGCTCGATGCTGCAACCTGCCCAGCCTGCCCCGGCGGACAACTGGACCCGCTGGGTCTGCGACAGCCAGGCCGAGGTGTTGTGGCGTTTCGCTGACGCAAAACAGGATGCGGTCGACGTGCGCCTCGGCGGCGGCGACCAGGTCTACCGGCTCAAGTCCGAGCCGGGCGCCTCGGGCGCGCTGTACAGCGATGGCGTGCTGGCCCTGCACACCAAAGGCAATGAAGGCCTGGTGTACTGGGTGGCGACCAACGATCTGATTGGGCGGGGCTGCAAGGCACCGTGACTGGCCGGGCCGCATGGATGGCCCACACTACTTGAACAGCAACCGCCCCTGCGGCAGGCTTGCACGAAACAACGACGCTTGTCGGGAGAGAGATACACAATGGCACTCATTAGCATGCGCCAGATGCTGGACCACGCCGCCGAGTTCGGTTACGGCGTTCCAGCTTTCAACGTCAACAACCTTGAGCAGATGCGCGCCATCATGGAAGCCGCCGACAAGACCGACTCTCCGGTCATCGTCCAGGCCTCCGCCGGTGCGCGCAAGTACGCGGGTGCCCCGTTCCTGCGCCACCTGATCCTGGCGGCCATCGAAGAGTTCCCGCACATCCCGGTGTGCATGCACCAGGACCACGGCACCAGCCCTGACGTGTGCCAGCGCTCGATCCAGCTGGGCTTCAGCTCGGTGATGATGGACGGCTCGCTGGGTGAAGACGGCAAGACCCCGACCGAGTACGAGTACAACGTCCGCGTCACCCAGCAGACCGTTGCCATGGCGCACGCCTGCGGTGTTTCGGTGGAAGGCGAGCTGGGTTGCCTGGGTTCGCTGGAAACCGGCATGGCCGGTGAAGAAGACGGCATCGGCGCCGAAGGCGTGCTGGACCACAGCCAGATGCTGACCGACCCGGAAGAAGCCGCCGACTTCGTCAAGAAGACTCAGGTGGACGCCCTGGCCATCGCCATCGGTACCAGCCACGGCGCCTACAAGTTCACCAAGCCACCGACCGGTGACGTGCTGGCGATCGACCGTATCAAGGAAATCCACAAGCGCATCCCCAACACCCACCTGGTGATGCACGGTTCGTCCTCGGTGCCGCAAGAGTGGCTGGCGATCATCAACCAGTACGGTGGCGACATCAAAGAGACCTACGGCGTGCCGGTCGAAGAGATCGTCGAAGGCATCAAGTATGGCGTGCGCAAGGTCAACATCGACACCGACCTGCGCCTGGCCTCCACCGGCGCCATGCGTCGCCTGATGGCGCAGAACCCGAGCGAGTTCGACCCACGCAAGTTCTTCGGTGAAACCGTCAAGGCCATGCGTGACGTGTGCATCGCTCGCTACGAAGCCTTCGGCACTGCCGGCAACGCCTCGAAGATCAAGCCGATTTCCCTGGAAGGCATGTTCCAGCGCTACGCCAAGGGCGAGCTGGCCGCCAAGATCAACTGATCCGGCGCCGCTTCACGAAAGAACCCGCAGCGATGCGGGTTTTTTTTGTGCGTGTGAATCCCCTATGCCTTTTCCCTTGAGGGGCGTGACAGTCTCGCAGGTGTTCATGATTCACACCGGCCCCTGAAGGAGCGGCCTTGTGCCGCGAAAGGGCTGCGTAGCGGCCCCAGGATTTCAGGTTGAACAAAGATCGCCGGGGCCGCTTTGCGGCCCTTTCGCGGCACGAGGCCGCTCCTACAGGCGTCGCGCAAGGCTTTGGCTGGTAAGCCCGCTCCCGCACGTTCATGTGTCGCTCGCGCGGCGCTTATACCGTTAGTCGGCTAACATCACTTCCGATGGCTTATAGCCATCTGCACGCGTTGCGTCTTCGGTCGCCGAGTCTAGAGTAAAGATCGGATCCAATGGCTCGTCGTAATCGGCCTAACAAGAGAAGCAGCATGGATGTCGCTCACACTCAACCACCGGACAATCGCTCGGTTCTGCTCGTCGTAGACGATTATCCGGAGAATCTCATCAGCATGCGGGCCTTGCTGTCCCGCCAGGACTGGCAAGTATTGACCGCCAGCTCAGGGATGGAAGCCCTGAGTGCCCTGCTGGAAAACGAGGTCGACCTCGTGCTGCTCGATGTGCAGATGCCCGAGATGGACGGCTTCGAGGTCGCCCGGCTGATGCGTGGCAGCCAACGCACCCGGCTGACGCCGATCATTTTCCTCACCGCCAATGAACAGTCCGAGGCCGCCGTGCTCAAGGGCTACGCCAATGGCGCGGTGGACTACCTGTTCAAACCGTTCGACCCGCAGATCCTCAAGCCGAAAGTCCAGGCGCTGCTCGAACAACAGCGCAATCGGCGCATGCTGCAGAGCCTGACCCGCGAGCTGGAATCGGCCCGTGCCTTCAATGCCTCGATCCTGGAAAACGCCGCCGAGGGCATCCTGGTGGTGGACGAGTCGGGCACCATCAATTTCGCCAACCCGGCCATCTCGCGCCTGCTCGACACACCGGTGGAGAAGCTGCAGGGCGCGCATGTGCTGGACCTGATCCAGTTGCCATGCGCCAACCTGTGGCATGAGTCGGACTTTTACCAGGCTTACCTCAAGCGCCAGATCTTCCGGGTCCACGACGCGCAATTGCGCTCGGTCAACGGCCAGCTGATACCTGTGGCACTTTCCTGCGCGCCGCTGCCCGCCGAGCAGCGGGCGATGGTGGTGACGGTGCTGGACATGTCGGTGGTGCGCAGCCTGCACCAGCAGTTGGAGTACCAGGCGGTCACCGACCCGCTGACAGGCCTGCTCAACCGCCGTGGTTTCTACCAGGCCGCCGAGGGCGCGTTGATGCGCAACGAGCGCTCCGACAAGGTCCGTGCCCTGATGTACATGGACCTGGACGGTTTCAAGCGGATCAACGACCTGCTCGGGCATGAAGCCGGGGACAAGGTGCTGCGCTGGGTCGCCGAGCAGCTCAAGGAATGCCTGGGCAGCGAGGCATTGCTGGCGCGCATGGGTGGGGACGAGTTCACCGCGCTGTTCGACGGTTTGCCCTACCCGGAGCAGGCCGGGCGTTATGCCGAGAAACTGCTCGAACGGATGTGCAGCTTCCAGCAACTCGATGGGTTGGAAGTCAGCCTCGGCGTGAGCATCGGTATCGCCACCTACCCGGACTGCGGCGCCAACGTCGAAGGGCTGCTGCGCGCGGCCGACGCTGCCATGTATGCGGCCAAGCAAGCCGGGCGCCAGCAATATCGCTTCTATGACGAAGAGCTCAATGGCCGCGCCCGTTCGCGGCTGATGCTCGAAGACAGTGTGCGCGAAGCCATCGAGCAGAACGACTTCACGCTGGTCTACCAGCCCCAGGTAGCCTTTGCCGATGGTCGCCTGCGCGGCTTCGAAGCGCTGCTGCGCTGGCAGCACCCGAGCGTCGGCGATGTGCCGCCCGGGCTGTTCATCCCGTTGCTGGAAGAGGCACGGCTGATCAACCGCCTGGCCAGCTGGATCTACCGCAAGGGCGCCGCCCAGCGCCGGGAGTGGGACGAGCGCTTCGGCTCGCAGCTGGTCCTGGGGATCAGCCTCAGCCGGGCGCAGTTCGCCATGCCGGGCCTGGCCGACGAGCTGGCGCGGGTGCTCGACGAGCATGGATTACAGCCGGCCCAGCTGGAAGTGGAAGTGGCCGAGACTTCGCTGATGTACAACATCGACGCCGCGGTGAAGCAGGTGCATCGTCTGCGTGAGCTGGGCATTCGCGTGGCGCTGGATGATTTTGGCGCTGGCGACTGTTCGTTGCGCATGTTGCGCGACCTGCCCATCGACACGTTGAAGATCGACCGCCACTTGGTGGCGCGGCTGCCGGAATCGGCGGCGGACATCGCCATGGCCCGCAGTGTCATCGGCCTGTGCGCCGACTATGGCATCACGGTGATCGCCGAGGGCGTTGAAACCAAAGCCCAGGCCGATTGGCTCAAGAGCAGCGGTTGCACCTATGTGCAGGGGTTCCTGGTCGCCCGCCCGATGACTGCCAGCGATGCCAGTGGCTTTGCGCCGATTTTCCCCTGGACCCCGTGATTGGCTACACTCGCGTCTTCCCAGTCCGACCCACCCGCCATGACCGCACTTCGCTATCTGCAAGCCTACCCGCCTCACCTCCAGGAACAGGTGCGCCAGATGATCGCCAGCCAACGCCTGGGCGACTATCTGCAGCAGCGTTACCCCGAGCGTCACGCGGTGCAGAACGACAAGGCGCTGTACACCTACGCCCAGGACCTCAAGCAACAATACCTGCGCAGCGCGCCGCCGCTGGACAAGGTGCTGTTCGACAACCGCCTGGACCTCACCCATCGCGCGTTGGGGCTCAACACCGCGGTGTCGCGGGTGCAGGGTGGCAAGCTCAAGGCGAAGAAGGAGATCCGCGTCGCCTCGCTGTTCAAGGAGGCTGCGCCGCAGTTCCTGCGCATGATCGTGGTGCATGAGCTGGCGCATCTGAAGGAGCGCGACCATAACAAGGCGTTCTATCAGCTCTGCCAGCATATGGAGCCGGACTACCACCAATTGGAATTCGACCTGCGCGTCTACCTGACCTATCGGGAGCTGCCAGGCAACACCTGAGGGACAAGCACCCCATGACCACGGAAGTGAGCAAGACCCGCAGCAGCTTCTACCGCCGCCTGTACGTGGCCTGGCTGATCGACAGCCAGACCGCCACTAGCGTACCGGCATTGATGGAGGCCACCGGCATGCCGCGGCGCACCGCCCAGGACACCATCACCGCCCTGGCTGACCTGGATATCGTCTGCGAGTTCGAGCAGCAGGCCGGGGCGCGCAACCATGCCGGGCATTACCGCATCCGTGACTGGGGCGCCATCGACAAGCAGTGGATCATCCAGCATCTGCGCCAGATCCGCGAAGTGCTGGGCTATCCCTGAGCGGGGCGTGCGATGCAACCTCTGTAGGAGCGGCTTCAGCCGCGATCACCGGCGTAGCCGGTGCCATGCAGCGTGTCGCTTGTATCGCGGCTGAAGCCGCTCCTACAGGGGGCCGCGCGGTCTCTTCACACCACACCCAATTTTCAGGATGTTCCGATGTCTGCCAAGGCCATCAACGCACGTTTCAGCAACTACGCCGCCATGGCCGATGGTGTCGCCACCCTGCTGTTCCCCCACGCCGAAGTCGTGGTCCATGACCTGCGCAGCCAGACCGTGGTGCATATCGCCAACAACATCTCCAAGCGGCAGTTGGGTGATGACTCGGCGCTCGAGGACCTGCCAGGTGAGCTGAGCACCGACACGCCGTTGGGGCCCTACGAAAAACTCAATTGGAACGGTCAGAAAGTTCGCTCGATCAGTAGCGTCATGGTCGATGACGCTGGGGTTCCTGAGGCGCTGCTGTGCATCAATTTCAATGTCTCGGTGCTGGAGCAGGCCAAGCAGGCGCTGGACCTGTTCTTCCAGGCCAGCCGCTTGCTGCCCCAGCCCGACGTGCTGTTCCGCGACGATTGGCAGGAGCGCATCAACACCTTCCTGCATGGCTGGCTCAGGGAGCATGGCCTGAGCCTCGATGGCCTCACCCGCGAGCACAAGCGCGAGCTGGTGGAGGCGCTGCACGGTGAAGGGGCTTTCCGCGGCGGCAGCGCCTACGACTACGTGGCCAATGTCTTGGGCATGGGCCGGGCGACGATCTACAAGTACGTGAAGATTGCCCGGGAGGCCTGAGGCCTGCGCGGCAGTGGTCTGTTGCCGGCTTGTTTTTAGTGGAAAAATATTCTACGGTGGATTTTTATTCCATTGATGGCGGCCTGTACCCGCCGTCTGACCCAGGAGTATCCACCCGTGGCAATCGACGACATTGCGCTCGATCAGCTGTACCAGTCCATCCACCTGGCCCATGCCGCCCTGCGCCCCCAGGTGCCGGTGACGCCGCTGACGCGTAGCCCCGGCCTTTCGGCCATGACAGGATGCGACGTCCACCTGAAGTGCGAACACCTTCAGCTCACCGGCTCCTTCAAGTTTCGCGGCGCCAGCAACAAGCTGCGGCTGCTGGGTGCCGAGCAACGTACCAAGGGCGTAATCGCGGCCTCTTCCGGCAATCATGGTCAGGGGCTGGCGCTGGCCGGGCAGCTACTTGGCGTGCCGGTGACCGTGCATGTCAGCCATGAAGCCTCGCCCGTGAAGATCGAGGCCATGCGTCAGCTCGGCGCCGAGGTGTCGGTGCTGGACGTCGATTCCCTTGGCGCCGAAATGCAGGCCCGCCGCGAAGCCGAACGCCACGGCAAGCCGTTCGTCTCGCCCTACAACGACCTGGAAGTAATCGCCGGGCAGGGCACCATCGGCATGGAGTTGTTCGACCAGGCGCCGGACCTGGATGCGGTGTTCGTCGCCGTGGGTGGCGGCGGCATGGTGTCCGGCATCGCCACCGCCTTGCACAGGTTGTCCCCTTCGACCGAAATCATCGGTTGCTGGCCGGCTAATGCGCCGACCTTGCAGCGCTCGCTCGAGGTTGGCCGGATCATCGACATGGAGGAGCAACCCACGCTGTCCGATGGGACCGCCGGAGGCGTGGAACAGGACGCCGTCACCTTCCCGATTCTCCAGCGGCTGCTGAAGAAAACCGTGCTGGTCAGTGAAGATGAAATCAAGCAGGCCATGCGTGACGCCGCCGCTTGCGAGCGCTGGATCATCGAGGGTGCCGCCGCGGTGGCCCTGGCAGGCATGAAGCAGGTCGCGGGAGACTACCAGAGCAAGAAAGTGGCGGTGGTCTTGTGCGGGCGCAACGTGAAGCTGGAGACTTTCCTCGAGGCCATGGCATGAAAATCCATGAACGTGACGCGATCATCGCCAGCCTGGACCTCGACGAGGCCGTGCGCTGGCTGGAGCAGGGCTTCGTGGCCTATTCACAGGGGCGGGTCCAGGTGCCCCCCGTGCAGGCTTTCGCGTTTGCCCAGGCCAATGGCGACTGCTGCGTGAAGTCCGCCTACCTCGAAGGCGGCGATACCTTCACCGTCAAGGTATCCACGGGTTTCTACGACAACCCCGCGCAGGGCTTGGCAAGCAACGACGGCCTGATGCTGGTGTTCAGCGCGCGCACGGGCCAACCGCTGGCCCTGCTGGCCGACCAGGGCTGGCTGACCGGCATGCGCACCGCCCTGGCCGGGCGCATCGTGGCGCGGTTGCTGGCGCCACGCCAAGTCGAGCGCATTGGCATCCTGGGCACCGGCACCCAGGCACGCATGCAGCTTGAGCAACTGATGCCGGTCACCCCCTGCCGCGAGTTGAGTGCCTGGGGCCGCAGCGAAGCTGGGCTGGCCAGTTACCGTGATTTCGCCGAGCGGCTGGGCTTCACGGTACGCCTGGAACGTGAGCCGCAGTCCGTGGCAGAGGCCGCGAACCTCATCATCAGCGCAACGCCTTCGCGTGAAGCCCTGCTCGAACGCGATTGGGTCCGCCCTGGCACTCATATCACCGCAGTCGGTGCCGATGCGCCTGGCAAGCAGGAACTCGCTGCATGTCTGGTGGCGAAGGCCGACCTGGTCGTAGTCGATTCGCTCAGTCAATGCAGCCAGTACGGCGAGGTCTCCCATGCGTTGCAGGCCGGGCTGCTCGAGCGCTCGCGCCTGTTGGAACTTGGCGCCTTGCTCGGCAATCCCAGCATGGGGCGCACCAGTGACGAACAGTTGACTGTGGCGGACTTGACCGGCGTCGCAGTCCAGGACGCGCAGATCGCTTGCTACGCTTACCAGGCGTTGCGGCACTGAGGACCCTGTAGTTCGACCAAAATAGAGGCTATTTGATATTACTTGCCGCTGCCGTCGGCCACAGGCTTTGTGTAATCTGCAAGGTCTGTAGCGAAGATCGCCATTTCCAGCGTGTGCCCCCCACTGCGAAAGGATTTGAGCATGCGGCCACTGCTTTGCGTTCTTGGATTGCTGTGTGTGTTGTGCGCAGGTCCGGCCTCCGGCCTGGAGAAGCTGCGCCTGGTGGCGGACAGCTGGCCGCCCTTCACCGACAGCGGGATGCCCGGCGGCGGCCTGGCGACCAATATCGTCACCACCGCCCTCACGCGTGCCGGCTATGCCACCGAGTTCGAAGAGGTGCCCTGGGCCCGGGCGCTGATGGGGGTGGGGGAAGGGCGCTACGACGTGTTGATCAACGCATGGTTCAATGACGAGCGCACCCGCATCGGCCAGTTCTCGGATGCTTACCTCACCAACCGCATTCGCCTGCTGAAGCATGAAGGTGAAACCTTCGGCTACCAGAAACTCGCCGACCTCTACCCCTATAGCATTGCCGTGGTGCGTGACTACGCCTATTCACCGGCTTTCGACAGTGATACCCGGCTGAACAAGGTGCCGGTGCGCAGCTTTTCGTCGGCAGTGCGCATGTTGGCAGCGGGCAGGGTCAACCTGGCGGTGGAGGACGAGTATGTGGCGCGCTACAACCTGCAGCGCGAGCCGCCACAGGTGCGCGAGGCGGTGACCTTCGTCGAACCGCCGCTGGCGGAAAACAGCCTGCATATCCTGGTGAGTCTCAAGCATCCCGGGCACCAGCAGATCGTCAAGCGCTTCGAGAAGGCCATTGCGGCGATGAAGGCCGACGGGAGCTATGACCGGTTGTTGCGCCAGCATGGCTTTTGACGTGAGGGCCCGTTCGCCGGCAAAGCCGGCTCCTACAGGTTGCGGGTTTTCGCTGCATCTGTAGGAGCCGGCTTTGCCGGCGAAAAGGCTATCACCTCATGCGGGCTCGCCTTCCTTGATCAGATGCCCGGCCAGCGTGCGCAAAGGCCCCAACTGGCGGCAGATCAACGCCAGTTGCGACTGCACCAGGCGCTGATGCTCATCCAGTTCCTCGGGCATCTGCTCCAGGCTGTTGGCCAGTGCCTCCTCGGCATCGCTGTGAATCGCAACCGGCAGCCGCGCCGCCAGGCCATTGGCGATCTCGTCGAGGCTCGCGGCCAACGCTTGCCCGGCCCCCTCGATAAGTTGCTCGTGCACCTCGGCCGGCAGCGCCGTGTCGCGGTGTGCCCCCAGCCCCGAGAGGTAGCTGAGCAAGGTGTGCGACAGCACCAGGAAGCGGAAGCCCACATCGGCCTCCTTACGGAAATGCCCAGGCTCCATGAGCATGTTGGCCAGGGTGGTCGACAGCGCCGCATCGGCGTTGTGCGCGTTGCGCCGGGCCAGGCGGTAGGCGAGGTCGTCGCGCTTGCCGTGGGCGTACTGCTGCATGATCTGGCGCAGGTACTGGCTGGCGCAGGCCAGGGTGTTGGCCAACACCTTGTTCAGGCGTCGGCCCTGCCAGTCGGGCAGGAACAGGAACACCGCGAGGATGGCGATCAGGCTGCCGACCAGGGTATCGAACAGGCGCGGCAGGAACAGGCCGTAGCCATCGCCGATCTGGTTGAAGCAGAACAGCACCATCAGGGTGATCGCCGCCGTGGCCAGGGTGTAGCGGGTGGTGCGGTTGACGAAGAACACCACCCCGGCCACCACGGCGAAGGCCGACTGGATCAACGGGTTGGGGAACAGGTCGAACAGCGCCCAGCCCACGGTCAGGCCGATGGCCGTGCCGAAGATCCGCTGCACCAGCTTGCGTCGGGTGGCGCCATAGTTGGGCTGGCAGACGAACAAGGTGGTGAGGATGATCCAGTAACCCTGCGTCGGGTGGATCAAGTGCACCATGCCATAGCCGATCGACAGCGCCAGGGGCAGGCGCAGGGCATGGCGGAACAGCAGCGAGGTCGGGGTCAGCTGGGTGCGCAGGCGCGTCCAGACATCCTTCAATGTGCGTGGCGAGCGGTCGAGCAGGCTGCTGTCGCTGGCATCGGCCAGGCTGTCGGGGTTGCTGGCGGCGCTGAGCAGGCGGTCGAGGGTCGCCAGGTTGGCCGCCAGTGCCCGCAGCGAGCGCAACAGGCTGCGCCAGGCCGGGTTGCTCTGGATGCGCAGGTGCTCCAGCGAGGCATTGAGGTCTTCCAGGGCCTCGGGGTAGCCGCTGGCCAGCACGAAGGGCTGGCGCAAGCGGATCGACCGGGCCAGTTCCTGGCAGGACGCGCCCTGTTTGCGCAGCAGGCGCTGGCAGCGGAACATCACGTCGCTGTGGAAAAACGCATCGGTCAGGGCGTTGTAGGGGTAGTGCGAGGCGCTGACCCGCTCATGAATGTCCTGGGCCAGGAAATACAGCTTGAGGTAGCGGCTGACCTTGGAGTTGGGTTGGCTGTTGCCGACCCGGTGCAGGATGATCTCCTTGGCGGCGTTGAGCGCGGCCACCACCTTGCCATTCTGCTTGGCCAGTTCCAGGCGCGTGGCCTCGACGTCGAGGGTGCGCACCGGTTCGAACAAGCTGGCCTTGAGCTTGAGGTAGCTGCCCAGCTCGTAGAACAGCTTGGCCAGGCTCTGCTGCACCGGCTGGTTGGAGAACAGCGCCTGCCACAGCACCGACAGCGACCCGTACCAGGCCGCGCCAGCCACCAACAACAAGGGCTCGTGCCAGAAGTCGCTGACTTCGCCGCCGCGCTGGTCCACACCGATCATGGTGTACACCGACAGGATCAGCGTCGCCGAGGCGATCGCGCCGTAGCGCTCGCCCAGGGCCCCGAGCATGGTCAGGCCGAAGGCCGCCAGGGCCAGGGCGCCAGCGAAGATCCAGGGGTAGGGGAACAGCAGCTCCACCGACAGGGCGGCGATGGCGAAGCACACCAGGGTGACGGCCAGGGCGCTGAGGCGGCCCTGCCAGCCGTCGTCGGTCTCGGCCAGGGCGCTGGCGATGATGCCGAGGAACAATGGAATCAGCAGGCTCATCTCGTTCTGGTACCAGCACCAGGCCATGCTGCCGGTGAGGGCGATGGTCACGCGGATGGCGTAGCTGAACTTGTCTTGGCCCCACAGGCGACGCAATGAATGGCGGAACGAGCTCGATGACATGATGGCCCTGGGCTGAGTTCAGATGAATACCGTTGAGGCCGTTCGCCGGCAAGCCGGCTCCTACAAGAGATTGCGCTTTCCTGTAGGAGCCGGCTTGCCGGCGAAGGGCTGCAAGGCTGCCCCGAAAATGGCACTCCGAGCACAGACCAGCAAGAAGCGTTCCGTGCTGCTGAATGGATTCTACTCTACACGAACTGCGCCGCGGCGTTGGCCGAAGCCCAGGCCCACTGGAAGTTGAAACCGCCCAGGTGCCCACTCACGTCCAGCACCTCGCCAATGAAGTAGAGCCCCGGGCTCTTCAGCGATTCCATGGTCTTGGACGACACTTCGCGGGTATCGACGCCACCCAGGGTGACCTCGGCGGTGCGATAGCCCTCGGTGCCTGAAGGCACCACCTGCCAGGCCGACAGTTTCTCGGCGATCTGGGTCAATTCTGCCGGCGTGTACTGTTTCAAGGGTTTCGAAACGAACCACTGCTCGGCCAGCAGGGTGGCCAGCTTGCGGGTGAACACCTCGCCCAGCACAGTCTTCAGCTCGCTGTTGGGGCGTTCGACCTGCTGGCCCTGCAGCCACTCCAGCGCATCGCGGTCGGGCAGCAGGTTGATCTCGACCGTGTCGCCGGCCTCCCAGAACGACGAGATCTGCAGGATCGCCGGGCCGCTCAGGCCGCGGTGGGTGAACAGCAGGTTTTCGCGGAAGCTCGTGCCGTTGCAACTGGCGACGCAATCCAGCGAGGTGCCGGACAACTCGGTGCACAGTGCCTTGAGCTGGGGCTCGGTGATGGTGAACGGCACCAGGCCGGCGCGGGTCGGCAGCAGCTCATGGCCGAACTGGCGGGCGACCTGGTAGCCGAAACCGGTGGCGCCCAAGGTCGGGATCGACAGGCCGCCGGTGGCGATCACCAGCGACTGGCAGGCGAACGGCCCGGCGCTGGTCTGCAAGGTGTAGCCGGCCTCGGTTTTCTCGATCTGTTCGATGCTGGTGTTCATGCGCAATTCGGCGCCCGCGTTATCGCACTCGGCCAGCAGCATGTCGAGGATGTCGCTGGACTTGTTGTCGCAGAACAGCTGGCCGAGCTTCTTCTCGTGGTACGGCACGCCGTGCTTGCACACCAGCTCGATGAAGTCCCATTGGGTGTAGCGGGCCAGCGCCGACTTGCAGAAGTGCGGGTTGTGCGAGAGGAAGTTGGCGGGTTCGGTGTACATGTTGGTGAAGTTGCAGCGCCCGCCGCCGGACATGAGGATCTTCTTGCCCGGCTTGTTGGCGTGGTCGAGCACCAGCACCCGGCGCCCGCGCTGGGCGCTGAGCAGGGCACACATCAGGCCGGCGGCGCCGGCGCCGAGGATGATCACGTCGGTGGAGTGCACGGTGTTACCTCTTCAGAATTGCCGGGGCTGCCTTGCAGCCTTTCGCGGCACAAGGCCGCTCCTACAGGATGTACGCGATCCCTTGTAGGAGCGGCCTTGTGCCGCGAAAGGGCCGCAAAGCGGCCCCAAATAGATCAGACGATGCGGACTTTCAGGGCGCGGCCCTTGATCTTGCCGCTGTTCAGCCGCTGCATGGCCTGCTTGGCCACCGCCCGCTCCACGGCGACGAACGCCACGAAGTCGAAGATGGCGATCTTGCCCACCTGCTTGCCCGGCAGCCCGGCATCGCCGGTCAGCGCGCCGAGGATGTCGCCCGGGCGCAGCTTGTCCTTGCGCCCGGCGCCGATGCACAGGGTGGTCATCGTCGGCAGCAGCGGCTCGCCACCCTTGCTCTTGAGGTTGTCCAGTTGCTCCCAGCGCAGCGGCTTGTTCTGCAGGTCCTCGATGGCCTGGGCGCGATGGCCTTCGGCCGGGGCCACCAGGCTGATCGCCACGCCTTTCTCGCCGGCACGGCCGGTCCGGCCGACACGGTGTACATGGATCTCTGCGTCACGGGCCAGCTCGACGTTGATCACCAGGTCCAGGCCGTCAATGTCCAGGCCGCGGGCGGCCACATCGGTGGCCACCAGTACCGAGCTGCTGCGGTTGGCGAACATCGTCAGCACCTGGTCGCGGTCGCGCTGCTCCAGGTCGCCGTGCAGGGCCTGGGCGACGATGCCCTTGGCGGTCAGGTGTGTGACCAGGTCCTCGCACTGCTGCTTGGTGAAGCAGAACGCCACGCAGGACTGCGGGCGGTAGTGGCCGAGCACGCGAGTCACGGCTTCCAGGCGCTGTTGCGGGTCGATCTCGATGAAACGCTGCTCGATCTGGCTGTCGCTGTGCAGCGCCTCGACCTTGACCTGCTGTGGCTGGCGCATGAAGTCCTTGGCCAACTGCTCGATGCCGGCCGGGTAGGTGGCGGAGAACAGCAAGGTCTGGCGGCGCGACGGGGTCTTGCCGATGATGCTGGCGATGGCGTCGAAGAAGCCCATGTCGAGCATGCGGTCGGCTTCGTCGAGCACCAGGGTGTTGAGCCCGTCGAGCACCAGGGTGCCTTTGTCCAGGTGCTGCTGGATACGGCCCGGGGTGCCGACGATGATGTGCGCGCCGTGCTCCAGCGAAGCGATCTGCGGGCCGAGCGACACGCCGCCGCACAGGGTGAGGATCTTGATGTTGTCCTCGGCGCGGGCCAGGCGGCGCAGCTCCTTGGCCACCTGGTCGGCCAGTTCCCGGGTCGGGCACAGCACCAGCGCCTGGCAACCGAAGTAGCGCGGGTTGATCGGGTTGAGCAGGCCGATGCCGAAGGCGGCGGTCTTGCCGCTGCCGGTCTTGGCCTGGGCAATCAGGTCCTGGCCCTTGAGGATGACCGGCAGGCTCTGGGCCTGGATCGGCGTCATCGAGGCATAGCCCAGGGCGTCCAGGTTGGCCAGCATGGCGGTGGACAGCGGGAGGGTGGCAAAGGCGGTGGTTTCAACGGTCACGAGGCGGGCCTGCGGTGCGAAGCGAAAAATGCCGCACAGTCTACCAGCCTCGTGGCCATTCGCCCTACGACTCGACGTGATGTTCCGGACGACGGGCGCGCCTTCCGTCTGTCGGCGCCAGTTGCAGGAAGATCGCCGCCGCCAGCATGGCCATCACCCCGATGGTGACGAAGGTCAGCTGGAATGCGCCCAGCGTGCTCTCCACGCCCTCGGCGCTGCCGGCCGCGGTGAAGCCGCCGAGCAAGGCGCCGGCGCAGGCCACGCCCAGGCTCAGCGACAACTGTGCTACCACCGACAGCAGGCTGTTGCCGCTGCTGGCGCTGGCGTCGTCGAGGTCGATCAGGGTCACCGTGTTCATTGCGGTGAACTGCATCGAGTTCACCGCCCCCAGCAGCGCCAGTTGCGCCAGCAGCAAGGCATAGGGCGTCTGTTCGTCGACCAGCCCCAGGCTGGCCAGCAGCAGGCCCAGCAGCAGGGTGTTGCCGGTGAGCACGATGCGGTAGCCCAGGCGCTCGATCAGTGGCCGGGCGACGGACTTGGCAACCATTGCCGCCGCCGCCAGCGGGATCATGCTCATGCCGGCCTGGGCCGGCGAATAGCCCAGCGCCACCTGCAGCAGCAAGGGCACGAGGAAGGGCAGGGCGCCGCTGCCCAGGCGGGCGAACAGGTTGCCGAGGATGCCGATGGCGAAGGTGCGCACGCGAAACAGCGACGGCGAGAACAGTGGCTCCGGATCACGCCCGGCACGCAGCCAGTAGGCAGCCAGGCAAGCCATGCCGGCGAACAGCAACAACATCACCCGCAGATGCGGCAGGTGCAGTTCGCCCAGGCCTTCCATGGCGATGGTGATCAGCACCATCGCCGCGCCGAACAGCAGGAAGCCCGGGCCGTCGAAGGTGGTGCGTTCGGCGCCGCGCAGGTCAGGGATGAACTTCCATACCGCGTAGCAACCCAGTGCGCCCACCGGCAGGTTGAGCAGGAAGATCCAGTGCCAGGTGAGGATCTCCACCAGCCAGCCGCCCAGGGTTGGGCCCAGCAGTGGGCCGAGCAGGCCGGGAATGGTGATGAAGCTCATGATCCGCACCAGTTCGGTGCGTGGGTAGGCGCGCAGTACCACCAGCCGCCCGACCGGCAGCATCAGCGCGCCGCCCAGGCCCTGGATCACCCGGGCCAGGATCAGGAAGCCCAGGCTGTTGGCCATGGCACACAGCAGCGAGCCGAAGCTGAACAACAGGATGGCGCTGAAGAAGATGCGCTTGGTCCCGAAACGGTCGGCGATCCAGCCCGAGGCCGGGATCAGCAGGGCCACGGTGAGCATGTAGGCGATGATCACCCCCTGCATGCGCAGCGGGTCTTCGGCCAGGGAGCGGGCCATGGCCGGCAGCGCGGTGTTGAGGATGGTGCCGTCGAGCGACTGCATGAAGAAGGCGATGGCCACCACCCAGGGGATCCAGCGGGCGGTGACGGGGTCCAGCGGGGCACGGTCGGGCATGGGGCCTCTCTTTGTTCTGCATTCAGGCCTGTTCGCCGGCAAGCCTGCTCCTACGTGCAACCCCCTGTAGGAGCCGGCTTGCCGGCGAACAGGCCGGACCTGCCAATCACAATGTCAGGGTCAACCCTTTGACCAGCGCCCCCGGCAGATGACTCGACCCGGTACTGCGCTGCCCATAGGTGCTGGTCGACAGGATCATCTCGCGCTCCTGGGTCAGGTCTTCCAACTGGCTGCCTAGCAGGTTGTACAGGCTGTCGTCGAAGCGCATGGTGCTCACTGGCCCCTGGATCTTGCCGTTCTCCACCCAGAACGTGGCGAAGCGGGTCAGTCCGGTCATGCGCGCCGCCGGCAGGTCCGAATAGTTCAGGTACCAGAGGTTGCTGATGTACAGGCCGGTGCCGAGGCGCTCAAGGATCTGCGCGCTGGGCAGGTTGCCCGGCGCCAGGCTGAGCGCGCAGGGCGATTCATGGCTGTCGGCGCCGTTGGCCACAAGCTTGAACTCGGCGGCGCTACGGGCGCTCACCAACCGCTCCAGCCCACGTCCTTCGCCAATCAGCAGCAGGTCGCGACGAGGCGAGCCTTCGTCGGAGAACGCCGGGCTCAGTGAACCACTGACCTGCTCGCTGAAGCTCACCAGCGGGCTCAGCCGCGCGTCGCCGTTGTACAGGCGTTGCAGCGAACTGTTGCCGGTGGCCAGGGACTGCGCGGAGAAGCCGCCCCAGCAGAGCATGCCGGCGATTTCGTCCATCGCTGCGGGCGCCAGGTAAGCGCGATAGCTGCCGGGTTTGAGGGTGATGGCCGGGCGCCCCAGATGCTCCAGCTGCTCACGGGCCTGACGCAGGCGCGCGGCGAATTTTTCGCCACGCCAGGTTTGCCCCGCGTAATTGGCCTTGACCGCCTGGCCGTTGGCGTGGAACAGGCTCCAGTCGATGTTGAAGCTGTTGGCCTGGTGCCAGCCGAAGGCGCCGAAGGAGCTGGCGAAGCCCCGGCAGATGGGGCCGGCGGCGTGTATGCCGACCAGGTCCAGATCACCCGCTTCGCGCTCGATCAGGGCCAGCACCTCGTCCAGCTCGGGCAGCGGCGGCTCCAGCAGGCTATGGCTGTGCCAGGCGCTTTCGTCGAGGCTCAGGTAAGGATCCGGCGGCAGCAGAGGCAAGGTCTGGCGCAATTGCGCCAGTGCCTCGTGCAGGCGCTGGCGATTGAGTTCGGCCTCATCGCCCAGGGTGATCTGCTGTTCAGCCTGGCGCCCGTCACGCACCAGGCGCAGTTGCGCACTGGCCTGGCTGACCAGGCCGGCCTGGCGCACCTTGGCGTGGTTGAAGCGCACGAATTGCGATTGTTCGGCACTGTAGCCGAGGGTGAACTGCTCGCCCGGTTGCACGGCGGCGTTCAGGCTGTCGAGCAGGCTTTCGAAGCGTTGTTGATACACGGAGCTCATCAGGCATCCCCTCCGAAGACGTCGATCTGGCTGAACACGCAGGCCGGCGAGGCATGGCCGACCCGCACCACCTGGTTGGGCTCACCCTTGCCGCAGTTGGGTGTGCCGAGTACCTGGAAGGTGCTGCGGTCGCCGACCGCCGACAGGTTGCGCCAGAAGTCGGCGGAGATGCCGCGGTAGTTCGGGTTCTTCACCACGCCCTTGAGTTCGCCGTTCTCGATCAACTGCCCCCACTCGCAGCCGAACTGGAACTTGTTGCGCGCATCGTCGATGGACCAGGAGCGGTTGGTGCGCATCAGGATGCCGTGCTCGATACCCCCGACCAACTGCTCCAGCGACTGGTCGCCCGGTTCGATGTTGAGGTTGGCCATGCGGTCGATCGGTGCCCGGTTCCAGCCACAGGCGCGGCTGTTGGCGACACCGTCCAGGCCCGAGCGCAGCTGCGACAGCGCGCCGCCCAGGGGACGGACCAGCAGGCCGTCGCGAATCAGGTACTGCTTGCTGGCCGGGGTGCCGTCGTCGTCGAAGCTGTAGCTGGCCAGCTCTTCGCCGATGGTCGGGTCGAAAGTCACGTTGAGCCGCTTGGAGCCGTACTGCAGATGACCGAAGTCGGTGGCTTTGACGAAGCTGGTGCCGGCGTAGTTGCGCTCGTCGCCGAGGATGCGGTCCATCTCCAGCGGGTGACCGATGGATTCATGGATCTGCAGCATCATCTGGTCGGGCATCAGCAGCAGGTCACGCTTACCACTTGGTGTGTTGGGGGCCAGCAGCAGTTGCAGGGCCTCGTCGGCCACCCGCCGTGCCGCGCCGACCAGGCCGCAGCGCTCGATCACCTCGTAGCCGCCTTGCTGGCCGAAGTTCTCCCGGCCCAGGCTGCGGCTCTGGCTGTCCTGGCCGTCGCTTGCGGTGACGCCCAGGCCTGGGTAGATGAAGCGCTGGGCGTGGCGCAGTTCGGCGCCGGCGGAGTTCAGGTAGGTTTGCTCGACCAGGCTGATGCCCAGGCTCGCCTGCCAGTCCACCAGGCGACTGTCCTTCGGCACGCTCGCCGATTCTTTGGCCAGCAGCTCCAGGCACTCGGCGAGGTTGGGCAGTGCCTGTTCGAAGTTGGGCGAGACGTGATCGTGACGGCCGGATGGCGCTGGCTGGCCGCTCAGGTCCAACAGGCTGCTGGCCTTGATCCGCCGGGCCAGCGCCTCGGCCTGTTCCAGGGCGCGTTGCAGGCCGGCCTGGGAGAGGTCGGCGGTGGCCGCGTAGGCCTCGACGCCGGCAACCCGCACGGTAAGCATGGCGCCCTCGTCCTGGCTGAAGAAGGGCGGCTCGGCGACATTGCGCCGAACCGACAGTGACTGGTGCGATTGCTTCACGTGGCGAAGCGAGAACAGTTCGGCCGTGCTGCGCAGCGCGTTGAAACGCTGGCGCAGCAAGGTGCTGGAGTCGAACATCGGAAACCTCCGTGTGTGCGGTGGCTCCCCCTAGAACCACCCCTCTTGCATGCCCAGGCACGTGTCGTCGCGGGCCTCGAGCAAAGCGAGGTCATTATGGCAGCCCGGCACTTCCCAGGTGAGGAAATAACGCGCGGCCTGGAGCTTGCCCTGATAGAAGTCGCGATCGCTGCCCTTGAGCAGGCCAACTTCGGCATGAATGGCCTGCTCCAGCCAGCGCCAGCCGATCACGCAGTGGCCAAACACCTTGAGGTACAGCGCCGAGTTGGCCAGCGCGCCGGCGATCTTGCCGCTGGCCAGGTCGCCAAGCAGGGCAAGGGTGACGGCCTGCAGCCGCGTGACCAGGTGCTCCAGTGGCTGACGCAGCGCGTCGAGGTTCGGGTGATGGCTGGCGCGCTCGCAGGTGCCGGCGATCAGGCGGATCAATTGCTTGAGGCCGGCGCCGTTGTTCTGCGCCAGCTTGCGCCCGAGCAGGTCGAGGGACTGGATGCCCTCGGTGCCCTCGTGGATCGGGTTGAGGCGGTTGTCGCGGTAGTACTGTTCGACCGGGTACTCGCGGGTATAGCCGTGACCACCGAGGATCTGGATAGCCAGTTCATTGGCCTTGAGGCAGAACGCCGAGGGCCAGGACTTGACGATGGGGGTGAGCAGGTCGAGCAGTTCCAGGGCTTGCCGGCGTGCGTCTGCATCTTCGGCGGTGTGGGTGTCATCGAACAGCCGGGCCGCGTACAGGCCCAGGTCGAAAGCACCCTCCACGTAGGCCTTCTGTGCCAGCAGCATGCGCTTCACATCGCTGTGCTCGATGATCGGCACGGCGGGACTGTGCGGGTCCTTGTTGTCCGGCAGGCGGCCTTGTGGGCGTTGGCGGGCGTAGTCCAGCGAATAGAGGTAGCCGGCGTAACCCAGCATCACCGCACCCATGCCGACGCCGATGCGCGCCTCGTTCATCATCTGGAACATGCAGGCCAGGCCTTGGTGCGGCTGGCCGACCAGGTAGCCCACGCACTGGCCGTTGTCGCCGAAGTTCAGCGCGGTGGAGGTGGTGCCGCGCCAGCCCATCTTGTGGAACAGGCCGGCCAGCAGCACGTCGTTGCGCGGGCCCAGGCTGCCGTCGGCGTTGACCAGGTACTTGGGCACGATGAACAGCGAGATGCCCTTCACCCCGGGGGGCGCGTCCGGCAGCTTGGCCAGGACCATGTGCACGATGTTCTCCGACAATTCGTGGTCGCCGCCGGAGATGAAGATCTTGTTGCCCTTGAGCCGGTAGTTGCCGTCGCCTGCGGGTTCGGCGCGGGTGCGGATATCGGCCAGGGACGAGCCGGCATGGGGCTCGGTCAGGGCCATGGTGCCGAAGTAGCGGCCCTCGATCATCGGTTGCAGGAACAGGCGCTTTTGCTCATCCGTGCCGAAACTCTCGATCAGGTTGGCGGCGCCCATGGTCAGGAACGGGTAGGCCGTGGTGCCGGCGTTGGCGGCCTGGAAATGGGCGAAGCAGGCCTGCGATACCAGGCTTGGCAGCTGCATGCCGCCGACTTCGAAATCGCGGTTGGCATTGAGGAAGCCTGCGTCGAGGAAGGCGTTGACTGCAGGCTTCACTTCCGGGATCAGCTCGGCGCGACCGTCCACGTAGCGTGGCTCGTGTTCGTCGCCCTTGCGGTTGTGCGGGGCGAAGTATTTTTCGGCGAGGGTGCGGGCGGTGGTCAGCGCGGCGTCGAAGGTCTCGCGGCTGTGCTCGGCGAAGCGTGGGCGCTGGGTCAGGGCCTCGGCGTCGAGGACCTCATAGAGTTCGAAGGCGAGGTTGCGGCTGCTTAGGAGTTGCTCGGACATGGCGGCATTCCTGGTTCGGGATGCAGCGAGTCTAGGCGGGTTAACGGGGCAGGGGACAGGTTAATTGGTTTGGGTGATATGGGGGCAGAAATCGCTAACGGCGGACTGTAAACGATGTTCGAAGTTAGAGTTGCAGCGCCTGTGAGATCGAGCGCCGCGCGGGCGGCGCTCGATCTGCTAGGCGCTGCAAAGATCGTGGCGAGCACCCCTGTCGTGCGCCTGACGGTATGCAGGTGGACGTCATCCGTCGCAAAACCTTGTCATGCAATATCGCTTATATCGATACCGATATAGTTCTATCGTTGCCTCATCACGATGCACAGAGGGATTTGCGATGACAAACGAACGCTCCACTTCGGTATGGGATGCGCTGTTCGACTCACCCGAAGAGGCCGAGAACCTGCGGCTTCGGGCGAAGCTGATGCGGGTATTGACCAAGATTGTCCGATCCTGGGATCTGCCGCAGAAAGACGCAGCACGGCGACTGCATCTGACTCAGCCACGCTTGAGTGACTTGCTCAATGGCAAGATAGACAAGTTCTCGCTGGATGCTCTGGTGAATATCCTGGCGAACGCCGATCTGGAAGTCGATTTTACGGTGAAAAAGAAATCGGCCTGATGGCTGCTTTGGCCTCAAATTAATCGCAGCTTTCCAGTCGCACCTATGGCTCGAATGGCCGAGCCGCAGTGCGTTTCCTACGCAGATTCCAAGACTTTCCCTATTCCATGTAGTCCAATTCCCAAACATACTCCCAAGCCCTTTCAAGCCATTGCGGCGCTCTGGGCTGGCCTCTAGTCTCGGACGGTCGCTGCAAAATCAGCGACCGACTTTGACAGGTCGATTATCAAGAGCTTACTCAACGGCTTTGCCCTTTATGGCGGCTGTATGTGGGGCACTTCGCGTGCGCCGGGGTTTTGCTCTTGCTGACCGGTCTGTCAACCCATGTACAGCTGCCACCTTCTTGTTTGACAGCAACGGGTGGTGGTCCCACTTGATCAGCAAGAGGTAGCTATGTTGAAGATTGTCCCCGATCCACCCCACAACCCTCATTCCCTCGAAGACACCCTCATCCAGGCCTCCGAGTACGCCCTGTGCGCCTTGACCGTGGCCCATCATGCCGTGCAGCTCAAACCCAGGTCGCCGGCTGCCGTGTTGATGATGGCGTCGATGCATGAAATGGAGTCGCAGCGCGTGTTGCTCGAAGCGGCGTTGATCCAGGTACAGATGCCAGCGCAGGCGCCGACGTTGCATTAAGCCCGATCGCGGGGCAAGCCCGCTCACACGCCAGGCCTGTGCAGGTCTGCGCAGGACTCAACTGCGTGGGAGCGGGCTTGCCCCGCGATGGCGTCCACACAGGCACCGACCCTTTCAGGGAGAACAACCATGACCACAGACAACACCCCCACCACCGCCGGCAAGACCAAGTTCTACCAGGGCGAAGGCATGACCGACCCGCTGTTCTGCATCGAACCCGGCATCCCCTGCCAGCACGCCCGCGACCAGGCCTCGGAGCTGATGGGCTGCGTGCGCGACCTGACCATCGCCGGGATCATGGAGGAAAAGCCCCAGTTGCTCTGGGCGTCGTACTACCTGAGCGCCTTGGCCAAGGCATTAATGGATGATGCCGAGCTTGGGATGAAGCACTGATACGTTGATGTACTGCAGGGAAGGCGAGGCACCGTATGGGCCTCGCTTACCCTGAGAGTGCGTTTAGTCTTGAGAGATTCGCTCTGTGGAGCCGCTGCAACTGATTGACCACAACTGTAGCCATCGGTGATGCTAAGCACCATTTGAGTCTTGCATGTGCCCCGCTTTCTAGTCCGAATGCGACTCTGATGGGGCGTAGTACCGCAATGACTGGGCCTTAATTTGGCATTCACTGGAGAGACACAATGAGTCGCCTGCGCATCAAGAATTTTGGCCCGATTGGTTCAGGTCTATCCGAGAATGATGGTTGGATGGAAATAAAGCCTGTCACTGTATTTATTGGCAATCAAGGGTCAGGAAAAAGCACAGTGGCAAAACTGTTCTCGACCTTCTGCTGGATTGAAAAGGCTTTGGTGCGGGGCGATTATGAGAAAAAGTGGTTCGAGCGTAAAGGACGTTTCAAGAATCAGTTTCTGACTTACCACCGACTTGAAAATTATGTAGAGACAAGCGGTCGGGGAGAGGTTGAAATTGAGTACGAAGGCAAGGCGCGCACTATCCGGTATGCACGTGGTCAATTAAGTGTCACGGACAACGGACGGCAAGGGTATGCCTTGCCACAGGTAATGTACGTGCCTGCCGAGAGAAACTTTATTTCCTACGTTAGAAACCCCAAGGAGCTGAAGCTTTCTTCTGAGTCGCTCAAGGAGTTCCTTAGCGCCTTTGATCAGGCTAAAGACAACCTGCGCGGCGTGTTGAGGCTGCCCATCAATGATAGCGAAATTGAGTATGACAAGCTCAATGATGTCCTCAACCTGAAAGGTGCTGATTATAAACTCAGATTGACGGATGCTTCGAGCGGGTTCCAGTCCTTCGTACCAGTATACTTGGTAAGCCGCTATCTTGCCGATGCCGTGCAGGAACAAAGTCAGAGAAGTCAGCAGCCAATGAGTGCTGATGAACTGGAACGATTCAAGAAAGGCGTGGAGAGCGTCTTCGCCAACGACAGCCTGACAGAGGAACAGAAGCGCGCAGCGCTATCGGTGCTGTCAGCCCGCTTCAACAAGACCGCTTTTATCAACATTGTGGAAGAGCCGGAGCAGAATTTGTTTCCCTCGTCGCAATGGGATACGTTGAAAAGTTTGCTTTCGTTCAATAACCAAGGTCGGCGTAATCAATTGATACTGACCACCCATAGTCCTTATGTTGTGAATTATTTGAGTCTTGCGATACAAGGCAAGCACTTGCAGCAACGGATCATTGAGCGGGGGGGTGAAGATTTATTGCCGGAGCTTTATAAGGTCGTGCCTGAACAAGCCTTATTAGCCGCCGATGATGTGGTCATTTATCAGTGCAGCGAGATCGATGGCAGCATTAATCGTCTCTCGTCCTTCGAAGGTATTCCGTCGGATCGTAATTTGCTTAATGACTGGTTGCAGGAGGGTAATGAACTATTCGACAGATTGCTGGAATTGGAAGAGGCGATTTGAATGGATTTCTTCAAGCCGGCCTGTCAAAGCGGTCCGTTCAATGAAGTGACATTCGGGCTGTGCGATGATCAGAACGCGAGATGCGCTTATGTTGATACGACAACACCAGACAATTGGACTGCCACCGTTAATAACCCTGCGCAGAGAGCTATTACATTCACTGCGGTTGACAAGTGTGTGATTCAAGATGGTGAAGAGACAGATCGACCGCGTTGCGATGGTATGTTAACAGCGGAGGATCTATTGTATCTGGTTGAGCTGAAAGATCAGAGAGCTGATTGGCAGTCACAAGCAAAAGCGCAATTGATATCAACGATTCAGTTTCTGCATCAATACCATTCAGAAGATCTGAAGCGTTTTCGCCATAAAAAAGCGTTTGCATGCAACAAGCGCGGCGGCGGATTCAGGGTGGTGAGCCAGGAAGAGCAGCGTCGATTTTTCCACCAGTACGGTTTTCGACTTGATGTTCAGTCGACTGTGCTGGTGCCGGCTGGGGTTGGGGGCTAGCTGAGTAGGTCGTTCACACAAACATGAAAAAGGAGAGCCTGAGCTCTCCTTTTCCGTTCAACGACCGTCAGCGTCAGCCGATGGTCATCAGGCTGGCGTTACCACCTGCCGCTGCAGTGTTCACGCTCACCGCTCGCTCGATCACCAGGCGCTCCAGGGCGATCTGATGATCGCCGCTCGACAGCCCGTGCACGCCGACGATCGCCCCGGCACGCTTGGCCACCTGCTCGCAGATACCGCGCAGCTGGTCGGAGTGACCGTGGTGGATGACCGCGTCGAAGGCGACGTCGTCCTTGTTCCAGTCGGCCACCAGCTTGATCTTCGCTTGCAGCTCTTTCGGCAGGCGGGCACGCACGGTCTTGGCCGGCTCGCCGTCCTGGAACACCGCCGAGCTACCCACGGCCAGTACCGCCGCCAGTTGCGCCAGCAGGTCGGCCTCGTTGTCGGCCAGGCACAGCACGTGCTCGCGCGGCAACACGGTGTAGGTGTTGCGCTCGCCGGTCGGGCCCGGCAGCACACGGCTGATGCCGCTCTGCGACTGTTCGGCGAACTGCTCGCACAGCGCGGCCAGGTCGCTCATCTGGCTGCTGGCCGCCCAGGTCTTGAGGGTGGTCAGCGGCTTGATCTGCTGGTCGCGCAGGGTGGTGTCGGCCTGGCTGCGCGCATCGTCGGCCTGGAAGTGGCGGGCGATGGCGTCGGCCGGGCGGGTCGACAGCAGGCGGTACAGGTACAGCGGGCCGCCGGCTTTCGGGCCGGTGCCCGACAGGCCTTCACCACCGAACGGCTGCACACCGACCACGGCACCGACAATGTTGCGGTTGACGTACATGTTGCCGGCGTTGACGTTGTCCACCACCTTGGCGATGGTCTCGTCGATACGGGTGTGCACGCCGAGGGTCAGGCCGTAGCCGGAGGCGTTGATCTGCTCGATCAGCTGGTCCAGGTCCTTGCGGTTGTAGCGCACCACGTGCAGCACCGGGCCGAAGATCTCGCGCTTGAGCTCGTCGAAGCTTTCCAGCTCGATCAGGGTCGGCATCACGAAGGTGCCGCGCTTGATCTCTTCGCCTTCGGCGATGGCTACCTGGTAGACCGTGCGGCCTTTGTCGCGCATGCCCTGGATGTGCTTCTCGATGCCGGCCTTGGCTTCGGCGTCGATCACCGGGCCGATGTCCACGGATAGGCGCTCGGGGTTGCCCAGGCGGCTTTCAGCCATGGCGCCCTTGAGCATTTCGATCACGCGGTCGGCGGAGTCTTCCTGCAGGCACAGCACGCGCAGGGCCGAGCAACGCTGGCCGGCACTGTCGAACGCGGAGGACACCACGTCGATCACCACCTGCTCGGTCAGCGCCGAGGAGTCGACGATCATGGCGTTCTGGCCACCGGTTTCGGCGATCAGCGGGATCGGCCGCCCCTGGTTGTCCAGGCGGCCGGCGATGTTGCGTTGCAGCAGGCGAGCAACTTCGGTGGAGCCGGTGAACATCACGCCCTTGACGCGTTCGTCACCAACCAGGCCGGCACCGACGGTTTCACCCTGGCCCGGCAGCAGTTGCAGCACGCCTTCGGGGATGCCGGCTTCCAGCATCAGGCGCACGGCCTGGGCGGCGACCAGCGGGGTCTGTTCGGCTGGCTTGGCCAATACCGGGTTGCCGGCAGCCAGGGCCGCGGCCACCTGGCCGGAGAAGATCGCCAGCGGGAAGTTCCACGGGCTGATGCACACCACCGGGCCCAGTGGGCGGCAGTTGTCGTTACGCAGGTCGTTGCGAGCCTGCACCGCGTAGTAGCGCAGGAAGTCCACGGCCTCGCGCACTTCGGCGATGGCGTTGGCGTAGGTCTTGCCGGCTTCGCGCACCAGCAGGCCCATCAGCGGCTGGATGTCGGCTTCCATCAGGTCGGCGGCGCGCTCGAGGATCGCGGCACGCTCGGCCGGTGGAGTGGCCTGCCAGATCGGCGCGGCGTTCAATGCGCACTGGATGGCGTTGTCGACGTCGGCGACGGTGGCTTCCTGCACGTGGCCCACGACATCGCGGTGGTCGGCCGGGTTGAGCACCGGCGCGGCCGGCTGCTCGCTGGCCGCGCAGCCCAGCAGCGGGGTCGCTTTCCAGTCGTTGTGGGCGGTGGCCAGCAAGGCGCAGGACAACGACGCCAGGCGGTGTTCGTTGGCCATGTCGATACCGGCCGAGTTGGCCCGCTCGCTGCCATACAGCTCGCGCGGCATCGGGATGCGCGGGTGCGGCAGGCCAATGCTGCCTTCCTGGGTGCCCATGCGCTCGATGCTGGCGACCGGGTCGGCGACCAGTTCCTGGATGGAGATCGAGTGGTCGGCGATGCGGTTAACGAACGACGTGTTGGCGCCGTTTTCCAGCAGGCGACGGACCAGGTAGGCCAGCAGGGTTTCGTGGGTGCCAACCGGTGCGTACACACGGCACGGACGGTTCAGCTTGCCTTCGGAGACCTTGCCTACCACTTGTTCGTACAGGGGTTCGCCCATGCCGTGCAGGCACTGGAACTCGTACTGGCCCGGGTAGTAGTTCTGCCCGGCGATCTGGTAGATGGCCGACAGGGTGTGGGCGTTGTGGGTGGCGAATTGCGGGTAGATGGCTTCCGGCACCGACAGCAGCTTGCGCGCGCAGGCAATGTAGGAAACGTCGGTGTACACCTTGCGGGTGTACACCGGGTAGCCTTCCAGGCCTTCGACCTGGGCGCGCTTGATCTCGCTGTCCCAGTAGGCGCCTTTCACCAGGCGGATCATCAGGCGGTGACGGCTGCGCTTGGCCAGGTCGATGACGTAGTCGATCACGTACGGGCAGCGCTTCTGGTAGGCCTGGATGACGAAGCCGATACCGTTCCAGCCGGCCAGCGACGGTTCGAAGCACAGGCGCTCGAGCAGGTCCAGCGACAGCTCCAGGCGATCGGCTTCCTCGGCGTCGATGTTCAGGCCGATGTCGTATTGCTTGGCCAGCAGCGTGAGCGATAGCAGGCGCGGGTACAGCTCGCTCATTACGCGCTCGTACTGGGCGCGGCTGTAGCGCGGGTGCAGGGCCGAGAGCTTGATCGAGATGCCCGGGCCTTCATAGATGCCGCGGCCGTGGGAAGCCTTGCCGATCGAGTGGATCGCCTGCTCGTAGGAGGCCAGGTATTTCTGCGCGTCGTGTTCGGTCAGGGCCGCTTCGCCGAGCATGTCATAGCTGTAGCGGAAGCCCTTGGCTTCGAACTTGCTGGCGTTGGCCAGGGCCTCGGCGATGGTTTCGCCGGTGACGAACTGCTCGCCCATCAGGCGCATGGCCATGTCGACGCCCTTGCGGATCATCGGCTCGCCGCTCTTGCCGATGATGCGGGTGAGCGAGGAGGTCAGGCCGGATTCGTTGTGGGTGCTGACCAGCTTGCCGGTCAACAGCAGGCCCCAGGTGGCGGCGTTGACGAACAGCGACGGGCTGTTGCCCAGGTGCGGCTGCCAGTTGCCGGTGCTGATCTTGTCGCGGATCAGCGCGTCGCGGGTACCTTTGTCGGGGATGCGCAGCAGGGCTTCGGCCAGGCACATCAACGCCACGCCTTCTTGCGAAGACAGCGAGAATTCCTGCAGCAGGCCTTGAACGATGCCAGCGCGGCCACCGGCGCTCTTCTGGTTGCGCAGCTTGTCGGCCAGGCTTGCGGCCAGCTTGTTGGTGGCTTCGGCTTGCGCGGCGGGCAGGCGTGCCTGCTCCAGCAGCATCGGTACCACTTCCTGCTCGGGGCGGCGGTAGGCGGCGGTGATCGCCGAGCGCAGTACCGACTGCGGCAGGATGCTTTCGGCGAATTCCAGGAAGCATTGGTGGGCGTGGTCGGCGGCGACTTCGCCGGCGTCATCGCCAGCAGCGGCGGCGTGGCCGTTGAGGTCGTTCAGGGTGGCGCCACCCTCGAGCTTCTCGAGATAGTTGAAGATCGCTTGCTTGATCAACCAGTGCGGCGTGCGGTCGATGGACTGCGCAGCTGCTTTGAGTCGCTCACGGGTCGGGTCGTCGAGTTTGACCCCAAGGGTGGTCGTCGCCATTTCTTATCCTCGTTATTGGCCACGGGTGTGGCCTAAGCTGGAGGCAAGATTAGCCTGTAGGACAATTCAGGTGCAACCGGGTGCAACCCGAAATCTTCATGGCAAAGGTGCAACTCGTCTGAAGGGTGTTTTTGAAGGGGTGCAAGGCGCCGTTTTGGTGCGTTTGATTATGTAAAACACGATGTTTGCTCCGAAAAGGAGCAAAAAAGGTGCTTTATCCGAAAACACATGGTTGGGTGCAACTTGCAAATGAAAAATGGTTGCACCTCGTTCATGTTGTTGCATAGGATGCGCCGCCTGGGTGCAACCGTCGTCGTGCACGGCGGTCGCAAGAGATAAAAACAACGCCAGGGCACAACTCATGGGCAATCCACTAACGATCACCTTCGTGATCTACATTGCGGCAATGGTGCTGATCGGCTTCGCCGCCTATCGCTCCACCAAGAACCTTTCCGACTATATTCTCGGCGGCCGTAGCCTCGGCAGCGTGGTCACCGCGCTTTCCGCCGGCGCATCGGACATGAGCGGCTGGCTGTTGATGGGCCTGCCGGGCGCCATTTACTTCGCAGGCCTTTCCGAGGCCTGGATCGCCATCGGCCTGACCGTCGGCGCCTACCTGAACTGGCTGTTCGTCGCCGGCCGCCTGCGCGTGCAGACCGAGCACAACGGTGACGCCCTGACGCTGCCGGACTACTTCTCCAGCCGCTTCGAAGACAAGACTGGCCTGCTGCGGATCATTTCCGCGATCGTCATCCTGGTGTTCTTCACCATCTACTGCGCCTCCGGCATCGTCGCCGGCGCCCGCCTGTTCGAAAGCACCTTTGGCATGTCCTACGAGACCGCCCTCTGGGCCGGTGCTGCGGCAACCATCGCCTACACCTTCGTCGGTGGATTCCTGGCGGTGAGCTGGACCGACACCGTGCAGGCCTCGCTGATGATCTTCGCGCTGATCCTGACGCCGATCATCGTGCTGATCTCCACCGGTGGCTTCGATACCACCTTCCTGGCGATCGAGGCGGTGAACCCGGCTCACTTCGACATGTTCAAGGGCGCCACCTTCATCGGCATCATCTCGCTGATGGGCTGGGGCCTGGGCTACTTTGGCCAGCCGCACATCCTGGCGCGCTTCATGGCCGCTGATTCGGTGAAATCGATCGCCAATGCCCGCCGCATCTCCATGACCTGGATGATCCTGTGCCTGGGCGGCACCTGTGCCGTCGGCTTCTTCGGTATCGCCTATTTCTCGGCGCACCCTGACCTGGCGGGTCCGGTCACCGAGAACCATGAGCGTGTGTTCATCGAACTGGCCAAGATCCTGTTCAACCCATGGATCGCCGGTGTGCTGCTGTCGGCCATCCTGGCCGCGGTGATGAGCACCCTGAGCTGCCAGTTGCTGGTGTGCTCGAGCGCCCTGACTGAAGACTTCTACAAGTCCTTCCTGCGCAAGAATGCCTCGCAGACCGAGCTGGTCTGGGTCGGTCGCCTGATGGTTCTGGCCGTTGCGCTGATCGCCATTGCCATGGCCGCCAACCCGGAAAACCGCGTACTGGGCCTGGTTGCCTACGCCTGGGCTGGTTTCGGTGCCGCCTTCGGCCCGGTGGTGCTGATCTCGGTGCTGTGGAAAGGCATGACCCGCAACGGCGCGCTGGCCGGTATCGTGGTCGGTGCGCTGACCGTGATCCTGTGGAAGAACTACGTGGGCCTGGGCCTGTACGAAATCATTCCGGGCTTCCTGTTCGCCAGCATCGCCATCCTGGTGGTGAGCAAGCTGGGCAGCCCGTCGAAGAGCATGGTTTCGCGCTTCGAAACGGCTGATGCGGCGTATCACGCCGACAAGTGATCTTCGAGCGGTTCGCCGGCAAGCCGGCTCCTACAAGATGATGCTGTACCTGTAGGAGCCGGCTTGCCGGCGAACGTTTCAGCACCGATCGACCGCCGCACCTGACGACGCCGTCGCGACAAGGTAAACTTGCCGCCCCCGCAGGAGTCGCCATGAACTATCGTCACGCCTTCCACGCCGGCAACCATGCCGACGTCCTCAAGCACATCGTGCTCACCCGCCTCATCGCCCTGATGTCGCGCAAGGAGCAGCCGTTCGCCTACATCGACACCCACGCCGGCCTTGGTCTCTATGACCTGCAAGGTGACCAGGCGAGCCGTACCGGCGAATACCTCGAAGGTGTCGCCCGCCTGTGGGGCCGCGACGACCTGCCGGAAGTGACCGCCGACTACCTGCGCATCATCAAGCGCCTGAACCAGGATGGCGAGCTGCGCTACTACCCTGGTTCCCCTGAGCTGGCCCGTCGTTTGATGCGTCAGCAGGATCGTGCCCTGCTCAACGAGAAGCACCCTGAAGACGGGGCGCTGCTCAAGGAAAACATGAAGAAGGACCCGCGGGTCACCGTGCACCTGGGTGAAGGCTGGCACATCCCGCGGGCGCTGCTGCCGGTGCAGGAAAAGCGCGCGATCATGCTGATCGACCCGCCGTTCGAGCAGGCCGACGAACTCAAGCGTTGCACCGTGGCCATGAAAGAGGCGATCGGTCGCATGCGCCAGACCGTCGCGGCTATCTGGTACCCGATCAAGGATCAGCGCTCGCTGACGCGCTTCTACCAGGACCTGACCAGCACGGGTGCACCCAAGCTGCTGCGGGTGGAGCTGTATGTGCATCACCAGGACAGCCCGCAGGGCCTGAACGGTTCGGGCTTGGCCATCGCCAACCCGCCGTGGGGCCTGGAGGACGAGCTCAAGGCGCTGCTGCCCTGGCTGGCCAAGGAGCTGGCGCAGACCGATGGCAGCTTCCGCATGGACTGGTTGATCGCCGAATAAGCTGCGGATGCGCCTCCCTGTAGGAGCGGCCTTGTGCCGCGAAAGGGGCGCGTAGCGGCCCCAGGCTTCAGTGGCACCGCTGGAATTGCCGGGGCTGCTTCGCAGCCCTTTCGCGGCACAAGGCCGCTCCTACAAGGGGGGCGGTGTGTCCTTGATCTTTGCGTTATAATCCCGCCCTTTAGCCGCCATCCGCCCAAGAGGCCGCTGGCGCATTTCTACCGATTTGAGAGGCTAGACCCTTGGCACTGACGATTCTTGGCCTGTCCGGCGCCCTTAGCCATGACCCTTCCGCGGCCCTGTACATCGACGGCAAGCTGATCGCCGCCGCCGAAGAAGAGCGCTTCGTGCGTGACAAGCATGCGAAGAACCGCATGCCCTACGAGTCAGCGAAGTTCTGCCTGGAGCAGGCCGGCATCAAGCCATCGGACGTTGACGTGGTGGCGATCCCCTTCGCCCCAATCAGCCTGTTCGGCAAGGCCCGCTGGCACTATGCCAAGCGCTACTGGTACGCCCCGGACCGCGCCCTCGACGCGCTGCTGATGGGCAACCGCCGCTACAAGCGCTACCGCAAGAAGATCGTCTGGTGCCTGGAGCAGTTGGGCTTCGACCCGAAGAAGATCAAGATCGAGCCGGTCGAGCACCACCTCGCCCATGCCTCCAGCGCCTACCACTGCTCGGGCTTCAAAGAGAAGACCGCGATCCTCGGTATCGACGGCAAGGGTGAGTACGCCACCACCTTCTTCGGCTACGGCGAAAACGGCAAGATCCACAAGATCAAGGAATTCTTCGACCCGGATTCGCTGGGCGGCCTGTATGGCGCGATCACCGAATTCCTCGGTTTCGAGATGCTCGACGGCGAGTTCAAGGTCATGGGCATGGCGCCGTACGGCGATGCCAGCAAGTACGACTTCTCGCGCCTGGCCAGCTTCGAAAACGGCGAACTGGTGATCAACACCGAGTACGCCAACGTCATCGGCCTGCGCCGCTATAAAGAGAAAGGCAAGGGCTTCTACTTCTCGCCCAAGCTGATCGAGTGGCTGGGCCCGAAACGTGAAGGCGACATCGCCGACGAGCCGTACATCCACTACGCGGCGAGCATGCAGGCGCTGTTCGAGAAACTCGCCCTGCAGATGATCGACCACTACCTGGGCGACACGTTGAAGGAAACCGGCAAGCTGGCCTTCGCCGGCGGCTGTGCGCTGAACGTCAAGCTGAACCAGAAGATCATCGCCCGTGACGACGTGAAAGAGCTGTTCGTCCAGCCGGCTTCCGGTGACGCGGGTACTGCGGTGGGTGCCGCTGCCTACGTGTCCCACGCCCGTGGCGTGCCGGTCGAGAAGATGGAACACGTCTACCTCGGCCCTGCGTATTCCAACGAAGACGTGATTGCCGCCTGTGCCCGCCACCCGAGCCAGCCGAAATGGCGCAAGCTCGAGAACATGCCTGAGCAGATCGCCAAGATCATGGTCGATGGCAATCCGGTGGCCTGGTTCCAGGGCCGCATGGAGTTCGGCCCGCGCGCCCTGGGCGGCCGCTCGATCATTGGCTGCCCAAGCGTGGAAGGCGTGGCTGACCGCATCAACCATCAGATCAAGTTCCGCGAGCGTTGGAGGCCTTTCTGCCCGTCGATGCTCGACACCGTCGCGCCGCAGATGATCAAGATCGATCACCCGGCCCCGTTCATGACTTTCACCTTCGAAGTGGCTGAAGAGTGGAAGACCCGCGTGCCGGAAGTGGTACACGAGGACGGTACTTCCCGTGCCCAGGTGCTCAAGCGCGAGTACAACCCGCGCTACTACGACATGATGAAGGCGCTGGAAGACCTGACCGGCAACGGCGTGTCGCTGAACACCTCGCTCAACCGCCGTGGCGAACCCATGATCTGCTCGCCGACCGACGCCCTGAACATGTTCTTCGGCTCGGACCTGCAGTACCTGATCATGGAAGACATCCTGGTGGTCAAGGATGGCGCGGCGCCGTATGACCAGCCGCTCTGAGCCCCGGATCCTGCAGTTCTGCCATGGCTATGACGGGCCGTTCCTCGATTGCGCCCGTCAATATGCCAGCCTGTTCCAGGGCAGCGGCTACAAGGTCACCACCGTCTTCCTCACTGGGGCAGCCGACGCGCAGGTCGCGGCAGGTTGTGCCTCGGACGAGGTGCTGTTTCTCGAGTTCAGCTCAAAGGCCGTGCGCGGCCTGAAGCTGGGCGCGATTCGTGCGCTGCGCAAGATCGCCGCGCAGCGCAATTTCAGTTTCTGCATCGCCCACCGTTTCAAGCCGATCTACGTGGCGCTGCTGGGCACAGGCTTGCCGGTGATCGGCGTGCATCACGCCTTCGGCGACTACCAGCGCAAGGGGCGGCGCCTGTTCGCCAACCTGTTCCGCAAGCGCCTGAGCCTGCTGGGGGTGTCGGATGCGGTGCGCGACGACATGCGCCGTTGCCTGGCGCAGTGGCCGGCCGAGCGTATCCAGACCCTGTACAACCGTATCGATGTCGCGGCGTTGCAGGCCACCCTCGTGCCGCGCGATGAGGCGCGGCGGGCCCTGGGGTTGGATGAGCAGGCCTGGGTCGTGGGCAATGTCGGGCGCTTGCACCCGGACAAGGATCAGGCCACCTTGCTGCGCGGCTTTGCCGAAGCGCTGCCGGGGCTGCCTGCCGGTGCGCGCCTGGCGATCCTGGGTAAAGGGCGCCTGGAGGCGAAGCTCAAGGCGCAGGCCGTCGAGCTGGGGATCGCCGACCAGGTCGATTTTCTCGGCCAGGTGCCGGATGCCCGCCGCTATTTCCAGGCGTTCGATGTATTTGCTCTCAGCTCGGACCACGAACCGTTCGGGATGGTCCTGCTCGAGGCGATGGTTGCTGGCGTGCCGGTGCTGGCCACTGCTTGCGGCGGCGCCCGCGAAGTTGTCGAAGGTGTGGGTGTGTTGTTCCCGTTGGGCGACGCCGCGCAGTTGGCCCAGGCCCTGAAGCATATGGCCGGGCTTGATGCGCAGCAGCGTGCGCTGTGCGCCCAGCATATGCTCCAGCGCCTGCACGAACGCTTCAGTGACCAGGCGGTACGCGATGCCTTCTGGCAGTTGCCGCACGTGCGCACGCTGGTGGCGGAGGCCTGATGCTCAAGCACATCCAAGCCTGGCGCGAACGCGGCTGGCAGGTCATCGACGCGGCCGCCTACAACGACGCCTGGCAGCGCTTCGGTGGCAGCGTGGCCACGCATCCACTGGTGATCGAACAGCTGGCCGACCTTGCGCAGATCCCGGTGCGTTACCTTGGCTGGGTGCAAGGAGGAGAACTGAAGGCCGCATTGCCCGCCTGGGGACGTCACCTGGCGCTGTCGAAAGACGTGCTCAAGCGTCACGGCAAGAAAGGCCTGTTCGACCTGGGCAACGCCGAGATCATCCTGCCGGCCGCCAGCGATGCGGCGGCGCCGCTGCGACAGACCGGGCGTTACCTGTCGGAACTGAACCAGGGGCGCTTCAGTGGCCTCAAGGCGCAATCCGAGCAGTTGGCCATGGCCCGCCCGCACGAAGACCTGTCGAAGAAGTTCCGCTACAACCAGCGGCGCGAGCTGCGCCTTCTGGAAGAGGCGGGCGGGCAGGTACGTCCGATCAGCGACTTCAGCGCCATCGAAATTGCCGCCATGTACTGCGACCTGTTCCAGCGCCGCTGGGGCTTCCCGGCCACTGGCGCGTCGCGCATGGCCGAAGTGGTCGAGCGCCTGCGCGGGCTGTTGATCGGCTCGGTGCTGTTTCTCGACGGCGCGCCTATCGCCATCCAGCTGGTGTATCGGGTCGAGGCACCGGAGTGGATCAGCGTGGAGTACGTCAATGGTGGTGTCGACCCTGAAACCAAGGCCTTCAGCCCGGGCAGCGTGCTGAGCTTCCTCAACACCCAGGCTGCCTGGGAGGATGCCAACGCTCGCGGCAAGGCGCTGCGGTTCTCCTTCGGTCGTGCTGATCGCGAGTACAAGGACCGTTGGTGCAACCCCGTGCCGGTGTTCCAGTCGTGAGTCGCAAGCAGCAGTTGCTAAAGCGCCATCGGCGTAACAAGCGCCTGGGGTTGCTGACGGGCCTGCTGATGCTGGTCGTCCTGGGTGTGCTCGTGGTCTGGTGGTTGCCGCTGTTGCTGCTGCCGTTGCTGTGGGTGGGGCACGAGGCGTGGTTCGCTGATCACCTGTTCTACTCGCCGGGTGAAGACTACGCCTACCGTTTCGGTAACGAGACGCGCGAAGCCGCAGCAAGCTTGCAGGGCGATCTGCTGCAAACCGATGTCGCACTGCAAGGTGACGAAACACTGATCCTTGAAGTCGCTATCCGTAGCCACTGGCTCGGACGCTTCCTTGATCCTCGCGTCGAGCTGCTGGCGGGGCCCGCCAGCGACGTGCAAACGTTCGAGCGTGGCGCCAGAGGGGCGCGATTCCTCAATCTGACCGGGTTGGCCGGACCGTTGGCAGCCGGCACGCTGCGCCTGCGTGGTCGGCATTGCCGATTGCAGGGGGGGCCGCGTCTGTGGATAACTCCGGCGGTCGAACTTCGTAAACGCCGAGTGATGGTCATTGCCCCCCACGCCGACGACGCCGAGCTGGCGGCCTATGGTCTCTACAGTCAGGCCGACGAAACCTGGGTGGTCACCTTGACTGCCGGTGAGATCGAAGCCGAACACTATCAGGCCATGGGCTTGGCCAAGGCCGAGGCCGCCAGGCTGAAGGGCCGCTTGCGTGCCTGGGACAGCATCGCCGTACCGCGTTGGGCCGGTGTGCCGGAGTCGCGCTGCGTGCAGTTGGGCTACTTCTGCCTGCAACTGCCGGCCATGCAGGCCGCGCCGGATCAGCCGATGGGCTCGCGCGAAGCCGACCTTGCCGACATTCGTCCCTTCCGCCGTTTCAATCCCTTCCTGCTGCCGGCCGATACCGATGGCGCGCCGACCTGGCACAACCTGCTGACTGATCTGCGTGCCCTGCTCGAGATGGCTCGGCCCCAGGTGCTGGTGATGCCGCATCCGGTGCTGGACCCGCACCCGGACCACATCTGTGCCCAGGCCGCTGTGCTCGAAGCGCTGCAAGGCTTGGCGTGGCAGCCTGAAACCTTGCTGTGCTACGCCAACCACCTGCATGACAACGACCGCTGGCCGATGGGCGACAGTGGCGATGGCGTGGCCCTGCCGCCGCAACTGGAAGCCGTCGAAGCCTGGGCGCCCTGCAGCCTGGTGCTGGACATCGATACCCAGCGCGACAAGGCCATGGCCCTGGGCATGATGCACGACCTGCAACCCGCGCCCCCTTTCAAGCGCCGCCTGCGCCGAGCGTTGCAACGCTGGCTGGCGGGGCGCCGCCCATCGCCGTATGGGGAGAACGAGTTCTTCCGCAAGGCGGTGCGCCGACATGAACTGTTCTGGCGTCGCGACCTGTGAGCGCCCAAGGAAAGCAATGAAAGTCCTATTTCTGGTGCAGAAGGAACAACGGGCGATTCTCGACCGCCTGTATGACGGCGTCGCGGCCAACTGCGACTGCGACCTGCGCTGGTTGTCCAGCGAGGACCAGCGCAACCTGCGCCGCTATTTCAAGCGCGAGGTGGATGTCACACGCTACGACCGCATCGTGTTTTTCCTGCGCTTCAAGCAGGAAATCCGCCAGGTGGCGTTCATTCGCAGCATCCCCAACCTGGTGATCCTCGAGCACGACGCCTACCAGAACTACATCCCTTGCAAGTACACCGGCAAGTTCAGCGCGCACTACCGCAAGCTGCCGTGGGCGCGGGTCATCAGTTCCGGCTACATGGTCAGCGAGCGCCTGCGCCAGGAAGGATTCGACGCGGTGTTCGTGCCCAAGGGCTATGACGAGCAATTGCTCACCGATCAGGGCCGCGAGCGCGACATCGAGTTGGCGTTCGTGGGCAGCACCAACAGCGTCGCCTACAGCGGTCGCAAGGCGCTGCTGGACGAGCTGGGGCGGGTGGAGAACCTCGTGGTTACCCGGACCAAGTCGGGCGAGGATTACTGCAACACACTCAATCGCATCCGCTTCTTCGTCAGTGCCGATGTGGGCATGGGCGAGTACATGATCAAGAACTTCGAGGCCATGGCCTGTGGTTGCGTGCTGCTGGCCTACGACCAGGGTGAGCAGGAAAACCGCGCCTTGGGCCTCGAAGACATGCACAACGTCGTGCTCTACGACAGCATCCCGGTATTGCAGGCCAAGTTGCGCCGGCTGCGCGATGAACCGGAACTGGCGGCGCGCATAGCTGTAAAAGGTTGTGAACTGGCGACTTCCCGCTTCAGTTTTGCCCAGGTCGGCCGTAGCATTGTCGAACATATGAGCCCCGCGCTGCGGCCCCATCCACCGCTGACCCCATGGCAGCGTCTGCGCCTGCAGCTCGGAATCTGAATTTTTGATTCGCCCATCGTCGATGGGCATGAAGTGTACCTGCCGCGAGGCGGAGGGAACCCCGTGCGTTTTTCCGATGTAAGTGATGTCACCCTGGTGGTGACGAGTTGCGGGCGTTTCGACCTGCTCAAGGAAACCCTGGAAAGCTTTGACCGGTACAACACCGCGACGGTCCGCGAGGTCTTCATCACCGAAGACTCGGGCAACGATGCGGTGCATGACGCTGTGCCGGAACACTGGAAAGGGCATTGCACGGTGTTCGTGAACCGTCCCAAGCTGGGCCAGCTGGCGTCGATCGACCTGGCCTATAGCCGTGTGCGGACACCCTATATCTTCCATTGCGAGGATGACTGGCGTTTCTATCGCCCTGGATTCGTCGAGGATTCCCGCGCGATACTCGAGGTCAGCCCGCACCTGCTTCAGGTCTGGCTGCGCAGTCACGCCCACGACCTGGCCATCCATAGCCCTTACATCCATCTGGGTGATCGCCTGGTGATTGCAGGCGTCCCTTGCTACCCGCTGATTTCGGAGAAAGCCGAGTGGCAGGCCTTCTCGCTCAACCCGGGGCTGCGGCGTTTGAGCGATTATCAAAGCTGCGCGCCGTACGCTGCCTATTCTGGTGAGAAGGCGCTGTCGCGTCGCTATGCCGAGTTGAACCTGACGGCCGTGACGCTCGAGGGCGATGCGGTGCTGCATACCGGCTTTGGCATGCATGTGACCGTGCCGGAAGAGGTTCAACGCAAGGTCCGCCGGCGGCAACGGGATCGGGTGAAGTTTGCGCTATCGTCGTTGCTCGGGCTGGTGGTTGGGCTGGGGATCGGTTTCCTGGCCCATTGATACGGCTCATACGAAGCCCACGGACTTCTGGAAGGGGCGCAATGCCGTTGAATATCGTCAATGTGATGTGGTCGGGCGGGTCGCCCTACATGTCCATACACAAGGTCCATCGGGATCTTCTGGTTCATGCGCAGTCGGACGCGCGGGTTTGCAACTGGTTGTTGCTCGGTGACGGTCTGTGCAGCAGTTTCGGGCAGGTGCGCAGCTGGCATTTGCCACAGCGTTTGCTCAAGCGGCGAATTCCGTATGTGCTGGCGATGCCATGGCTGCGCTGGCGCCTGCGCAAGGCGTTGGCCGAGGCCTCGGTAGACGTGCTGGTGCTCGATGGCCTGGGCGTGGCCCGGCTGTTCTTGCCGCTCGTCCGGCAAATGCCGGGGGTGCGGATGACCGTGCTGTTCCACGGCAAGACGCGTCTGAGCACGAACGACGTCAGGTTATTCCGTAGCCTGCCACCCGAGCGGCTGAGTATTGCCGCCGTTTCCGCGACATTGGCCCGTTCGCTCGAGCAGGGGCTTGGTTGCCCGGTGAGTACCTTGCGAATGGCCCTCGATCCGCAGGCGTTCGCCCAGCAATTGCTCGGTCGGGAAGACGCGCGCCAGGCGCTGGCTCTGCCGGTGCAGGGGCCGCTGCTGGGCGCTGTGGGGCGCCTGGTCGAGGGTAAGGGTTTCGAGATGCTGATCGAGGCGTTCGCCCAGGTACGGGAGCACCAGCCTGCGTTGCGTCTGGCCATTCTGGGCGATGGTCCGCTGCGCGGCCGGTTGGAGGCACAGGCCAAGGCCCTCGGTGTAGAGGGTAGCGTGCACTTCGGTGGGCATCGTGACGATCTGGTCCGGCTGTATCCGGCATTCGACTGGTTGTTGGTGCCTTCCCGCTCGGAAGGGCTTGGCTTGGTGGTGCAGGAGGCCGTGCTGTCAGGTGTGCCCGTGTTCTGCAGCGACTTGCCGGTGTTTCGTGAGCAGTTGGGTGAGGCAGGGTGCTACCTGCCCGTTGGCGACCTGGCCGCCTGGGCCGACGCGATCGGTCACTGTGGCCTGCGTGATGCCGCTGCCCAGGCCCGCGAGCAATGGCAGGCCATGGCGCCGGAAGAGCGCTGGGTTGCCTTCAAGGAGGGCTCGATCGGGCTGCTGGATCGCTGAGATTCAGCGTTGCGACAGCGCCGCCTCGAACCGCTCCAGGGGGAACTGGTTGGCGAGCCGCTCACGCTCGATGTAACGCACCATATGGTGAACGTTGCGCCGAACCATCCGCGAGGAAAGCGGGGCGCGCAGGAAGCGCATGTCAGCGACGTCGATCAGCCCCAGCACCCCTTCGGGGGTCTCCACCACGTTACCCAGGTGCAGCGAGCGGAAGTAGATGCCCGAGCGGTGCATTCGGCGAACCAGGTCCACCAGCCGCGGCAAGTGCTGTTCCCAATCGAAATCGTCCCCGCGCGAAAGCTGCAGCAGGGTCTGTCCCGGTAGTGGGCGGTACAGCACGGCCGTGCGACCCGGCAGCGCCAGCTTGTGATGGCTGATCACCTCCAGGGTTGGAAAGCCCAGTTGCGCGAGGTGCAGGGCGTTGTCGACGAAGCGTTGCGAATACGGCCGCAACAAGGCGGATGAAATCAGGCGTTTGCGACGAAAAACCTTGAGGATGTTTCCATCGCCAAGCAGGTAGACTTTGGCGCCGTGGCTGTCTGCTTCAAGAATCTTGGCGCCTTGTGTCAGCTGATCGAAGTCGACTTGGGTTAGCCGGGAGCATTGCATTGGGGTGGCCTTGTCTTCTGGGCAAGCAAAATGACCGGCAATAATGCCGAAAATTACCCGGAAGCACCATGCGGGTGTGAGTTCGAATCATCGGGGGGAGACTGATGTTCTACGAAAAGCGCTGGGTGCAAGCCTGGTTAGGGTTGGGGTTTGCCTGGTTCCTGGCGGCGATTGCGCTGGCTCCGAGCAACAAGCTTTACCAGCAGGGGCTGGTGCTGTTCCTGTGGTTGCCGACCTTGCTGCTGGCCTGGCCGGCCCGGCAGGTGTTCATCCAGGCGTGGCGCGGTCAGCGTGCGTTGTGGGCCAGTATTGCCTTGTTGCTGGCCTGGAGTGCCGTGACGCTGGCCTGGTCCTCCACCGAGGAAGACTCGCGCGAAATCAAGCGCCTGCTCTACATCCTGGTGTTCCTGATGGCCTTCCCGTTACTGGCGCAACTGGGGGTGGAGCGTTGCCGCGGCATTTTGCGCGTAGGCGGCGTGCTGCTGGCCATCGCGGCGCTGGTTGCAATCATCCGCTTCTACAGTGTGATTGGCTATCCGTTCTATGTCCGGCTTGAGGGCATAGGGGAAATTTCCCACCCCATTCTCGGTGCCTACGTGATCGGTACGGCGATCATCTGGTTGTTGTACGACTGCCCTCGGAATCGGGGGGCGCAACTGGGCTGGTTGGCGGCACTCGCATGCCTGGGGGCGTTCGTTGCCCTCAGTCAAAGCCGTGGCACGCTCGTATCCTTGGCGATGACCATCCTGCTCACGCCTCTCTGGTTCCGTAGTCGTTTCAGCAACCTGCTGGCCCTTGGGGTGCTGGTCGCAGGGAGTGCCGCGATCTATTTCGCCTATGACCTGCTCATGCAGCGTGGGGCATCCTACCGACCTGAGATCTTCCAGGCATCCCTGCAGATGATCGGTGAGCATCCCTGGACCGGGCTTGGCCTGGGAGCGATTTACCGGATCGAGGCGGCAGGCCTGCAGTTCGACCACACCCACAACATGTTCACCCATATTGCCGTCGAGCTTGGCTTGCCGGGCATGCTGCTGTGGATCGCGGTATGGCTGTTCACCCTGGGCGAGATCATACGAGCGCGCTCGACGCCGTTCGGCAAGGTGCTGTTGAGCCTGTGGGTGTTCGCCACCCTGGCGATGCAGTTCGACGCCGCAAGCCTGACAGGCACGCCGCGCGCCGAATGGTTCATCAGTTGGTTGCCGGTGGGGTTGGCGATGTTGCTGGCCGGAGCGCGGCCCGCTGACAAGCCTGTGGTAAAATCACCGGTTCAACCTGTACAGCGAGCTTGACGATGGCCGAAACACCGCGCCCTGCGGAAAACTCCTCCAGCCTGAAGATCTACTTCCGGCTGTTGAGCTATGTGAAACCCTACATCGGCATCTTCCTGCTGAGCATCGTGGGCTTCGTGATCTTCGCCTCCACCCAGCCCATGCTGGCCGGGATCCTCAAGTACTTCGTCGACGGCCTGAGCAACCCGGAGGCCGTGCTGTTCCCCAATGTGCCTTATCTACGTGACCTGCAACTGCTGCAGGCGGTACCGCTGCTGATCATCCTGATCGCAGCCTGGCAAGGCCTGGGCTCGTTCCTGGGCAACTTCTTCCTGGCCAAGGTATCGCTCTGCCTGGTGCATGACCTGCGCGTCGAGCTGTTCAACAAGCTGCTGGTGCTGCCCAACCGCTATTTCGACAACCACAACTCCGGTCACCTGATCTCGCGTATCACCTTCAACGTGACGATGGTCACCGGCGCGGCGACCGACGCGATCAAGGTCGTGATCCGCGAAGGCCTGACGGTGGTGTTCCTGTTCCTCTACCTGCTGTGGATGAACTGGCAGCTCACGTTGGTGATGCTCGCCATCCTGCCGGTCATCGCCGTGATGGTCAGCACGGCCAGCAAGAAATTCCGCAAGCAGAGCAAGAAGATCCAGGTGGCCATGGGCGACGTGACCCATGTCGCCTCCGAGACCATCCAGGGTTACCGGGTGGTGCGCAGCTTCGGTGGTGAGCGCTACGAGGAAAGCCGTTTCAACAAGGCCAGCCAGAGCAATACCGACAAACAGCTGCGCATGACCAAGACCGGCGCCCTGTACACGCCACTGCTGCAACTGGTGATCTACACCGCCATGGCCGTGTTGATGTTCCTGGTGCTGTTCCTGCGTGGCGAAGCCTCGGCCGGGGACCTGGTCGCCTACATCACCGCCGCCGGCCTGCTGCCCAAACCGATCCGCCAGCTCACCGAGGTCAGCTCGACCATCCAGAAGGGTCTGGCGGGTGCCGAGAGCATCTTCGAGCAGTTGGACGAGCAGCCCGAGGTCGACAGCGGTACCGTCGAGAAGGCGCGGGTCGAGGGTCGTCTGGAGGTGCGCAACCTCAGCTTCACCTACCCTGGTACCGAGCGTCAGGTACTCAGTGATATCAGCTTCACCGCCGAGCCGGGCCAGATGATCGCCCTGGTGGGGCGCTCCGGCAGCGGCAAGTCGACGCTCGCGGCGTTGATCCCGCGCTTCTACCACCACAGCGAAGGGCAGATCCTGCTCGATGGCGTGGAGATCGAGCAGTATCGCCTGCGCAACTTGCGCCAGCATGTGTCGCAGGTGACCCAGCATGTGACGCTGTTCAACGACACGGTAGCCAACAACATCGCCTACGGTGACCTCGCCGGTGCGCCACGTGAGGACATCGAGGCCGCGGCGGCGGATGCCTATGCCAAGGAGTTCGTCGACCAGTTGCCCAAAGGCTTCGACACCGAAGTGGGCGAGAACGGCGTGCTGCTGTCCGGTGGCCAGCGACAGCGCCTGGCGATTGCCCGGGCACTGTTGAAGAACGCGCCATTGCTGATTCTCGACGAGGCGACCTCGGCCCTCGACACCGAGTCCGAGCGCCATATCCAGGCAGCCTTGGACCATGTCATGCAGGGGCGCACCACGCTGGTGATCGCCCACCGCCTGTCGACCATCGAGAAGGCGGACATGATCCTGGTGATGGACCAGGGCCGCCTGGTAGAGCGTGGCACCCACCCTGAACTGCTTGCGGCCAATGGCTATTATGCCCGCCTGCACGCCATGGGGCTGGATGCGCCGGAAAACGCCGATATCACCTGACCCCTCGTGAATCGGGGCCTGCAGGGCCCCGATTGTCACCGCGATGTTCACAGATGCAGGTGGCCGTAAAGCCATCCTCGCCCCTGTGCTAATATCCTGCCCCTGTTCACTTTTTCATATGGGTTGCCCATGAAGTTGTCCATGCCGCGTTTCGATCAAGCCCCGGTATTGGTGGTCGGCGATGTCATGCTCGACCGCTACTGGCATGGCGGTACTTCACGTATTTCGCCCGAGGCGCCAGTGCCGGTGGTCAAGGTCGACCAGATCGAGGATCGCCCCGGTGGCGCGGCCAACGTGGCCTTGAACATCGCCGCCCTCGGCGCGCCTGCCTCGCTGGTCGGCGTCACCGGCCAGGACGAGGCTGCCGACAGCCTCGCCAACAGCCTGCAGGCCGCTGGCGTGCGTTCGATCTTCCAGCGCATCGCCCATCAGCCGACCATCGTCAAGCTGCGGGTCATGAGCCGGCATCAGCAGTTGCTGCGCATCGACTTCGAAGAGCCTTTCGCCACCGATCCCTTGTCGCTGGGGGAGGAGGTTGAAGCGCTGCTCGAAGGCGTCAAGGTCCTGGTCCTCTCTGACTATGGCAAGGGCGCGCTGCGCAATCACCAGGCGCTGATCCAGGCCGCTCGCCAGAAGCAGATCCCGGTCCTGGCCGACCCCAAGGGCAAGGATTTCTCGATCTACCGTGGCGCCAGCCTGATCACCCCGAACCTGAGCGAGTTCGAGACCATCGTCGGGCGCTGCGCCGACGAGGCCGAACTGGTCGCCAAAGGCCTGAAGCTGCTGGAAGAGCTGGACCTTGGCGCCTTGCTGGTGACCCGTGGCGAGCATGGCATGACCCTGCTGCGCGTGGGCCATCCGGCCCTGCACCTGCCGGCCCGTGCCCGTGAAGTATTCGATGTGACCGGTGCCGGTGATACCGTGATTTCGACCCTGGCCGCCGCCATTGCCGCCGGCGAGGACCTGCCCCATGCCGTCGCCCTGGCCAACCTGGCGGCCGGCATCGTGGTCGGCAAGCTCGGTACCGCCGCCATCAGCGCCCCTGAACTGCGCCGGGCCATCCAGCGCGAGGAGGGTTCGGAGCGTGGGGTGCTTAGCCTGGAACAGCTGTTGCTGGCCATCGACGATGCCCGTGCGCACAACGAAACGATCGTCTTCACCAACGGCTGCTTCGATATTCTTCATGCGGGCCACGTCACCTACCTGGAGCAGGCTCGCGCCCAAGGCGACCGGCTGATCGTTGCGATCAACGACGATGCCTCGGTCAGCCGCCTGAAAGGGCCTGGCCGGCCGATCAACAGTGTCGACCGGCGCATGGCCGTGCTGGCCGGCCTGGGTGCGGTGGACTGGGTGATCAGCTTCCCCGAGGCCACGCCGGAAAACCTGCTGCGCCAGGTCAAGCCGGACGTGCTGGTCAAGGGCGGTGACTATGGCATCGACCAGGTGGTTGGCGCCGATATCGTCAAGGCCTATGGCGGCACGGTGAAGGTGCTGGGGTTGGTGGAGAACAGCTCGACCACGGCTATCGTCGAGAAGATCCGCAAGCACTGACATCGACCTTCCTGTAGGAGCCAGCCTTGCTGGCGAAGCGGCTGCTGCGCAGCTTTCGCCAGCAAGGCTGGCTTCCTACAGAGGGTTGTCCTACTTGTGCAGCGAGGTACGTGCCCGCTCCAGCAGTGCCCGCGCCTTGTCACTGAAGCGCTCCAGGTGCGACGCCGGCGCCGTCCTGCTTTCGACCAGCCCTTGGTCTTTCAACCATTGCTTCCAGCGCACCCGCTCATCCCGAACGACCCAGCCTTCCTGGCGAGCGAAGCTCTCCGCCAGCCATAGCCCGCGCGTGCTGGCTGGCAACAGTTGGTCCTTTTTCAGGGTGTAGAGCTCTGCCAGTGGCCTGCCGTCCTGCAAGGGCATCAGGTACAGGTCGGGGCGCTTGCGGTCGAGGCGTGCCACCAACTGGTCGCCTTCGAGGCGTTCGTCGACATGGAACAGGCTCAGTGACTTGGCCTCTCTGGGGACCTCGAGGCGCAGGTCGTAGATCAATTGCAGCGAAGCGGTGGGCAGGTGCACATAGGCTTGTGGCCGCTCCAGCAACATCAGGTTGCCACAGTGCACGGGGCGCGCTGCTCCCGAGGCCGGTGTCAGGACGAAAGGCAGGGCCTCTCGATAATGCAGGGCGTCGGCGTAGGGCGCTGGCAACCAGGTGTCATTGAAGCGGCCGCCAAGCCAGCCTTCGGGGGTTTCCAGCAGGCACTCCTCGGCCACTTCCTGAATTGCCGTATGCAGGGGCAGGTTCAGCTCGTGGGCGGGCACATAGCCCGATATCAGTTTCAGCACCACATCGCCGCGATCCTGACGGCGTTGACGCACCAGCACCCAATAGTCGCGACCATGCCAATGCAGGGTCAGGCGTACCGACACGCCCAGGTTGGCCAGCTCGGCCACAAAATGGTCGCTGTTCTGCAACTGGATCGCTTTGCGCCGCTGCAGCGTCTGGGCGAAGTTCAGCGGCATGCCGATGCTCTGGTAGGTGAGGCCGTCGTGCGTGGCCTCGACATGCAGGGGCAGGGTCTTGAAGTTGCTCGGGTTCTTGCGGATCAGCGTACGCGGCACGAGGCTCCTCCTTGCGATGGGCCCCCGCCCGGGTGGCTCAGGGGCGACCCAGGATGCGGGCGACGGTGGCCACGTTGTGGGCCAGGTGAACCGGGTTGATGGTGCCGACAATGGCACTGTTGACGCCTGGGTGGGCAAACAGCAGTTCGAAGCTGGCCTGTACCGGGTCGACGCCAGGCGCCAGGCAGATGTGCCCGCTGGCCAGAGCCTTCTTCACCAGGATCGCCTTGCCGTGCTCGGCAGCGTAGTCCAGCACCGGTCGTTCCGCCTGCTCGTTGAGGTTGTAGGTAACCATGGCGCAGTCGCCCTGCTCCAAGGCTTTCAAGCCGCCGGCAACGGTCTTGCCGGAGAAACCATAGCCGAGGATCTTGCCCTCCTGCTTGAGGGTGGCGAGGGTTTCATACACCGCCTCGTGTTCGAGGATCGCCAGGTCGTTGCCGTCGGAGTGCACCAGCACCAGCTCGATGCGGTCGGTTTCCAGGCGTTTGAGGCTGCGCTCGACAGAGCGGCGTGTGTGGGCGGCGCTGAAGTCGAAATGCGACTGGCCGTCGTCGAATTCTTCACCGACCTTGCTGACGATCACCCATTCGTCACGCTGGCCGCGCAGCAACGGGCCCAGGCGCTCCTCGCTGCGGCCGTAGGCCGGGGCGGTGTCGAGCAGGTTGATCCCCAGTTCGCGTGCCTGCCCGAGCAGCAGACGGGCGGTTTCGTCATCGGGGATGGTGAAACCGTTGGGGTACTTCACCCCCTGGTCGCGGCCCAGCTTGACCGTGCCCAGGCCCAGGGGTGAAACGCGCAGGCCGGTGCTGCCCAAGGGGCGAAGATAGTCGTGCAGGGTTGGCAGGCTCATGGCAGCAGTTGCTCCCAGGCCGCTACACCCAGCGGTGGGCGCGGCAGGCCGGTCAAGTCCGGATGTGCCGAGGGGCGGATGCCATCGCGTTCGAAGCTGGCCAGCACGCGGTCGGCGAAGTCCGGCGCCAGGGCCAGTTTGGTCGGCCAGCCCACCAGCAGGCGCTGCTGTTCGGCAAGGAAGGCGTTGTCCGGGCGCACCAGGCCCGATTGCGCGGGCTCGGCGCGGTCGACCCGCAGGGTGGCCCAGCGTACCTGGCTCTGGTCGACCCAGGGCAACAGGCCGGCGACTTCCTTCTGTGCAGCGGCGATCTGCGCGGCAGGCTCGCGGGCCACGCCGTCGGCCTCGGCAATGTCGCCACCGAGGTACCAGACCCATTGGCCGTCGGCGGCCGGGTGGGTGGTCACGGTGATGCGTGGCTTGGGACCACCGCCCAGGCAGTGGGCGTACAGGGGTTTGAGGTTGGGCCCCTTGGCCAGGACCATGTGCAGTGGGCGGCGTTGCATGGCCGGCTGGTCGAGGCCAAGGGCGTGCAGCAGGTCCGCCGTGCCGCCTCCGGCGCTGAGGACAAGACGCTGGGCGCGGATCTCGCGGCCATCGACGATAAGGCCGCTCAGTTCGCCGTCTTCGCGCAGGGGCTCGATTTGTTCGCCCGCCAGCAGGCTGTCGCCGGCCAGTTGTGCGAGGTTGGCCAGCAGGCTGGGCACGTCGATGACCAGCTCGGCCAGGCGGTAGACCTTGCCTTTGAATGCCCGGTCCTGCAGCGCCGGGGGCAGTTGTTCGCCCTTGACCTGGTCGACCCGGCCGCGCACGGCCTTGCTGGCGAAGAAGCTGGTGAGGTTGCCGGCCAGGGTGCCGGGGGACCAGAGGTAGTGGGCGTCGGACAGCAGGCGGGTGCTTGTCAGGTCCAGCTCGCCGTTGCCGGCCAGCGCTTCGCGCCAGCGCCGCGGCATGTCGGCAATGGCCTCGGAGGCGCCGGTCAGGGCGCCGTGCAGGGCGTACTTGGTGCCACCGTGGATGATGCCCTGCGACTTGATGGTCTGCTCGCCGCCCAGGCTGGCGCGCTCCACCAGCACTGTCGAATAGCCCAGGCGACGCAGGCGGGCGTTGAGCCAGAGGCCTGCGACCCCGGCGCCGACGATCAGCACGTCAGTGGAAATGGCGGATGGCATGCGGGCACCTCGAAAGCTGGGACAGGTGCGCAGTATACAGGCTAAGCCCTCGACCAGCGTGTAGGAGCCTGCTTGCTGGCGATGCAAGGCGCAGCCTTGCCAGTCGGTTGCGAGAGTGTTCGCCAGCAAGCTGGCTCCTGCGGGGGCGGCACGTCAGTGCCCGGCGGTGTTGGAGAACACCTGGATCACCACCACGCCGCCGACGATCATGGCCATGCCCAGCATCGCCGGGACATCCAGCTTCTGCCCGTAGATCACCAGGGCCGCGACGCTGATCAGCACGATGCCCAACCCCGACCAGATCGCATAGGCGATACCCACCGGAATACTGCGCACCACCAGGGTCAGCATCCAGAACGCCACCCCATAGCCACAGATCATCAACAGCAGCGGCAACGGCGTGCTCAGCCCCTTGACCGCCTTCATGGAGGCGGTGGCGATGACTTCGGCGCAGATGGCGATGGCGAGATAGGTATAGGCGTTCATGGGGCGGGTCCTCCGTTGCTGGCTGTGCATTCTAGAGGATGCCCAGATGCGGTAAAGTCATTACCTATCTGGTTTGGAGATGGGTTGGTCATGGCCGAGCATTGGAACCTGGAACAACTGCGGCTTTTCGTGCGCACGGCGGAGCTGCGTTCGTTTTCCGCCGTGGCGCGTGAGCAACGCCGGGCACAGTCGGCGGTAAGCAACGCCATTGCCTTGTTGGAGGCGGACCTGGGCGTGGCGCTGTTCGAGCGCAGCAGCGGGCGTCAGCCCCGGCTGACTGAAAGCGGCGCGGCGCTGCTGGAGGATGCTCGCGAACTGCTGCGCCAGTGCGAACGCCTCGACGGTCGGGCCCTGGCGTTGATGCGTGGCCAGGAAGCCTTGCTGCGGGGGGCGCAGGACGAGGCCATGCCGTACCAGCCAGTAATCGACAGCCTCGACGAACTGGCAGCGCGCTACCCCTACCTGGAGGTCCAACTGGCCAGCGGTGCCCAGGGTGATGTGGCACGCAAGTTGGTGGAGCGGCGCGCCGACCTGGGGCTGTTCTTCCACCACGAAAGCATTCCGGCTTCGCTCGAGCGCCGCGCGCTGGGCAGCGTCGAGATGGTCACGGTATGTGCCGTCGACCACCCACTGGCGAGCCTGGCCAAGGTCAGCCGCCAGCAACTGGCCCGCCATCGTCAATTGCTCATCACTCCCCAGCAAAGCGGCTACCCCGGTGGCGAGGCAATCAGCCCGCAGGTCTGGCGCGCCGACAGTTTCTACGCCATGGCCGAGCTGCTGATGCGCGGCCTGGGGTGGGCCTGGCTGCCCCGACATGTGGTGCAGTACCCCACCTACCAGGCGCAGATGGTCGAACTGGACAGCGAGTGGCGCCCACCGGCCCTGGTCGCGGAGCTGGCCTGGCGCCGTGACGAACCTCTGGGCCCGGCCGCCCAATGGCTGGCCGAGCGCTTCGCCGTGCACTTGCGAGCGATTGGCTGACAGGCCTTTTCGTACGGTTCCTAGTAAACTCCGCCGCCATGAACAGAACTCTCTATACCCTGCTGTTTCACCTGGGCCTGCCGCTGGTCGCGCTGCGCCTGTTCCTGCGCGGGCGCAAGGCGCCGGCCTATCGTGCGCGCATCGCCGAGCGCTTCGCCTGGCAGTTGCCGCCGCTGCGCCAAGGGGGTATCTGGGTACATGCGGTCTCGGTGGGCGAGAGCATCGCCGCCGCGCCGATGGTGCGCGCCCTGCTCGCGCAGTACCCGGACCTGCCCATCACGCTCACCTGCATGACCCCGACCGGCTCGGAGCGGATCCACGCGATGTTCGCCAGCGAGCCGCGGGTGCAGCACTGCTACCTGCCCTATGACCTGCCGTGGGCGGCGGGGCGCTTCCTCGACCAGGTGCGGCCGAAGCTGGGCGTCATCATGGAAACCGAACTGTGGCCCAACCATATCCACCAGTGCGCGAAGCGCGGCATTCCGGTGGCGCTGGCCAATGCGCGGCTGTCCGAGCGTTCGGCGCGGGGCTATGCGCGTTTCGCCGGCCTGACCCGACCGATGCTCGAGGAGATGAGCCTGATCGCGGTGCAGACCGAGACCGAGGCCGAGCGTTTTCGCAGCCTTGGTGCCCGCGCCGAGTGCGTGCAAGTGACCGGTTCGATCAAGTTCGACCTGAAGGTCGACGAGCAGTTGTTGCCGCGTGCCCGTGAGCTGCGTGGGCAGTGGGGCGCGGCCCAGCGCCCGGTGTGGATCGCCGCCAGTACCCATGACGGCGAGGATGCGCTGATCCTCGCTGCCCACCAGCAATTGTTGCAGGTGCACAGTGATGCGCTGCTGATCCTGGTGCCGCGCCATCCCGAGCGATTCAACGCGGTGCATGCCCTGTGCGCCGAGCAGTTCGCCACGGTGCGCCGCTCGTTGGGCGAGCCGGTGGCGGCGCAGACCCAGGTGTTGCTGGGTGACACCATGGGCGAGTTGCTGTTCCTTTATGCCCTGGCCGACATCGCCTTCGTCGGCGGCAGCCTGGTGCCTACGGGCGGGCACAACCCGCTGGAGCCAGCGGCGTTGGCGTTGCCGGTGCTCATGGGGCCGCACGTGTTCAACTTCCTCGAGATCAGCGCGATGCTGCGCGAGGCGGGAGCGTTGCAGCAGGTGGATGACGCCGAAGGGCTGGCGGGGGCGGTGCGCCGAATGGTGGAGCTGCCCCAGGATGCCCGGCGTATGGGCGAGGCGGGCAGGGCGGTGATGCAGGCCAACCAGGGCGCGTTGCAGCGCCTGCTGGATGGGTTGGCAAGATTGCTGTAGGAGCCAGCCTTGCTGGCGATGCAAGGCGTAGCCTTGCCAATGAAAACGGCGTGGCGCCGTTCGCCAGCAACGCTGGCTCCTACAGGTATGACGTCGCCTGGGGCGGCATTCAGGGGCGGCGTTCGAAGTTCTTCGCCGCCGCCGCTGCCAGGTCCGGTGGCAGGAAGTCCTTGTCCGGGTTGTAGTCGGCTTTCAGGTAGCGCCCCAGATCCTGCAGGTCCTGCGGGCTCAACGTGCCCGCGGCCTGCTTCAGGCGCAGGTTGTCGAGAATGTAGTCATAGCGGCTGTTGTTGTAGTCGCGCACCGAGGTGTACAGCTGGCGCTGGGCGTCGAGCACGTCGACGATGTTGCGGGTACCCACCTGGTAGCCGATCTCGGTGGCTTCCAGCGCGCTCTGGTTGGAGATGATCGACTGCTTGCGCGCCTGCACCTGCTCGACGTCGGTGTTCACCGCGCGGTGCAGGTTGCGGGTGTTCTCCACCACCTGGCGGCGCAGGCTCTCGCGCTGCTGTTCGGTCTGCGTGAGGCGCGCATAGGCTTCGCGAACCTGCGAGCTGGTCAGGCCGCCACTGTAGATCGGAATGTTCAGTTGCAGGCCGATGCTGGTCTGCTCCACGTCACGACCGTAATGCACGTTCGGTTGCAGTTGCGAGTTGGTGAAACCGAGATTGTCGTTGTCGCCCTTCTGGTATTTCGCCACGGCATCGAGGGTCGGCGCGTGGCCGGCCTTGCGCTGGCGCACGGTCTCTTCAGCGGCCGTCACGGCGTGGTTGGTCGCCAGCAGGTTGAGGTTCTGCCGCCCGGCGGTCTCGACCCAGGCCTTGGCGTCGTTGGGGGTCGGCACCTGCACCGGCAGGGTGTGGACCACGCCCTGGATCGCGCTGTACTGGCGGTTGGTCAGGGTGATCAAGGCTTCGAAGGCATCCTGCACCTGGCGCTCGGCGATGATCCGGTTGGCCCGGGCGGTGTCGTAGCTGGCCTGCGATTGCAGCACGTCGGTCTTGTCCGAAAGGCCGACGTCGAAGCGTTCGTTGGATTGGTCCAGCTGGCGCTTGAAGGCGGCCTCTTCAGCTTTGGTCGAGGCCAGGTTGTCCTGGGCGCGGAGCACGGCGAAGTAGTTCTCGGCGGTCTGCAGGATCAGGTTCTGCTCGGTGGCCGACAGTTCCAGCGCGGCCTGCTCGTTGACGGACTCGGCGGCCTGCAGCTGGAACCAGCGGTCGGCGCGGAAGATCGGTTGCGCCAGGGTGGCGCTCCAGGCGTTGCCACTGCGGTTGGAGGTGATCGACGGTTCGTCGAGCTTGGTCCGGGTGTTCATCATCTCGGCGCCGGCCGAGAGGTTGGGCAGCAGGCCGGCGCGGGCCTGGGGCACCACCTCACGGCGGGCGCCATAGTCGGCGCGGGCGGCGGCCAGGTCGGCGTTGTTGTCGACCGCTTCCTGGTAGACGCTGACCAGGTCGGTCTTCACCGTCGTGGGCGTATCCACTGCCCAGGCCACTCCGTGGGACGCACAAGACACGGCAATTGCCAGTGAGAGTTTGCGCAGCATAGGGCAATCCTTGATCAAATTTTATTTACTGTACTGTCGGGTATCGAGCGATGCGCCAGTGTAGTGCCGCACGCCGTCCTCAACAATCCGCCGCTTGTGCCATTTATCACCCCCGGATTTACCCGCTTGGCTTTGCCGGCCACTCCAGTCTAGACTGCGCATGTTCTTGTCGGGGTGCCTTGAAGCAAAGGCTGAGATCGCAAAGTTGCGGATCCCGTTGAACCTGATCAGGTTAGCGCCTGCGTAGGGAACAAGATTGCTCTCATTATCCCGGGAGCCTCTTGTGCCAGGTCCGGGATCGTTACAGCTGCATGCAGCTCACGGCACCCCATATCCGGCACTGCACTCGTCGATACGGGTGCGTCCGCGCCTTTCAGGTTCACCCCGACATTCCGCCCGCAAGGGAGCTGTCTGGAGAGCCTGTGATGAGCAAACAAGAAAAAGCGATCAGTCTGAGCGAGTCGGTCCAAGTCGACCAACAGTCCGTGCAACCCCTGCCCAATTCGCGCAAGGTCTATGTCGAAGGTTCGCGCCCCGACATCCGCGTGCCCATGCGCGAGATCAGCCTGCACGACACCCCCACCGACTTCGGCGGCGAGAAGAACGCCCCGGTGCTGGTGTATGACACCTCCGGCCCGTACACCGACCCCAACGTCGTCATCGACGTGCGCAAGGGCCTGGGCGATGTACGCTCGGCCTGGATCGACGCCCGTGGCGACACCGAACGCCTGGAGGAGCTGAGCTCGAACTTCGGCCAGCAGCGCCTGAACGACGCCGAGCTTGCCAAGCTGCGCTTCGCCCACGTGCGCAACCCCCGTCGCGCCAAGGCCGGCGCCAACGTCTCGCAGATGCACTACGCGCGCCAGGGCATCATCACCGCCGAGATGGAATACGTCGCCATCCGCGAGAACATGAAGCTGCAGGAAGCCCGCGCCGCCGGCCTGCTGGACCAGCAGCACGCCGGCCACAGCTTCGGCGCCAGCATCCCGAAAGAGATCACCCCCGAGTTCGTTCGCCAGGAGATCGCCCGTGGCCGCGCGATCATCCCGGCCAACATCAACCACACGGAACTGGAGCCGATGATCATCGGCCGCAACTTCCTGGTGAAGATCAACGGCAACATCGGCAACAGCGCCCTGGGCTCCTCGATCGAGGAAGAAGTGGCCAAGCTGACCTGGGGCATCCGCTGGGGTTCGGACACGGTCATGGACCTGTCCACCGGCAAGCACATCCACGAAACCCGCGAATGGATCATCCGCAACTCGCCGGTACCGATCGGCACCGTGCCGATCTACCAGGCCCTGGAGAAGGTCAATGGCGTCGCCGAGGACCTGACCTGGGAGCTGTTCCGCGACACCCTGATCGAACAGGCCGAACAGGGCGTGGACTACTTCACCATCCACGCCGGCGTGCTGCTGCGCTATGTGCCGCTGACGGCCAAACGCGTCACCGGCATCGTCAGCCGCGGCGGTTCGATCATGGCCAAGTGGTGCCTGGCGCACCATAAAGAGAACTTCCTGTACACGCACTTCGACGAGATCTGCGAAATCATGAAGGCCTACGACGTCAGCTTCTCGCTGGGTGATGGCCTGCGCCCAGGCTCGATCGCCGACGCCAACGATGCCGCCCAGTTCGGTGAGCTGGAAACCCTTGGCGAGCTGACCAAGATCGCCTGGAAGCACGATGTGCAGTGCATGATCGAAGGCCCTGGCCATGTGCCGATGCAGCTGATCAAGGAGAACATGGACAAGCAGCTCGAGTGCTGCGACGAGGCGCCGTTCTACACCCTGGGTCCGCTGACTACCGACATCGCTCCGGGTTACGACCACATCACCTCGGGCATCGGCGCGGCGATGATCGGCTGGTTCGGTTGCGCCATGCTCTGCTACGTCACGCCCAAGGAGCACCTGGGCCTGCCGAACAAGGATGACGTGAAGACCGGCATCATTACCTACAAGATCGCCGCCCATGCCGCCGACCTTGCCAAGGGCCATCCGGGCGCGCAGATTCGTGACAACGCGTTGTCCAAGGCGCGCTTCGAATTCCGTTGGGAAGACCAGTTCAACCTGGGCCTGGACCCAGACACCGCGCGCGCGTTCCATGACGAAACCTTGCCCAAGGAGTCGGCCAAGGTCGCGCACTTCTGCTCGATGTGCGGGCCGAAGTTCTGTTCGATGAAGATCACCCAGGAAGTGCGCGAGTACGCCGCCAAGATCGAAACCGTTGACGTGACGGTCGAGCAGGGCATGCGCGAGCAGTCCGAGCGGTTCCGCCAGGAAGGCAGCCAGCTGTACCAAAAGGTGTAAGTAGACCTTGGGGGCCGCATCGCGGCCCTTTCGCGGCACAAGGCCGCTCCTACAGGGACGGTGCAGGTCTCTGTAGGAGCGGCCTTGTGCCGCGAATCGAGGACAAAGTCCTCGCCAGCAACAATTCCAATATTCCGGCGAGCCTTCCATGACAACACCCAGCCATTTCTCCCCCGACCACCCGGTCCCCTCCCACCACCGCCAATTCGGCGCCCGTGACCTGTTCTCGCTGTGGTTCTCCCTCGGCATCGGCCTGATGGTCCTGCAGGTCGGCGGCCTGCTGGCGCCAGGCCTGGGCCTGGCCGGCTCGATCCTGGCGATCACGCTTGGCACGGCGGTGGGTGTGCTGCTGCTCGCGGCGGCCGGTGTGATCGGCAGTGACACTGGCCTCTCGGCGATGGGCAGCCTGCGCCTGACCCTGGGTCGCCACGGCGCGCGCCTGCCGGCCTTGCTCAACCTGCTGCAACTGATCGGCTGGGGTTCGTTCGAAATCATCGTCATGCGCGACGCCGCCAGTTTGCTGGGCACGCGCGGGTTCGGAGAAGGCAGCCCCTGGAGTAGCCCGCTGTTGTGGACCTTGTGCTTCGGCGCCCTGGCCACGCTCCTGGCGGTCAGTGGGCCATTGGCGTTCGTGCGCAAGGTGCTGCGCAAATGGGGCATCTGGTTGCTCTTGGGCGCCTGCTTGTGGCTGACCTGGAACCTGTTCGCCAAGGCCGACCTGGCCGAGCTGTGGCAGCGCCCGGGGGATGGTTCGCTGTCCCAGGCCGTGGGCTTCGACATCGTCATCGCCATGCCGCTGTCGTGGTTGCCGCTGATCGCCGACTATTCGCGCTTCGGCCAGCGCGCCAGCCGGGTGTTCGGCGGCACGGCGCTGGGCTTTTTCATCGGCAATGCCTGGCTGATGAGCCTGGGCGTGGCCTACACCCTGGCGTTCGCGCCGAGCGGTGAGGTGAATGCACTGCTGCTGGCGCTGGCAGGCGCCGGGCTGGGTATTCCGCTGCTGCTGATTCTGCTGGACGAGTCGGAGAATGCTTTCGCCGACATTCATTCCGCAGCGGTTTCCACCGGGCTGTTGATCAAGCTGAAGGTCGAGCACCTGGCCTTGGCCATCGGCGTGCTGTGCACGCTGATCGCCCTGCTGGCGCCGCTGGCCCAGTATCAGAACTTCCTGCTGCTGATAGGCTCGGTGTTCGCGCCATTGTTCGGCGTGGTGCTGGTGGACCACTTCGTGGTCCGTCGCCGCCGCCTGCCGGCGGTGGTGGAGGGCTTACACTGGCAGGCGCTGCTGGCCTGGGCGGTGGGGGTGGCGGCCTATCACCTGATGGCGAACGCGGCGCCGGAGCTGGGGGCGACCCTGCCGGCACTGCTGCTGGCAGGGGGGCTGCACCTGGTGCTATCGCTCAGCCGCGGCCGGGAAACAGCTCGGGCTTGATCACGCCGTTGAGGCGCGGGTAGGGGATCTTCAGCTCGACGTGGCCCATGGAATATGGGGCGATGGCGTAGACCTCGTACTTGATCACCACCGCGCCGTAGGTCAGGGCGATGTGCGGCGACTGCTTGAACGGCCAGGTCTTGACGAACTCCGGGTCCTTGTCCATGCCGGTGCTGATCAGCCAGGCGCGGTGGGATTCCTCGGCAGTCTTCCAGAACGTCGCTTCCTGACCGGGCACCAGCATGTCCTGAAGCGTCAGCACCTTGTCCAGCTTGCGCGAGTAGTTGATGAAGCCGCGCCCGGGCATGCCGTGGGCGCCGCCGCTGTCGAGGTAGCTGGACAGCTCGATGATCACCAGGCCGTCATGCTGTTCGCGTACCTTGGCTTGCAGGTAGCTGCTGTTGCGCTTGTCGGCCTGGGCCAGGTACTGCTGTTCATACATCTGCAGCGAGGTCGGCGGGGTGCCGCGCTGGTTGTCCTCGGTCAACTGCAACAGACGTTTTTCGACGATGGCGTCGAGCTTGGGCAGGGCCGGGAAGTGCACCACGTCGATGTTGACCAGCGGGCAGTCGCTTTCGCTGCAGCCGGGCTTGAGGTGTTCCCAGGCTTCGCGCTTGACCTCCAGCGGCGCCCGGTAGTTGGGCGTGAAAAGGCTCTGGCAGGCGCCGAGCGCCAGGGCCAGGGCGGCCACGCAAGTCAGTTTGACTAGCCTCATGTTGATCCTTGCACAACGGTGATGATCGGCCTTGGACCGCCTGCGCGGCCTTCAGTTCGCCACTAAGCTAACAGAGAGTGGCGCGCCTGTCCCGGCTGCCCGAACGGTCGGCGGAAAGGGATGAAACCGGGCGGCGCGCAGAGTAGGATTGCGCGATGCGGTAAACGAGGTAATGAGGAGTTTGCATGACGGACACGTTGAATTCAGTGCCCACACAGGTTGAGATCGCCCGGCGCGAGCAGTTGTTCAAGGGCTTCTACAAGCTGGACAAGCTGCACCTGCGCCATGAACTGTTCGCAGGTGGCATGAGCCGTGAATTCACCCGCGAGCTGTTCGTGAGGCACGACGCCGTCTGCGTGCTGCCCTACGATCCGCAGCGCGACGAGGTGGTGCTGATCGAGCAGTTCCGTGTCGGTGCCCTGGGCAAGGTCGACAACCCTTGGCTGATCGAGATGGTGGCCGGGCTGATCGACAAGGACGAGCAACCCGAAGAGGTCGCCCACCGCGAGGCAGAGGAGGAGGCGGGCCTGGTCTTCAGCGCGCTGTGGCCGATGACCCGTTACTTCCCGTCCCCGGGTGGCAGCGATGAGTTCGTCCATCTGTTCCTCGGGCGTTGCAGCAGCGAGGGCGCGGGTGGCCTGCATGGGCTGGAAGAAGAAAGCGAAGATATCCGTGTTCGCGTCTGGTCTTTCGAGGACGCGCTGCAAGCCGTGCGCGATGGCAAGATCTGCAACGCCGCCGCGATCATCGGGTTGCAATGGCTGGCGCTGAACCGCGACGAAGTCCGAGGTATGTGGAAGTGAACCTGCTGCGTGAGCGCTACCGGGTCGACCTGGTCGGGCTGCAGACCGCCTGCGAGGCCAACTATGCCCGCCTGATGCGCCTGCTGCCGGACATGCGCACCACGCAGAGCTCGCGGCGCATCGGCATGACCCAGGGCGACCAGATGCTCGGTGTGCTGGTGCTCGATGTGGTGCTGGCCTGCCCCTACACCACCACGCTGCGTGTGCGTCAGGAACACAGCCTGCCGTGGCTGCCGGTGCCGGCACTGGAGGTGCAGGTGTATCACGACGCGCGCATGGCCGAGGTCGTCAGCGCCGAGCATACCCGCCGCCTGCGCAGCATCTACCCGTACCCCAACACGGCGATGCACCAGCCGGACGAAAAGGCCCAGCTCAACCTGTTCCTCGGTGAATGGCTGAGCCACTGCCTGGCCTGCGGCCATGAACTGGAAGCCGTGCGCTGAAATGTGATGCAGGTCGGTTCCGAGTATTTGCTCGCAACCGATCCCCCGCCATAATCCGTGCTGAATCCGTTCGAGGAGACGGCCGTTGCCGCAATCACTTTCGCCTCCGTCACCCGTTCACGTGGTGCAACTGACCGACGCCCACCTGTTCGCCGACCCGGCAGGCAGCCTGCTGGGCCTCAATACCCGCAACAGCCTGGGGCATGTGGTCAGCCAGGTCTTGCGCGAGCAGCCACGCATCGACTTGCTGCTGTGCACGGGCGACCTCTCCCAGGACGCCAGTGAAGCTTCCTACGCTGCTTTCCGTCAGATGACGGCGGTGTTCGGCGCCCCTTCGCGCTGGTTGCCAGGCAACCATGACGAAGCCCAGGTGATGCAGGCCGTGGCGCCAGAGTTGGTGCAGGCCGTGACCGACATAGGCCAATGGCGCATCGTCATGCTCGATTCGGCGGTGGTCGGCGCCACGTTCGGGTTGTTGGCGGACGATCAACTGGCCTTGCTGGACCAGGCGCTGGCCGATGCCGGCGAGCGCCATTGCCTGGTGTGCTGCCACCACCAGCCGGTGGATATCGGTTGCGCCTGGATCGCGCCGATCGGTTTGCGCAATGCCGACGAACTGCTGCAGCGGCTCAAGCGTTATCCACAGGTCAAGGCCGTGCTCTGGGGGCATATCCATCAGGAATGGGATGAGCTGCGTGACGGTGTTCGTTACCTCGCCACACCGTCGACCTGCATCCAGTTCGCGCCCGGCAGCGAGGATTTCAAGGTGAGCGAGGAGCAGCCCGGGTATCGCTGGCTGCGGCTGCATGACGACGGACGGTTGGAGACCGGGGTGGAGCGGGCGCTCGATTTCGAGGTGAAGCTGGATTTCGACAGCCCAGGGTATTGAACGGCTGCTTGTAGGAGCGGGTTTACCCGCGAAGAAGGCACCGCGGTGCTTGGCACCGGCTCCGCCGGTGTTCGCGGGTAAACCCGCTCCTACAGAAGCGTGATGCACCATTTGCGGTCTTTGTCGCGAAAATCCCCCCGCTGCGCCAATGCCCTTCGAACGCGCTACACTGCGCATCTTTGCGTCCGGGGGGCAGCATGTCGGGTTCCATCCTCTATATCCATGGCTTCAACAGCTCACCGCTGTCGAAGAAAGCCCGTCAGCTCGAGGCGGTGATGCAGCAGCTCGGCCTGTCCGACCAACTGCGCGTCCCGGCGCTGCACCATCACCCGCGCCAGGCGATCGCCCAGCTGGAGGCAGCTATCGGTGAGCTGGGTGCGCCGCTGCTGGTCGGCAGCTCCCTCGGCGGCTACTATGCCACCCATCTGGCCGAGCGCCACGGGCTCAAGGCCTTGCTGGTCAACCCGGCGGTCGCGCCGCATCGCCTGTTCGACGGCTACCTCGGCACCCAGCGCAACCTCTATACCGACGAGGCCTGGGAGCTGACCCACGATCACGTGGAGGCATTGGCCGAACTGGAAGTGCCGCCGCCACAGGACGCCAGCCGCTATCAAGTGTGGTTGCAGACCGCCGATGAAACACTGGACTATCGCCAGGCCGAGCGTTATTACCGCGCCTGCGCCCTGCGCATCCAGGCCGGCGGCGACCACAGCTACCAGGGCTTCGCCGAACAGCTGCCGGCCCTGCTGTCGTTCGCCGGGATTGCCCGCGGGCAGTATGCGGCGCTGGATTTTTCTGTATTTTGATTTTTTCGCATTCACCAGACTGACGACGAGACCCCATGGCCAATCCCAGCGCTAGCGCCTATAACGCAGACGCCATCGAAGTCCTCTCGGGCCTTGACCCGGTCCGCAAGCGGCCGGGCATGTACACCGACACCAGCCGGCCCAACCACCTGGCCCAGGAAGTCATCGACAACAGTGTCGACGAAGCCCTGGCCGGTCATGCCCGTTCGGTGCAGGTCATCCTCCACGCCGACCACTCGCTGGAAGTCAGCGACGATGGCCGCGGCATGCCGGTGGACATCCACCCCGAGGAGGGCGTTTCCGGTGTCGAACTGATCCTCACCAAGCTGCACGCCGGCGGCAAGTTCTCCAACAAGAACTACCAATTCTCCGGTGGTTTGCACGGTGTCGGCATCTCGGTGGTCAACGCCCTGTCGAGCCAGGTACGCGTGCGTGTGAAGCGCGACGGCAATGAATACCAGATGACCTTCGCCGATGGCTTCAAGGCCAGCGAACTTGAAGTGGTCGGCAGCGTCGGCAAGCGCAACACCGGCACCAGCGTGTACTTCAGCCCCGATCCGAAGTACTTCGATTCGCCGAAGTTCTCCATCAGCCGCCTCAAGCATGTGCTCAAGGCCAAGGCCGTGCTGTGCCCGGGGCTGTCCATCAGCTTCGAGGACAAGGGCACTGGCGAGAAGGTCGAGTGGCACTACGAGGACGGCCTGCGTTCGTATCTCGTCGACTCGGTCAGCGAGTTCCTGCGCCTGCCCGACGAGCCGTTCTGCGGCAGCCTGGCCGGTAACAAGGAGGCCGTCGACTGGGCCCTGCTGTGGCTGCCCGAAGGTGGCGACAGCATCCAGGAAAGCTACGTCAACCTGATCCCCACCGCGCAAGGTGGCACCCACGTCAATGGCTTGCGCCAGGGCCTGCTGGACGCCATGCGTGAGTTCTGCGAGTTCCGCAACCTGCTGCCGCGCGGGGTCAAGCTGGCGCCCGAGGACGTCTGGGAGCGCATCAGCTTCGTGTTGTCGATGAAGATGCAGGAGCCGCAGTTCTCCGGGCAGACCAAGGAACGCCTGTCGTCCCGCGAGGCGGCGGCATTCGTCTCCGGCGTGGTCAAGGACGCCTTCAGCCTGTGGCTCAACGCCCACCCCGAACTGGGCATGCAACTGGCGGAGCTGGCCATCAGCAACGCCGGCCGTCGCCTGAAGGCGAGCAAGAAGGTCGAACGCAAGCGCATCACCCAGGGCCCGGCGCTGCCCGGCAAGCTGGCAGACTGCGCCGGGCAGGACCCGATGCGCGCCGAACTGTTCCTGGTCGAGGGCGACTCGGCCGGTGGCTCCGCCAAGCAGGCGCGGGACAAGGAATTCCAGGCGATCCTGCCGCTGCGCGGCAAGATCCTCAACACCTGGGAAGTCGATGGCGGCGAAGTCCTGGCCAGCCAGGAAGTGCACAACATCGCCGTGGCCATCGGCGTCGACCCAGGTGCAACCGATCTCTCGCAACTGCGCTACGGCAAGGTCTGCATCCTCGCCGACGCCGACTCCGACGGCCTGCACATCGCCACGCTGCTGTGCGCGCTGTTCGTCCAGCATTTCCGCCCGCTGGTCGAGGCCGGCCATGTCTACGTGGCCATGCCGCCGCTGTACCGCATCGACCTGGGCAAGGAGATCTACTATGCCCTGGACGAAGCCGAGCGCGACGGCATCCTCGACCGTCTGGTTGCCGAGAAAAAGCGCGGCAAGCCCCAGGTCACCCGATTCAAGGGCCTGGGTGAGATGAACCCGCCGCAGCTGCGCGAGACCACCATGGACCCGAACACCCGACGCCTGGTCCAGCTCACGCTGGACGACGTGCAGGCCACCTGTGAGCTGATGGACAAGCTCCTGGCCAAGAAACGCGCAGGTGACCGCAAGAGCTGGCTGGAAACCAAGGGCAACCTGGCCGAGGTCATGGTTTGATTCGTCTGCTCCTGGCAACCTGCCTGGCGTTGTTCGCCCTGCAGGCCCAGGCGGGCAACTGGCCGGAGCTCAAGCTCACCAGCGAGCACGCCGTCGATGGCATGCGTGGCGGCAACCTCTCGGGGCTTGCCGGGTGCCGGGGTGCGTTGTGGGCGGTCTCCGACCGGGATGACGACCGCATCTATCGGCTGGACCAGGACAATGCGACCTGGAGTGCCCAGCCCCTGGTCTTCACCCCGCCGGACGTGCCGGACACCGGCCTGCCATGGGGGCTGAAGTCGCGCAACTGGGCGGCGTCGTATATCCGCGGTGGCTCTCTGGACCTTGAGGGCATCACCTGTGACCAGGTCGGCAACCTTTATGTGGTCAGCGAGGCCCATGCCGCCGTGCTGCAATTGCCGGTCGACGGCGAGCCGAACTGGCTCAGGATCGACCAGGCCATGGTCCGCCAGGCGCGAGGCAGCGGCATGCTGCTGCACTTCAACGCACTGTTCGAAGGGCTGGCGATCAACCCGGCGGGTGATCGCCTGTGGCTGGCCGCCGAGCGCGAGCGTCGCGGCCTGCTCGCCGTACAGCGCCAGCAATCGGTATGGACCTGCGGGCGCAGTTGCGTGCTGCTCAGTGAAGCCGGCGTCGAGATGCAACCGCCGCAATTTCCGGAAGCCCGTCCGGTATCGCGAGATTTTGCCGACCTGGCCTGGTTCGAGGGCAAGCTGTTCACCCTCGAACGCAATGCCTACCGGATTTGCCGCCGCGATACTGAAACGGGCGAGGTCGAACGCTGCTGGTCATTCGCCGCCGATGCCCTGGTCGAGTCGCGGCGCTACACGCAGCCCTACGGCCTGGCCGAGGCGCTGGTGATCGACAAGCGCGGTGCCTGGATCGGTGTCGACAACAATGACCGTCCGCGTGTGGATGGCGAAGCGCGGCCGATTGTCTGGCGCTTCGACGCGCCGGCCGGCGGCTGGAGCGCCAACCCATGAGCCAGCCACCAGGCAAGCGCGCGGGCAGGGTGCTGATGATCGTCGCCTGGGCGGCCGCGATGTTCCTCGCCACGCGCTTTTTCGGCCAATGGGAGGAGCGCCAGCAGAACCCCAACGCCGTGGTGCAAAGCGAGCAGGGCGACGGCTTCATCGAAGTGCGCCTGTTGAGCAATGGCCAGGGCCATTTCGTCGCCGACGGGGCGATCAACGGCCGGGTGGTGCATTTCATGCTCGACACTGGCGCCACCGACGTGGCAATCCCCGAGGCGTTGGCCCGCGACCTGGACCTGGACCGTGGCCCGCCGGTGCAGTTGAGCACGGCCAACGGTCGCACCGAAGGCTACCGCACCCGGCTCAACAGCTTGCAGCTGGGCGACATCCACCTGCGCGACGTGCGCGCGCTGGTGGTGCCCGGCCTGGACGGCCAGGCCGTGCTGCTGGGCATGAGTGCCCTGAAACAACTTGAATTCACCCAGCGCGGCGGCACCATGCTGCTGCGCCAGAACCTGAAATGACGAGGCTCGCATGAGCGACTTACTGGACAGTCTCGAAGGCGTCGAACGCCGTTCCCTGGCGGACTTCACCGAACAGGCCTACCTCAACTACTCCATGTACGTGATCATGGACCGCGCCCTGCCGCATATCGGCGACGGCCTCAAGCCGGTCCAGCGCCGCATCGTCTATGCCATGAGCGAGTTGGGCCTCGACGCCGATTCCAAGCACAAGAAGTCGGCGCGTACCGTCGGCGATGTGCTCGGCAAATTCCACCCCCACGGCGACTCGGCGTGCTACGAGGCCATGGTGCTGATGGCCCAGCCGTTCAGCTACCGCTATACCCTGGTCGACGGCCAGGGCAACTGGGGTGCGCCGGACGATCCCAAGTCGTTCGCCGCCATGCGTTACACCGAGGCGCGCCTGTCGCGCTATTCCGAAGTGCTGCTCAGTGAGGTAGGCCAGGGCACGGTCGACTGGGTACCCAACTTCGACGGCACCCTGCAGGAGCCTGCGGTACTACCGGCGCGGCTCCCCAACATCCTGCTCAACGGCACCACCGGTATCGCCGTGGGCATGGCCACCGACGTACCACCGCACAACTTGCGCGAAGTGGCCAGCGCCTGCGTGCGCCTGCTCGACGAGCCCAAGGCCACCATCGAGCAGCTGTGCGAGCACATCCAGGGCCCGGACTACCCGACTGAGGCCGAGATCGTCACCCCGCGCGCCGACATCCTCAAGCTCTACGAGACCGGCAAGGGCTCGATCCGCATGCGCGCCGTGTACCGCGTCGAGGATGGCGATATCATCGTCACCGCGCTGCCGCATCAGGTTTCCGGGGCCAAGGTGCTGGAGCAGATCGCCGCGCAGATGCAGGCCAAGAAGCTGCCGATGGTGGCTGACCTGCGCGACGAGTCGGACCACGAGAACCCTTGCCGCATCGTGATCATCCCGCGCTCCAACCGCGTGGATGCCGCCGAACTGATGCAGCACCTGTTCGCCACCACCGACCTGGAGAGCACCTACCGGGTCAACGTCAACATCATCGGCCTCGATGGCCGTCCGCAGTTGAAGAACCTGCGCGCGCTGCTGCTGGAGTGGCTGGAGTTCCGGATCGGCACTGTCCGCCGTCGCCTGCAGCACCGCCTGGACAAGGTCGAGAAGCGCCTGCACCTGTTGGACGGTTTGCTCACCGCGTTCCTCAACCTGGATGAAGTGATCCACATCATCCGCACCGAGGAACACCCCAAGCAGGCGCTGATCGCCCGCTTCGACCTCACCGAGATCCAGGCCGACTACATTCTCGAGACTCGCCTGCGTCAATTGGCGCGCCTGGAAGAGATGAAGATCCGTGGCGAGCAGGACGAATTGCTCAAGGAGCAGAAGCGCCTGACCACCCTGCTGGGCAGCGATGCCAAGCTGCGCAAGCTGGTGCGCAGCGAACTGCTCGAAGACGCCGAAACCTATGGCGATGACCGTCGCTCGCCAATCGTCGAGCGCGCCGAGGCCAAGGCCCTGTCGGAAAACGAGCTGATGCCGACCGAGCCGGTCACCGTGGTGCTTTCGGAGAAGGGCTGGGTGCGTTGCGCCAAGGGCCACGACATCGACGCCACCGGGCTTTCGTATAAAGCGGGCGACGGCTTCAAGGCCGCGGCTGCTGGCCGTTCGAACCAATTCGCCGTACTCATCGACTCCACCGGCCGCAGCTACTCGCTGGCTGCCCACAGCCTGCCGTCGGCCCGTGGCCAGGGCGAGCCGCTGACCGGTCGCCTGACCCCGCCGCCGGGCGCCACCTTCGAGTGCGTGCTGTTGCCCGAGGACGAGGCCCTGTATGTGGTGGCCTCCGACGCCGGGTACGGCTTCGTGGTCAAGGGCGAGGACCTGCAGGCCAAGAACAAGGCCGGCAAGGGCCTGCTCAGCCTGCCCAACGGCGCCAAGGTCATGAATCCGCGCCCGGTGGCCAGCCGCGAGCAGGATTGGCTGGCAGCCGTCACCACCGAAGGTCGCCTGCTGGTGTTCAAGGTTGCCGACCTGCCGCAGCTGGGCAAGGGCAAGGGCAACAAGATCATCGGCGTGCCGGGCGACCGAGTAGCCAGCCGTGAAGAATTCGTCACCGACCTGGCAGTGATCAGCGAGGGGTCGACCCTTGTATTGCAAGCTGGCAAGCGTACCCTTTCTCTGAAACCGGATGATCTGGAACACTACAAGGGGGAGCGTGGTCGTCGTGGTAGCAAATTGCCACGTGGTTTCCAGCGCGTGGATAGCTTGATGGTGGAGACACCCGCCTGAGTGCATGGGCTGTCTGCTGCGGCGCTTTCGGCGCCGCTTCAGGCGGAAATGCTGGAGTCTGGCGGCCATTTCGCGGATGATAGTGCGCTTGTGGCGCCGGCGTGGCCGAGTGCCCGTATGAATCTACATGAGTATCACTGCGGTCCGTCTGGTGACGACCGCCTGGATGGGATGAATGAAATTTCTGCGCCTTCCATTTGCGCTGCTGATGACTGGCCTGCTGGGCCTGAGCGGGTGCAGCATGCACCAGCCGGTCGCCCTGTACCAGCTCGACAGCGGTGATCCCGCCCAGCCTTCACAGGCGGCGGGCATGGCGGTGGTGCTTGGCCCCGTTTCGGTGGCCGACTACCTGCAACGCGAAACCTTCCTGCAGCGCCAGACCGATGGCAGCCTGACCGCAGCGACCGATGGCCGTTGGGCGGGCAGCCTTTCGTCGGATATCGATCAACTGTTGGTTCGCCAGTTGGCCTGGCGCCTGGACAGCCAGCGCGTGGTGCTGGCACCGGCGAGTACCGGTTTCACGCCGGACGTGCAGGTGCTGCTGTCGATCACCCGCCTGGATTCGGGGAAAAACCAGCCGGCCATTCTCGACGCCCAGTGGCGTTTGCTGGACCGTCGTGGCCAGGTGCGTGACAACCGCATCGTGCACCTCGAGCAGCCCCACGCGGGCAGCGAGTCGGCCCAGGTGCAGGCACAAGGGCAATTGCTGCAGAAACTGGCCGAACAGCTCAGTGTCGCGGTCAAGCCGTTGGCCAACCAGCCGGCTATCGTCGAGGAGGCACCGCGTAAGCAGGCAGCTCCGGTACAGGTGAAGAAGGAGCCGGAGAAGCCCAAGATTCCGATGGCTTCGCCGATCCGTACCGATATGGAAGTGTTCCGGTTCTGATGTAGCCGGCATGAAAAAGCCCGCAGCGATGCGGGCTTTTTTGTGAGCGTTGCACATGCCCTGTAGGAGCGGCTTCAGCCGCGAAGCAGGCGACGCGGTGCATGGGCACCGGCTGTGCCGGTGATCGCGGCTGAAGCCGCTCCTACAGGTCCCGACAAGGTGTCAGGCGCGGCGTTCGTGCATCCGCGCCAGCTGGCGCTCCAGCATCGATGGGTATGGCTCCATCAGCCGCTCCACGCAGCAGGCGCCCTCGGGGCTGGCGATCGGACGGATGCGCGCGCGCTGGCGGATCAGCGTGTCATCGCTGATCCGGCGCTCGACCAGCAGCAGGTTGCGGCTGTGCTGCGACAGGGCCAGGGCGTCCTGGGCCTGCTCGGTCATCAGCAGGTCGACCTGATCCATGCCTTGCAGGTCGTCGGCCAGCACCAGGCCCAGCTGCAGTTGCAAGGTGATGCCGCTGTCGGCCACCTCGATCTGCAGGGCGTGGCCCAGGGCGCGCAGCAGCTCGCCGCAGCAGATGGCGTTGGTCAGGTAGTCCTCGCCGCTGTCGCGGCTGTGGAACAGCAGCAGGGTGCTGCCGTCGTTCAAGGTGTGGACTTCCCCTTCGTACAGCGAGGCGGCCTGGTCCAGGCAGTCGCGGTAACGCTCCAGCAGCTCGGTCAGGCGCGTGCGTGGCAGGCGGCGCAGTTGCTCCTGGGAACCCAGTTGCACGGCCAGCACGGCGCTGTATTGCGGCTCGTCGGGCTCGACGGCAACAGGCTTGGCCGGTGCACTCTCTTCATCCATCAGGCCGGCGAAGGCGTCGTCGTCATCATCGTGCTCGGCCACCTGCGCAACTGCTTTCGCCCGTGGGGCAGGCTTGGGGGCGGGCACGTCGTCGAAGTCGTCTTCCTCGTCTTCCACCTCCGGCTCTGGAGGCGGCGGCGGGGCGAGGCGGGCGTGCAGCTGGCGGGCCAGGTCGCCGATCTCGTCGTGGCGGTCGGTACCCGGCGTGTAGGGGTGCGGGTCACGCAGCCAGACGCGCAGTTGCAACAGCGGGGTGGAAATGAAGCGGCCCAGGCGCAGGCTGAGGGTAAGCGCCAGCGCCAGCAGGATGGCGGCGAGGATGCCCATGCTCTGCAGGCTGATCAGCATGGGCTGTTGGAACTGGTTCATGTCCAGGCTGATGCGCAGCTGGCCGGCGGTCACGTCCTGGAAGGTGATCTTGGTTTGGTACAGGCCCTCGGCCTCGCCCAGCAAGCTGTTTTTCGGGCGCTGGCCGGCCTCGGCGAGGATGCGGTTGTCCACGCTGTAGATGGCCGCGTGCGCCACCAGCGGGTTCTTCACCAGGTTACCCAGCAGCACGTTGAGGCTGAGGATGTCGTTGGACACCAGCAGCTCGGTCGCCGACGTGGCGGTCTGGGTGGTCAGGCTCTGCCCCACGGCGTCGGCCTGCTCATGCATGGCCTGCTTGAACTGCAGGCCCATGACGCAGGCATAGATCACCAGGGCCAGGGCCACCAGGAAGATGTTGTGGCTGGCAATGCGCAGGGCCAGGGGAATTCGGCGCTGGCTCAGGGCTCGGTAGATCATCAGGAAGAAATTGTCGGGTTTGACGGGCGTGGGCCGGTTCACAGAGCGCGGCTCTTTATGGCGAGAAAGTTGCTGCGCAGTATAGCGATACGCGTTTTGTCGGCAAAGTATCGTTGGTGCCCGATGGTCATGGAAAATCGGTAGAATGCGCATTTTTCATCGAAGTCGGAGCCCGGTCTTGCGCGAAATCGTCCTGATCAACATCACTGGTGAAGACCGTCCGGGTCTTACCGCGGCCATCACCGGCGTCCTGCTCCAGGGCGGTGTGAACATCCTCGACATCGGCCTGGCGGTGATGCACGGCACCCTGTCGTTCGGCATCCTGGTCGACATTCCCGACAACGAAGTGGCCACCGCGCTGCTGCAGAGCGTGCAGTCCAAGGCCCATGAGCTGGACTTGCAGGCCCGCTACACGCCGATCTCCGAGGCCGACTACCAGCACTGGGCCGACAGCCAGGGCGAAGCGCGCCATATCGTCACCTTGCTCAGCCGTCGGGTCACTCCGCAGCAGTTGCAACGGGTCAGCGCGATCATCAGCCAGTACGGCCTGACCATCGAGCGTATCGAGCGGCTGTCCGCGCGAGTGGCGCTGGATGCCCAGACCGAGAAAGGCAAGTCCGCGCTGGAGATTTCCGTGCGGGGCGAGGCCAGTGATGCCCAGGCCCTGCGCGCCGACTTCTTCGCCCTGTCCGAGGAATTGAACATCGACATCGCCTTCCAGCGCGATGACCTGTTCCGCCGCAACCGCCGCCTGGCGGTGTTCGACATGGACTCCACGCTGATCGAAGCTGAAGTGATCGACGAACTGGCCAAGGCTGCGGGCGTTGGTGAGCAGGTGGCGGCGATCACCGAGCGCGCCATGCGTGGCGAGCTGGATTTCCGTGCCAGCTTCAAGGAGCGCATGGCGCTGCTCAAGGGCCTGGACGTGCGCGTGCTCGACCAGATCGGCGCCTCCCTGCGCCTGACCGAGGGTGCCGAGCACCTGTTCGCCGAGCTCAAGCGCCTGGGCTACAAGACCGCGATCCTCTCGGGCGGCTTCACCTACTTCGCCAAGCAGGTGCAGGCGCGCCTGGGCATCGACTATGTGTTCGCCAACGAGCTCGAAGTGGTCGACGGCAAGGTGACCGGCGTGGCCGTCGAGCCGATCGTCGACGCCCAGCGCAAGGCCGACCTGCTGCAGCAGTTGGCCCGCGAGGAGGGCCTGCAACTCGAGCAGACCATCGCCGTCGGTGATGGCGCCAATGACCTGCCGATGCTCTCCCAGGCCGGCTTGGGCGTGGCCTTCCGCGCCAAACCGCTGGTACGCCAGTCGGCCAAGCAGGCGATTTCCACCCTGGGGCTGGACGGCGTGCTGTACCTGCTCGGCGTGCGTGATCGCGAAGCGCGCGGTTGAAGACCGCATCGCCTGGTTCGCCGGCAAGCCGGCTCCTACGGGTTTCGTGAAACACCCGTAGGAGCCGGCTTGCCGGCGAACAGTACAAGCGAAAAGGCCCTGCATGTGCAGGGCCTTTTGCATGGTGCCAGGTTCAGGCCTGGGCAGGCACTGCCAGCAGCTCACCCATGCGTACCGGGGAACCGGCACCCAGGCTTTCGGCCCACTTCACCTGCTCGGGCCCGAACAGCACGATAGCGGTGGAGCCCAGCTTGAAGCGACCCAGTTCGGCGCCTTTCTCCAAGTGAATCGGCGCGCGGCTGGCTTCGTCGTAGCGGAAGGTCTTCAGTTCGCGCTTCGGTGGGGTGACCAGGCCAGCCCAGACGGTTTCGATCGAGGCGACGATCATCGCGCCCACCAGCACCACGGCCATCGGGCCGCGCTCGGTGTCGAACAGGCAGACCACGCGTTCGTTGCGGGCAAACAGCTCCGGGACGTTTTCCGCGGTGGTCTGGTTGACCGAGAACAGCCGGCCAGGCACGTACACCATCTCGCGCAGGGTGCCGGCCAGCGGCATGTGCACGCGGTGGTAATCCTTGGGCGACAGGTAGATGGTGGCGAACTCACCACCCATGAACGGCGCGGCCAGGGCCGGATCGCCGCCCAGCAGCTCCAGGGCGCTGTAGCCGTGGCCCTTGGCCTGGAAGATGCGGCCGTGTTCGATCGGGCCGAGCTGGCTGACGGCGCCATCGGCCGGGCAGAGGATCGCGCCAGGGGTTTCGTCGAGCGGGCGGGCCCCCGGCTTGAGGGCGCGGGTGAAGAATGCGTTGAAGTGCTCGTAGGCGCTGAGGTCTTCGACCAGCGCCTCGGACATGTTCACCTGGTAGCGTTTGGCGAACCAGGCGGTGAAGGCATTCTTGAACCAGCGTGCACGGCACTCGGCGACGCAGCCGGCCAGGCGCGACAGCAGGTGGTGCGGCAGCAGGTACTGGCTGATGATGAACAAGCGGGATTTCATTGAGCGTCCTTAAACTTCGACGGGCGTGTCGGGGTGGTTGCCCCATTCGCCCCAGGAACCGGCATAACCCTTGACCCGTGGATAGCCGAGGGCCTTGGCCACGAGGTAGGTGAAACCGGAGCGATGGTGGGTCTGGCAGTGGGTGATCACTTCCTTGTCCGGGGTGATGCCCAGGTTTTGCAGAACATCGGCGATGTCCTTGCGGATACGCAGGTGGTCGTTGAGGTCCATGCCGGCGGTCCATTCGAAGTTGATCGCGCCGGGGATGTGCCCGCCTTTGGCTGCCAGGACTTTCTCGCCGCTGTATTCCAGCGGCCCGCGGGCGTCCCAGATGACCAGGTCGGCGGCGCCCAGGCGGCTCTGCAGGTATTCGCGGGTGGCGGTGGGTTCGCCATGCAGCTGCAGTTTCACCGGACCGCCAGCGACTTCAGGCGTTTCGGTGGACAGCTTGTCCGCCGGCCAGGTCTGGATGCCGCCATTGAGGTAGTGGTAGCCCTTGTGGCCGATCACGTCGAGCAGCCAGATGAAGCGCCCGGCCCAGCCACCACCCTCGTCGTCGTAGACCACATAGACTGCGTCGTCGCGGTGGCCGAGTTCACCGAACAGTTTTTCCAGGTCGGCACGGGCTGGCAGCAGCCCAGGCGCTGGCGGTTGGCCCAGCTGGGTGCGTTTCGGGTCGACGAAGCGGGCCCCGGGGATATGCCCGCTGCCATAGCGGTTGACGCTGGTCAGGTCGACCAGGATCAGCTGTGGCGAATCCAGGCGCGGCAGCAGGTCCGCGGGCTCGATCACCAGGGGCAAGCCGGAAAAATCAGTCATCCACGATCTCCAGGGTGGAAAGAGGGCGATTGTAGCGCAAGGCGGCTATGAATGGCGGGCGCCAAAGGTGGCCAGGGCACGTTCCACGCACTGTGCGGTCTTGCCGAAGGCCTGTACGCCGACGTCGGCCAAGGGCTTGCCGCCCTGATCGGCGACCATCAGCATCAAGGGTTGGCCATTGACTGCCAGCGAGCGCAGCAGCAGGTGTTCGCCCTTGAAGAAGGCGCGCAGTGGCGCGGGCATCAGTGCTGCGAACTGCGCGTGGTTCTCGGGGGTCAGGCGCAGTTGCGTGGCTTGGCTCAGCAGGCGCTGAAGCAGTTTGCTCCCGGCCAGCGGAAGCACTTGGGCGCCAGCCTCCTTCGGCAGGCCGGCCAATTGCTGCACACGCAGGCATTCATTGGGCTTGTCCAGCATCAACAGCATCACCCGCTGCATGCCGCAGGCCAGCAGGGCTTCGCAGGCCTGGGTGGCGAGGTGCACGGCGTTGCTGAACGGGCTCGGTTGGGCCAGCAGTTCGGCGCACAGCTTGCGCCAGCGTTCGAGATCCTGGTGCGCGGGCGGCGGCGGGGTGAGCATGTCCGGGTGCGGGCGACGCTGGTGCCAGGGCCATATCAGTGCCTCGGCAGGATGGAACAGGGCATGCTGCGCGTGATGACGGGCACTGGCCGCGGCCTGCTGGTGGACCTGCTGCTGGACGTCGTCCAGCGTGGTTTGCAGATAGAGCGCAGTGAGCAACTGCCAGCGCAGCAAGTGCGGGTTGTCCCAACCCACCTGTGCGGCCAGGGCCAGGCCGTTGGCCAGCAGCACGGTGTTCGGTGGCTGGTTGAACCAGCGGCGCAAGGCCGGTTCCTCGTCCAGGCGTTGCTGCTGGACCAGCGGATCCTGTTCGCGGGCAATGCTCAGCACCTGCGCCAGTTGTTCGCGTTCGTCCATCAGCAGGCGGTACCCCTGGGTCACCCACTCGGGCAACCGCCAGTGCTGGGCCATGGCCTGGCACAGCTGCATGATGCGCACGCCGAACAGTTCCTGCTCGACCTCGCCAGCGTTCTCCCCCTTGTGGATAACACGCAGCTCCCAGGTATCGAGCAGCTTGGGGTAGGCCAGGGCCAACGGCCAAAGCGGCGAGAGGAACAGCAGGCTGCCCCAGTGGATTTCTTGCCACAGGCGTGCCAGGCGGCTGGCGAACAGGCCGTTGGCCTGCTGGGTGGCGTGCTGGCTGATCAGCAGGAACTGGCGCAGCACCGGCGGGATCTCGTCGTCGGGCACGGCGGGCAGGCGGGCCAGCAACTGGCTGGTGCGCGCCAGGCCCAGGCGGTTGAGGGCGATTTCCAGGCTTTCGGCGGGTTCCGCCTGGCTGGCGTTGGCCGGGTGGTTGGCTTCGCGCATCACGCAGAGCACCAGCGCGGGGCTGTCCTGCATCAGTTCGGCGATGTCGCGCAGGGAGCGGCGGTTGTCGTTGATGGCCTGCAGCACACGGTCGTGGCTGTCCTTCGGGATCGGCACGCGAATCCCGTCGAGCAGCTTTACCCAGGCCTCTAGACTCGACGGGACCCGACTTGGCACCTTGGTTTCAATTGGCATATTGACATCAGTCCGAACTGGCTTTTCGCATTGAGTGGCTATAGTCTGGCGCAGTTCTGCCGATAAGTAGAAGAAGAGTTTTCAAGCTCCCGCTCCCTACCCTGACCACGACAGCAAGTGCTTTCAACTTATGGCTAAAATTATCGGCATCATCGTCGTATTCGCGAGTGTGCTCGGCGGCTACGTGCTTTCCCACGGCAAGATCGCGGCACTGATCCAACCGTTCGAGGTGCTGATCATCGGCGGCGCGGCCTTCGGTGCGTTCCTCCAGGCCAACCCTGGTCACATGACCATGCATGTGATCAAGAAGTCGCTGAAGATGTTCGGCACCCGCTTCACCCATACCTTCTACCTCGAAGTGCTGGGCCTGGTGTACGAGATCCTCAACAAGAGCCGTCGTGAAGGCATGATGGCTATCGAGGGTGACATCGAGGACCCGGCGGCCAGCCCGATCTTCGCCAAATACCCCGCAGTCATGGGCGATGAGCGCATGACCGCGTTCATCTGCGACTACCTGCGCATCATGTCCACCGGCAACATGGCGCCCCATGAGCTCGAAGGCCTGTTCGACATGGAGCTGCTGAGCATGAAGGAAGAGCTGGAGCACCCGTCCCACGCGGTGACCGGTATCGCCGACGGCATGCCAGGCTTCGGTATCGTCGCGGCGGTACTGGGTATCGTGGTGACCATGGCCTCCCTGGGTGACGGCGACCAGAAGTCCATCGGCCTGCACGTGGGTGCGGCGCTGGTCGGTACCTTCTTCGGTATCCTCGCCGCCTATGGCTTCTTCGGCCCTCTGGCCAATGCCCTGCGTCACGACGCCAAGGAAGAATTGAACGTCTACGAGGCGATCAAGGCTTCGCTGGTGGCCTCCGCCTCTGGCATGCCGCCGTCGCTGGCGGTCGAGTTCGGTCGCAAGGTGCTGTACCCGGGCCACCGCCCGAGCTTCGCCGAGCTGGAACAAGCAGTACGCGGTCGCTAAGCCATGGAGAACAATCAGCCCATCATCGTCAAGCGCGTCAAGCGCTTTGGCGACGGCCACCATGGCGGTGCCTGGAAGATTGCCTTCGCCGACTTCGCCACGGCGATGATGGCGTTCTTCCTCGTGCTGTGGCTGCTGTCCACCGCCACGCCCGAGCAGAAGATCGCCATCGCCGGCTACTTCAAGGACCCGATCGGTTTCTCCGAGAGCGGCACGCCGTACATCATCGACCTGGGTGGTTCGCCGCAACTGGCGCCGGAAAAGACCATCAACCCGGAAACCAAGTCGGAACCGACGCCTGACACCAGCATCCAGCTGGACAAGGACCAGGTCGAGACCATGGCCGAGCAGGTTGAGCGCGAGCGCCTGGAGCTGCTGCTGCAGGAGTTGCAGAACAAGGTCGAGGAAAACCCGCAGCTGCAGAAGTTCAAGGACCAGATCCTGTTCGAGATCACCCAGGACGGCCTGCGCATCCAGATCATGGACGCCGAGAACCGGCCGATGTTCGACCTGGGCAGCGCGCGCCTGCAGCCGTACTTCGAGGACATCCTGCTGGCCATGGCCGACACCATCAAGGCGGTGCCGAACAAGATCAGCATCAGCGGCCACACCGACGCCAAGCCGTATGCCGGCACCGGTGACTTCGGCAACTGGGAGCTGTCGGCCAACCGCGCCAACGCCGCGCGCCGCGCGCTGGTTGCCGGTGGCTATCCGGACGGCCAGGTGGCCCGGGTGGTCGGCTATGCGTCGTCGTCGCTGTTCGACCGGGAGAATCCGTTCAACCCGGTCAACCGGCGGATCGACATCATCGTGTTGACCAAGAAGGCCCAGCGCAACATCGAGGGCGAGCAAGGTGCGCCGGACGCGCCGCCTGCGGCGACACCTCCCGCCAATGCTGCCCCCGGCGCCGCAGCCCCCGCTGCGCCAGGTGCGGCGGGTGAAGCGGCGCAGGAGCCGATGCAGCCGCGTGAGCTGCGCCAGAAGCTGAACATCTTCGAGGATGGTGTATTGAAGATGGACGAGGCCAAGGGCCAGTAACCGATAAAGGTCGCAATGCGGCCTCTGTAGGAGCGTCTTCAGCCGCGATCACCCGCGAAGCGGGTGCAGGCCCGCGTTGGCTGCATCGCGGCTGAAGCCGCTCCTATAGGATTCCCCCCTGCCGCTCAGAACCCCCGCCGGATCTTGGCCTTGAGATCGGCATGGAAGAAGTCGGCGTTGTCCCGATCGCTGAAGCCCCTTCGTCCCGTGGATGATGACATCCCCCGTCCGAACGTCTGTTCATCGTGATACGCCAATACAAACAGATCGATATGGCTGCGTTCGCGCATCACCGGCCATTTGCCCAAACGTTCCGGCGGGCTTCCCTCGCCCGTGTGGTAGAAGCTTATTCGCCGGTTGGTAATGGCCGCGGCCCCGAGCAGCCAGGCGGTCCACCAATCTTCAGCATTGCTGTCGGACACCAGCCCGATCCAGTGGGTGGCATCGCTCATCTGCTGGCAAAAATTGCCATGCAGGTCGTCGAAGGTCTGCCCGTTGCAATCGAACAGTACCAATTGGGTGGGAATGCCTTCGAGCAACATGCGCTCGTTGAGGATGAAGGCGTCCAGGCGGTCGCCGTGGGGGTAGCTGATGAAGACCGGCATCAGTCCTGTTCTCCTTGTGGGAGGTAGGCGCAGTGCAGGTTGCGTGCTGATTTTGTCATTGTGTGACCTTCCTTGAGCCGTGCAGGGGCGTCGCGGGTTGGCGACGGATCCTGGGCGGAACAATCGGTGAAAGGTCGAGCAATCAACAAGGGATGACGAAAAAACGAGAGCCGTCCTACGGCTCCCGGTAAAACTTCCTACAGAAAAGCCTTAATAGCTATCTTCTGGCAGACTGGCGATGATCGAACGATAGCTGTTCATGCGCTGCTCTGATACCTGGCCGCCTTCCAGTGCCTTGAGCAATGCACAGCCCGGTTCTCGGTCGTGCTTGCAGTCGCGGAAGCGGCAGTTGCCGATCAGCTCGCGGAACTCGATGAAGCCATCTTCCACATCGTCACGGCTGACGTGGCCCAGGCCGAATTCGCGGATACCCGGCGAGTCGATCAGGTCGCCGCCGTTGGGGAAGTGGTACAGCCGCGCGGTGGTGGTGGTGTGGGTGCCTTGGCCCGACCATTCCGACAGGTCGCCGACACGGGTGCCGGCGTCGGGCAGCAGGCTGTTGACCAGCGACGACTTGCCCACACCCGATTGGCCGACGAACACGCTGATATGGCCATCCAGCGTCTGTTGCAGGCGCTGCATGCCGTCGCCTTGGTGAGCGGAAACTTCCAGCAACGGATAGCCGAGGTTGCGGTACACCTCCAGCATGGCGTTGAGGGTCGGCGCATTCTCTTCGTTGATCAGGTCGGCCTTGTTCAGCAGCAGCAATGGGCGAATGCCGGCGTGCTCGGCGGCCACCAGGTAGCGGTCGATCAGGTTGGGGTGCGGCTCGGGGGCCGGGGCGAAGACGATGACGATCAAGTCGACGTTGGCCGCCACCGGCTTGAGCTGGCCATGGTTGTTCGGCCGGCACAGTTCGGTGGTGCGTGGCATCTGCGCGACGATCACGCCGATGCCCTGGTTGCCGGCGCGCCACACCACGCGGTCGCCGGTGACCAGCGCCGGCAGGTTGGCGCGCAGGTGGCAGCGGAAGACCTGGCCGGCCGCTTCGCCGTCCTGGGCCTCGACCTCGACCTGCACACCGAAGTGGGCGATCACCAGGCCCAGTTGCTCCGGCCCCAGGTCACCACCCTCCAGCTCTTGCAGCACATGCTGCTCGCGTTTGGCGGCGCGGGCGGCGCGCTCGCCCTGGATCTTTTCGATGCGCCAGTTCTGGCGGCGGTTGAGCTGGCGTTTGGCCATGAAGGTTCCGTGTCGGCGAGGCAGAAAGAAAACGGCAGGCAGTTTAGCACGGCCTGCCCACGACCAACTTCGCGAGTGTCCTGTCTCGGAAACAAGCTGTTCACTTTTGACGGCGTCTTGGGCGCGCGGCCGGCGTTGCCACTCCTTGCCATGGCCCTGCTATGAATCGTCGTGGCGCCTTGGCCGAACACCCAAGCCACTTGCCAAAAGAGAACGTATTTCCGAGACAGGACACTAGGCTAATATGACGGCCTATCAGAGGAGCCTTTTCATGCAGAACCCACAGAACCTGATCTGGATCGATCTGGAAATGACCGGCCTGGATCCGGACAGCGACGTCATCATCGAGATGGCCACCATCGTCACCGACAGCGACCTGAACACCCTGGCCGAAGGCCCGGTGATCGCCATTCACCATAGCGACGAAGTGCTGGCGCGCATGGACGAATGGAACACCCGCACCCATGGCAACTCGGGCCTCACCCAACGGGTGCGCGAGAGCAAGGTGAGCATGGCCGAGGCCGAGGCGCAGACCATCGCCTTCCTCGAGCAGTGGGTACCGAAGGGCAAGTCGCCGATCTGCGGCAACAGCATTTGCCAGGACCGCCGCTTCCTCTACCGTCACATGCGCGGGCTGGAAAACTACTTCCACTACCGCAATCTCGACGTCTCCACCCTCAAGGAGCTTGCGGCCCGCTGGGCGCCGGATGTACGTGACAGCTTCAAGAAAGGCAGCACTCACCTTGCGCTGGACGATATCCGTGAGTCCATTGCCGAGTTGCGCCACTACCGCGAGCACTTCATCAAGTTCTGAGCTTGCCGTGCGCCGATGATCGTCGGCGCGCCCCCTTTTGGTGCCCCGCCTGACTGGTTAGACTGCGCGCCTTTCCCGCACGGACCTGCACCATGTTGCTGATGCTCTACCTCATCGCCATCACCGCCGAAGCCATGACCGGCGCCCTGTCCGCCGGCCGTCGAGGCATGGACTGGTTCGGCGTGGTGCTGATCGCCTGTGTCACCGCGCTGGGTGGCGGCTCGGTGCGTGACGTGCTGCTTGGGCACTATCCGCTGACTTGGGTGAAACACCCGGAATATCTGGTGCTGACCAGTTTCGCGGCGTTGCTGACCATCTTCATCGCGCCGTTGATGCGCCACTTGCGCTCGCTGTTCCTGGTGCTCGATGCGCTGGGGTTGGTGGCTTTCACCTTGATCGGCTGCATGACTGCGCTGGAGATGGGGCAGGGGTTCCTGGTCGCGTCGATCAGTGGGGTGATCACCGGTGTGTTCGGCGGGATCCTGCGGGATATCTTCTGCAACGACATTCCGCTGGTGTTCCGGCGTGAGCTGTATGCCAGCGTGTCGTTCGCCGCGGCGTGGTTCTACCTGGGGTGCGTGTACTTCAAGGTGCCTGCGGAGCAGGCGATGCTGCTGACCTTGTTCGGTGGGTTCCTGGTGCGGCTACTGGCGATCAGGTTCCACTGGGAAATGCCCAAGTTCCACTACAACGATCAGCATTGATTCACGTTGGAGTCGTATGCTCTCGGCCTATTGCTCAATCTGTAGGAGCCGGCTTGCCGGCGAAGCTGTCACTACATAATTAGTTCATATCTCTTGATCTTGATCTTGATCTTGATCTTGATCTTGATCTTGCTTCTAAGTGCGCAATAGTTCAGGCACCGCCAAATGCGACTTCAGGAGGCCGAACGTAGGACTTGCGTAGCGGGGCGACGGGCATGGATGCCCGTCGAGCACTGATGGGCCATGGATGGCCCTTCAGTGCGTCCACGCGGGAGCAAGGCCGGCGTGAGGGAACCCCGGAGCGAAGCGTAGGGGCCGGATGAACGGAGCCAGCGGTTTTTGCCTTCTTTTGCCCGCGAGCAAAAGAAGGTCGCCGTAAGGGCGAAAAGGTGAGTCAGCGTCTCTATCGTCAATGGATATGCTCGCAGACTTCAGGCCAATACTCTGGAAGTCAAAGTCAAAGTCAAAGTCAAAGTCAAAGTCAAAGTCAAAGCTAAGTAGGTCTCTACAGCTATATGTATATCCATTTGCTACAGCGACTCGAAGTCACCTTTCCGCCCTTACGGCGGGTCACTTTTTGTCAAACGCCCGGGGCGCCGGCCGGACAAAAGTAACCAAAAAACGCTGCGCTCCATTCATACGGCCCTCCGCTACGCTCCGGGTCCCTTCGCTCCGGCGCCTTCCGGGCCCGCGCGGCCTACGACTTGCTGCGCAAGTCTACATCTCGCGCCTTCGGCTACGCCGAAGGGTGCTGCGCACCTGGCCCTCCAGACGCCTGCGCTCAGCCTCCTGAAGTCGCGAAGTTACGGGCAGCGCCTGGACAGGCGCAGCTGTCGCTAGCGGGTTTGGTGGTTAATCATTCGATCGCAGAAGCAGAAGGTCAAAGCGCGCCGTGTCGCGCCAGTGCCCACTCCACATGCTCACGCACCAGATCAGAAGGATCATGCCGCCGCGCATTCAGCGCCTCCAGCACCGGAATGGTTGATGGCGCATTGCCCAACCCCACCGCCAGGTTGCGCAGGAACCGCTCATACCCCGCCCGCCGCAACGGCGAACCTTCGGTGCGGGCGAGGAAGCGCGGCTCGTCCCACAGGAACAGCTCGGCCAGCTCGATGTTGTCCAGGCCACGCCGCGGCATGAAGTCGTCCTCGGTCGTGGTCTTGGCAAAGCGGTTCCACGGGCAGACGATCTGGCAGTCGTCGCAGCCGAACACCCGGTTGCCGATCAGCGGCCGCAGTTCGACCGGGATGGCATGGCGCAATTCGATGGTCAGGTACGAGATGCAGCGCCGCGCGTCGAGCTGGTAGGGCCCGACGAAGGCCTGGGTCGGGCAGATGTCCAGGCACGCCTGGCAGCGGCCGCAATGATCGCTCCCCTGTATGCCATCGATCGGCAACGGCAGGTCGACGAACAGTTCGGCAAGGAAGAAGTAGCTGCCGGCCTTGCGGTTGAGCAACAGGGTGTTCTTGCCAATCCAGCCCAGGCCGGCCTCTTGCGCCAGGGCCTTTTCCAGCACTGGTGCACTGTCGACGAAAGCGCGGTAGCCGAACGGGCCGATAGCCTCCTGGATACGGTCGGCGAAGTGCTGCACGCGCTTGCGCACCAGCTTGTGATAGTCGCGGCCCAGGGCATAGCGCGAGATATAGGCCTTTTCCGGCTCCGCCAGGCGCTTGGCCATCTGCGTGTCGCCGGGCAGGTAGTCCATGCGCAGCGAGATCACCCGCAAGGTGCCGGGGATCAGCTCGGCCGGGCGCGAGCGCTTGTGGCCATGGTCGCCCATGTACTCCATTTCACCGTTGTAGCCCGCGGCAAGCCAACGCTGCAGGTGCTGTTCGTGCTCGCCAAGGTCTACCCCGGCGATGCCGACATGGGCAAAACCGAGCTCGAGGCCCCAATCCTTGATCGATTGGGCCAGTGTGGCGATGTCTGGAGTAGTGGCGGGCATGGATGGATAAGGCATTACAGGCACAGGTGCGTATAATTCTGCCAGACATCGGAGCCTTTGACCCCATGCCTCAGACCAAACACCCCACAATGCCGCTCAGCAGCCTGACTCTGGCCAGGCTGCCGCCCCGCGCCGCCGACGCCCACAAGGGCGATTTCGGCCATGTGCTGGTGGTGGGCGGCGACCTGGGCACCGGTGGCGCGGTCATGCTCAGCAGTGAGGCGGCGCTGCGTTGTGGCGCAGGCCTGGTCAGCGTGGCTACCCGCCCCGAGCACCTCGGTGCCGGGCTGGCCCGCTTGCCGGAGGTCATGTGGCTGGGCGTGACCTCGGCCAACCAGCTGATGAACCCGCTTGCACGGGCTTCGGTGCTTGTGGTCGGCCCCGGCCTGGGGCAGGCGGCCTGGGGGCGCAGCCTGTTGTCGGCGGTGAGCCACGCCCATTTGCCGCAAGTCTGGGACGCCGATGCCCTCAACCTGCTGGCGGGTGCGCCACTGGCCTTGCCCAGCGGCAGCATCCTGACCCCGCATCCGGGCGAGGCGGCACGCTTGCTGGGCATTTCCACCGAGGCGGTGCAGGCCGACCGGGCGGGTGCGGCACGCAAGTTGGCGCGCCGCTATGCCAGCGTCTGCGTGCTCAAGGGCGCGGGCACACTGGTGGCCGACCCTGCCGGGCAGTTGGCGCTGTGTGGGCGGGGCCACCCGGCCATGGCCGGTGCTGGCTTGGGCGATGTGCTGACCGGTGTGCTGGCCGCGCTGCTGGCCCAAGGGTTGGAGGCGTGGCAGGCCGCATGCCTGGGGGTATGGCTGCACGCCTGTGCCGGCGAGCGCCTGGGTATCAAAGGTAGAGGGCTGGCGGCCAGCGATCTGGTCCCGGTCATTAGAGCGTTATTGGAGGAGCATTCAGCGTGTCAGGCTTAACCCTGTTTCTGGCCGACGAGCCGGCCACCGTCGCCTTTGGCGCGAAGCTGGCCGAAGTGACCGGCGGTCGTGGCGTGATCTTTCTCGAGGGCAACCTGGGCGCGGGCAAGACCACGCTTTCCCGTGGTCTGATTCGTGGCCTTGGTCACACCGGGCCGGTGAAAAGTCCGACCTTTACTGTCGTCGAACCCTATGAAATCGGCGACATTCGCGCCTTCCACTTCGACCTGTACCGCCTGGTCGACCCGGAAGAGCTCGAGTTCATGGGGATTCGTGACTATTTCGAGGGTGATCCGCTGTGCCTGTTCGAGTGGCCCGATAAAGGTGCGGGCGTTTTGCCAAAGCCCGACCTGACCATTACCATAAGCCCGCAGGCGGGCGGACGTTCGCTGAACCTGTCGCCGCAGGGGGCTCGCGGCGAATCCTGGTGTGCCGTTCTGGCCGAAGCATTCAAACAGTAAGTGGGGAAAGGTATGCGCATACGCGCACTGGTCGCCGTCGTTGGGCTGCTGCTGACCGCGGTGACCGTCGACGCTCTGGCCGTCACTCAAGTCAAGAGCATGCGCCTGTGGCGCGCTCCGGACAACACGCGGCTGGTCTTCGACCTGTCCGGGCCTGTGCAGCACAGCGTCTTCACCCTGACCGCACCCGATCGCCTGGTGATCGACATCAATGGCGCCACATTGGGTGCGCCGCTGAACGTTTCCACTTCGAATACGCCGATCACCAGCGTGCGTTCGGCCCAGCGCACGCCTACCGACCTGCGTGTGGTGGTCGACCTGAAGAAGGCCGTTTCACCGAAAAGCTTCGTCCTGGCACCCAACGCCCAGTACGGCAACCGCCTGGTGGTCGACCTGTACGACCAGGAAGCCGACGCCATTGCCGCCAGCAACCCGACGCCGCCGCCCACGCCGCAGCCGCCGGCTACCACGCCTGCGGTGCCGGTAACGCCGGCGCAGCCAGCCATCAAGCTGCCGCCAGCACCCGCTGGCAAGCGTGACATCGTCGTCGCCATCGACGCCGGCCATGGTGGTGAAGACCCAGGTGCTTCGGGTTCGCGCGGCCAGCACGAGAAAGACATCGTGCTGGAAATCGCCCGGGAGCTGCAGCGCCAGATCAATACCGAGAAGGGCTACCGCGCCGAGCTGACCCGCACCGGCGACTACTTCATCCCGTTGCGCAAGCGCACCGAGATCGCCCGCAAGAAGGGCGCCGATCTGTTCGTCTCCATTCACGCCGACGCCGCGCCGTCCACAGCGGCCTTCGGTGCCTCGGTGTTCGCCCTGTCGGACCGGGGTGCGACGTCCGAGACGGCACGTTGGCTGGCCGACACGGAAAACCGCTCCGACCTGATCGGTGGCGCCGGCAACGTCAGCCTCGACGACAAGGACCGCATGCTCGCCGGTGTGCTGCTCGACCTGTCGATGACCGCCACGCTCAGCTCCAGCCTCAATGTCGGGCAGAAGGTGCTGGGCAACATGGGCCGGGTGACGCCATTGCACAAGCAGCGGGTGGAGCAGGCTGGATTCATGGTGCTGAAGTCGCCTGACATTCCGTCGATCCTCGTTGAAACCGGGTTCATCTCCAACGCCAACGAAGCCTCCAAGCTGGCAACCAAGAGCCACCAGCAGGCGTTGGCGCGTTCGATTCACACCGGTGTGCGCCAGTTCTTCCAGCAGAACCCGCCACCAGGCACCTACATTGCCTGGCTGCGCGACAGCGGCAAGATTGCCCAGGGGCCGCGTGACCACACCGTGCGCCCAGGCGAGACACTGGCGATGATCGCCGTGCGCTACCAGGTCAGCGTCACGGCCCTGCGCAGCAGCAACAACCTGAAGACTGACGAGTTGAAGGTCGGCCAGCACCTCGATATCCCAGCCACCACCCTGGCGTCCCAGCAATGAGTGGCGGTTCGCGTATCCAGCTGCTCAGCCCGCGGCTGGCCAACCAGATTGCCGCCGGCGAGGTGGTCGAGCGCCCGGCTTCGGTGGCCAAGGAGCTGCTGGAAAACAGCTTGGACTCCGGCGCCCGGCGCATCGAGGTCGAAGTCGAGCAGGGCGGCGTGAAGTTGCTGCGCGTGCGCGACAATGGCGGCGGTATCGCGCCGGATGACCTGCCGCTGGCACTGGCGCGCCACGCCACCAGCAAGATCCGCGAGCTGGAAGACCTCGAAGGCGTGCTCAGCCTGGGCTTTCGCGGTGAGGCCCTGGCTTCGATCAGCTCGGTGGCGCGGCTCACCCTGACGTCACGCACCGCCGACGCCGGCGAAGCCTGGCAGGTGGAAACCGAAGGCCGTGACATGACCCCGCGCGTGCAGCCTGCCGCGCACCCGGTCGGCACGTCCGTCGAAGTGCGCGACCTGTTCTTCAACACGCCGGCCCGGCGCAAGTTCCTCAAGGCCGAGAAGACCGAATTCGACCACCTGCAGGAAGTGATCCGGCGCCTGGCGCTGGCGCGCTTCGATGTGGGCTTCCACTTGCGCCACAACGGCAAGACCATCTTCAGCCTGCACGAAGCCGCTGACGAGACGGCCCGGGCGCGGCGCGTCGGCACGATCTGTGGCCCGGGCTTCCTCGAGCAGGCGCTGCCGATCGATGTCGAACGCAATGGCTTGCGGCTGTGGGGCTGGGTTGGCCTGCCGACCTTCTCGCGCAGCCAGGCCGACCTGCAGTACTTCTTTGTCAACGGCCGCGCGGTACGCGACAAACTGGTGGCCCACGCGGTGCGCCAGGCTTACCGCGACGTGCTGTTCAATGGCCGGCACCCGACCTTCGTGCTGTTCCTCGAGTGCGACCCGACCGGTGTCGACGTCAACGTGCACCCGACCAAGCACGAAGTGCGCTTCCGCGAAGGGCGGATGGTCCATGACTTCCTCTATGGCACCTTGCACCGCGCCTTGGCCGATGTGCGCCCGGAAGACCAGCTGGCGGCGCCGGCCGCTGCCAGCGAAATCGTCCGCCCCAGCGGGCAGCAGGTTGGCGAGTTCGGCCCGCAAGGTGAAATGCGTCTGGCCTCGCCTGTGCTGGAGCAGCCTCAGGGCGAGTCGCGTCAGTCGTTTACCCCGGGCAGTGGTGCTGGTTCGGGCTACCAATATCAGTACACACCTCGCCCATCCCAGCCGCTGCCGGTCGCCGAGTCGCAGGCGGTGTACCGCGAGTTCTACGCGCCGCTGGAAGGCACCGCACCTGCTTCCTTGCCAGAAAGCCAAGGCGATATTCCGCCGCTGGGCTACGCCCTGGCCCAGCTCAAGGGCATCTACATCCTTGCCGAGAACGCCGTCGGCCTGGTGCTGGTGGACATGCACGCCGCCCACGAGCGGATCATGTACGAGCGCCTCAAGGTGGCCATGGCCAGCGAGGGCCTGAGCGGCCAACCGCTGCTGGTGCCCGAGTCGCTGGCGCTCAGCCAGCGCGAAGCGGACTGCGCCGAGGAGCACGCCCAGTGGTTCCAGCGCCTGGGCTTCGAGCTGCAACGCCTGGGCCCGGAAACCGTGGCGATCCGCCAGATTCCAGCACTGCTCAAGCAGGCCGAGGCCAACCGCCTGGTGCAGGACGTGCTGGCCGACCTCATGGAGTACGGCACCAGCGACCGCATCCAGGCGCACCTGAACGAACTGCTCGGGACCATGGCCTGCCACGGCGCCGTGCGCGCCAACCGGCGCTTGGCCATCCCGGAAATGAACGCGCTGCTGCGCGACATGGAAAACACCGAGCGTAGCGGGCAATGCAACCACGGCCGGCCGACCTGGACCCAGATGGGCCTGGACGACCTGGACAAGCTGTTCCTGCGGGGGCGATGAAATGAGTGGCAAACCCCCGGCGATATTCCTCATGGGGCCGACCGCGGCCGGCAAGACCGACCTGGCCATCGAATTGACCAAGGTGTTGCCGTGCGAACTGATCAGCGTCGATTCGGCGCTGGTCTATCGCGGCATGGACATCGGCACCGCCAAGCCCTCGAAAGAGATCCTGGCCGCCCACCCGCACCGGTTGATCGACATCCTCGATCCGGTCGAGAGCTATTCGGCCAAGCAGTTCTGCACCGACGCTCTCGAAGCCATGGCCGAGATCACCGCTCGCGGCAAGATCCCGCTGCTGGTGGGTGGCACCATGCTTTATTACAAGGCATTGGTCGATGGCCTGGCTGACATGCCGCCGGCCGACGCCGCAGTGCGCGCCGAGCTCGAGGCGCAGGCAAGCGCACTGGGCTTGGCCGAACTGCATCGGCAGTTGGCCGAGGTCGACCCTGAGTCGGCTGCGCGTATCCATCCGAATGACCCGCAGCGCCTGATTCGCGCGCTTGAGGTATTCCGGGTCAGTGGCGAGAGCATGACCGCCCACCGCCAGCGTCAATTCGCGGAAAGTCGCGGCGCAGACGCAGGCGCGAGCGGGCATTTGCCCTATACTGTCGCGAGTTTGGCGATTGCTCCTACAGATCGTCACATTTTGCATCAGCGAATTGCGCTACGATTTTCGCAGATGCTGGAACAGGGCTTCGTCGACGAGGTCCGATCGCTGCGAGCCAGAAGTGACTTGCACGCGGGGCTGCCGTCTATACGAGCAGTGGGTTACCGACAGGTCTGGGACTATCTCGATGGTCATCTGACTGAGAATGAGATGCAAGAACGCGGTATCATTGCCACTCGCCAGCTGGCCAAGCGGCAGTTCACCTGGTTGCGCGGCTGGGATGGCGTGCACTGGCTGGATAGCCTGGCCTGCGACAATCTGTCCCGCACCTTGAAATACCTTGGGGCCGTCTCCATATTGAGCTGAGTCCCTGCTTATAGCCGTCTATTCTTACGAAAGGCGGCATGAATCATCGAATTTCTTGTTTTTCTACTATTGATCCTTACAGGAGTGCGGCATATGTCAAAAGGGCATTCGCTACAAGACCCTTACTTGAACACCTTGAGAAAAGAAAAAGTCCCGGTTTCGATCTATCTGGTCAACGGGATCAAGCTGCAGGGTCAGATTGAATCCTTCGACCAGTTCGTCGTGCTGCTGAAGAACACCGTCAGCCAGATGGTCTACAAGCACGCCATTTCGACCGTCGTACCTGCCCGCCCGGTTCGTCTGCCAAGCCCGTCCGATGCCGAGCACGGCGACAGCGAGCCAGGCAACGCTTGAAAAAAGTAGGAGCCTGCATTGTTCTTTGAGCGCCACGGTGGTGGTGAGCGAGCGCTGCTCGTTCACTTGGAAGGTCAGAACCCTGAGGCGCGCGAAGACCCGCAGGAGTTTCAGGAGCTGGCGCTGTCGGCCGGCGCCGATATCGTTTCGCTGGTAACAGTGGCGCGGCATCAGCCCACCGCCAAGTTTCTGATCGGCAGCGGCAAGGTCGAGGAGTTGCGCGACCTGGTCAAATCCGCCGAAGCCGACCTGGTGATTTTCAATCACACCCTCACGCCCAGCCAGGAACGCAACCTCGAGCGCGTCTTCGAGTGTCGCGTGCTGGACCGTACCGGGCTGATCCTCGACATCTTCGCCCAGCGGGCGCGTACTCACGAAGGCAAGCTGCAGGTCGAACTGGCCCAGCTCGAGCACATGAGCACGCGGCTGGTGCGCGGCTGGACCCACCTTGAGCGCCAGAAGGGTGGTATCGGCCTGCGCGGCCCGGGTGAAACCCAGCTCGAAACCGACCGCCGCCTGCTGCGGGTACGCCTGCGCCAGATCAAGGCACGCCTTGAGAAGGTGCGCAGCCAGCGCGAACAGGCCCGTCGCGGGCGCAAGCGCGCGGACATCCCGTCGGTGTCGCTGGTGGGCTACACCAACGCCGGCAAATCGACCCTGTTCAATGCCCTGACCCAGTCCGAGGTCTATGCCGCGGACCAGTTGTTCGCCACCCTCGACCCCACGCTGCGCCGGCTCGAGCTGGCCGACCTGGGGCCGATCGTGCTGGCCGACACCGTGGGCTTCATCCGCCACCTGCCGCACAAGCTGGTCGAGGCATTTCGGGCTACGCTCGAAGAGTCGAGCAACTCCGACCTGTTGCTGCATGTGATCGATGCTCACGAACCTGATCGCATGGAGCAGATCGAGCAGGTGCTCGCGGTGCTCGGCGAGATCGGGGCCGAGAGCTTGCCGATCCTCGAGGTCTATAACAAACTCGACCTGCTTGAAGATGTCGAGCCGCAGATCCAGCGCGATGCCGATGGCAAGCCGCAGCGGGTCTGGGTATCGGCACGTGATGGACGTGGCCTGGAGTTGGTTGGCCAGGCGATTGCCGAGTTGCTGGGGGACGACCTGTATGTCGGAACCCTGTGCCTGGAGCAACGGTTTGCCCGCCTGCGCGCGCAATTCTTTGCCTTGGGCGCGGTGCAGAGTGAAGAGCATGATGAAGAAGGGCGCAGCCTGCTGAGCGTGCGACTGCCCAGGGTCGAGTTGAATCGCCTGGTCAGCCGCGAGGGCATGGAGCCGCAAGTGTTTGTCGAGCAACACACTTTGCAATAAATGCCCGTCGAGGTCGTCGGGCAGCGGTGACAGGCATTCTGTAGCATTGGACGGCGCGCCGTGGGCGCGTCTTTGCTTTATCAGATGGAGAGCGCTATGGCTTGGAACGAGCCGGGTGGCAACTCGAACAATCAGGATCCCTGGGGCGGTCGCCGTAACGGCGGCGGCGGTGGTGGCGACAAGAAAGGTCCACCGGATCTCGACGAGGCCTTCCGCAAGCTGCAGGACAGCCTGAACGGCATGTTCGGCAGTGGCAAGAAACGCAGCGGCGGTGACCGCAATATCGGCAAGGGTGGCGGCTTCGGCCTGCTGGGCGTAGGCCTGGCGGTGCTGGCGGCGATCTGGCTGTACAGCGCCGTGTACGTGGTGGACGAGCAGGAGCAGGCCGTGGTGCTGCGCTTCGGCAAGTACTACGAGACCGTCGGTCCTGGCCTGAATATCTATTTCCCGCCGATCGACCGCAAGTACATGGAAAACGTGACCCGCGAGCGGGCCTACACCAAGCAGGGGCAGATGCTCACCGAGGACGAGAACATCGTCGAGGTGCCGCTGACCGTGCAATACCGCATCAGCAACTTGCAGGACTTCGTGCTCAACGTCGACCAGCCGGAAGTCAGCCTGCAGCATGCCACCGACAGCGCCCTGCGCCACGTGGTGGGCTCCACGTCGATGGACCAGGTGCTGACCGAAGGCCGCGAGCAGATGGCCGTGGATATCCGCGAGCGTCTGCAGCGTTTCCTCGACACGTACCGCACCGGTATCACCGTCACCCAGGTCAACGTACAGAGCGCGGCAGCCCCGCGTGAAGTGCAGGAAGCCTTCGACGATGTGATTCGCGCCCGCGAAGACGAGCAGCGTGCCCGCAACCAGGCCGAATCCTACGCCAATGGCGTGGTGCCCGAGGCCCGTGGTCAGGCGCAACGCATCATCGAGGACGCCAACGGCTACCGCGACGAAGTGATTGCCCGCGCCAAGGGTGAGGCCGACCGCTTCACCAAGCTGGTCGCCGAATATCGCAAGGCACCGGAGGTCACTCGCCAGCGTCTTTACCTGGAAACCATGCAGGAGGTCTACAGCAACTCCAGCAAGGTCCTGGTAACCGCCAAGGACGGGCAGAACAACCTGCTCTACTTGCCACTGGACAAGATGGTCGAAGGCAGCCGCAGCAGTGCAGCGCCGGTCAGCAGCGTATCGCCGTCGGTCAACGACGCCGCCGCGCGTAGCGCGCAAGACCTGCAACAACAACCGCCGCTGCGTTCCAGGGAGAGCCGCTGATGAGCAATAAATCGCTGTTCGCCCTGATCGGCGCCGTGGTACTGGGGGTTGTCGCCTGGAACTGCTTCTACATCGTTTCGCAAACCGAGCGCGCGGTATTGCTGCAGTTCGGTCGCGTGGTCAAGGCCGATGTTCAGCCTGGCCTGCACGTGAAGGTTCCGTACGTGAACCAGGTGCGCAAGTTCGACGCCCGCCTGATGACCCTCGATGCCCCGACCCAGCGTTTCCTGACGCTGGAGAAGAAGGCCGTGATGGTCGACGCCTACGCCAAGTGGCGGGTCAAGGACGCCGAGCGCTTCTATACCGCCACCTCGGGCATGAAGCAGATCGCCGACGAGCGTCTGTCGCGCCGTCTTGAAAGCGGCCTGCGTGACCAGTTCGGTAAACGCACCTTGCACGAAGTGGTTTCCGGTGAGCGTGACGCCCTGATGAGCGACATCACCGCTTCGCTGAACCGCATGGCCAGCAAGGAGCTGGGTATCGAAGTGGTCGACGTTCGCGTCAAGGCCATCGACCTGCCCAAGGAAGTCAACCGCAGCGTGTTCGACCGCATGAGCACCGAGCGTGAGCGTGAAGCACGCGAGCACCGCGCCAAGGGTAACGAGCTGGCCGAAGGTATTCGCGCCGACGCTGACCGTCAGCGCCGCGTGCTGCTGGCCGAGGCATATCGTGAAGCGGAAGAGACCCGCGGTGACGGTGATGCCCAGTCGGCTGCCATCTACGCCAAAGCTTATACGCAGGACGCTGATTTCTACGCGTTCTACCGTAGCCTGCAGGCGTACCGCGAAAGCTTCTCCAGCAAGAGCGACGTGCTGGTCCTGGATGCGAAGAACGAGTTCTTCCGCTACCTGGACAAGAGCAAGCCCTGACGCGAGGAGCGCCCCGCCTGGCTGCTAAAATGCCAGGCGGGGTGCATCCCGAGCAAAAAGGGGTGTATGATGAGTCAGCCGGGAAATTCCCGGCTTTTTTGCGTCTGTAAGGTTCATTGGCCCAAGCGTGGCCCCCGGCGCAAGGTATTCGAGGATGTTGGTAACGGTGGCTGCGCTGGGCTCGGTCCTGCCCGCTGCTGTCCGCCAGGATCCGTTTCACTCAAGGCTCGCCGCCAGGCAGGCCGCCCGGACCAAAGGGGAAATGGCGTAATGGCAACGGTAGACCGCTGGCTTTTGCCAGATGGCATCGAGGAAGTACTGCCACCTGAGGCTGCGCGCATCGAGATCGCGCGTCGGCAGGTGTTGGACCTGTTCCAGAGCTGGGGATACGAGCTGGTTGTCACACCCCATATCGAGTACCTGGAGTCGCTGCTCACCGGCGCCGGCCAGGACCTGGACCAGCGCACCTTCAAGGTCGTCGACCCACAATCCGGGCGCCTGATGGGCTTCCGTGCCGACTTCACCCCGCAGGTGGCGCGCATCGACGCCCACACCCTGCGTCGTGAAGGCCCGAGCCGCCTGTGCTATGCCGGCAGCGTGCTGCATGCGCAACCGCGTGCCCTGTCCACCTCGCGCAGCCCGATCCAGTTGGGCGCCGAGCTGTACGGCGATGCCAGCCCCACCAGCGATGTCGAAGTCATCAGCCTGATGCTCGCCACGTTGCAGCTGACCGATGTGCCGGATGTGCACATGGACCTCGGCCATGTCGGTATCTACCGCGGCCTGGCCCGTGCCGCTGGCCTGTCCGGCGCGGTCGAGCAACAGTTGTTCGACGCCCTGCAGCGCAAGGCAGTCGACGAAGTACAGGCACTGACCGCCGACCTGCCGAAAGACCTGGGCAACATGCTGCGCGCGCTGTGCGAGCTGTGCGGTGGCCGTGAAGTGCTGGCCGAGGCCCGCGTGCGCCTGGGCCGTGCCCCGGCCAGCGTGCTGGCGGCGCTGGACGACCTGCTGGCGATCGCCGATCGCCTGGCGTCGCGCTACCCGGACCTACCGCTGTACTTCGACCTCGGCGAGTTGCGCGGCTACCACTATCACACCGGCGTGGTGTTCGCCGTGTTCGTGCCGGGCGAAGGTCAATCGATCGCCCAGGGCGGCCGCTACGACGACATCGGCGCTGATTTTGGCCGGGCACGCCCGGCCACTGGTTTCTCCACGGATTTGAAGACCCTGGTCACACTGGGGCGAGCGGAGGTCGTATTGCCTGCTGGCGGCATCTGGATGCCCGACAGCAGCGATGCGGCCCTCTGGCAGCAGGTCTGCCAGTTGCGCAACGAGGGCCAGCGTGTGGTCCAGGCCCTGCCTGGCCAACCGCTGAGTGCTGCTCTCGAGGCGGATTGTGATCGGCAATTGATTCAGCAAGACGGGCGCTGGCAGGTTCTGCCGCTGACCCATTGAGATTCTTCGCCGGCAGTGGGCCGGCAACCAAGTTTGCGTGAATGAGGACAAGTGTTATGGGTAAGAATGTCGTCGTCCTGGGCACCCAGTGGGGTGATGAGGGCAAAGGCAAGATCGTCGATCTGCTGACCGAACATGCTGCCGCCGTAGTGCGCTACCAGGGTGGCCACAACGCGGGCCACACCCTGGTGATCAACGGTGAGAAGACCGTTCTGCACCTGATTCCCTCGGGCATCCTGCGTGAAGGCGTGCAGTGCCTGATCGGCAACGGCGTGGTCGTTGCGCCGGACGCCTTGATGCGTGAAATCACCAAGCTGGAAGAGAAGGGCGTGCCGGTGCGCGAGCGCCTGCGCATCAGCCCGGCTGCCCCGCTGATCCTGTCGTACCACGTGGCCCTCGACCAGGCCCGTGAGAAAGCCCGTGGCGAAGCCAAGATCGGCACCACCGGCCGCGGCATCGGCCCAGCCTACGAAGACAAGGTCGCACGTCGCGGCCTGCGCGTCGGCGACCTGTTCCACCGCGAGCGTTTCGCCGCCAAGCTCGGTGAGCTGCTGGACTACCACAACTTCCAGCTGGTGAACTACTACAAAGAACCGGCCATCGACTTCCAGCAAACCCTGGACGAGTGCATGGCCTACGCCGAGCAGCTCAAGCCGATGATGCTTGACGTCACCGCCGAACTGCACAACCTGCGCCGCGCCGGCAAGGACATCATGTTCGAAGGTGCCCAGGGCTCGCTGCTGGACATCGACCACGGTACCTACCCGTACGTCACCAGCTCGAACACCACCGCTGGCGGCATCTCCACCGGTTCCGGCGTTGGCCCGATGTACCTGGACTACATCCTGGGCATCACCAAGGCCTACACCACTCGCGTCGGTTCCGGTCCGTTCCCGACCGAACTGTTCGATGAGACTGGCGCCACCCTGGCCAAGCGTGGCCACGAGTTCGGCTCGACCACCGGCCGTGCCCGTCGTTGCGGCTGGTTCGACGCCGTGATCCTGCGTCGCGCCATCGACGTCAACAGCATTTCGGGCATCTGCCTGACCAAGCTGGACGTGCTGGACGGCCTGGAAACCATCAACATCTGCGTGGGCTACAAGAACGAGAACGGTGCCGTCATCGACGCGCCTTCCGATGCCGACAGCTACATCGGCCTGGAGCCGGTATACGAGCAGATGCCAGGCTGGAGCGAGTCGACCCTGGGCGTGAAAACCCTGGAAGAGCTGCCTGAAGCCGCGCGCGCTTACATCAAGCGCATCGAGGAGCTGGTCGGCGCGCCGATCGACATCATCTCGACTGGCCCGGACCGCAACGAGACCATCGTGCTGCGTCATCCGTTCGCCTGATCGGCCACTTCGGTAGCTGATTGAACGCCGCGCTCCCGCAAGGGTGCGCGGCGTTTTCATTTGTATCCTGCCCAGGTAGGAGCCGGCCTTGCCGGCGAACACCGGCGTAGCCGGTGCCATCCACCGCGTCGCCTGGTTCGCCAGCAAGGCTGGCTCCTACAGGGGCGAAGTGCATAAATACCTCACCTTGTTAGCGGGATTGGCGTTTATACCTGCTGCCTCAGGCACAACCCTTGCTGTAAGAAGTTTCTGAAGATGCCATCAAAGCAATGGCGCCAGAAACACGAGGGTTACAACGTGTCTGCCATCCTTTCACTGTTACGAAGCCGCCTCTTGCGGCCTGTGTTTGTTGCGCTTGGTATCGCTCTTCTGGTGCAGGTGCTGGTTGCCGTTGCACTGACGCGGAGCACGGTCACGGCCCTGGAGGCCGATCTGGGCGAGCGGCTGGGTAATGACAGTCGCAAACTGGCCACCGAGCTTGAACAGGCCGGACAAGATGTACGCGCCGGGCTCGACAGCCTGTCGGCCAGCACCCGCCAGCGCATGAGCGCCGGTCTTTCCGAGCGGCTGCAGAGCGAGCAGCAGCAACTGCGCGCGACGTTGGAGAAGAACCTGAAGGATTCGGCCAACGACATGGCCGAACTGCTCGCCTCCGTGGCGCCGCGTGCCATCTGGGACAACGATGTGCCGACGCTCTCGGACTTCGCCCGGCGAGCCCAGCGCAACCCCAACGTGCTGTTCGTGATCTACGACGACGCCCAGGGCCAGCACCTGACCCGTTACCTGAACCGGCAGAACCCGATCAACCAGGCGCTGATGGACAAGGGTCAGGGTGAGCGGGCGCTGGACAAGGTGCTGGACGCGGCGCGCAAGGACACTTCGGTGTACTTCGTCGAAGCCTCGATCAGCCCTAACGGTGCCGAGATCGGCAAGGTGCTGATGGGCGTTTCCACGGCGGGTGTCGACCAGGAACTGAAGGCCCTCGACCAGCGTTTCGCGGCGCTGATCGCCAGTGGTGAGCAATTGGTCGGCGACAGCCTGGTGGCCGCTGCCGCCGACAGCGGCAAGGCGCTGCGGGCACGCCTGGAAACCGCGCAGAACAGCGCCACGGCAATGCAGGCCAATACCGCTGAGACTGTGCGTGACGCAGCCGGCGAGCTGCGCTGGCGCATCGGCCTGGGCCTGGTGCTGGTCGGGCTGGGTGTGCTGCTGGTGGTGGCTGTGGTGCTGGGCCACCGGGTGGTGAACAAGTTGCGCCTGCTGATCGCCGCGCTGAATGACCTGGCCGCCGGGGAGGGCGACCTGACCAAGCGCGTGAAGCTGGACAGCCGTGACGAGATTGGTGACATGGCGTCGGCGGTGAACCGCTTCGTCGACAAGCTGCAGCCTATTGTGCGTGAGGCCGGTGAAGTGGCGCAGCGCACCGGCGTGGAGATTGGCAGCATGGCCCAGCGCAATGCAGGCGCCGATGCTGCTGCGGCCTTGCAGCGTGATGAGGTGGCCGCCAGCTTGCGCGACCTGTCGAGCATGGCGGACGAAGCGCAGGCCGAGAGCCATGCGATGCAGGCCGCGCTGCAGCAGGTGGTGGATATCCGTCAGGCCACTGACGAGAACAGCCGCGCTTCTACTCAGCTGGCGCGCTTGATCGAGAACCTGGCGGGTGAGGTGGAAACCGGCTCGCAGGTGATCGAGCGGCTGGCCAAGCAGAGCGAGCAAATCGAAGTCGTGCTGACGGTGATCCACGGTATTGCCGAGCAGACCAACCTGTTGGCGCTCAACGCCGCCATCGAGGCGGCGCGGGCGGGTGAGACCGGGCGTGGGTTTGCCGTGGTGGCCGACGAGGTGCGGGCGCTGGCGAGCAAGACCCAGAGTTCGACCGGGGATATCCAGTCGCATATCGTCGCGTTGCAGCAGGGCGCCAAGGAGGCCGTGGCCACCATCAGCCAGGCCGGGCGTCAGGCCAGTGAAGGCTTGCTGGTGCTGCGCGACAACGAGCGGCGCCAGCAATCGGTGCAGGCGGCGGTGGAGCAGGTGCATGCGGCGATCGGCCTGGCCACTCGTGCGGCCGAACAGCAGGCCAGTGGCGCGCAGGCGGTGCGTGGACGGGTGGAAACCATCCATGCCCAGGCCGAGCGTTCAGCCGAAGTGGTGATGCAGACCACGGCCAGCAGCAAGGTGCTGGATGACCTGGCGGCGCAGTTGCGGGCCAGCCTGGGGCAGTTCAGGGCCTGAGGTTCGCCGGCAAGCCGGCTCCTACACGAACCCGTAGGAGCCGGCTTGCCGGCGAACAGGGATCTCACGCCTTGTTCAGGTACATCCGCGTGGTCAGCAGATAAACCGGCAACCCCGACACCACGATCAGCAGTGCCGCATAAGGCGCTGCCGCCGCGAACTCGACGTTCGCCGTGTGCGCCCACACCTCGGTGGCCAGGGTGGTCATGCCGGTCGGGCTGAGCAGCAGGGTGGCGGTCAGTTCCTTCATCGCATCCAGGAACACCAGGGCAAAGGCCGCCGCCATCGCCGGGAAGATGATGGGCAAGGTGACCCTGCAGAACGCTGCGAAGCTGCTGGCGCCCAGGGTGCGTGCAGCCTCCTCCAAGGTCGGCGAGGCCTTGTTCAGTGCGGTGCGTACCGGTGATTGCGCCAACGGCAGGAACAGCAGGGCATAGGCCAGGATCAGCAGCGCGGTGGTCTGGTACAGTGCCGGCACATAGTGCAATGCGAAGAACACCAGCGTCAGCGCGATCACCAGGCCGGGCAGGGCATGCAGCAGGTATGGCAGGCGTTCGGCCCAGATCGCCAGGCGACCTTTGTAGCGCACCACCAGGAAGCTGATCGGCAAGGCCAGCAGCACACAGAAGCCGGCGCCGCCCAGGGACACCGACAGCGAGGTCAGCAACGCTTTGCTGATCGCTGCCACCGGGAAGGCCGCCGACGAACCCACGCTCAGCCAGTAGCCCAGCATAGCCAGGGGGATGCCGCTGCCCAGCACTGCCAGTGCCAGGCAGAAGAGCTGCCCGAGTGGCATCCAGGCACGCAGGCGTACTGGCTGCGCGCGACGCGCCACGCCCTGGCCGATACGCACATGCCGCGCCTTGCCGCGAACTCGCAATTCCAGCCACAGCATCACTAGGCACAGCGCCAGCAGCACCGCCGAGAGCATGGCTGCGTTGGCGTTGCTGAACTCCAGCTCGAACTGCTGGTAGATCGCCGTGGTGAACGTCTGCAGCCCAAGGATCGACAAGGCGCCGAACTCCACCAGCATGTGCAGGGCGATCAACAGTGCACCGCCGAGCATCGACGGCCACAGCAGCGGCAGGGTGATCTTGTGGAACACGCCCCAGCGGCTGCAGCCCAAGGTGCGCGCCGACTCTTCGAGCGAAGTGTCGAGGTTGCGCAAAGTGGCGGCCACTGGCAGGAACACCAGCGGGTACTTCGACAGCGCCATGACCAGGATTGCCCCGCCCAGCCCTTCGAAGTCCGAGCTCAGCGACACCCAGGTGAAGCTGCTGATGAACGATGGCACGGCGAACGGCAGGCACAGCACCACGCCCCACAGCCGGCGCCCTGGCAGGTCGCTGCGCTCCAGCAGCCAGGCCAATGCCACGCCTGCCAGCAGGCACAGCACGGTGACGCCGACCATCAGCAGCAGGGTGTTGCGCAGCAGCCCCCAGACGAAGGGGCGCCAGAGTAGACGCAGGGCTTCGTGCCAGCCCGCTTCCCAGGCCTTGAGCCCGACGTACAGCAGCGGCAACAGGCTCATCGCCACCAGGAACAACACGGGCAGCACCACCCAGATGGACGGGCGCCTGCGTTTCGGGACGAAGTGCGACAAGGTGGGCGAGGGCAGGGCGGCGGTCATCAGAGCAGGCCAACCTCACGCTCGAGCTCGATGGCTTCCTCGGCATTGCCCAGGTCGGCCGGCGAGATCTTCGGCGGGCGCAAGTCCTCGAATGGCTTCAGGCCGCGCTCCGAGACCATGCCCTTGTGCAGCGGATACTCGGCGGTGGTCTGGGTGATCACGCGCTGGCCTTCTTCACTGGCCATCCAGTTGAGCAGTGCCTGGGCCTCTTTCGGGTGCTTGCTGGCCTTGACCACGGCGACGCCGGAGATGGTCACCAGGTTGCCGGCATCGCCGTCGGCCAGGTAGTACAGCTTGGAATCGAGCTTGCCGCGCTCGCGTTCCAGGGCATACCAGTAGTAGTTGTTGACCAGCACGGCGGCCACTTCGCCCTTTTCCACGGCCTTCAGCGCGACCATGTTGTTGGTGTAGGCCTTGCCGAACGCCTTGAGGCCCGTCAGCCATTCTTCGGTGGCTTCGCGGCCATGCATCTTCAGGATGGCCACAGCCTGTTCCTGGAAGGCGCCGCTGGTGGGGACATAGCCGACAAGCCCCTCCCATTCAGGATTGGCGAAGTCCATTACTGTTGTCGGCAGGTCTTTCTCTTCGACCTTCTTCGGGTTGAACACCACGATGCGGGTGCGGGCGGTGATGCCCATCCAGGTGCCGTTAGCGCCCACATACTCCTTGGGCATCATGTTCGCGGTGGCATCGTCGATCTTCGCCAGCAGGCCCAGCTCGCCCAGGTTGTTCAGGGGCGGGGATTCCTCGGTGTAAATGAGGTCGGCCGGCGAGCGCTCGCCTTCCTCGATGATCTGGCTGGCCAGCTGGTTGCTGCTGCCCTTGCGGATATTGAGATGGATACCGGTCTTGGCCTCGTAGGCCTTGGCGATGGCGTCGCCAATTTCCTTGTGCTGGCCGTTGTACATCGTCAACGTGACCGGTTCGTCTGCCAGGGCGGCCGGTGCGCCGATCACCAGGCTCAGAAGTGCAGCGGCCAGGGTGCGCATCAGCGGTTGCGGGCGGATCGTCATGCGGGTACTTCCTCGCTTACGGCTACATATTTGGAAACAATGGTAAACGAAATTGTTTCTCAAATGGGCGTGTGACGGGAAATTCATGGGCGGGGGCGCGCGCAGCGCAATTCGTAGGAGCCAGCCTTGCTGGCGAACCAGGCGCCGCGGAGCATGGCACCGGCTGTACCGGTGTTCGCCGGCAAGGCCGGCTCCTACAGGGATTGCGTCGGGTGGCTGCAAAAAACGCAGGCAAGAAAAAACCCACTAGCAAGCTAGTGGGTTTTTGTATGGTGCCCAGGAGAAGACTCGAACTTCCACGACCGTTAAGTCACTGATACCTGAAACCAGCGCGTCTACCAATTCCGCCACCTGGGCAAAGCTTTGAATCATCTGCTGAAGGCGATCAACGTTCGCTTTCACACAGTAGTAACAGATCCTTGGTCATCTATTACTTGAAAATCTTGGTGCCCAGGAGAAGACTCGAACTTCCACGACCGTTAAGTCACTGATACCTGAAACCAGCGCGTCTACCAATTCCGCCACCTGGGCACACATTCGAGATTACAAGATGCTTTACAGCGCCGTTCATCTCTACTACAACTTCGGGGTTGTCCGTCGTTGTGGTGCGCACTATACGGACGCTCCTGATGGCTGTAAAGCCCCCGAACGAAAAAAATTTCAAAAAATTCAACTTGTTGATTCCGTGGGCCTATTGCCGCGCGATGGACGTGCTGCCGGGGCTGTCCAAGGCTGACATTTCCGGTTTCAATACGCCTATGCCAGAATTCATATCTATATATCCCAAGGTGAACCCCTTCTGATGGCCGATTGGCAATCCCTCGATCCCGAGGCCGCTCGCGAAGCGGAAAAATACGACAACCCTATCCCCAGCCGTGAGCTGATCCTGCAGCGCCTCGCCGACCGTGGCGAACCGGCCGCGCGCGAACAGCTGGCTGAGGAGTTCGGTCTTTACGAAGAAGACCAGATCGAAGCCCTGCGCCGCCGCCTGCGTGCCATGGAGCGCGATGGCCAGCTTATCTATACCCGGCGCGGCACCTATGCCCCGGTAGACAAGCTCGACCTGATCTGCGGCCGTGTGTCCGGCCACCGCGACGGCTTCGGCTTCCTGATTCCCGACGACGGCAGCGAAGACCTGTTCCTCAGCCCGGCGCAGATGCGCCTGGTGTTCGACGGCGACCGCGGCCTGGCCCGGGTGTCCGGCGTCGACCGCCGTGGCCGCCGCGAAGGCGTGCTGGTCGAAGTCATCTCCCGTGCCCACGAAAGCGTGGTCGGCCGCTACTTCGAAGAGGGCGGCATCGGCTATGTGACCCCGGACAACCCGAAGATCCAGCAGGAAGTGCTGGTGACCGCCGGTCGTAATGGTGGTGCCAAGATCGGCCAGTTCGTATCGATCAAGATCACCCACTGGCCGACCCCACGCTTCCAGCCCCAGGGCGACGTGGTCGAGGTCATCGGCAACTACATGGCGCCGGGCATGGAAATCGACATCGCCCTGCGCAGCTATGACATCCCGCATGTCTGGCCGCAGGAGGTGATCAAGGAGGCGCGCAAGTTCCGCTCCGAAGTCGAGGAGAAGGATAAAGAGAAGCGCATCGACCTGCGCCACCTGCCCTTCGTCACCATCGACGGCGAGGACGCCCGCGACTTCGACGACGCGGTCTACTGCGAACCCCTGGGCAAGCTGCGCCTGTTCTCCGGCGGCTGGCGCCTGTACGTGGCGATCGCCGATGTGTCCAGCTACGTGCGCCTGGGCTCGGCCCTGGATGTCGAGGCCCAGCAGCGCGGCAACTCGGTGTACTTCCCCGAGCGCGTGGTACCCATGCTGCCCGAGGAGCTGTCCAACGGCCTGTGCTCGCTGAACCCGCACGTCGATCGCCTGGCCATGGTCTGCGAAATGACCATGAACAAGGCCGGCCAGATGGTCGACTACCAGTTCTACGAAGGGGTCATCCACTCCCATGCCCGCCTGACCTACAACAAGGTCAGCAGCATGCTCGAGCACGCCCGCACCCGTGAGGGCAAGGCGCTGCGCGAGGAGTACAAGGAAGTCCTGCCGGACCTGAAGAACCTGTACAACCTGTACAAGGTGCTGGTCGATGCCCGTCACACCCGTGGCGCCATCGATTTCGAGACTCAGGAAACCCGCATCATTTTCGGCGAAGACCGCAAGATCGACGAAATTCGCCCGACTGTGCGCAACGACGCCCACAAGCTGATCGAGGAATGCATGCTGGCGGCCAACGTCGCCACCGCCGAGTTCCTGCAGAAGCACAACGTGCCTTCGCTGTACCGCGTGCACGACGGCCCGCCGCCTGAGCGCCTGGAAAAGCTGCGCGCCTTCCTCGGCGAGCTCGGCCTGACCCTGCACAAGGGCAAGGATCCATCGCCCAAGGACTACCAGCAACTGCTGGCGAGCATCGCCGGGCGCCCGGACTTCCACCTGATCCAGACTGTCATGCTGCGCTCGCTGAGCCAGGCGGTGTACAGCGTCGAGAACAATGGCCACTTTGGTCTGAACTACGAAGCCTACACCCACTTCACCTCGCCGATCCGTCGTTACCCGGACCTGCTGGTGCACCGCGCCATCCGCAGCGTGATCCGCTCGAAGGTCGATACCCCGCACGTCAAGCGTGCCGGCGCCATGAGCATCCCCAAGGCGCGCATCTACCCGTACGACGAGAACACCCTCGAGCAGATGGGCGAGCAGTGCTCGATGACCGAGCGCCGCGCCGACGAGGCCACCCGCGACGTGGTCAACTGGCTCAAGTGCGAATACATGCGCGATCGCGTGGGCGAGACCTTCCCGGGTGTGATCACCGCGGTGACCGGTTTCGGCCTGTTCATCGAGCTGACCGACATCTATGTCGAAGGCCTTGTGCACGTCAGCGCCCTGCCGGGCGACTACTACCACTTCGACCCTGTGCACCACCGCCTGTCCGGCGAGCGCAGCGGGCGCAGCTTCCGCCTGGGGGATACGGTCGAGGTCAAGGTCATGCGCGTCGACCTCGAGCAGCGCAAGATCGATTTCGAGATGTCCGAAGCCGCCGTCAATGCGCCGGTCGGCCGCAAGCCGCGCGCGGCGTCCGCCGAGCCGGCGGCACAGGCCGCGCCCGCGACCGAAGCGAAGATCTCGCCCAAGCCGCGCAGCCGCAAGGGCGAAACCGCCGAGGCGTACTTCCCGAAAGACGCCGTTCAGCGTAACGCCGAGGTGCGCAAGAGCCGCGAGATGAAAAAGGCCTTGATGAGTGATGCCAAGCACAGTGCCCACGCTGGCGGCAAAGCGGAGAAGGGCGCCAAGGCTTCGGGCAAGACCAAGCATCGCAAGGGGCCGTCGAAGTCCGGCGCGCCACGTAAGGGCAAGAGCAAGTCATGAGTCAGCTGGAAAAGATCTACGGTGTGCATGCCGTGCAGGCACTGCTGCAGCACCACCCCAAGCGCGTGAAGCAGATCTGGCTGTCCGAAGGGCGCAGCGAGCCTCGCATCCAGGCGTTGCTGGCCTTGGCCGCGGAAAACCGCGTCCAGGTCGGCCAGGCCGAGCGCCGTGAGCTCGACGCCTGGGTCGAGGGCGTGCACCAGGGCGTGGTCGCCGAGGTGAGCCCGAGCCAGGTGTGGGGTGAATTGATGCTCGAGGAATTGCTTGAGCGCACCGAAACACCGCCACTGATCCTGGTGCTCGATGGTGTCACCGATCCGCACAATCTCGGCGCTTGCCTGCGCACTGCCGATGCTGCCGGTGCCACCGCCGTGGTGATCCCCAAGGACAAGTCCGCGAGCCTGACCGCCGTGGTGCGCAAGGTGGCCTGCGGCGCCGCGGAAGTGATTCCGCTGGTGGCCGTGACCAACCTGTCCCGCACCCTGGAAAAACTCCAGCAGCGTGGCCTTTGGGTGGTCGGCACCGCCGGCGAGGCCGAGCAGGAGATCTACCAGCAGGACCTGACCGGCCCGCTGGTGATGATCATGGGGGCCGAAGGCAAGGGCATGCGTCGCCTGACCCGCGAGCACTGCGACTTCCTGGTGAAGCTGCCGATGGCTGGCAGCGTCAGCAGCCTCAACGTCTCGGTGGCAACCGGGGTGTGCCTGTTCGAGGCCGTGCGCCAGCGCCAGAAAATCTGAGAGCTGTCGGAACCCTGTAGGAGCCAGCTTTGCTGGCGAACACCGGCGTAGCCGGTGCCATGCACTGCGGCGTCTGTTTCGCCAGCAAGGCTGGCTCCTACATGAGCGCCCGACGCCGGGCTGTTCAAATATTCGCCAATCTCCTTGCTTGTCCCTCCGGCCTTCTCTACAATTGCGCCCCTTGCCGAGCTGGCAGGCGCGCATGTGCCTTCTCGCTTGGGCAAGACAGACAGTGTCATTCACTCCTTGTCTGACCAGGTTACTGGCAGACTACTAACCCGTAAGGAGCATTCATGCGTCATTACGAAATCATCTTCCTGGTTCACCCGGACCAGAGCGAGCAAGTCGGCGGCATGGTTGAGCGTTACACCAAGCTGATCGAAGAAGACGGTGGCAAGATCCACCGCCTGGAAGACTGGGGCCGTCGTCAACTGGCCTACGCAATCAATAATGTTCACAAGGCTCACTACGTGATGCTGAACGTTGAGTGCACCGGCAAGGCCCTGGCCGAGCTGGAAGACAACTTCCGCTACAACGATGCCGTGATCCGTAACCTGGTCATCCGTCGCGACGAAGCCGTTACCGGCCCGTCCGAGATGCTCAAGGCCGAAGAGAACCGCAGCGAGCGCCGTGAGCGTCGCGAACGTCCTGAGCATGCTGATGGCGCCGAAGGCGACGACAGCAATGACAGCGACAACAGCGATAACGCTGACGAGTAATCCACGGACCTTTTGAGGAGCCAATCACATGGCACGTTTCTTCCGTCGTCGTAAATTCTGCCGCTTCACTGCTGAAGACGTGAAAGAGATCGACTTCAAAGATCTCAACACCCTGAAAGCTTACGTATCCGAAACCGGCAAGATCGTTCCAAGCCGCATCACCGGTACCAAAGCTCGTTATCAGCGTCAGCTGGCCACCGCTATCAAGCGCGCCCGCTTCCTGGCCCTGCTGCCCTACACCGACAGCCACGGCCGCTGAGACCGGGTCGTCGACTTAAGTAGCAAGGGATAAGCATGCGAGCGTTAGCGGGCTTCATCATGCGCGGTCGTGTGCAGGCCACCCTCGTGGTGGTCATCAGCGCGGTACTGCCGCTGCTGTTCTGGTTGAGTGCCGCCGCCGGGAGCCTGGTGTTCCTGCGGCGTGGGTTCAAGGACGCGTCATCGGTCATCGCCTGGGGCCTTTTGCCGGCGGTGGCCATGTGGTTCTTCGGCGAACCGAGCACCTTGCTGGTGCTGTTGGGGACGCTGGGGCTGGCCGCTTTGTTGCGTGCCGGGCATTCCTGGAACCGGGTGCTGCTGTCCAGCATCGTATTAGGCCTGGTCTATGGCCTGATCCTGGACGTGGCGCTGCGCGAGACTTTCGAGGTGCTGGCCAAGGCGCTTGAAAAAGCCCTGCCGCAGTTCGAAGGCAAGCCAGTGTTGCCTGGTGAGCTGATCGGCCCTTTGCTGGTCGCTTCCAGTGCGGTGATGCTGCAGTTGTTCAGCGTGGTGGCTTTGATGCTGGCGCGCTACTGGCAAGCCGAGTTGTACAACCCCGGCGGTTTCGGTCGCGAGTTCCGCGACGTGAGGCTGCCGCCAGTATCGATGCTGGCGCTGGTGTCGCTGATGGTGCTGGGCCCGTTCCTCGGGTCGCAGTTCATCGTGCTGGCATCGGCATCAAGCCTGGTACTGCTGCTCGCTGCCCTCGCCCTGGTTCATGGGCTGGTGGCACAAGGGCGACTGGCCGGTTTCTGGCTGGTGGGGCTGTACGTGACGCTGCCGCTGCTCATGCAGCTGATTTATCCGTTGCTCGTGGTTTTGGCCATTGTCGACAGCCTGTTTGATTTTCGCGGTCGCAAGTCCCCTTCACAGGGTGACGACTCCGCGAACGGTGAAGGTTAAAAGTTAAGAGGTTTTACCAAATGGAACTGATCCTGCTGGAAAAAGTCGCCAACCTGGGTAACCTGGGCGACAAAGTAAATGTTAAGGCCGGTTACGGCCGTAACTTCCTGCTGCCTTTCGGCAAGGCCACCGTTGCCAACGCCGCCAACCTGGCTGCGTTCGAAGAGCGCCGTGCCGAGCTGGAAAAAGCCGCAGCAGACAAGAAAGCTTCGGCTGAAAGCCGTGCTGCCCAACTGGCCGAGCTGGAAGTGACCATCACTGCCACCGCTGGCGACGAAGGCAAGCTGTTCGGTTCGATCGGCACCCACGACATCGCTGACGCCCTGACCGCCTCCGGCGTTGAAGTGGCCAAGGCTGAAGTTCGTCTGCCGAACGGCACCATCCGTCAGGTTGGCGAATACGACGTAGCCGTGCACCTGCACAGCGACGTTGAAGCCACCGTACGCGTGGTTGTCGTAGCTGCCTAAGCTGCGCTGATCGGCTGGCCCCTTGCGGGCCGGGCGGTTAACATCGGGCACGGTCCTGTTCTGAACAGGCCGTGCCCTTTGTCTTTTTCATCTTCCAGAATTCTTTCGTGGCCATGAACGAGATCACCCATCCCGAACAGCTCGACCTGCAAACCGCTGCCCTGAAGGTGCCGCCGCATTCCATCGAGGCCGAACAGGCCGTGCTCGGTGGCCTGATGCTGGACAACAACGCCTGGGAGCGGGTGCTGGACCAGGTGTCGGATGGCGATTTCTACCGGCATGACCACCGCCTGATCTTCCGCGCCATCCACAAGCTGGTGGATGCCAACCAGCCGTTCGACGTGGTGACCCTGCACGAGCAGTTGGACAAGGAAGGCGTGTCCACGCAAGTGGGCGGCCTGGCCTACCTCGCCGAGCTGGCCAAGAACACCCCGTCGGTGGCCAACATCAAGGCCTACGCTGCGATCATCCGCGAGCGGGCCACGCTGCGTCAGCTGATCAGCATCAGCACCGACATCGCCGACAACGCCTTCAACCCGCAAGGGCGTAATGCCGAGGAAATCCTCGACGACGCCGAGCGGCAGATCTTCCAGATCGCCGAGGCGCGGCCGAAGACCGGCGGCCCGGTGGGGGTCAACGAGCTGTTGACCATGGCCATCGACCGGATCGACACGCTGTTCAACTCCGACAGCGATATCACCGGGGTTTCCACCGGGTATACCGACCTGGATGAGAAGACCAGTGGCCTGCAGGCCGCCGACCTGATCATCGTCGCGGGCCGCCCCTCGATGGGCAAGACCACCTTCGCCATGAACCTGGTGGAAAATGCCGTGTTGCGCAGTGACAAGGTGGTGTTGGTGTTCTCCCTCGAGATGCCCGGTGAGTCGCTGATCATGCGTATGCTCTCGTCCCTCGGCCGCATCGACCAGACCAAGGTGCGTTCCGGCCAACTGGACGACGACGACTGGCCGCGGCTCACGTCGGCGGTCAACCTGCTCAACGACCGCAAGCTGTTCATCGACGATACCGCTGGCATCAGCCCTTCAGAGATGCGTGCGCGGACCCGCCGCCTGGCGCGTGAGCATGGCGAGATCGGCATGATCATGGTCGACTACTTGCAGCTGATGCAGATTCCGGGGTCCGCCGGCGACAACCGGACCAACGAGATTTCCGAGATCTCCCGCTCGCTCAAGGCGCTGGCCAAGGAGTTCAACTGCCCGGTGATCGCCCTGTCGCAGCTCAACCGCTCCCTGGAACAGCGCCCGAACAAGCGCCCGGTCAACTCCGACCTGCGTGAATCGGGTGCGATCGAGCAGGACGCCGACGTGATCATGTTCGTGTATCGCGACGAGGTGTATCACCCCGAGACCGAGCACAAGGGCGTGGCCGAGATCATCATTGGTAAGCAGCGTAACGGCCCCATCGGCTTCGTGCGCCTGGCGTTCATCGGCAAGTACACCCGCTTCGAGAACCTCGCGCCGGGCATGTACAACTTCGACGACGACGAATAAAGGCTTTCCGGGAACCTGTAGGAGCGGCCTTGCCGAGGCGTCGGACCGGCCGGAAAGGGCCGCATAGCGGCCCCTGCATTTTTCGCTACCATTGAATTGCTGGGGCCGCTGCGCAGCCCTTTCCGGCCGGTCCGACGCCTCGGCAAGGCCGCTCCTACAGAGACCGTGGCCACCACGTTATTCGTCTGCCCCATGAATCCGACCACTATCGTCGGATTTGGTCAAAATTTGTGCTATATTCCGCGCCCGCGATTTTCCTGCACATTAGAACCGGTCACTGACATGCAAGCAGCCAAACCACTCTACGACTATCCCAAGTACTGGGCCGAATGCTTCGGGCCAGCGCCGTTCCTGCCCATGAGCAGGGAGGAGATGGATCAGCTCGGCTGGGATTCCTGCGACATCATCATCGTGACCGGCGACGCTTACGTCGACCATGCCTCGTTCGGCATGGCGATCATCGGCCGTCTGCTGGAAGCCCAGGGCTTCCGCGTGGGCATCATCGCCCAGCCGAACTGGCAGTCGAAAGACGACTTCATGAAGCTCGGCGAGCCGAACCTGTTCTTCGGTGTCGCGGCCGGCAACATGGACTCGATGATCAACCGCTACACCGCGGACAAGAAAATCCGCTCCGACGACGCCTATACGCCCGGCGGCATGGCCGGCAAGCGCCCGGACCGCGCCAGCCTGGTGTACAGCCAGCGCTGCAAGGAAGCCTACAAGCACGTACCGATCGTGCTCGGCGGCATCGAGGCCTCGCTGCGCCGCATTGCCCACTACGACTACTGGCAGGACAAGGTCCGCCACTCGATCCTGGTCGATGCCAGTGCCGACATCCTGCTGTACGGCAACGCCGAGCGAGCGATCGTCGAGGTCGCCCAGCGCCTGTCCCAGGGCGAAAGCATCGAGCACATCACCGACGTGCGCGGCACCGCGTTCATTCGCCGCGACACGCCACAGGGCTGGTTCGAGATCGACTCCACCCGCATCGACCGCCCGGGGCGGGTCGACAAGATCATCAACCCGTACGTGAACACCCAGGACACCCAGGCCTGTGCCATCGAGCAGGCCAAGGGCGACCAGGAAGACCCGAACGAAGCCAAGGTCGTGCAGATTCTCGACAGCCCGAGCGTCACCCGCGAGAAGTCGGTGATTCGCCTGCCATCGTTCGAGAAGGTACGCAACGACCCGGTGCTCTACGCCCACGCCAACCGCGTGTTGCACCTGGAAACCAACCCGGGCAACGCCCGCGCCCTGGTGCAGAAACATGGCGAAGTGGATGTGTGGTTCAACCCGCCACCCATCCCCATGACCACCGAAGAGATGGACTACGTGTTCGGCATGCCCTACGCGCGCGTCCCGCACCCGGCCTACGGCAAGGAGCGCATCCCGGCCTACGAGATGATCCGCTTCTCGGTGAACATCATGCGTGGCTGCTTCGGTGGCTGCACCTTCTGTTCGATCACCGAGCACGAAGGCCGGATCATCCAGAACCGCTCCCACGACTCGATCATCCGCGAGATCGAGGAGATGCGCGACAAGGTGCCGGGCTTCACCGGCGTGGTCTCCGACCTCGGCGGCCCGACCGCCAACATGTACCGCATCGCCTGCAAGAGCCACGACATCGAGAAGCACTGCCGCAAGCCGTCATGCGTGTTCCCGGGGATCTGCGAGAACCTCAACACCGACCACAGCTCGCTGATCGAACTGTACCGTAAGGCCCGCGCCCTGCCGGGGGTGAAGAAGATCCTGATCGCCTCGGGCCTGCGTTACGACCTGGCGGTGGAATCGCCGGAGTATGTACGCGAACTGGTGACCCACCACGTTGGCGGTTACTTGAAGATCGCCCCGGAGCACACCGAGCGTGGCCCGCTGGACAAGATGATGAAGCCGGGCATCGGCACCTACGACCGCTTCAAGCGCATGTTCGAGAAGTTCTCGAAGGAAGCGGGCAAGGAGCAGTACCTGATCCCGTACTTCATCGCCGCCCACCCGGGCACCACCGACGAAGACATGATGAACCTGGCGCTGTGGCTCAAGGGTAACGGTTTCCGTGCCGACCAGGTGCAGGCGTTCTACCCCTCGCCGATGGCCTCGGCCACCGCGATGTACCACTCCGGCAAGAACCCGCTGCGCAAGGTTACCTACAAGAGCGAAGGGGTGGAGATCGTCAAGAGCGAGGAGCAGCGCCGGTTGCACAAGGCGTTCCTGCGCTACCACGACCCGAAGGGCTGGCCGATGCTGCGTGAAGCGCTGCAGCGCATGGGCCGCGCCGACCTGATCGGGCCGGGCAAGCACCAGCTGATCCCGCTGCACCAGCCGCAGACCGACAGCTACCAGAGTGCGCGGCGCAAGAACTCGACCCCGGCCGGCAGCCACAAGGTGGGCAAGGACCAGAAGATCCTCACCCAGCACACCGGCCTGCCGCCGCGTGCCAGCGACGGCAGCAAACCGTGGGACAAGCGCGAGAAGGCCAAGGCCGAGGCGTTCGCCCGCAACCAGCAGGCGGCCAAGGAGCGCAAGGAAGCGGCCAAGGGTGGCAAGGGCAAGAAGCCGCGCCAGCCAGTCATTCCGCGTTGATTGATCGTTCTTGGGGCTGCTTTGCAGCCCTTTCGCGGCACAAGGCCGCTCCTACAGGCGATTGCGGTCTTCTGTAGGAGCGGCCTTGTGCCGCGAAAGGACCGCAAAGCGGTCCCGGGATTTCAGCTTTCAATCCGGCCGCTTGTCGACCCACTTCGGCAACACCGGCGACTCGAACCGATCCATCCCCTCCAGCAGCGCCTCCGGCTGCTGGCCGAGCAACAGCATCGCCCGGTGCTGCGGCCGCACGAAACCTTCCTCGACGATATGGTCGAGGAAGCCGCCCAATTTTTCATAGAACCCGTTCACATCCAGCAGCCCCAGCGGCTTGGCGTGATAGCCCAGTTGGCCCCAGGTCCACACTTCGAACAGCTCTTCAAGCGTGCCCAGGCCGCCCGGCAGGGCGATAAAGGCATCGCTGAGCTCGGCCATGCGCGCTTTGCGCGCGTGCATGCCATCCACCACTTCAAGGCGGGTCAGGCCCTTGTGGCCGATCTCGGCGTTCATCAGGCTTTCGGGAATGATGCCGATGACCTCGCCACCGGCGGCCAGGGCGGCGTCGGCGACAGTGCCCATCAGCCCCACCGCGCCACCGCCGTACACCAGCGTCAGGCCACGGCGGGCGATGGCCTGGCCCAGGGCGATGGCGGCTTCGCGGTAGGCGGGGTTGGCGCCGATGCTGGCGCCACAGAAGACACAAACGGAACGTACAGGCATTGCTTATCTCCCTTTACATGCGCGCACAGGGTAAGGCGCATGCCTGTCGCTTCCAAGGGGGGGTTACTCGGGGCGGGCGAACTCGCAGACCGCCGCGCCACTGGCACCACTGGCATAGGCAGCCAGCAGGCTGCGCATCAGGCTGTTCAAGGTCATGGCAATTACTCCTAAATGAGAGGTTGTCCCATCGTCTAGTAAGAGGGCATGATGTGCACTTTGATTGGTTGTATACAATCCATTGAACAAATCTACTGCCTGGCCACTTGACACCCCTTGACCCACATCAGGGACGGGCGTTCCGGTTTCAGGCAGACTCGCAATTGATAAACCCCTGCCAAGGAGATTCATGATGTTTGCGAAAGCTGTAGCGGTATCCCTGCTGACCCTCGCCAGCGCTTCTGTCTTCGCAGCCGAGTGTTCGGTGACTGTCGACTCGACCGACCAGATGTCGTTCAACACCAAGGAAATCACGGTCGACAAGAGCTGCAAGGAGTTCACCGTCAAACTGACCCACTCCGGCAACCTGCCGAAGAACGTCATGGGTCACAACCTGGTGATCAGCAAGACCGCCGATATGCAGGGCATCGCCACCGAAGGCATGTCCCAGGGTCTGGAGAAGGACTACATCAAGGCCGACAACGCCGCGATCATCGCCCACACCAAGATGATCGGCGCGCCTGAGAAAGAAACCGAAGTGAAATTCGATGCGACCAAGCTGGAAGCCGGTGGCGACTACAGCTTCTTCTGCACCTTCCCGGGCCACATCTCGATGATGAAGGGCAAGGTCATCGTCAAGTAAAGATTGGCTGAGCAAGGGAGGGCATTGCCCTCCGTTCGCGGCACAAGGCCGCTCCTACAGGGGATTGCATACCTTCTGTAGGAGCGGCCTTGTGCCGCGATGGGCCGCAAAGCGGCCCCTTCAGGCCTCAAGGCGCGAACGGCAACTCGCGCTTGTGCTGGGTCTTGCGGTAGGTGGCGACGATGATGTCGAACGCTTCCTGGCTCACCGGCTGCCCATGCAGGAACGCATCGATCTGCTGGTAGGTCACCCCGTGTGACGCCTCGTCAGGCTTGCCTGGCTCCAAGTCTTCCAGGTCCGCGGTCGGCACCTTCTCCACCAGCGACTCCGGCGCGCCAAAGCTGCGCGCGATCGCCCGTACCTGGTTCTTCACCAGCCCGCTCAACGGTGCCAGGTCGCAGGCCCCATCACCGAACTTGGTAAAGAAGCCCATCACCGCCTCGGCGGCATGGTCGGTGCCGATCACCAGGCCCGCGCGGGCGCCGGCGACCGTGTATTGGGCGACCATGCGGGTGCGCGCCTTGATGTTGCCGACGACGAAGTCCACCAGGGTCGGCGAGCCGTTCTTCAGTTCCTTGACTTCCGCAGCCAGGGCCTTCACGGCCGGGGCGATGTCGATGGTGTGCACTTCATCGGCCTTGATCACCTCCAGGCAGGCCTGGGCGTCGTGCTCGTCGTGCTGTACATGGTACGGCAGGCGCACGGCGATGAAGCTGTAGGCCTTGTCGCCGGTCTCGCTACGCAGCTCGTTGATGGCACGCTGGGCGAGCAGGGCGGCAGTCAGCGAGTCAACGCCGCCGCTGATGCCCAGCACCAGGGTCTTGAGCCGGGCGTTATTCAGGCAGTCCTTGATGAAGGCCACGCGCCGGGCGACTTCCTGCTCGAGCGCGGCGGCGCCTTCGAACGGTGGCTGCACCTTGAGCGCCTGGGCAATCTCTTGCTGAACGGCTTGCATGGGTTACTCCTTGCTGGGGACTTTGAAGACATGACGCAGGTAGGTGACGAAATTCTCGTCGCGGCACTGGGTCTTGGCGGCTTCGTCGGAGATCTTCGCCACCGGCGAGCCGTTGCAGTCGGTCATTTTAAGCACGATGTTCATGGGCGCCACACCGGGGATGTCGCAGGTCAGGTTGGTACCGATACCGAAACTGACGTTGATGCGCCCGCGCAGGGCACGGAAGATTTCCAGTGAACGGGTGAGGTTCAGGCCATCGGAGAACACCAGGGTCTTGGTCATCGGGTCGATGCCCAGCTTCTGGTAGTGGGCGATGGCCTTCTCGGCCCAGGCCACCGGCTCGCCCGAGTCGTGGCGCAAACCATCGAAGAGCTTGGCGAAGTACAGGTCGAAATCCTTCAGGAACGCATCCATGGTGATGCAGTCGGTCAGGGCGATGCCCAGCAGGCCGCGGTATTCACGCACCCAGCAGTCGAGCGCGGCGATCTGGCTGTCGATCAGCCGCGGGCCGAGCTGCTGGTGGGCCATGATCCACTCATGGGCCATGGTGCCCAGGGGCTTGATATCCAGTTTCCATGCCAGGTCGACGTTGCTGGTACCAACGAAACGGGCCGGGAAGTCGTCGCGCAGCACGCGCACCACTTCCTCCTGGACGCGGCTGGAGAAGCGCCGCCGGGTGCCGAAGTCGGCCACCTGCAGGTGGGCCAGCTCGTCGTCGCTGGCATGGGCGCTCAACCAGTCGAACTTGCGATGCAGCTGGTCGCGCGCTTCAGAAAGGCGCATGCGTGGGTGCAGGTGGCGGTTGCGCACTTCGCTGATGATCGCCAGCAGCGGCACCTCGAACAGGATCACGTGCAGCCAGGGGCCGCGGATACGCAAGTACAGCTGGTCGTGCTCGATGCCGACGCGCACGTAGCGCAGGTTGAAGCGGAACAGGCGCAGGAAACGCAGGAAGTCGGGCTTGAGGAAGCTGATGCGTTCGAGGAAGGCCAGTTGCTCGTCTTCCAGGGTCAGTTCGCTGAGCAGCTCGAGCTGGTGGCGGATCTCGCCCAGGTAGGGGCGCAGGTCCTCGCCGTTGCGGCAGCGGAATTCCCATTCGACGTCGGCGTCCGGGTAGTTGTGCAGCACCGCCTGCATCATCGTCAGCTTGTAGAAGTCGGTGTCGAGCAGGTTGTGCACGATGCGCTCGGCGAATGCGCTCTCGCTCATCAGGTGGGGCTCCAGGGCGTCGAATGGTGGCTATTGTGCCAGCCTTTGCGGGGTTGATGTGCCTGGTTCGCCGGCAAGCCGGCTCCTACAGGTTTGGCGACTTGCCGGCGAACCCGCCAAAACAGGTGTTTTTCCGTGCACCGACTAGCCTTTAAACGGTGCCCCCTGTAGCAGTCACGCACCAGCGGTGTGCACTTCGGTGACGTCCGCTGTTACAGGTCGGTTGCACGTTAACACTCGCAAGGGTTGCAATGATGGCGCTCGCAGGTTGCTCCTTGTCTAGGCGTGTCGGTAGCGCTCGCTCCGAGGTAGACGGTTGCACGCTCAATAAAGAAAAGGCCGTCGGTCGCCTGTCACAACACCCCGTCGTGTGTTTTCCCGGAAGACAAAACCACTGGCACGGCCCTTGCTCGGAGCACAGGGCTGAGAAGTTGTAGTGCCAACCAAAAAAAATACTCTAGGAGCACCACCTCATGTCGCAGACGTTTTACAAGAAAGGTTTCCTGGCACTGGCCGTGGCCACGGCACTGGGTGTTTCTTCGTATGTTCAGGCCGACGTCAAGTTTGGCGTCGCAGGCCCCATGACCGGGGCCAACGCAGCGTTTGGCGAGCAGTACATGAAAGGTGCCCAGGCGGCAGCCGACAAGATCAACGCCGCTGGCGGGGTGAACGGCGAGAAGATCATTCTCGTCAAGGGCGATGACGCCTGCGAACCCAAGCAGGCCGTGGCCGTTGCCAACCGGCTGGTTGACCAGGACAAAGTCATCGGCGTGGTCGGTCACTTCTGTTCCTCCAACACCATTCCCGCCTCCGAGGTGTACGACGAAGCCGGCGTGATCGCCATCACCCCGGGCTCGACCAACCCGCAGGTCACCGAGCGCGGTCTGTCGGCCATGTTCCGCATGTGCGGTCGTGACGACCAGCAGGGCATCGTCGCCGGCGACTACATCGTCGACGTGCTCAAGGGCAAGAAAGTGGCGGTGCTGCACGACAAGGATACCTACGGCCAGGGCCTGGCCGATGCGACCAAGGCACAGCTGACCAAGCGTGGCGTCACGCCGGTGCTGTACGAAGGCCTGACCCGTGGCGAGAAGGACTTCAGCGCCGTGGTCACCAAGATCCGCGCCGCCGGTGCCGACGTCGTCTACTTCGGCGGCCTGCACCCGGAAGCCGGCCCGCTGGTGCGCCAACTGCGCGAGCAGGGCCTGAAGGACGTCAAGTTCATGTCCGACGACGGCATTGTCACCGACGAACTGGTGGCCACCGCGGGCGGCGCCCAGTACGTCGACGGCGTGTACATGACCTTCGGCGCCGACCCACGCCTGCTGCCCGACAGCAAGGCGGTGGTGGAAGAGTTCCGCAAGGCCGGCACCGAACCCGAAGGCTACACCCTGTACGCGTACGCCTCGGTCCAGGCCCTGGCCGCCGCGTTCAACGGCGCCAAGTCGAACAAGGGCGAGGACGCCGCCAAGTGGCTCAAGGCCAACCCGGTCAAGACCGTCATGGGTGAGAAGAAGTGGGACAGCAAGGGTGACCTGACTGTATCGGACTACGTGGTCTACCAGTGGGACAAGGACGGCAAGTACCACCAGCTGGAAAAACAAAAATAACAACGGCATCCGGCCTGGGCGCCTGTGCGCCCGGGCCGCTGCCCCGCGGTACCCGTCTTTATCCGTAGATCTGCACAGTTCTGCGCTGCGAGGGCCGCTTCATCCGTGGCCTGCCGTGGTCGGCGCTCGTGCAATCTCAATCAGGTGAGATTGCGTTATGGATGGTATTTTCCTGCAGCAACTGGTCAACGGCCTGACCCTCGGGTCGGTCTATGGCCTGATCGCCATCGGCTACACAATGGTCTATGGCATCATCGGCATGATCAACTTCGCGCACGGCGAGGTGTACATGATCTCCGCGTACCTCGCGGCGATCAGCCTGGCATTGCTGGCCTACTTCGGCGTCGAGTCCTTCCCCCTGCTGATGCTGGGCACGCTGTTGTTCACCGTCGTCGTTACCGGCGTCTATGGCTTCACCATCGAGCGCATCGCCTACAAACCCCTGCGCAACTCCACCCGCCTGGCACCGCTGATCAGCGCCATTGGTATCTCGCTGATCCTGCAGAACTACGCGCAGATCAGCCAGGGCGCGCGCCAGCAAGGCGTACCCACCCTGCTCGAAGGCGCCTGGCGCGTCGAGGTGGGCAGCGGTTTCGTGCAACTGACCTACACCAAGATCTTCATCCTGGTGGCCGCGTTCGTCGGCATGGGCCTGCTCACCTACGTGATCAAGTACACCAAGCTCGGCCGCATGTGCCGGGCCACGCAACAGGACCGCAAGATGGCTTCGATCCTGGGGATCAACACCGACCGGGTGATCTCCTACGTGTTCGTCATCGGCGCGGTGATGGCGGCGCTGGCCGGCGTGCTGATCACCATGAACTACGGCACCTTCGACTTCTACGCCGGCTTCATCATCGGCATCAAGGCGTTCACCGCCGCGGTGCTCGGGGGGATCGGCTCGCTGCCGGGCGCGATGCTCGGCGGGATCATCCTGGGTATCTCCGAATCGCTGTTCTCCGGTTTGATCAACTCCGACTACAAGGATGTGTTCAGCTTCTCGCTGCTGGTGATGATCCTTATCTTCCGTCCGCAAGGCCTGCTGGGTCGCCCGCTCGTGGCTAAGGTGTGAACATGTCCTCTGCCAAAACTGCCTCTGTATCCGAAACCAAGGGTTTCGACCTCAAACGCAGCCTGCTGGAGACCATCGTCGCCGGCCTGCTGGCCCTCATCGTGTTTGGTCCGGTCGTCGGCGTGGTGCTCGACGGCTACAGCTTCAACGCCGAGCCCACCCGCGTCGCCTGGCTGGTCGGCGGGGTGATGGTCGGGCGCTTCCTGCTCAGCCTGTTCCTGCAAACCGGTACCGGCCTGCGCATGTTGCAGGGCTTCGACAGCGGTGGCTCGGGCGTGCATGTGCTGGCGCCGGACTACAAATCACGGCTGCGCTACATCATCCCGGCGCTGATCGTGATCGCCATTGTGTTCCCGGTGTTTGCCAACAAGTACCTGCTGACGGTGGTCATCCTCGGGTTGATCTACGTGTTGCTGGGCCTTGGCCTGAACATCGTGGTGGGTCTGGCCGGCCTGCTCGACCTGGGCTATGTGGCCTTCTACGCCATCGGCGCCTACGGCCTGGCGCTGGGCTACCAGTATCTCGGCCTGGGCTTCTGGAGCGTGCTGCCGCTGGCGGCGATCGCCGCTGCGTTGGCGGGGTGCATCCTCGGCTTCCCGGTATTGCGAATGCACGGTGACTACCTGGCTATCGTCACCCTCGGTTTCGGCGAGATCATTCGCCTGGTGCTGAACAACTGGTTGTCGTTCACCGGTGGCCCGAACGGCATGCCGGTGCCGTCGCCGACTTTCATGGGCCTGGAGTTCGGGCGCCGGGCGAAAGACGGTGGCGTGCCAATCCACGAGTTCTTCGGCTTCGAGTACAACGCCAACCTCAAGTTCGTGTTCATCTATGCCGTGCTGTTCCTGGTGGTGCTGGCGGTGCTGTACATCAAGCACCGGCTGACCCGCATGCCAGTGGGCCGCGCCTGGGAAGCACTGCGTGAAGACGAGATCGCCTGCCGATCCATGGGCCTGAACCATGTGCTGGTCAAGCTCTCGGCGTTCACCCTCGGTGCATCCACCGCAGGCCTGGCGGGTGTGTTCTTCGCGTCTTACCAGGGCTTCGTCAACCCGTCTTCGTTCACCTTCTTCGAGTCGGCGCTGATCCTGGCCATCGTCGTGCTCGGTGGCATGGGTTCGACCGTGGGCGTGGTGATCGCGGCCTTCGTGCTGACCGTGGCGCCGGAGCTGCTGCGCAGCTTCTCCGAGTACCGGGTGCTGCTGTTCGGCGTGCTGATGGTGCTGATGATGATCTGGCGACCGCGGGGGCTGATCCGCATCAGCCGTACCGGTGTGGTTCCGCGTAAAGGAGTGGCGCCATGAGCGACGATATCATTCTGTCGGTCGACAACCTGATGATGCAGTTCGGTGGGATCAAGGCGCTCAGCGATGTCAGCCTGAAAGTGAAGCGCAACCAGATCTTCGCCCTGATCGGCCCCAACGGCGCAGGCAAGACCACCGTATTCAACTGCCTGACCGGCTTCTACAAGGCCAGCGGCGGGCGTATCGAACTGAATGTGCGCGGCAGCAGCACCAACGTCATCCAACTGCTGGGCGAGCGCTTCCAGCCGGCGGATTTCGTCTCGCCCGCGCGCTTTGCCAACCGCATGTACTACAAGATGTTCGGCGGCACCCACCTGGTCAACCGCGCCGGGCTGGCGCGGACCTTCCAGAACATTCGCCTGTTCAGGGAAATGTCTGTGGTGGAGAACCTGCTGGTAGCCCAGCACATGTGGGTCAATCGCAACCTGCTGGCCGGGGTGCTCAACACCAAGGCCTATCGCCAGGCCGAGAGCGACGCGCTGGACCATGCTTTCTACTGGCTGGAGGTGGTCGACCTGGTCGACTGCGCCAACCGCCTGGCCGGCGAGCTCTCGTACGGCCAGCAGCGTCGCCTGGAGATTGCCCGGGCCATGTGCACGCGGCCGAAGATCATTTGCCTGGACGAGCCGGCCGCCGGCCTCAACCCGCAGGAAACCGAGGCCCTGAGCCGCATGATTCGCGTGCTGCGCGACGAGCATGACATCACCGTGGTGCTGATCGAGCACGACATGGGCATGGTCATGAGCATTTCCGACCATATCGTCGTGCTCGACCACGGCAACGTGATCGCCGAAGGCGCGCCGCAGGACATCCGCCACAACCCGACGGTGATCGCCGCCTACCTGGGTGCCGACGAAGAGGAGCTGGTATGAGTGCACCCATTCTCGAACTGAAGGACCTGGACGTGTTCTACGGGCCGATCCAGGCCCTGAAGAAAGTCTCGATGCACATCAACGAAGGCGAGACGGTGAGCCTGATTGGCGCCAACGGCGCGGGCAAGTCCACGCTGCTGATGTCGATCTTCGGCCAGCCGCGGGCGGCGTCGGGGCATATCGTCTATCGTGGCACCGACATCACCCGCAAGTCGTCGCACTACATTGCCTCCAACGGCATCGCCCAGTCGCCGGAAGGGCGCCGGGTGTTCCCCGACATGACCGTCGAGGAGAACCTGATGATGGGCACTATCCCCATTGGCGACCAGCATGCCGCCGAAGACATGCAGCGCATGTACGAGCTGTTCCCGCGCCTGAAGGAGCGGCGCAACCAGCGCGCCATGACCATGTCCGGGGGAGAGCAGCAGATGCTCGCCATCGCCCGGGCGCTGATGAGCCGGCCCAAGCTGTTGCTGCTTGATGAGCCATCGCTGGGGCTGGCGCCGATCGTGGTCAAGCAGATCTTCGCCACGCTGCGCGAGCTGGCGCAGACGGGGATGACCATCTTCCTGGTGGAGCAGAACGCCAACCATGCGCTGAAGCTGTCGGACCGGGCCTATGTAATGGTCAACGGGCAGATTCGCATGACCGGGACGGGGCAGGAGTTGTTGGTGAACGAGGAGGTGCGTAACGCCTACCTGGGCGGGCACTGATCGAGCGGTTGTTCGCCGGCAAGCCGGCTCCTACGAAACCAGGTAGGAGCCGGCTTGCCGGCGAACGCAGGCGACGCATGTGGACAACTTGTCGCATATCTTTCTTGAAACACTCCACAATCCCATCGCAAACCCTTGTTTCCACAGGCTGAAAACTTTCCACGGATTGTGTGGAACCGCCTGTGGAAAACATGGTGGCACCTCGCTCAAACCCTTTGTTTTCAAGGCCTGCAAAGGGTTGTATATTTTTCGATCAAACCAGGGTTGTGTATGATTTCACTGCACTTTTCTGCTCGCCTGAAGCGGAAGGAAAGCAGTATGCATTTCTGTGGATAACTCTGTGAAGAAACTTTGGACAGACCGCTGCAAGCGGCATGATTGAAAGCGTTGCGCCATCATTGGGAGATGTCCACAGGACCTTTTCCATCCAATTGGTTCCCTTCGTCCGACGAGTTGCCCCCAATCCGTGGGGAAAGGCTTGTGGATAAGATGCGTATAGCCTCGCGAGAGCCCGCTATTACGGGGCTTTCCCGGTGTTGCTTGTTTTTTGATCAACTGCTGAAACGGTTGTCGACAACGCTTGCGCCGGGCATGCTGCAAAACCTGCCGATCACACCCCAAGGAGAAGAGCATGACGTCCACCGTATTCATCACTGGCGCGACTTCCGGTTTCGGCGAGGCCACCGCCCGCCGTTTCGCCGATGCCGGCTGGAAGCTGGTGCTGACCGGCCGTCGCAAGGAGCGCCTGGACGCGCTGTGCGCCGAGTTGTCGGCCAAGACCGAGGTGCATGGCCTGGTAGTCGATGTGCGTGATCGCCAGGCGATGGAGGCGGCCATCGCCAGCCTGCCGCCGAGCTTCGACAAGCTCCAGGGCCTGGTCAACAACGCCGGCCTGGCGCTGGGTGTGGATGCCGCGCAGAACTGCAGCCTGGACGACTGGGAAACCATGGTCGACACCAACATCAAGGGGCTGATGTACACCACCCGCCTGCTGCTGCCACGGCTGATCGCCCACGGGCGTGGGGCGTCGATTCTCAACGTCGGTTCGGTGGCGGGCAACTATCCGTACCCGGGCGCCAATGTGTACGGCGGCACCAAGGCCTTCGTCGGGCAGTTCTCGTTGAGCCTGCGCTGCGACCTGCGCGGTACCGGCGTGCGGGTGAGCAACATCGAGCCGGGGTTGTGCGAGAGCGAGTTCTCGCTGGTGCGCTTCGGTGGTGACCAGGCGAAGTACGATGCCACTTATGCGGGCGCCGAGCCGATTCAGCCGCAGGACATCGCCGAGACCATCTTCTGGATTCTCAACCAGCCGGCGCATATCAATATCAACAGCCTTGAGCTGATGCCGGTTAGCCAGGATTGGGCGGGGTTCTCGATCGACCGGTCGGCCAAGGGCTGAATCTTGTGATGGGGCCCGCTTTGCGGGCCATTCGCCGGCAAAGCCGGCTCCTACAGGTATGGCGCCGACCTTGAACGTGACGCGGTCCCTGTAGGAGCGGGTTTACCCGCGAAAGCGTCAGCTCAGGCGCTGCAAGCCTTCCAGGCAGGTCGCCAGGTGATACGGCGTGGTCGAAGGCATGTCATGGCGGCTGACCGCGCCATGACCATCGCGGCACTCATGCCAGCCACCGTCATGCAGGAATCGCGACTCCAGGGCCTGCAACTGTGCCAACAACCTCACCTCGCTTCCTGGGCGCAAGGCCAGCGCCCGCAGGTACTCGGCCTGGGCCCAGATCCGTTGGGTCGCATCGATGACCTTGCCGTTCACATCCAGCATCGCCAGCACCGCCGTATCCTTCACACCGCACTGCTCGGCGTAGTCGAAGGCGCGGGTGATGGAGGCGTGCAGAGCTGTCCCGCGCAGCAACGGCGAGGTGTCCAGCAAGTAGAACCATTCGAACTGGTGGCCTGGCTCGAACCAGTTATCCACAGCCCCGCGTGGCTTCTCCAGCATCAGGCCGTGGGCCGATTCGATGAACTGCGCCTGCAATCCCTCGCACAGGTCCAGCAATGCATCGCGAACGTGCGCGTCTTCGCGCACGGCCAGTACCTGGAGAAACGCCTCGGCCAAGTGCATCTGCGGGTTCTGCAACGGTCCGCTGCCCAGGTCCGACCAGTCTTCGCCGAGGCTGGCCTCGTACAGGCCATCATCGCGGGCGAACTGTTCGGCAACGATCTCCAGCGCTGCATTCAAGGCCGATTCCACCAGGCCCTCACGCACCTTGCCCCAGTAATGGGCGCAGGCGAAGACGATGAAGGCGTGGGTGTAGAGGTCCTTGCGCCGATCCAGCGGCTTGCCTTCGGCGTCGATGCTGTAGAACCAGCCGCCGTGCTCGGCGTCGTGGAAGTGCCGTTGCAGCGAGCGGAACAGCGCCGCTGCGCGCTCGGCCGCGCCGGGCTGCTCGATGCGGCTGCTGAAGAGGTAGAGCTGGCGGGCGCAGGCCATGGCCCGGTAGCGCTGAACGGGCAGTGGCCGGTGCTGGGCGTCGAGGGCTTCGTAGGGCAGGGCCATGTCGGCGTTCCAGCCAGGGCCCTGCCACAGCGGCACGATGCGTTCGGCGAAGTGCAGGTGGAAACGGGTCAGTGCGGGGCGGGGGTCGGACATGGTGGCGCTCGTGACGGTCGGGCAGGGCGCCATGGTAGCAGCTAGCTGCAAGCTTCGAGCTGCAAGCTTCAAGAAAAAGCCATGTTCGCGCGCTCTTGCAGCTACATTCAGCCGGGATTGCCCAACCCCTGCCAGTGCCGCGCACCCACGAAGATGAAGCGCAGCTGCTGGGTGATCTTCTCTTGCGGCGACAAGGCCTGTGGATAACCCGGTTCGGGGCTGTCGATCAGCTCGGGCAGGGTGGCGAACACGGTCTTGACCACCAGGTCGGCCATCACCGCCAGCGCGGCGCCATCGAGGTGTTGCCAGCGCGGCATGCGCGCAAGGTCTGTGGCCAAGTCGCTGCTGATGTCCTGGCGCAGGCGGGCGATGGCCTGGCGCACTGGCTGCGAGCCACCGTACTGCTCGCGGGCAAGGAACAGGAACTGCGCGCGGTGGGCGATCACCACGTCGAGGAAGATACGCACCGAAGCGTCGGTGATGCCACCGAGCTCGAACTCGTTGTGCCGCACCAGGCGAATGGTCTGGCGGAAGGTGGTGTCCACCTCGGCGACCAGGGCCAGGCCCAGGGCGTCCATGTCGGGGAAGTGGCGGTAGAAACCGGTGGGCACGATGCCGGCGGCCTTGGCCACCTCGCGCAGGCTGATGCTGCCGAAGCCACGGCCGCTCTCCATGAGCAGGCAGGCGGCATCCAGCAGGGCCTGGCGGGTCTGTAGCTTCTGTTCGGCGCGCGGCAGCATGGGGCAGGATTCTTTGACGGTACGGCTGGGCATTCTGGATAAAAAAACAAAGCCCGGTCAATGGACCGGGCTTGGAGGGGAGCAGGCGCAGTGGGGCGGGTTGTTGTTCTCGGCCATGGCGATCAGCTCACACGGCTGAGTTCGACCAGACGATCCGAGCCACCTTCGGCGACGCGGCCAGTGCGTTCGATCAGGCGATCCGAGCCACCTTCGGCGACGCGGCCAGTGCGTTCGATCAGGCGATCCGAGCCACCTTCGGCGACGCGGCCAGTGCGTTCGATCAGGCGATCCGAGCCACCTTCGGCGACGCGGCCAGTACGTTCGATCAGGCGGTCAGAACCCCCTTCGGCCAAGCGCCCGGCACGCTCTTGCAGGCGTTCGGCACCGCCTTCGGCCAGGGTGTTCAGCGGTTGGGCGACGGTCGCGGCACTGGAACGCGATTCGGCGCTCAGGTGCTGGTCCTCGGCTGGCAGGGCGAAGGCGTTGGCGGCAAGGACGGACAGGGTCAGGCTTAGCAGCAGATGGCGTTTCATGATCTTGGTGCTCCTCTGGGGGGCTGGGAAAGTGGGTTCGGAGCCAATGCTACGCCCGGTAACGCCAGAGAGAAGTTCATCGGGATAATGGTGACAATCGACGGGATTGATACTGAATTGCAACGGCTCTAGGGCGGTGTTTGTGAAGGATCGAGCAACGTGTGTACGAGCATTCGGCCTGGTAACACTGCGGCCGTTCGTCGACCAAAAGCAGAGAAAAGTGTCAGAAAAAACTTCGCTATCATGGCCGTCCGGATTAAACCCGCCGGTTTTTCATCAGTCCGACATACTAAGTGCCATTGCGACACCCGCTTCGAGCCCTGCAGTCAGGAGAACCCTGCATGACGCGCCCCGCCAGAATCCTCCTCTGGACCTTCGCCACCCTTGCCACCCTGCTGGCGATCCTGGTGGTGGTGATCGCCACCTTCGACTGGAACCGGGTCAAGCCGCTGCTCAACGAGAAAGTTTCCGAAGCCCTGCATCGCCCCTTCGCGATCAATGGCAACCTCGCCGTGAACTGGCGTACCGAGCCTGAGGAGGGCGGCTGGCGGGCCTTCGTGCCCTGGCCGCACTTCACCGCCGAAGACCTGACGCTCGGCAACCCCGACTGGCTCAAGGAGCCACGGATGGTTGGGCTGGAACGCGTGGAGTTCCGCTTGTCGCCGCTGCCGCTGATCGTCCAGCGCATCAGCATCCCGCGCATCGACCTGGTCAAGCCCAGCGCCAGCCTTGTGCGCCTGGCTGATGGCCGCGCCAACTGGATCTTCGACTTCGGGCCCAAGGACGAGAACGCTCCGCCCTCGCAATGGGCGCTGGACATCGGCGCCATCGGCTTCGACCAGGGCAATGTCAGTTTCGATGACCAGACCCTGAAGACCAGCATGAAGGTGCAGGTCGACCCGCTGGGCAAGCCGATCCCGTTCAGCGATATCGTCGGCAAGGAGCGCGCCGAGAAGGCCGGCAAGGCCCAGGACTATGCCTTTGGCTTCAAGGCCCAGGGCCGCTACAAGGGCCAGGCAGTGGCCGCAACCGGCAAGATCGGCGGGTTGCTGGCGCTGCAGGACGCCAGCCAGCCCTTCCCGCTGCAGGCCGACGCACGCATCGGCGATACCCGCGTGGTCCTGGCGGGCACGCTGACCGATCCCCGTAACCTGGGCGCCCTGGACCTGCGCCTGGCGCTCTCCGGCAGCAGCCTGGGCAACCTTTACCCGCTGACCGGTGTGACCCTGCCGGACACTCCGGCTTATTCCACTGATGGCCACCTGACCGCCAACCTGCACGATCCCGCAGGCGCGCAGTTCCGCTACGAGGGTTTCAACGGCAAGATCGGCGACAGCGACATCCATGGCGACCTGGCCTTCGTCGCCAGCCAGCCGCGGCCGAAGCTGTCGGGCAAGCTGGTCTCGAACCAGCTGTTGTTCAAGGACCTGGCGCCGCTGATCGGCGCCGACTCCAACAGCGCGCAGAAGGCGCGCGGTGGCGCCAGCAAACAGCCGACAGGCAAGGTGCTGCCGGTGGAAGCGTTCCGCACCGAGCGTTGGCGGGCCATGGATGCCGACGTCAGCTTTGCCGGCAAGCGCATCGTCCACAGCGAGAAGCTGCCGTTCAACGACCTCTCTGCCCACGTGATTCTCGATGACGGCCTGCTGCGCCTGGAGCCGCTGCGCTTCGGCGTGGCCGGTGGCAACCTTGATTCCAACATCCGCCTGGACGGGCGCAACGCGCCGTTGCAGGGCCGTGCCCGGTTGACCGCGCGCGGCTTCAAGCTCAAGCAACTGTTCCCCGGCTTCGCGCCGATGCAGACCAGCCTCGGTGAGCTCAATGGCGATGCCGACATCAGTGGCCGCGGCAACTCGGTGGCGGCCTTGCTGGGCACCGCCAATGGCGATTTGCGCCTGTTGATGAACGATGGCGCCATCAGCCGTGGCCTGATGGAGATCGCCGGGCTCAACGTGGGTAACTACGTGGTCGGCAAGCTGTTCGGTGACGAGGACGTGAAGATCAACTGCGCAGCCGCCGACGTCGGAATCAAGGATGGCCTGGCCACCACTCGGTTGTTCGTCTTCGACACCGAGAACGCGATCATCTACATCAACGGCACGGCCAACTTCGCCAGTGAGCAGCTGGACCTGAAGATCACCCCCGAATCCAAGGGCCTGCGCCTGTTCTCGCTACGCTCGCCGTTGTACGTGCGTGGGCCGTTCGCCAAGCCTAGCGCCGGCGTGCAGGCGGTGCCGCTGGCGTTGCGTGGGGCGGGGATGGTGGCGTTGGGAGTGGTGGTCGGGCCAGCGGCCGGATTGCTGGCATTGATTGCGCCGAGCAGTGGCGATGCGCCGAACCAGTGCACACCGTTGTTGCAGCAGATGAAGACCGGCAAGGCACCGGCGGCGGTGAAGAGGTAACTGTAGGAGCGGCTTCAGCCGCGAAGCAGGCGGCGCGGTGATTGGCACCGGCTATGCCGGTGTTCGCGGCTAAAGCCGCTCCTACAGGGATCGTAAGGATCGTGCCGGCATTCACAACCCTTTCAACAGATCGGACATATCGTCCGCGTGCTCCTCTTCCTGGGCCAGGATGTCTTCGAAGATGCGCCGGGTGGTCGGGTCCTTGTCGCCGATGTACTGGATGATCTCGCGGTAGCTGTCGATGGCGATACGCTCGGCCACCAGGTCCTCCAGCACCATCTCCTTCAGCGAGTCTCCCGCCACGTACTGGGCATGGGAATGCTTGCTCAGGTTGTCCGGGTTGAAGTCCGGCTCGCCACCCAGTTGCACGATGCGCTCGGCCAACCGGTCGGCATGCTCGCTTTCCTGGTTGGCATGCTCGAGGAACTCCTCGGCGGCAACGCTGGCCTTGATGCCGCTGGCCATGAAGTAGTGGCGCTTGTAGCGCAGGGTGCAGACCAGCTCGGTGGCCAGCGACTCGTTGAGCAGGCGCAGGATCTTCTCGCGGTCGGCGTGGTAACCCTCGGTCACCGCTCCTTGCTCGACATGCTTGCGGGCGCGGGCGCGCAGGGTCTTCACATCGGTCAGTTCAACGCTCATGTTCATCTCCGTAGACATCGGGTGGGGTCAGGCGCCGGGCACGGCGTCACTGTCTTTCTGGCGTTGCTTGCAGGTCTTGAAGCCCTTGGCGTCGACATGGCCGGTGGCGTCGAAGCGCACGTAGTAGGGCTGTTGGTGGCCATCGCGGTTGAGGATGTAATCGTTGCAGGTGCCGCCATGGGGCAGGTCGATAGCGTTCGAAGGGCTGCCGCCGATGGCGATGACCTTCTGCATGGTCATGCCGTGCTCGACCTGCTTGACCAGCGGCTCGTCGCGGTAGGTGACGTAGTCCACCGGGTTTTCCGGGCGGCTGCCGCAGGCGGCGAGGGTCGCGCTTGCCAGAAGAATGGCCAGGGTTCGCTTGTGCATGGTCCCGCTCCTTGCTCAGGGTCTGTTCTGCTTGGAACCGCGCGGCGCGCCGGGAGTTCGATTGCGCTTGTCTTCGCTCGCGCTGTAGGGTGGGCCGGTCTGTTCACGGATGAGGGCAAGGGTGATGAGTCGGGAACTGGCCACGCGTTATCCACTGGTGCTGGTGCCGGGCATGCTCGGCTTTGTACGGGCGTTGTTGTACCCCTACTGGTTCGGCATCGTTCCGGCGTTGCGCCGGGGCGGTGCCCAGGTGATTCCGGTGCAGGTGTCGCCGCTGCATTCCAGCGAAGTGCGGGGCGAGCAACTGCTGGGCATCATCGAGGAGATCTGCCAGCGCACCGGGGCCGAGAAGGTCAACCTGATCGGTCATAGCCAAGGGGCGCTGAGCGCGCGCTATGCGGCCGCGAAGCGGCCCGACCGGGTGGCTTCGGTGACCTCGGTGGCCGGCCCCAATCATGGTTCGGAACTGGCCGACCACCTCGAACGCACGGCGCCGGGCGACTCACCCCTTGGGCGTATCCTCAAGGCGCTGCTGCATGGCGTCGCCGTGCTGCTGGGCTGGCTGGAGACCGGCTGGCGCCGCGAGCCGCTGCCGATCGACGTGCATGCCTCGCACCAGTCGCTGACCAGTGCCGGGGTGGCGCTGTTCAACCAGGCTTATCCACAGGGGCTGCCCGAGGTTTGGGGTGGCGAGGGGCCGGGTGAAGTGAACGGGGTGCGCTACTACTCCTGGTCCGGCACCCTGCAGCCAGGGCGTACCGACCAGGGGTTGAACCGCCTCGACGGTAGCAACTACTTCTGCCGCCTGTTCGCCCGCAGCTTTGTCAGGGAGAAGGGGCAGTGCGATGGCATGGTCGGGCGCTTCAGTTCCCATTTAGGCCAGGTGATTGGTGATGACTATCCGCTCGATCACCTGGATATCGTCAACCAGTCGTTGGGCGCGGTCGGCAAGGGCGCCGAGCCGGTGCGGCTGTTCACCGAGCATGCGGCCCGCCTCAAGGCTGCTGGGGTGTGACGAACCTGGGGCTGCTTTGCAGCCCTTTCGCGGCTAAAGCCGCTCCTACAGGGGATTGCGTTCGCCTGTAGGAGCGGCTTTAGCCGCGAAAGGAGCGCGCAGCGCTCCCATCGATCAACGCCGTACCGGCGTGGTCCAGCGCTCGGCCAGCAGCACACCGACCAACGTCAGCAAGCCGCCGACCAGGTGATAACTGGCCAGCTGCTCATCCAGCACCACCGCCGCGATCACCGCCGTGACCACTGGCAACAGGTTGAAGAACAGCGTGGTACGGCTCGGCCCGAGGCGGTGCACCGCCTGCATCCACACCCGTGGCGCAACCATCGAGGCCAGCAGGCCGGCATACAGCACCAGGCCAATGTTGTGGCCGTTCAGCCCGGTCTTCGGCGACAGCAGGAACAGCGGCAGCAGCACCAGGATCGCCACCAGCACCTGCAGGTACAGCAGTTGCAGTGGCGGCAGGCGCAACTGCCATTTCTTCAGCAGGAAGCTGTACAGCGCATAGGCGAGGGTGGCTACCAGCATCATCAGGTCGCCGGCGTTCAGCCCCTGGTGCAGCAGAACACCGGGTTGTCCGGCCGAGACCACCTCCAGCACGCCGAAAAACGACACCACAGCGCCCAGCAGTGCTCCATAGCTCAGGCGCTGGCCGAGCCAGGCGATGGACAGGGCCAGCGACATCAGCGGCATCAGCGACAGGATGATGCCCATGTTGGTGGCGCTGGTGATGCTGGCGGCGAAGTACGCCAGGCTCTGGTAGATGGCCATGCCCAGCACGCCCAGCACGAAGATCTTGCCCAGGTGCGGGCGGATGGCCGCGCGGTTGCGCCAGACCTGGGGCAGCAGGAACGGGGTGAACAGCAGGCCGGCGAGCAGCCAGCGGTAGAAGCCGATCTCGGCGGGGAAGATGGCCCCGGCGGACATCTTGGTGACCACGGTGTTGCCGGCCCAGATGAGGATGGCGATGAGGGGGAAGAGGTAGTTCATGCAACGGGTACTCGCAGTGACAGAGCGGGGCCGCTGTGCGGCCCTTCGCGGGTAAACCCGCTCCTACAGGATTTGCACAGTCTCTGTAGGAGCGGGTTTACCCGCGAAGGGTTGCGCAGCAGCCCCTGATGGCTCGGTATTATCGACTGTCTGTCTAAAACTCTATACTTCCATCCAGACAACCCGTCCCGCGAAGCAGACAGCATGGCCCGCAAATACCTCGACATTCCTCAATTCGACCAGCTCCCCGCGCCGGTCTACTTCCGCTACGACGAGTTCGGCGCCGATACCCACAGCCCGCCACACCGCCACCCCTGGGGCCAACTCAACTACGCCTCCCATGGCCTGATGCACCTGGATGTCGAAGGCCAGCGCTTCATCTCGCCGCCGCACTACGCCGTTTGGGTGCCGCCAGGCACCGAGCACGGTTGCTACAACCCCCAGGCCATCATCTACCGCTCGGTCTATCTGGAGCGCAGCTTGTGCGCCGAGCTGCCGGCGCAGCCCTGCAGCCTGGTGATCAGCGACATCCTCAAGGCGATCCTCGGCGACTTTGCCCGCCGCGACCTCCATGTGGCTCAAGACGCGCGCGACCAGCGTCTGGTGCAGGTCCTGATCGACCAGCTGCACCTGGCCCCGACCCAGACCTGCTATCTGCCGTTCGCCCGCAGCGAGGGGCTGCGCCAGGTGCTCGAAGCGCTGCACGCCGACCCTGGGGACAACCGCCCGCTGGCCGACTGGGCAGCCCAGGTGCATGTCAGCGAGCGCACTCTGGCACGGCACTTCCTGCACGAGCTGGGGATCAGTTTTGGCGAGTGGCGCCTGCGCCTGCGCTTCCTGCGCGCCATCGAGGCGCTGGAAGCGGGGCTGTCGATCCAGGCCATCGCCTTCGACCTCGGCTACAGCAGCGCCTCGGCGTTCATCGCCATGTTCCAGCGCCAGGCCAACTGCACGCCGGAGCAGTACCGGCGCCGCGCCCGCACGGAGATGTAAGAAAACTTGTCTACACTCTGCTCGACGAGCGCGCATCGGGCGCGCAGACAAGGAGACCACTCCATGAAGCTGCTGTACGTACCCCTGTTGGTGTTGGGCATGTTGATCGCCGGGCAAGGATTCGCCGCCACCGCGCAACAGGAAAAGATGAAGACCTGCAACGCCGACGCCACCACCAAGGCGCTCAAGGGTGATGAGCGCAAGGCGTTCATGAGCACCTGCCTGAAAAAGGCCGAGCCGGCCAAGGCCGCCACCCAGCAGGAGAAGATGAAGACCTGCAACGCCGACGCCACCACCAAGGCGCTGAAGGGCGACGAGCGCAAGACCTTCATGAGCGACTGCCTGAAGAAGAAATGACCTGCGCCTATGCCTGTGCCCTGAAGGCTGGCAGACTGCGGGTCCTTCCGCTGTCTGCCGCCGAGGCTGTATGACCTTCACCCCCCGTCAGATCACCCTCGCCAGCTGGGTCATCGTCATGGCCGGCCTGTTGCTGGCGCTGCCCCTGAAGCTGTTGCCCAGCCTGCTGGCCGGCCTGCTGGTCTTCGAGCTGGTCAACATGCTCACGCCGCGGCTGCAACCGCTGATCGCCGGGCAGCGCGCACGCTGGCTGGCGGTGGCGCTGCTTGGCACCCTGGTGGTGAGCACGCTCACACTGCTGATCGCCGGCGCCTTCAGCTTCCTGCTGCACGAGGCCGAGAACCCTGGCGCTTCGCTGGACAAGTTCATGGCCCTGGTGGAGCGCGCTCGTGGCCAACTGCCACCGTTCATCGAAGCCTACCTGCCGGCCAGCGCCGCCGAGTTCAAGGTGGCCATCGGCGACTGGATCAAGAGCCACCTGAGCGACCTGCAGCTGGTGGGCAAGGGCATGGCGCACATGTTCGTCACCCTGCTGATCGGCATGATCCTCGGGGCCATCGTCGCCCTGCAGCGCATTCCCGACATTTCCCGGCGCAAGCCATTGGCGGCGGCGCTGTTCGAGCGCCTGAGCCTGCTGGTGCAGGCGTTTCGCAATATCGTCTTCGCGCAGATCAAGATCTCGCTGCTGAACACGGTGTTCACCGGCATCTTCCTGGCGGTGGTGCTGCCACTGTTCGGCGTGCACCTGCCGCTGACCAAGACGCTGATCGTGCTGACCTTCCTGCTGGGGCTGCTGCCGGTGATCGGCAACCTGATGTCCAACACCCTGATCACCATCGTCGGGATGTCGCTGTCGATCTGGGTGGCGGCGGCGGCGTTGGGGTACCTGATCGTGATCCACAAGGTCGAGTACTTCCTCAACGCGCGGATCGTCGGCGGGCAGATCAGTGCCAAGGCGTGGGAGCTGTTGCTGGCGATGCTGGTGTTCGAGGCGGCGTTCGGCTTGCCGGGGGTGGTGGCGGGGCCGATTTATTACGCCTACCTGAAGAGTGAGCTGAAGCGGGCGGAGTTGGTTTGATCCTGTTCGCCGGCAAGCCGGCTCCTACGGGATACGTGTAGGAGCCGGCTTGCCGGCGAACACCGGCATAGCCGGTGCCAGGCACCGTGGTGTTTTCTTCGCCAGCAAGGCTGGCTCCTACAGGACGAAGGCTTCAGGCCGTGCCGTAACGCTTGCGCGCCTCGATCGCCAGGCCACTACCGATACTGCCGAAGATATTGCCTTCCACATGCCGCGCATTGGGCAGCATTGCCGCCACGCTGTTGCGCAGCGCCGGGATGCCGCTGGAACCGCCGGTGAAGAACACCGTGTCCACCTGCCCCTCGCTCACGCCGGCCTTGGCCAGCAGTTCGGTCACGCTGCCGCGCACCCGCTCCAGCAGCCCGCCGATGGCGTCTTCGAACAGCGCCCGGGTCAACTCGGCCGACAGCTCCGGCTCGATGCGGCCAAAGTCGATGCAGCGGCTGTCACGGTCGGTCAGCTCGATCTTGCTGGCCTCCACTTCCATCGCCAGCCAGTGCCCGGCGCGCTGCTCGATCAGGTTGAACAGGCGGTCGATACCCAGTGTGTCCTCGATGTCGTAGCGCATGTTGCCCAGGGCCAGCTGCGACTTCTGCGCGTACAGGGCGTTGATGGTGTGCCAGGTGGCCAGGTTGAGGTGGTAGCTGGTGGGCATCAGCGCGCCGCTTTTCATTCGGCTGCCGTAGCCGAACAGCGGCATCACGCCCTGCAGGCTCAGCTGCTTGTCGAAGTCGGTCCCGCCGATGTGCACGCCGCCAGTGGCAAGGATGTCGCTCTGGCGCTCGGCCACCAGGTGGCGCTCCGGCGACAGGCGGATCAAGGTAAAGTCCGAGGTACCACCGCCGATATCGACAATCAGTACCAGCTCTTCACGGCTGATGCCCGACTCGTAGTCGAACGCCGCGGCGATCGGTTCGTACTGGAACGACACGTCCTTGAAGCCGATCTTGCGCGCCACATCGGCCAGGGTGTCCTCGGCCTCCTGGTCGGCGGCGGGGTCTTCGTCGACGAAGAACACCGGGCGGCCCAGCACCACCTGGTCGAATTCACGGCCGGCATCGGCTTCGGCGCGTTTTTTCAGTTCGCCGATGAACATGCCCAGCAGGTCCTTGAACGGCAGGGCGCTGCCCAGCACGCTGGTGTCGTGCTTGATCAGCTTGGAGCCCAGCAGGCTCTTGAGCGAGCGCATCAGGCGGCCTTCGTAGCCTTCCAGGTACTCGTGCAGGGCCAGGCGGCCGTACACCGGGCGACGCTCCTCGATGTTGAAGAAGACCACCGACGGCAGGGTGATCTTGCCGTCTTCCAGGGCGATCAGCGATTCGACGCCCGGGCGGTGCCAGCCGACCGTGGAGTTGGAGGTGCCGAAGTCGATGCCGAGGGCACGGGCCGGGGATACGTCAGACATGGGGGAGAGCTTCCGGAGGCAAAACGGCCGCGCAGTTTATGCCAGTCTGCGGCTAAATCAAGACCGGCCGTCTGCGATAGCGCAACCCCGGATGAACCTTGAAAGGCTATGCTTGACCCCAATCTTCAGCAGCAATACGCACATTCACACTGGTGATCCATAGATGGACTTCAAAGACTATTACAAGATACTCGGCGTCGAGGCGAGCGCGGACGAGAAGGCGATCAAGGCCGCGTACCGCAAGCTAGCGCGCAAGTATCACCCCGACGTCAGCAAGGAGCGTGACGCCGAGGACAAGTTCAAGGAGGCCAACGAGGCCTACGAAGTGCTTGGCGACAAGGACAAACGCGCCGAGTACGACGAGATCCGCAAGTACGGCGGCCAGCATGGCCGACCGTTCCAGGCGCCGCCTGGCTGGCAGTCCCGTGGCGGCAATGGCGGCGGCGGTGGCTTCGAGGGGGGTGATTTCTCCGACTTCTTCAGCTCGATCTTCGGCGCCCGGGGCGGCAACCCCTTCGGTGGCGGCGGTGGCCGGCAGCAACGCAGTGCCGGCAGGCGAGGGCAGGACGTGGAACTGGAACTGGCGGTCTTCCTCGAAGAGACCCTGAACAAGGAATCCAAGCAGATCAGCTTCCAGGTGCCGCAGACCAATGCCGCCGGGCAGCGCACCGGGTTCACCACGAAAACGCTGAACGTGAAGATCCCTGCCGGGGTGACCGACGGCGAGCGCATCCGCCTCAAAGGCCAGGGCGCGCCCGGCGTGGGCGGTGGCGCCAATGGCGACCTGTTCCTGACCATCCGCATGGCACCGCACCCGCTGTTCGATGTCGAAGGCCATGACCTGATCATCACCGTGCCCCTGGCACCGTGGGAGGCGGCGCTCGGCGCCAAGGTGGCGGTGCCGACCCTGACCGGCAAGATCAACCTGACCATCCGCCCCGACAGCCAGAGCGGCCAGCGCCTGCGGGTCAAGGGCATGGGCCTGCTGAACAAGCAGGGCGAGCGCGGCGACCTGTACGCCCAGCTCAAGGTCGTGATGCCCGCCCAGTCCGACGCCGCCGCGCGTGAACTGTGGACCCAGCTCTCCGAGAAAGCCGCGTTCAACCCGAGGACTCAATGGAGTAAGTGATCATGAGCAGCACCCTGATCGTTCAACTGGACATGCGTACCCTGTGCCAGGAAGCCGATGTGTCGGCCGACTGGGTGATCGAGATCGTCGAGCACGGCATTGTCGAACCGTCGGGGCGAACGCCCGAAGAATGGGTGTTCGATGACCGCGCGCCGGTGACCTTGAAGCGCGCGGTGAAGCTGCATCAGGAGCTGGAGCTGGAGTGGGAAGGGGTGGCGCTGGCGTTGGAGCTGTTGGAAGAGGTGCAGCATTTGCGTAGCGAGAACAGCATGTTGCGCCAGCGGTTGGGCAGGTTTACCCAGATGTAAGCCGAGGCCGCCATGGCGGCCCGTTCGCCGGCAAGCCGGCTCCTACCTGGTCCTGTAGGAGCCGGCTTGCCGGCGAAGATGGCGACTCCGTTTCAAGCCGGCTTCAGTACTTTGAAGTACAGCGCTGTCGGCCGATAAACCCCTTCCGGTCCGCAGGCATAGTCCGGAATCTCCCCCGCCTTGTTGTACCCCTGCGCCCGATAAAACGCCTCGGCTTCGGACCCCGCCTCGGTATCGAGAAACAGCATCCCCCGCCCGATCCGCCGCGCCTCGGCCTCCAGCGCCCCCATCAACTGCTGCCCCAGCCCACGCCGCCGAGCATCGCTGTGCACCAGCAGCTTCTGCACCTCGCCCCGGTTCAGCCCGTTGGGCTTCAGGCACAACCCCAGCTGCACGCTACCCAGCACCTCCTGCCCATGGGCAATGACCCAGAGCAGTTGCTCGCCACCGGCCAGCTTCACCTTCACCTCATCGAAGTAGGCCTTGGCCTGGAGCTCATCGATATCGGCCAGAAAACCCACCGACGCGCCCTGGCGCACCGCATCGAGCAAAAGGGCCACCAGGCTGTCGCGGTAGTACGCCAGGCCTTCGTGGGTCACGCGGTGCAGCTGAGCGGTGTTCATCGGCTTCAGGTCCTTGAAGGGGGAAGGGTGTTGTCATCCAGGTACAGCTGCATGAAGGTCAGGTCCAGCCAGCGCCCGAACTTCACCCCCACCTGCGGCATCTGCCCGGTGATGCTGAAGCCCAGGCGTTCGTGCAGGCGGATCGACGCGGTGTTGCCGCTCTCGATGGCGGCGACCATCACATGCTTGTCGCAAAGGCGTGCCCGTTCGATCAGCGCTTCCATCAGGACGGGACCCAGGCCCTTGCCGCGCTGGTCGCCACGTACGTACACCGAGTGTTCGACGGTATGCCGGAAACCCTCGAACGGCCGCCAGTCGCCAAATGAGGCATAGCCCAGCACGCCGCTGTCGTCCACCGCCACCAAAATAGGGTAGCCCTGCTGCGCGCGGGCCTCTAACCAGGCCAGGCGGTTGCCCAGGTCCACCGGGGTTTCGTTCCAGATCGCCGTGGTGTTGGCCACGGCGTCGTTGTAGATGTCGAGGATGCCCGGCACGTCGTCGATCAGGGCGTCGCGGATCTGGTAACTCATGACAGCGTCTCGCAAGGGAAGTGGTTGCAGATTAAATGGTAACCAGGCCGCGTACACCTTCGGCCTGCATGTTTTCGCCCCGGCCGCGCTGGACGATCTCGCCGCGGGCCATGACCAGGTACTGGTCGGCCAGTTCCTCGGCGAAGTCGTAGAACTGCTCTACCAGCAGGATCGCCATGTCGCCCCGGTCGGCGAGCTTGCGGATCACCGCGCCGATCTCCTTGATCACCGAGGGCTGGATGCCTTCGGTCGGTTCGTCGAGGATCAGCAAGCGTGGGCGGCTGGCCAGGGCGCGGCCGATGGCCAGCTGTTGCTGCTGGCCACCGGAGAGGTCGCCGCCCCGGCGTTGTTTCATCTGCTCCAGCACCGGGAACAGTTCGTAGATGAAGGCCGGTACTTCCCTCGCCCCGCGGGCGGGGAAGCGCGACAGGCCCATCAGCAGGTTTTCCTCGACGGTCAGGCGCGGGAAGATTTCGCGGCCCTGGGGCACGTAGGCGATGCCGGCCTGGACCCGTTGCTGGGGCTTGAGCGCGGTGATGGGCTTGCCTTCCCATTCCACGCGGCCCTCGCGGGCCGGCAGCAGGCCCATCAGGCAGCGCAGCAGGGTGGTCTTGCCCACGCCGTTGCGGCCCAGCAGGCAGGTGACCTCGCCGACCTTGGCCTCGAAGGACAGGCCGCGCAGGATGTGGCTGCCGCCGTAGTATTGGTGCAGGGTGTCGATCTTGAGCATGTACAGCTCCTGGAATCTTTGCATTGTGGCCATTGGGGCCGCTTTGCGGCCCTTTCGCGGCGCAAGGCCGCTCCTACAGGACTGCGCCGCCCCTGTAGGAGCGGCCTTGTGCCGCGAAAGGGCTGCGCAGCAGCCCCAGGGATTCAGCGCCCGAGATACACCTCGACCACCCGCTCATCCTCTTGCACCTGCGCCAGTGACCCTTCTGCCAGCACGCTGCCCTGGTGCAGCACCGTCACATGGTCGGCAATGCTGCCGACGAAGCCCATGTCGTGCTCCACCACCATCAGCGAGTGCTTGCCCGCCAATGAGCGGAACAATTCGGCGGTGAACTCGGTCTCGGCATCGGTCATCCCCGCCACCGGCTCGTCGAGCAGCAGCAACCTCGGTTCCTGCACCAGCAGCATGCCGATCTCCAGGAACTGCTTCTGCCCATGGGACAACAGCCCCGCCTGGCGCTGGGCCAGGGGCAGCAGGCGCAGGGTGGCCAGCACCTCCTCGATGCGCTGGCGCTGCTCGCCGGACAACCGCGCCACCAAACTGGCCCACACCGACTTGTCGGCCTTGAGCGCCAGCTCCAGGTTCTCGAACACCGTCAGCGCCTCGAACACCGTGGGCTTCTGGAACTTGCGGCCGATGCCGGCCTGGGCGATCTGGCATTCGCTCATGCGCGTCAGGTCGAGGGTGTCGCCGAAAAACGCGGTACCTGTGTCAGGGCGGGTCTTGCCGGTGATCACGTCCATCATCGTGGTCTTGCCGGCGCCGTTGGGGCCGATGATGCAGCGCAGCTCGCCGACGCCGATGTACAGGTTCAGGTCGTTCAACGCCTTGAAGCCATCGAAGCTGACGCTGATGCCTTCAAGGCTCAGCACCGTGCCATGGCGGGTGTCGAGCCCGGCCTCGCGGCGCCGACCGAGGCCGATGGCCTCGCGACCGCTGCCGATCTGGTCGAAGATCGGTTCCAGCATGAATTCCGGATGCACCGGGGGCACGCTTCTCATGGCTGGCTCCTTTTCTTCACAAGGCCGACCACGCCCTTGGGCAGGTACAGGGTGACGAGGATGAACAGCGCGCCGAGGAAGAACAGCCAGAACTCGGGGAACGCCACGGTGAACCAGCTCTTCATGCCATTGACCAGGCCGGCGCCGAGCAGCGGCCCGATCAGCGTGCCGCGTCCGCCCAGGGCCACCCACACGGCGGCCTCGATGGAGTTGGTCGGTGACATCTCGCTGGGGTTGATGATGCCCACCTGCGGTACGTACAGCGCCCCAGCCAGGCCGCACAGTACGGCGCTGAGCACCCACACCAGCAGCTTGAAGCCGCGCGGGTCGTAGCCGCAGAACATCAGGCGGTTTTCCGCGTCGCGCACGGCGGTGAGCAGGCGCCCGAACTTGCTCTGGGTCAGGCGCCAGCACAGGTACAGGCTGCCCAGCAGCAGGCTCACCGTGAGCAGGAACAGCACGGCCCGGGTGCCCTGGGCGGTGATGTCGAAACCGAGGATGGTGCGGAAATTGGTGAAGCCGTTGTTGCCGCCAAAACCGGTCTCGTTGCGGAAGAACAGCAGCATCCCGGCGAAGGTCAGTGCCTGGGTCATGATCGAGAAGTACACGCCCTTGATCCGCGAGCGGAAGGCGAAGAAGCCGAATACCAGTGCCAGCAGGCCGGGCGCCAGCACCACCAGGCACAGCGCCCAGGCGAAGTGCTGGGTGCCGGCCCAGTACCAGGGCAGCTCGCTCCACGACAGGAAGGTCATGAACCCCGGCAAGCCATCGCCAGCCGCCTGGCGCATCAGGTACATACCCATGGCGTAGCCGCCCAGGGCGAAGAACAGGCCATGGCCCAGCGACAGCAACCCGGCATAGCCCCAGACCAGGTCCAGGGCCAGGGCGACGATGGCGTAGCAGAGGATCTTGCCGACCAGGGTCAGGGTGTAGGCCGAGACCTGAAGCCTGTGCCCGTCGGGCAGCAGCGACAGCAGAGGCAGGGCCAGCAGCACCAGGACGACAACGGCGCCGACGGCCAGCGACACCCGTGTGCCGACCTTGCGCGTGGCAGTGACAATCAATGGCTGGTTCATCAGTCGATTACTCGTCCCTTGAGGGCGAACAGGCCTTGCGGGCGCTTCTGGATGAACAGAATGATCAGCGCAAGGATGAGGATCTTGCCCAGCACCGCACCGATCTGCGGCTCCAGCAGTTTGTTGGCGATACCCAGCCCGAACGCAGCCCACAGGCTGCCGGCCAGCTGCCCGACGCCGCCGAGCACCACCACCAGGAACGAGTCGATGATGTAGCTCTGGCCCAGGTCCGGGCCAACGTTGCCGACCTGGCTCAGGGCCACGCCACCAAGCCCGGCGATGCCCGAGCCTAGGCCGAAGGCGAGCATGTCGACGCGCCCGGTGGACACCCCGCAGCAGGCCGCCATGTTGCGGTTCTGGGTGACGGCGCGCACGTTCAGGCCCAGCCGCGTGCGGTTGAGCAGCAACCAGGTGAGCAGCACCACCGCCAGGGCGAAGCCGATGATCACCAGGCGGTTGTACGGCAGCACCAGGTTGGGCAGCACCTGGATGCCGCCGGACAACCAGGCCGGGTTGCTCACCTCGACGTTCTGCGCGCCGAAGATCAGCCGCACGCCCTGGATCAGGATCAGGCTGATGCCCCAGGTAGCCAGCAGGGTTTCCAGCGGGCGGCCGTACAGGTGGCGGATCACCGTGCGCTCCAGGGCCATGCCGACGCCCGCGCTGACGGCGAAGGCCACCGGCAGGGCGATCAACGGGTAGAACTCGATGGCGCCGGGGGCATAACGCTGCAGCAGCACCTGGACCATGTAGGTGCTGTAGGCGCCGAGCATCAGCATTTCGCCGTGGGCCATGTTGATCACCCCCAACAGGCCGAAGGTGATCGCCAGGCCCAACGCCGCCAGCAGCAGGATCGAGCCCAGCGACAGGCCGCTGAAGGCCTGGCCGAGCAGTTCACCGACCAGCAGCTTGCGCTGCACCTGGGCCAGGCTGGTTTCGGCGGCGGTGCGCACGGCAGCGTCAGTTTCCGCGTCGGGGTGCAGCAGGGCTTCGAGGCGGGTGCGGGCCAGCGGGTCGCCGGTTTCGCCTAGCAGGCGCACGGCGGCCAGGCGAACCGCCGGCTCGCTGGCGCCCAGTTGCAGGTTGGCCAGGGCCAGGCCGAGGGCGGCGTGCACGGCGGCGTCGGGCTCCCTGGCGAAGCGGCGGTCGAGGAAGGCCACCTGCGCGGGTTGCGCGGTTTTCTGCAGTTGCTGGGCGGCGGCCAGGCGCATGTTGGCTCGGTCGCTGAGCAGTTGATGGCTGGCCAGTGCGTTGTCGATCAGGCCGCGCAGGCGGTTGTTCAGGCGTAGCTTGCGGGTGTCGTTTTCGGCGATGCGGCCCCGGCGCAGGTTTTCCAGCAGCGGCAGGCGTGCGGCATCGGGTTGCGCGGCCCAGGTTTCGAGCAGGTTGGCCTGTTCGGCGGGTTTGGCGGTGAGGAAGAACTCGCCTTCGCTGGCTTGGGTGGCCAGGGGCAGCAGCAACAAGAGGGTGAGCAGGAGTCTGAGCATGCGGGCAGTCCTGGAAATCGGCGGTGGATTCATCGCGGATAAATCCGCTCCTACACACTCGGGCCTGTAGGAGCGGATTTATCCGCGATAGGGCCGCACAGCGGCCCCAATGCACTCAATTACCCTTCACCGCATAATCCGGCCGCTTGTCATTCCCCGGAATGAACGGGCTCCAAGGCTGCGCCCGCAATGGCTGCTCGGTCTGCCACACCACACTGAACTGCCCGTCATCCTGAATCTCGCCGATCATCACCGGCTTGTGCAGGTGGTGGTTGCTCTTGTCCATGGTCAGGGTGAAGCCCGACGGCGCCTTGAAGCTCTGCCCGGCCAGCGCCTCGCGCACCTTGTCCACATCGGTGCTGCCGGCCTTCTGCGCCGCTTGCGCCCACATGTGGATACCGACGTAGGTAGCCTCCATTGGATCGTTGGTCACCGCCTTGTCGGCCCCCGGCAGGTTCTTGGCCTTGGCGTAGGCCTTCCAGTCGGCGACGAACTTCTGGTTCACCGGGTTATCCACCGACTCGAAGTAGTTCCACGCCGCCAGGTGCCCCACCAACGGCTTGGTGTCGATGCCGCGCAGCTCCTCTTCACCCACCGAGAACGCCACCACCGGCACATCGGTGGCCTTCAGCCCCTGGTTGGCCAGCTCCTTGTAGAACGGCACGTTGGAGTCGCCGTTGACCGTGGAGATGACCGCTGTCTTGCCGCCGGCGGAGAACTTCTTGATGTTGGCGACGATGGTCTGGTAATCGGCGTGGCCGAACGGCGTGTACACCTCTTCTATGTCCTTGTCGGCCACGCCCTTGCTGTGCAGGAAGGCGCGCAGGATCTTGTTGGTGGTGCGCGGGTAGACGTAGTCGGTGCCCAGCAGGAAGAAGCGCTTGGCGCCGCCGCCGTCCTCGCTCATCAGGTATTCCACCGCCGGGATCGCCTGCTGGTTGGGCGCGGCACCGGTGTAGAACACGTTCGGCGACATCTCCTCACCTTCGTACTGCACCGGGTAGAACAGCAGGCCGTTGAGCTCCTCGAACACCGGCAGCACCGACTTGCGCGACACCGAGGTCCAGCAGCCGAACACCACCGCCACCTTGTCCTGGGTCAGCAGCTGGCGGCTCTTCTCGGCGAACAGCGGCCAGTTGGACGCCGGGTCCACCACCACTGCCTCGAGCTGCTTGCCGTTGACCCCGCCCTTGGCGTTGATCTCGTCGATGGTCATCAGCGCCATGTCCTTGAGCGAAGTCTCGGAAATCGCCATGGTCCCCGACAGCGAATGCAGGATGCCGACCTTGATGGTCTCGGCGGCCTGGATGCTCCAGCTCAGGCCCATCGCGGCGATCGATGCGCCGAGGGTGAAGGCCTTGATCAGACTGCGTCGCTTCATGTGCTCACTCCGATGTGATGGTGGGTGTTGGCCAGGTCGGAGATTGCAAGGGGTGTGCCGAGGGGCTGGAATGAGCGTAATAGAGGGGGTGTGCGACGGATCGGGGCGTTGGGTGGGACCAGGTTGGTGCCTGGATCATTCAGATGCACAGGATTGGGGCCGCTGTGCGGCCCATCGCGGATGAATCCGCTCCTACAGGCACGGCGCTACCACTGTAGGAGCGGATTCATCCGCGATGGGCTGCAAGGCAGCCCCACTGCGAAGGTCAGTCACACACAGGTGACCGATCCTGCGCGTTGCTCATTGTTGTTGACCGAGGCGGATGGGTAACCCGCCCCAGAGTGCTTTACCAAATCAACTCGCGATGTGCAGTTCTATGTGAGCTTGTCCATCCCGTGCAGGTCACCCAGTGGAGCAGCTCCATCTTTATTCGTTTTGGATGCGGTAAGTGGCTCTGTTCTGAGGGTTCTAATTGCCTGGGTGAAAGCGGGATCCCCTGCCTTGGCCGTGTACACCATGTTGAACTTGATGTCCTCGATGATTGAAAGGTCCTTGAGTAGTTTATCGTCACCCAGAATCTCCAGCGTCCACTCCGAGATGGCGCCAGTCCCTTCGAACGGCAGGTAGCGGCCATCATGGAACATCAACTCATAGACCCAGGTGCCAGGCTCATAGCCAAGGCCATCTTCAGCGACCGTTGAAGACAATGCGATCTGCTGGTTCTGGCGGGGGTTGTGCAGAACCAGTTCGGTATTTTTATGAGCCTCAATGACCTCCCTCTTCGTCTCGTTACCAGGGTAGAACGAGCGGGCCGCATTTTCGTCGGGCATGAGCAGCGTGGTACTACGTGTCTGCGTGAGAATTGCGCACAACTCGTCCACCTGCTTGTCCTTATTGATCATGAGTGTCACGGATACATGCTTAAGCTGGCGGTGGTAGTGCCCCGGATAACTCTGGTCAAAGTCATCGGCCTTGAACTTGAGGGCCTGGACCAATGACGTGGTACGGTCTGGTTCTGTCTTGAAGGTCTTCGCCCATTGCTTGCCCAGGTGCTTCTTGAGGCTGAAAGACTTCTTGATGGTCAGCCGTCGTTCATTGGCGAGCATGTACTGGTTTTCCAGGCGCTGCAGGTCATTCACCAACGATTCGCCTGCCAAGAGGCCCTTGTAGTTATCACGCCAGGCAGCGGGATTGACGAACCTGTCGCTGGTGTAATCACCCATTTCAAAGCGCCAGGCATTCTCTGCGTCAAGACATAGCGAGAGCACGGCATCGTACGCTGCACGATAGAGCACACCCTGTCTAGCTGTAAGCCAGTGATAGCACGTAGGCGCGAGGAACCCAGTGGTCATGCCCTCTTTGATGGTTTCCAGGTCGGCTTTGATCTGCTTGGCTTGTTCCAGGCTATAGCTGGCTGCTTTCAACTCAATATCGGTAATGGCCATATCTTGATTGATAAGCTTCAGGTCCCAGTCCACTTGTTGCCGCTCGAACGCCCACTCGTCTGCTCGGCGGTTGTACTCCCCTTGGAGCATTAGCTCCTCCGAAAGCATTCTTGTGCCCTCGGCACCGACACGCAATGCCAAGGCGGCCTTGTTACCGATTGAAGACGGTTTGTTGCCGCCGAAGGCAACCCCGTAGATGGTGGGTACAGCGGCTTCCGTAAGACCGGCGGCGAAATCGAATGGGATACTGAGCAGGGTCATGCTATTGGCCGCGAACCTTAACAAGGTTGCCCCTTCTTCTTCGGCCGATCTCCCTACATCGATGAGCCTGCTGAGGTAGGCATGTTCAGCGGTTGCTGCACTACGACTGATGTCCAGGCTCTTTTTACTGGCCTCCAGACTTTTGATGGCCTCCTCTCGTATACGTATCTCAAAGTCGGCGATGTTGATCTCCTGCTCCTTCAGTTGCAGATCCTCGTCCGCAGCATCTTCAGTTTGCAGCAGGTGTAGGTAGTGCCGGCCAAAGTCCAACAGCTGTTGTGCGGCCGCCCGGGCGACGGGCAGCAACTGCCGGAACCGATAGTGAGGGAAGGCGGGCGGGGCACTCTGATAGGCAATCGGTAGGTCGCTGACCCCTCCAGAATTCGGGGTAAATGCGGGCGTGCTCTCGCTGTTCCAGTCCATTGGGGGCAATCGCTTGCCATCGAGCGTCAGCCCATGGCGCAAGTTGTACAGGCGGCTTTCCAACGTGTTGCGCAACTGGATGACCCGTGGGTTGAGCGGTTTTCGGAAGGCGCTGTCTTCGACTTTACCCAGTGGTATGGGCTTCCACCGGGAGGCCTTACTGAGTTCGGGCAGCGGCCCGAGTACCTTGAGTACTTTCTGATAACACGACCAAGCGTGATTAAGTGTGCTCGGCTTGAGCTGGCGGTACAGGTGGTCGCCCTGCAAGAGCCAGTTCTCCAGCAGTGAAAGGTAAACAGCCTGCTGGTAATAACGTGAGCGCACGAAGACATGGCTATGAAGGTCCACATCCTTTTGCAGGGTCGAACACAGTGTACCGACCTCCGAGAGTGGGCGGGTTCTCCACGGAACGGGGCGGCCGTCTTCGTCTGCGGTGGGCTGGAAGGGTGAGAACAAGTAGCGCCGGTACCAGTCCTCGGCCTCGTCGAACTGCTGTTGTTCGGTCAGGCGGGTGGCAATCAGGGCAGGCAGGTGCAGAAACAGTTCACGCAGGTGGAGGCCGTTGGCGCCGTGCAGTTCAAGCTTGGCGTCCTCGAGTGCCGACGGGAGCTTGGGCTCGGTAAGGCACTGGGTCTCCCAGGTCAGGACGTGCTCGATGCCCTTGGTCGCATAGGCGACCAAGCGTTTGCCGAATAGCGTGTTGAGGCGGATATTTTGAGGTGTGTATGCTAAAGACGAAATGCGAGTTACGTCAAATTCGAGATATTGGCTAAGGTTTTCTGAGCGTTTGATTGATACATTCCAGGGGGCGTCGAGCTCAGGGAAGTCTATCAATATTGTAATGGGGGCTGATAAATTACTGTGGCGGATGGTTATGGCTTGGTTTCCAGGATTGTTTTCTGGGTAACAGATGATGTACTTTGCTTCTGATTCAGATATATCCCCTGCTGAGATGCTTGAGGGGGCGAGTATGGTTGTTGTTGCTTGCTTTAGGTTGAGGTTGGTGTTCGTTGTTTTTATTGTAAGTTCTATTTTTTCGTCGGCTATTGATAGTGCTTTTGCGGTGATGGTGAGTTCTTCAGTTTCAAGTGCATTGCCTTTTGTCGCTTCTTTTCCCGTGTTTTGCAGTCTTAGGTACGTAGAATGTCCTGTGTAAACATGTTGAATTTTTTCAGGGGAGTTAAAGGTGCTTATCAACGTTTTGCAGATACCTTTCGCGTGTAAGCTGCTGATGGGCTTGCTGTCCAGCAGCAACAGGTCCCGAGCTTCGATGAAGTATCTATTATTATGTTTTTCGGATTCCAGAGCGCCATCGGCTTGATTGGTTCTTTCTACTGTGTCACCTTGGAGGTCATGTAGAACAGCGATCAACCACGGGTCTTCATTGCGAATGCCTTCCTTGTCCACCACAATGATAAGTTCCGGTTTGTAGTTGAGTGATTTTAGGCAGGGGTTGTTTGTATCTCCCAGCCACACCGCATCTTTATAACCATCCAGGCATATGAGTTCGTTTGCAGTGCTCCACGTGTCATCGCTCTGTTGATACGCATAGTTCACGGCAATCTTCCGTGTCTTCGGTAGGGTCTTGTTAGGCGTTTCGCCGCTGGTCAGGTCCGTGGCACCTCGTTCAACCCAGAACACATAACGGCGATCGCCGATCACGACAGGGCGTATTACATCGCGGGTCAGGGTTGCCCCCCCCGATTTATACTCGCTCTGTACCACTTCACTACTGACCGCCAGCCCGATCTTCTCCCATTGGCTCCAGGCGAGGGGGCTCAAGCGCTGCTGGTCGTCGCGCAGGCCCATGTCCAGCGTGCGCCAGTAGTATTCCGGCGGCGAGGTGTTGGTCTTGCCGATCAGGTGGTAAGTGTCTTTCAGTGGATCGCGGCCATCGAGATAGCCACTGATCACCTGCAGGTTGCTGACCCGCTCGAACTTGGTCAGGTAAGTGCGAATGGCCGTGTCCAGTACGGCAGTGTCCAGTTTGCCCTGGTTGAGTTCCACCTCCAGTTCTCGGAAGGCATCGCTCTTGTTCGGGCGTTTGCTGTAATGGATGAGGTTTTCCGGATGGTTCAGCTGGTCCTGGCGTTGTTTCCAGGTGGCGTACTGCCCAAGATAATTGCGCCAGTCGGCCTCGGCCTGTTGCGACTCCGGGGTTTCGTCCAGGCCAGGCTCCAAGCGCGCGTACAGCCGGAACAGGTAGTGCTGCAGGCTACCGATGGCCTGGTCCAGCAGCGTGGTATCGACCTGGCTGCTGACACCGATGTCGGTGAGGAAATAGTTCGACAAGTCATCGAATGACGTGATGCTGTTCTGCAGGCCGGGCTGCGAGGGTGCCCAGTGCGCGAGTAGGTAGCCAGCCAGGGCGTCGCGCCAACGCTCTTGCATGTGTTTTTCGATGCTGTCGCGCACGGCGTCGTCGCAACTGGCCAACAACAGCTGGCTGGTAGCCTCGAACTTGGTGTACGCATGGTGATTATCTAGTGAGACCAGGTCTAGCAGGGACTGGCAGGGCAGGCCAGTGCGTTTGCAGAGTGCTCTCAGGCGAAGGATACGATCGATGTCGGTGATCGTGGTGGGGACGCGGGGCTTCCACTCGAAAAAAACTTTAGTGCCGTAATTGTCCGGTAAGGCTTCAAGCGCAATGGGCAGGTATGCTGTATATGGATCTGACTCTTCCTTTATTCTGGCTTTCTCCCAGAGATCAGGCCTGTAAGCCTCCTTGTATTGGTCTTGTGTGAGGAGTAATGGCTCAGGGTTGTTTCGGATGAAGTCATCTAGCTTATCTATAATGTCCTGTGTGAGATCAGAGTAGATTTGATACCCAATATATCTGTTTGTAGCCATTCTTACGATGAATTGGATCTTTGTAGTTTTAGTGTCGTAGTAAGCTGTTTCGTCAGGCGTTAGCGTAGTTAGGAAGTCATTGAATGTAGGAAGTGCGATGCCTGTAGAGGTGGTTTCCTTTTTACGTGGGGTGGCGAGCTTGACTGCTTCAGCCTCCCATCCAAGTAACTTGGCCAATTGCGCTGATGCGCTATCGACCTCGGCGCTTTCGGTGCCATGAAGGTGGCTTGACAGATAGTCCAGGGCTGCCTTTTCATCGCCGTCATTGTGCTTGCACACGTCGATCCAGGCTCGGAAGCGACTCAATTGGTAACAGAGATCCAGATTGATAAAAGAGCGGGCCACCAGGACTTTGGCACCTGGTAGCCAGTCAGTGAGTGCCTCAACGTCGGACGGGACCAACACCTCTTCGAGGTCGAACCACGCCTTGTGGTCCAAAAATGCTTCAAGTACACCTGGGCTCAGGCGCAAGCATTCGACCAGTTTGCAGCGCTGCTCAAGCTTGCGCCAGAGTGAGTTGTCGGCCTCGCTGGGCGTTTCCTGCGCGGACACCTTGCGTATGGCCGCCAGCAGTTCGTTTTCGGATATATCGCACCAACGCAACAAGTGGGGAATATGTTGTGGTGTCAATGAGAGGCTATTGTTTCCTGCACCGAAAACGCTCAACAGCACTGAGGCCATCAGTTCCTTCATGCTGTCGCTCAAGGGTGTGTCTGCGGCCGGTGCGACTTCGCCAGGTTTGTCGCTGATCGTTGCCTGCCGATCCGTGATCGCACTCGACAGCCTTTTAGTGAGGGACAGTGACTGGCCCGAAGCGGGTGTCAGGGCATCAAGCAGGGTGGAGGGTAGAATACGTTCCTCGCGCAGCCACTGATCGAGGTTGACCAAGGCCACCAGCATATCGAGCACATCGGGCGCGTGAACATTACTGATCACAGGTTTGCCCGCCAGCTGAGTCAACAGCGTTTCACCTGACGCGCCCAGCAAAGCAACCAGCGCGATCCCCTCGTGGAGGGGGCGCTTGAGCAGGCGGTGCAGGCGGCTGAGGCGGTAGAGCGAGGACAGCAGCTCCAGCGACAGGGTCAGGCTGCTCAAGCCCAGTGCCTTCTTGGCTTGCCCTATGTATGCGAGGGTAGTCGGTTCATCCAGCCCCACGGCGTTGCAGAGACCAGGCAATATCTTGTATTGGCCATCTGCGCCATCGGTCGGATCGAACGTGCGGTCGTCCAGCACCAGCCGGTTCTCCACCTTGTCAATCGTATTGGCACCAGGGCCGTCCAGCACCCGATCCAGCATTGAGGGGCGGTCACCCACGCTGTAGGGGGACACCTCGAGCACCAGCGCGCTGAACTGCTCGGCGCTGACCCCATAGACTTCGTTGAGGTAGCGGAACACGCCCAAGGCGCGCAGGGTGCAAGGGGTCATGTTCCAGTTGGTGGTCAGCCCCTGGGCACGCAGGATCGAGATCAGCAGCAGGTCGACTTCGGCAAAGGGCAGGGCCAGTTCGCGCTGCAGGTGGATCATCTGGTACATGCGTGGCAGGCAGTTGTAATCGAGCCGGTCGAACGACAGCGTGATGCCCGGCTTGTCCAACACATCCTTCACCGTCAGCGGCGTCTCGCGACGAGTGTTGATGTAGGCGGCGCCGGGGTGATACTGCTCCAGGGCCAGAGCGGTCGCCGGTTGATAGGCATTGGAGCGTTGCACGGCGCTGAAGCCGGTGCTGGCATTGTCATCAATACCGGAGATCGCCAGCATTTCCAGTACCTGTTCGGTGGTCAGGCCGGTTCTGCGGCAATAGTTTTCGACATCGAGCAGCTCATCGATGGCCGCCTTGGCGGGTGAAGTAAACCCGTACCAGGCTCTCCACCCATCTGCCGTTCTCCTCAGTGGTTTCTGCGCAAGCAGCAATGCTTGTAGTGCAGGGCTGAAGCCGCTTGCCTTGCGCATGGCCTCGCGCAGTTCAGGTGTGCGCAGGCGATCGTTGCAGAAGTTCGGGTAGCTGGGGTCGGATTTTTGCAACAGGTCGAAGAGCGGAATCTTCCGGTGCTTGAGTACGGTTTTGATCTGTTCTTGGGCGTGGTGGAAGGGGAGGTAGGCGTGTTGGCCAGTGGAGGCCAAAGCTTCGGGGAGGTGGGCGTCAGGTACGATGTGCTTCTGTGCCAGGCGAGTGAGTACGCGAATGGCTATGGTTAATGCTGAAATAGGTTGTTCAAGGAGTGTTGGATCAAGCAGTAGTTCCCCGATGTCTGGGCGTCGTTGTTCTAGGAGTGTGCTGCCTGCCTCAAGAGCTTTCTCTTGAGTTAGCAAGGCTTTGGCTTTAAGTACTAAGTCGTGGGCTATTTTGTTTATAGGTCTTAGTATTTGGGGGTTAATGGGGTTTGGAGTTGAGTGTGAAGTGCTGGAGGCGTTTGTGATGGTTGTAGGGTAGGGAGTATAAAGCTCCAGCAAAGTTTCTAGTAGCTGAATTCTTTCGGTGGTATTTTTGGAAGAGTTTGGTGAAAGTGATTTGCAAATTTCTTGTTTGAGATTTTCCTTGAAAGTAGAAAGCCTATTCAATTCCAGGTTTTTAGGGTGGATATTTTGAATTTTCCAACCAGGCTGAGTCTCAGGGTCGATCTGTATGTCACGTGAGTGGTCTGATGTGTAGTCGTATATGTATGAGGTGGATGTCTCATATGTGCTGCTATCTGTGTAGTTGTAGTTGTCGTCAAGGTGGAAACGGTCTATAGATCGGATTACACAAGTTAGAATGCTGGAGGTGATTGGTATATAGCTTTCTGGTATGGAGAGGAGGATGAGGGATTTATATATGTGTAGCTGGGAGCTTTTGTATTTATCAAGATTGTCGGTGAATTCTTTTTTTGCCGCGCTTGAGGTTTTTCCGCCTTGATAAAATGTATATTTGTCAGGGTTAAGATTATTTATATACTCCTGATAAATTTTTGGGGTGTGGCTGGGTTGGGTGGCACTATGGTTTTCAGGTTGCAGGTAATACTTTTCCTCTTCGTGTGGCTGGCGGTGCCCAATCAGTGGAAATAAATCCGACTTTAGTATGAGCTTGTTGGCTGTGTCTATTAATGTGTTTGTTTTGATGTCTATGTGAATTTTGTATGTTTTGGTTTCTGATTTATTTGTCGTTTTTTATCGTTATTAGATGTTGTGTTTTCTTGTTGGGTTTCTTTTGTTTGCTTGATGATTACGATTATTGTATCTTTGGATTCATAGACTTCTACTGTTGTATTGTTGGTGGACATGCATTCGATTTTTTGTGGGATTCTATGTCTAGATTCAAAAGGTTTTTTGTGGTCGTCTCAAGTTTTTTTATTTTTTCTGTTGTGTCTTGTAGCGCTTCTTCTATGATTTTGTCAAATTCTCTTCTCTCGGCTAAGTTTTGTCTGTATTTGTTTGGTGTCGCTTTGTAGAGTTCATAAAGATAAAAGTTTGGCCCGTTTTTCGATTCCGGGGCGTTGGGGGCGCAGGTATTGACTAGCTGTTCAATGAACAGTTTGGCGTAGGTGTTTGAATTACCGTCGATCATTTTGTTGGGCATGTCAATTCGCTTCCTTGTTATACACGTGAGAGGTGTTAACGGCCGCTGCCGAACACGAGGTGCTCTGAACGGATTGGAAGGCATACGGCAGAGGGGGGCAACTGGCAGAAATGCTAGGTCGTGACATTGCGTCGGGACCTGTTGAGGGCATTTGCAGCCCAACATTTTGACACACAAGCAGTACTTGAGTACCGTGCCGCACCGCAGTAGTTTCTGCGGTTCGGGATTGGCGTCCCGCTGTCAGAACCGGACACATCGCACCTGCGATAGCGTGTCCTGCATGGTTGCACCCGTTATGGGCGGAGCCGTGTGTGGGAGCCTTCGGGCTCACCGGACCTTCTGACCGGCAACGCCAACCCGCACGGCTCCGTCCACCCATATTGGCGTATGGGCACGGAGAGACACTTCAGAAGGCTGCAAGGAGTAGCACCATGCTCAAGAAGATCGTTCCAGATCCACCGTTCGCATTTGTCGAGATCGCCACCTTTCATCGAGAGGTGCAGCCATGAACCAGGAATCGCTGGTCAACCACAGTCCCCGCCAATCACGTCCCGTCACCGCTTGTTCCCACTTTGGCACCTGCAATCACGCCCATGATCCGATTCTCTCGGTACGTGCTGGCGTTGATAGCGAGGATGCGCTGGTGTGCGCCGTGGCGGCGTTGAAGGCGGCGTATGAGACCAATGCTGCCGCGTTGGAGAAGGCGGGGGAGCCGTTGCGCAGTTTGCTGACGGCTACGGAGAACTCGTTGGAGAAAGGGTTGGCGTTGGCCGAGGCGGTGCTTGAGGGGTTGGAGCAAGGCTGACAATCGCCGGGGCTGCTTTGCAGCCCTTTCGCGGCACAAGGCCGCTCCTACAGGGGGAGCGCGATCATCTGTAGGAGCGGCCTTGTGCCGCGAAAGGGCCGCGCAGCGGCCCCACTGGCCGGATCAGTTGTTGGACGCTTCATGCACCGCCGCACGCGGCTGACGCCTGCTGCGCACAAACTGATAGGTCACCGCCAGGATCACAAACCAGATCGGCGTCACCACCAGCGCCGAGCGGGTGTCGGCCTCCAGGCTCAACAGCACCAGAATGCCGGCAAAGAACACCAGGCACACGTAGCACATGAAGCGCCCTCCGGGCATCTTGTAGGTGGACTGCTCATGCAGCGCCGCGCGCTGTTTGCGGTAGCTCAGGTACGACAGCAGGATCAGCGTCCACACAAACATGAACAGCACCGCCGACACCGTCGTCACCAGGGTGAAGGCTTCGATCACATTGGGTACCAGGTAGATCAGCACCGCGCCCAGCAGCAGGCAGGTGCAGGAGAAGTACAGGCCGTTGGCCGGCACCGCGCGGCGCGAGAGTTTCTCGAACGCCTTGGGCGCATCGCCCTCCTGGGCCAGGCCGAACAGCATGCGGCTGGTGGAGAACACGCCGCTGTTGGCCGACGAGGCCGCCGAGGTGAGCACCACGAAGTTGATGATGCTCGCCGCCGCCGGCAGGCCGGCCAGCACGAACAGCTCGACGAACGGGCTCTTGCCCGGCACCACGTCACGCCAGGGGGTCACGGCCATGATGGCGATCAGCGCCAGCACGTAGAACACGATGATGCGGACCGGGATCGAGTTGATCGCCCGCGGCAGGGTGCGCTCGGGGTTCTTCGCCTCGGCGGCGGTGGTGCCCACCAGCTCGATGCCGACGAAGGCGAACACGGCGATCTGGAAGCCGGCGAAGAAGCCGAGCAGGCCGTTGGGGAACATGCCGCCGTCATTCCACAGGTTGGCCAGGGTGGCGGTGTGGCCGCTCGGTGACTGGAAGCCGGTGATGACCATGTACAGGCCGGTGGCGACCAGGCCCATGATGGCGATGATCTTGATCAGGGCGAACCAGAATTCCATCTCGCCGAACATCTTCACGGTCACCAGGTTCAGCGACAGCAGCAGGGCCACGCAGCTCAGCGCCGGTATCCACTGTGGCAGATCGGGGAACCAGAACTGTGTATAGGCGGCGATCGCCACCACGTCGGCGATGCCGGTGACCACCCAGCAGAACCAGTAGGTCCAGCCGGTGAAATAACCGGCCCAGGGGCCGAGCAGGTCGGCGGAGAAATCGATGAACGACTTGTAGTTGAGGTTCGACAGCAGCAGCTCGCCCATGGCGCGCATGACGAAGAACAGCATGAAGCCGATGATCATGTAGACGAAGATGATCGACGGGCCGGCCAGGCTGATGGTCTTGCCCGAGCCCATGAACAGGCCGGTGCCGATGGCGCCGCCGATGGCGATGAGCTGGATGTGGCGGTTGGTCAGGTTGCGTTGCAGGTGTTGCTCTTCGGAGGGTGTCTGGGAGGTCCGGGTCATAGGCTGCATTCCATTGAGGGTCAGTCTTTTTGTGAGCGAAAGCCGTGTAGGCTATCACGTCGTGTTCCGATCACGGGCGTGGCAGATCGACACGATCTTGGCGGTGCAGCGCGGTGCTCGACATGACGGGAATCAATGGTTGATTTCGCCGGCCCTTTCGCCGGCAAGCCGGCTCCTACGACGATCCTGTAGGAGCCGGCTTGCCGGCGAACAGATCTCAAGCCCGAACCATGGCCCGGCGTCTCACCACCAGGCTATCCACCCCCCACATCACCACCATGGACAACCCTACCAGCGGGAAGGCGACGCCCAGCACCAGCATCACCCCCACTGCTGTCTTCCAGCGCGGCAGGTCATGGCGCAGCGGCGGCACCCCCAGTCCACCATCTGGCTTGCGCTTCCACCACATCACCACCCCGCTCACCGACCCCAGCAGGATCATCAGGCACACCAGCAGGATGACGATCTGGTTCAGCGGCCCGAACATCTTGCCCTCATGCAGCATCACCCCCAGCTCCGTGGCACGGGCTACCGGGCTGTAGTCCTGCCAGCGCACATCGGCCAGCACCTGCCCGGTGTACTGGTCCACATGCAGGGTGGCGTCGTTGCGCGGGTCGTCGGCGAACACCGCAATGGTGAACACGCCGTCAGCAGTGGTTGGCAGAGTGGTGCTGTAGCCCGGCTCGACCTTGCGCAGGGTGGCGACATCCTCGACCTGCTGCAGGCTGACCTGCGGCGCCGCAGGTGCGTGATCCATCCTGTGATGCCCGGCATGCTCGGCGTGAGCACCGGACACCGGCATCGGGGTGTTCTCCATCGCCCACGGCACGGTCTGGCGATGGGCGCTGTTGAGGTCGCGCGCTTCTTTATCGGACTTCGGCACGTCATTCCACATGGCCGCCGGGAAGCGGTTCCACAGGTCGGCGTACTGCTTGCCCCACAGCCCGGTCCAGGTCATGCCGCTGATCAGCATCAACAGCAGCAAGGCCGAGCCCCAGAAGCCGGTGACGGCATGCAGGTCGCGCCACAGCACCCGGCCGCGAGCGCTTAAACGTGGCCACAACACACCAGCGCTGTTGCGCCCGCGTGGCCACCACAAATAGAGGCCGGACACGACCAGGACGATGCCCCAGCCGGCCGCCAGTTCCACCAGCCGGTCACCGACCGTGCCGACCATCAGTTCGCCATGCAGGGCGCGGGCGATGGCTTGCAGGTTCTGCTTGCCGTCCTGCGCGCCCAGCACCTTGCCGCTGTACGGGTCGATGAACACGTTCAGCTCGCGCCCGCCGTCATGCACGACGAATTGCGCGCTACGTTCGGCATTCAGCGGCGGCAGGTACTGGCCGACATGGCCCTGTGGATAAGCCTCGCGCACGTTGGCCAGCAGGGTATCGGCGCTTTGCCGGTGATGGCCGGCCTCGACCACCATCAGCTCGCGGTACATCAGCGGGTCGAGCTGTGGCTTGAACAAGTAGATGATCCCGGTGATCGCCAGCAGGATCATGAACGGCGCCACGAACAGCCCGGCATAGAAATGCCAGCGCCACGCAAGGTTGTAGAAGGAAACGTTTGGTTTGCTCATGAGAGCCTCCCCTAGACCTTAAGTGGGCGCGGTCAGGTCCCGCGCCCGTTTGTTGTTGTCAGAAGCTGAAGTCGACCTTGGTCCAGAAGGTCCTGCCTGGCTCGTTCACCGGGTCCGTGGCGCTGGCCGGGTAGCCGAACCCGGCGTTCCCGGCCAGGTTCAGGTGCTCGGCGTAGGCCTTGTCGAACAGGTTGTCGACGCCCGCGCTGAGCTTGAGGTTGTTGTTGATCTTGTAGGCGCCGTTGAGCGAGAACACGCCGAAGCCTGAACTTGTGTCGTAGTCCTTGCCGACCACGTTGCCCTGGTTCTGGGCAATGCGGTTCTGCTCGGCGACCAGGCGCCACAAGGCACCGACGCTCCAGGTGTCGCGGCTGTAGGTCAGGCCCAGGCGGCTTTCCAGCGGTGGCATCTGTGGCAGGGCCTTGCCGTCGCTGCTGTTCTTGCCCCAGGCGTAGGCCAGGGTGGCGTCGGCCTTCCAGTTTTCGGTCAGCTTGTAGGCCGCGCCCAGCTCGCCGCCCATGATTCGGGCATCGATGTTCTGCGCCTGGGAAGTGAGCGAGCCCATCATGTTGCGCTGGTAGTCGAACAGGATGTAGTCGCGGACCTGCCCGACATAACCCGAGGCCCAGGCTTCCAGGCGCTCGTCGCGGTACTGGATGCCAAAGTCGAGCTGGGTGGTCTTCTCCGGCTTGAGGCCGTCGAAGGCGTTGACCGAGCCGGCCGGGGCGCGCTTGGGCGAGAACAGCTCCCAGTAGTCGGGGAAGCGCTGGGTGTGGCCCAGGCCGATGTAGGTGGTGGCCGGGATTGCCGCCAGGTCGTGCTCGTAGCGCACGAAGCCGCTGGGCAGGGTGTCGGCGCGGGTATCGCCTTCGGTGGCGCTGCCCTTGCGGAAGTCGCGGGCCGAAGCGCGGTCCAGGCGGGCGCCGGTGACCAGGCGGTCTTCGCCGGTTGCATACCAGGTGAGTTCGCCGAAGGCGCCGTAGTTGTGGAAATCGGCATCCTTGGTCCAGGGCTGGCCCTTGTGCGCGTTGACGCCCATGCCGCCACGTTGGCGGTGCTCGTTGGTCTGCGCGTCGATGCCGCTGATCAACTGCACGTCGGCCCAGCGCCAGGTGGCCTTGATCCGCGCCCCCATTGTGCGGCGGTCGACGTTGCTGACCATGGGCATGCCCATCATGCCGGTGCCTGATGGAGTGCGCAGGGTGTAGTTGTCCATCACGTGGTCGGCGTAGTTGTAGTAGACCTGCGCCTCGACCTTGTCGAGCACGTCACCGATATTGGACTTCTCGAAACGCAGCCCCAGGCTTTCGCGCTTGAACTGCGAGCCGTCCATGCCGCGCCCGGCGGAGCGGGCCTCGCCGTCGCCCTTGCCTGCGGTCAGTTCGAGCAGGGTGTCGGCGTCCGGAGTCCAGCCGAGGCTGACGTCGCCGTTCCACTTGTCCCAGCGCGAAGGCACGGTGTTGCCGTTGCCGTCCTCGAAGTCGTCCGAGTGCGACTGGTTGCCGATGAAGCGCACGTAGCCGAGCTGATTGCCGGCCGCAGCGTCGAGCACCTTGTCGAAGCGGCCGTTGGAGCCGGCCAGCACGCTGCCGTTGACCCGGCTGCCCAGCTCGCCGAACTTCTCCGGCTCTCGCTCGAACAGGATGGTCCCGGCCGAGCCGCCTGGGCCCCAGATCACGCTTTGCGGGCCCTTGATCACAGTGAGGCGGTCGTAGGTTTCCGGCGAGATGTACGAGGTCGGGGCGTCCATGCGGCCAGGGCAGGCGCCGAGCATCATGCCGCCGTTGGTGAGGATGTTCAGGCGCGAGCCGAACATGCCGCGCAGCACCGGGTCGCCGTTGGTGCCACCGGCACGGATCACCGAGAAGCCGGGGATGGTCTTGAGGTAGTCGCCGCCGTCGCTGGCCGGCACGGGTTGGCGCGGGTCCTTGGGATTGGTGACCACGGTCAGCGGCGAGCTTGGCGCGATGGCGGTGATCACCGTCGGGCTTAGTTCGGCCGGGTCAAGAGCATGGCCTTCATGGCCGGTTTCGGCGGCAAAGGCCAGTGGTGCGAGCAGCGAGCCGCAGAGCACGGCGACGGTGCCACGCAGGGAAAGGGCAAAAACAGGGGTGCAGCCGGACATAATGATTCCAGTCGATCAGTCGTGAGTCAGCGCGAAGCCTCCTGGCTTCGGGCATTTAGCGTGTTGTGTTCAGACGACGATCGAACGGGGCGGCGCGCGGCTGCGGGCGCCGGGGAATACAGCCTGCCGGGCATGGCCCTGGCGCGTGGCGACGGTGAGGTGGGTGGGTGGGGTGACGCTGCCCGCGCTGAGCGGGCTGAGGGTCTGGGGCAGGGCGGGGCAGTTGAACAGCAGGCTGCAGTAGCCGCACTTCTCCCACATCACATGCAGCTGGCCATCGTTGCCGTGGCCGTGGTGCTCGTCGTGACCGTGCGCCATGGGCATGCTCATCGACATGTCCATGGGCATGGACATGCCGGCGTGGTGCTCCATCGGCATCGACTGGGAAACCAGCGGGCCGATGAAGATCATCCACATGGCGAACAGGCTCAGCCAGCCGCCACCGACGCGCCTGCGATCAGGGCGGGTGGTATGGGCGCAGCTGTAGCGCGGCAGGCTCATGGCGAGCGCCAGTCAGTCGATCAGATCAGTGCGCGTGCTCGTGTGCGGCCTGCTCGGCCGGTGGCTGCTTCTGCACGGCGACCTCGACGGTGATGTCACCGGCCTTCTCGAAGTGCAGGGTCAGCGGGAAGCGCTTGCCGTCGGTCAGCAGGCTGCGGTCCTTGGGCTGCATGATCATCACGTGGTAGGCGCTGGGGGCGAAGGTCAGGTCCTTGCCGGCAGGCACCACCACGCTTTGCACCTGCTGCATCTTCATGGCGCCGGCGGCGCTCATCGTATGTTCGTGCAGTTGGGCGTCGGTGCTGATTGGCGTGTCTGCCGAGAGCAGGCGGTCATCGGCCTTGCCGTTGTTGTGCACGACGAAATAGGCCGCGACGTTGGGTGCGTTCGGCGGCAGTTCCAGCGACCAGGGGTGGGCGATATGCAGGTCGCCCTTGGTGTATTCGTGGGCGTTGGCATAGGCGCCGGGCAGCAGCAGGGCGGCCAGGACGAGGGCTTGCTTGAGCATGGATGAGTCTCCGATCTGTTGAGGTTCAGGCAGGCAGCGTAGTGAACTCAGGCCAGGGGAGAGGCACGGGGATTGAGCGCGGGCCATAACTGGCGCGGCGTGGGCTGGTAGTCGGTGAGTTGCGGCGAGTGCCCCGCAGGCAGCACGGGAGGGTTGTGCAACTGCGGCGGGTAGCCGGGCAGGGCCAGCAAGGGCGCGGCACCCAGGCAGCACCAGCAGTTCATCATGCTGGCGCTGTCGTCGCTTTGCGTACCGAGGTCGATCTTGGCCAGGGCCTGGACATCGACCTTGGCCTTGTTGGCCATGCTGGAACAGAACGCCCCCCACAGCAGCTGTTCTGCAGGGCCTTTCGGCGCGGCAGAAGACAGCGGCATGGCCAGCAGGTTGAACAGCACTGCAAGGCAGGCTATCCAGGCGATGTGCCGACGTGGGGGCATGGAGAGATCCGGTCAGGAATCGTGATGGCTATTGTACGGCGGAGTATAGGAAAAAATGCCGGGGTGCGGTGAAGTGCCGCACCTGGGGGGGTGAGCGGTTCGCCGGCAAGCCGGCTCCTACAGAGAACCCCGTAGGAGCCGGCTTGCCGGCGAACCCGCGCTATCAGGCCTTGCCGCGGCCCAGCAGCCCGCGCACGGTCTCTTGCAGGTCGGCCGGCAGCACCACCACCTTGGCGTTGTCGCTACCCGCCAGGTTCTCCATTGCCCCGATATACCGCTCACCCAGCAGGTACATGGCCGGCACGGTCTCGCTGCCCACCGCGTCCTTGACCAGGGTGATCGCCCGCGCCGACGCCTCGGCCAGGTTGACCTGGGCTTCGGCATCCAGCTTGGCCGCCTGCAGGCGCGCTTCCGCTTCGAGGATGGCTGCCTGTTTGTTGCCTTCGGCGCGGGTCACGTCGGCTTTACGCTCACGTTCTGCGGCAGCCTGGCGCTCCATGGCCGTCTGCATGCTCGGCGAGGGCTTGATGTCCTGGATCTCCACCGAGCGCACGGTCACGCCCCAGTCTTCGGTCTGCTCGGACATCGCCTCGCGCAGGCGCGCCTTGATCTGCTCGCGGCTGGACAGCGCCTCGTCCAGGTCCATGGCGCCGACGATGGCGCGCAGCGAGGTCATGGTCAGGCTGGTCACGGCAAACGAGAAGTTCTGCACGCCGTACGAAGCCTTCTGCGGGTCGACCACCTTGGCGAAGCACAGGGCGTTGGCGACGATCACCGCGTTGTCTTTGGTGATGATCTCCTGCTGCTGCACGTCGAGGATGATGTCCTTGGTGGGCAGGCGGTAGGCGACCACGTCCATGTACGGGATGACGATGTTCAGGCCCGGCTTGAGGGTGCTGTGGTAGCGGCCCAGGCGCTCGACGATCCATTCCTCGCCCTGGGGCACGATGCGCACGCCCTTGAACACGGTGATCAGGACGAATGCGGCGAGGGTGGCGACGACGATGAGGCTGGTCATGGTGCGAACTTCCTTTTAGTGCGGATTCAGGCCCGGGTGACCCGGGCGGTGTTGCCTTCGATGGCGGCCAGGCGCACGCGCTCGCCGGCGGGGATGTCGTTGTCCGAGACGCAGGTCCACTCCTCGTTGCCGAGGATGGGTTTCTGGAAGCGCACCCGGCCTTTCTGGAACTGCGACACGTTGGCGGTCAGCAGGCCGACCTCGCCGATGACGCTGTCGGCGGTCCAGCGCACGTCCGGCTTCTTGCGGCGGAACACCTTGAACCAGAGCACGGTGGTGATCGATGAGAACACCACCCACAGCAGGCCCTGCATATCGAGTTGCAGGCTGGGGGCGAGCAGCGAGACGAGCGACACCAGCACGGCACCGATGCCGAACCAGAGGATGAAGAAGGTGGGGAGCACCAGTTCCAGCAGGATCAGGGCCACGCCGAAGACGAGCCAGATCCACCATTGCATTTCCATATGGGTGGAGCCTTCCAGAAGAGGGAAGGTGATTGTACGGCAGGATCAAGGCCCAGGGCCATTTACCTGCCCTGTTGAACTCCGCTTATGAGAGTGTCGCGATGCTTATCGACCGGCTGTTCGCGCTGAATCACGAAGTCGCTGGTTACACCGTCATTTGCAAACCAGGTGTCCCAATCGCTTTTGAAGACAGGGGGCGCATCTTCATAAGCTGTATTTTGGGGACGTTTGGGCGTATCTGGCATGAGGTGGCTCCATTCGAAGTACCTAGGAAGGGCTACACCTTGCTGAATCTTGTAGGGCGATGAAAGCATCAATGTGTTTCGGAAGATGCCGGGTCATTCAGGCGGCAAGCTCAGAGCCTCAAGTAACCGTTTCGGGTCAGGGAAAGTTTGATCCACCTCCGGCAGCTCCGGCCGCTTGAGCACCAGCACTGGAACCCCGCGCTCCCGCGCCACTTCCAACTTCGGCTCGGTGGCCGTGCTGCCGCTGTTTTTGCTCACCAGCACATCGATCCGCCGACGTTCGAACAGGGCACGTTCGTCGTCGATGAGGAACGGCCCGCGAGCACCGATCACCTCGCAGCGTTCATTGCCGGGACACGCCTCGAGCGCGCGCAGGGTCCAGAACTGGTGTGGTGGAATTTCGTCCAGATGTTGCAAGGGTTCACGACCCAGCGTGAACAAGGGGCGCTCGAACGGGGTCAGCGCCTCGATCAGCCCGGCCCAGTCCTCGACTTCGCGCCAGTCGTCCCCAGGCTGCGCCTGCCATGCCGGGCGGCGCAGGGCCCAGCAGGGAATGCCTGCGCTGTTTGCGGCGAGAGCCGCATTGCGGCTGATCTGCGCGGCGTAGGGGTGGGTGGCGTCGATCAGCAGGTCGATGCCTGCTTCGCGCAGGTAGTCGGCCAGGCCTTCGGCACCGCCATAACCACCGACCCGCACCTGGCAGGTCAGGTCCTGGGGCACACGGCCGATGCCGGCGAGGCTGTAGACATGCTGCGGACCCAGCTGGCGAGCAATGGCCAGGGCTTCGGTGACGCCGCCGAGCAGCAGGATGCGCCCCTTCATGCCACACCCGCCTTGCCGACGATGCCGCCCTGGCGGTCGATGGCGAACACTTCCACCTGCACCTGGGCCGGCACCACGCTGCGGGCGAAGACCAGGGCGTGGCGGCACACCTCGTCACCGAGGGCGATGCCGGCAGCATGGGCAAGTGCGAGGGCCTGCTGGCTGGTGTTGGCGGCGACGATCGCCTGTTGCAGCGCCGCGTCTGCGCCAATGGCCGCCGCCCAGCCCGCCAGTTGCGGCAGGTCAATGCTGGAGTGGCGGCTGTGCAGGTCCATGTGCCCGGCCGCCAGCTTGCTGATCTTGCCGAAGCCACCGCACAGCGTGAGGCGTGGTACGGGCACCTTGCGCAGGTGCTTGAGCACGGCGCCGACAAAGTCGCCCATCTCGATCAGGGCGATCTCCGGCAGGTTGTAGACCCGGCGCATGGTGTCTTCGCTGGCGTTGCCGGTACAGGCGGCGATATGGGTGTAGCCGTTGGTGTGGGCGACATCGATGCCCTGGTGGATCGAGGCAATGTAAGCCGAGCAGGAAAATGGCCGGACAATGCCGCTGGTGCCCAGGATCGACAGCCCGCCGAGGATGCCCAGGCGTGGGTTCATGGTCTTCAGGGCCAGCTGTTCGCCGCCCTGGACATTGACCGTGACCTCAAAGCCTCCACCGTAGCCGCAATCGCTGGCCAGTTGCAGGAGATGGTCGCTGATCATCTTGCGCGGTACCGGGTTGATGGCCGGTTCACCGACTGCCAGCACCAGCCCTGGGCGGGTCACGGTGCCAACGCCCGCGCCGGCTACGAAGCGAACACCAGGCTCGGCGAGCAGGCGCACCTGACTGTAGAGCAGGGCGCCATGGGTCACGTCGGGATCGTCGCCGGCATCCTTCAAGGTGCCGGCTTCGGCCAAGTCGCCCTTGAGGTGGCAGAACTCCAGGCGCATCTGCACCACCTTGCCCTTGGGCAGGGTGATTTCCACCGCATCGTGTTGCTGGCCAGTCAGCAGCAGGCGCGCTGCGGCCAGGCTGGTGGCGGTGGCGCAACTGCCGGTGGTCAGGCCGCTGCGCAGGGGGGCGGGCTGTTCACGAGTCTCTTCACGCATCGAGGGGTTTCACCACGTCGAGCAGGGTGATCGGCAGGGCTTGGCGCCAGGTGTCGAAGCTGCCCAGTGGTTGAGTGTGGGCGATGTGGATGCGGGTCAGTTCGCCGCCATGCTGCTCGCGGAACTGCGCGAGGGTGACCTCGCTTTGCAGCGTGACGGCGTTGGCCACCAGGCGCCCGCCCGGCAACAGGCGCTCCCAGCACAGGTCCAGCACGCCTTCGCGAGTGACGCCGCCGCCGATGAAAATTGCATCCGGGCGCTCCAGCCCAGCCAGCGCGTCGGGTGCTTTACCACGGACCAGTTGCAGACCGGGTACGCCAAGGGTGTCGCGGTTGTGTTCGATGAAACCCTGGCGGCCTTCGTCGGCCTCGATGGCCAGGGCGCGGCAGCTGGGGTGGGCACGCATCCACTCGATGCCGATGGAACCGCAGCCGGCGCCCACGTCCCACAGCAGCTCCCCGGGTTGCGGTGCCAGGCGGGCCAGGGTGATTGCTCGCACGTCGCGCTTGGTCAGCTGGCCGTCATGACGGAAGGCGCTGTCGGGCAGGCCGGCTACCCGGGGCAGACGTGGGGTGTCAGGTGAGGCCTGGCAGTCGATGGCGACCAGGTTGAGCGTGGCGATGTCGGTGTGTGGCCAGTCGTCGGCGGTGCCGCTCAGTTGCCGTTCCTGAGGACCACCGAGGTGTTCGAACACCTGAAGGCGGCTGGGGCCGAAGCCACGCTCGCGCAGTTGCCCGGCGATGGCGGCAGGAGTGCTTTCGTCGTTGCTCAACACCAGCAGGCGCATGCCGTTATGCAGATGAGTGTTGAGCGCGGCCAGCGGGCGGGCCACCACCGAGACCACCTGCACGTCCTGCAACGGCCAACCCAGGCGGGCGGCGGCGAGGGCGCAGGAGGAGGGCATCGACAGTACCTGCAGTTCTTCGGCAGGCAGTTGGCGCGCCAGGCTGGCGCCGACGCCGTAGAACATCGGGTCGCCGCTGGCCAGTACGCACACTGGCTCGCCGCGCAGGGCCAGGACCGGGGCCAGGGAGAAGGGGCTGGGCCAATGCAGCTGTTCAGCGGTCACGCAGCGGGGCAGCAGGGCCAGCTGGCGTGGCGCGCCGATGATTCTTGTGGCGGACAGCAGCGCGCGACGGGCCTGTTTGCCCAGGCCGCTGAAGCCGTCTTCGCCGATGCCTATTACTGTCAGCCAGGGGGCCATCGTGTCCTCTTCAACACCGCATGGGGCACGGCATGCCTCTTTCGCGGCGCAAGGCCGCTCCTACAGGTACCGCGCAAACCCTGTAGGAGCGGCCTTGCGCCGCGAAAGGGCTGCGCAGCAGCCCCGAAATTGAACGTTCGACCACCGGTTTTTCATGCCGTCGGACAAAGCAGGCATAATACCGCGCCTTCTACACTGAAGCGCACTTCCACGATTGCCGGATACCCCCTTGACGCAGCCCCTGCCCCCCGAAGTTTCGCCCCGTCCCTCGGCCTGCCCGGGGTTGTGGCGCATCGTCGCCGCGCGTGACGGTGGCATCTGCCGGATCAAGCTGCCCGGCGGCCTGCTGCTGGCCGACCAGGCCGATGCCGTGGCCGACGCGGCCGAGCGCTTCGCCGGTGGGGTGATCGAGGCCACCAACCGGGCCAACTTGCAGATCCGTGGTATCGGTGACGACCATCATGGCCTGGTCGAGCATCTGCTGGCCGCAGGGCTCGGCCCGCGTGACGCGGCCGGTGACGATGTACGCAACCTCATGCTCAGCCCATTGGCCGGGCTCGACCCTGCCATGCTGTTCGATACACGACCACTGGCCGCACAGATCCTCGACCTGCTGGAGAGCACGCCCAGGTTTCACAAGCTGTCGGCCAAATTCGCCGTGCAACTCGATGGCGGCGAAGCTCTGGCGATGCTCGATCACGCCCATGACCTGTGGCTGTCCGCCGTGACGCACGAAGGGCGTACCTGGTTGCGGTTCGGGCTCGCGAGCAGCCTGTCGAATGGCCAGGCGGTGGGCGCGGTGCCGGTGGAGCAGGGGTTGGCGCTGGTACGCGCGGTGCTGGAGCGCTTCCTCGACCTGGCGACGCCCGAGCAGTCGCGCATGCGTCAATTGCTGCAGGCGTGCCCGGTGGAACACTTCCTCGAAGGGCTGGCGATCCAGATCGACACCACGTCGATGGCCTGGCCGCGTCCAGCGGCGACAAGCCCGTGGCTGGGCGTGTTGCCCCAGCGCCAGGGCTTGGCCCTGGGCGTCGCCCCCCCCCTCGGGCGCCTGACCCCTGCCATGCTGCGTGCTGCCGCGCGCATTGCCCGGCAATGGGGCGATGGCAGCCTGCGGCTGAGCCCTTGGCAGAGCCTGGTGCTGACCTCCCTCGAGCCAGCCGAACTGGACAATGCTCAGGTGCAACTGTCGACACTGGGCATGCTCTGTCACAACGAGCATCCGCTGGCGCGGGTTGTCGCCTGCACCGGATCCAGCGGTTGCGCCAAGGCCCAGGCCGGCACCAAGGCCGACGCCGTCACCCTGGCCAACGTGCTGCATCGCGGAGCCCCAGGCAGCGTGCACCTGTCCGCCTGCCCACGTTCCTGTGCCATGGCCCACGTCGCCCAGGCCACCCTGCTGGCCCGTGCCCCGGGCCGCTATGACCTTTACTTGCGCGACGCGCGCCTGCCGGGCTTCGGCAGGCTGCGCGCAGCCGACCTCACCCCAGAAGAAGCAGGCGCCATGCTCGACCTGCCGACGGAGCACCTTGATGATTGACTACATCCGCGATGGTCAGGAGATCTATCGCAATTCCTTCCGGATCATCCGCGAGGAAGCCCGGCTCGAGCGGATCCCCGCCGATCTTGAAAAGCTCGCCGTGCGCGTGATCCATGCCTGTGGCATGGTCGAGGCCATCGACGGCCTGCAATTTTCCGAAGGCGCCGGCACTGCTGGCCGTGAAGCCCTGGCCAAGGGCGCGCCGATCCTCTGCGACGCGCACATGGTCGCCGAAGGCATTACCCGTGCCCGGCTGCCGGCGAACAACCCGGTGATCTGCACCCTGCGTGACCCGAGCGTGCCGGACCTGGCCAAGGCCGAGGGCAACACCCGCTCGGCAGTGGCGCTGGAGCTGTGGCGTCCGCATCTGGAAGGTAGCGTGGTGGTGATTGGCAACGCGCCGACCGCGCTGTTCTACCTGCTGGAAATGCTCGATGCCGGCGCGCCGAAGCCGGCGCTGATCCTCGGTTTCCCGGTCGGCTTCGTGGGTGCCGCCGAATCCAAGGCGATGCTCGCGGCCGACAGCCGTGGCGTGCCGTTCGTGATCATGCAAGGCCGCCTGGGTGGCAGCGCGATGGCCGCAGCGGCGGTCAACGCCCTGGCAACGGAGGTGGAATGATGCACGCGCGCGGACGACTGCTGGGCCTGGGTGTCGGCCCAGGCGACCCCGAACTGATCACGCTCAAGGCCCTGCGCCTGCTGCGCGAGGCGCCTGTGGTGGCGTACTTCGTGGCCAAGGGCAAGCGCGGCAATGCCTTCGGCATCATCGAGGCGCACCTGCAAGCCGAACAGGCCCTGCTACCGCTGGTGTACCCGGTGACCACCGAGGCGTTGCCGGCGCCGCTCTCCTATGAACAGGTGATCAGCGACTTCTACGACGAAGCCAGCTTGCAAGTGGCCGCGCACCTGGATGCCGGCCGCGATGTGGCGGTGATCTGCGAAGGCGATCCCTTCTTCTACGGCTCCTACATGTATCTGCATGACCGCCTGGCGTCGCGCTATGAAGCGCAGGTAATCCCAGGTGTCTGTTCGATGCTCGGTGGCGCCTCGGTGCTTGGTGCGCCGCTGGTGTATCGCAACCAGACCCTCACCGTGCTCTCCGGCGTGCTGCCCCATGAGGAGCTCAAGCGCCGCCTGGCCGATGCCGACGCCGCCGTGATCATGAAGCTGGGGCGCAACTTCCCCAAGGTGCGCCAGGTGCTGGCGGAGCTGGGGCTGGACGCTCGCGCGCTGTACGTGGAGCGGGCGACCATGGCCAACCAGAAGATCGTCGCGCTGGATGAAGTCGATCCGCAATCCTCGCCGTACTTCTCGCTGATCATTGTGCCGGGTGAGAAATGGCAGGGATGAACAAGGCACCGGCAATCGTCATTCTTGGCCCGGGCAGCCTGGCCACCGCGCAGCGCATCCAGCAGCGTTATCCACTGGCCGTGATCCATGGCCTGCAAGGGCGCGTGGAGGGGGCCGACCGTGATTACGCGGCCTTTGGCGAAACCCTGCGCACGCTGTACCAGCAGGACACGCCGATCATCGCCCTGTGCGCCGCAGGTATCGTCATTCGCACCCTTGCACCGCTGTTGAGTGAAAAAGGCGTCGAGCCACCGGTGCTGGCTGTGGCCGAAGACGGTAGCGCCGTGGTGCCGCTGCTCGGTGGCCTGGGTGGCGTCAACGTGATGGCCCGCGAAATCGGCGAGGCGCTGGGCGTGAGCGCAGCGATCACGACCAGTGGCGAGTTGCGCTTCGGTACTTGCCTGCTCAACCCGCCTGAGGGTTATGCACTGGCCGACCTGGAGCAGGGCAAGCGCTTCGTCTCCGACCTGCTGGCGGGCGAGGCGGTGCGAATCGAAGGCGATGCGCCATGGCTCGAGCACGCACAGTTGCCCGCCAGCGATGACGCGCAACGCACCATCCATGTGGGGAGTGCGCTTCGCCCGGCCAGCCGTGACGAACTGCTGATCCATGCGCGTTGCGTGGTGGTGGCGGTCACGGCCGGTCGTGCTGGCCTGGTGCAACAGGTACGGGAGGAATTGCAGCGGGCGAACATCGCCGAGGCTGCTTTGGCCTGCCTGCTGGCGAGCGAAACCGAGATGGCGGAGCCGGGCCTGCACGAGGCTGCCCAGGCACTGAATGTCGCCCTGCGCTTCGCCCCGGCCACCGATAGCCTGGAACGGATGCTGGCTGAGGCCTTGCCGCAGGCGCGTGTAGGCTCGTCCGTGGGGCTCGCCCACGCCGTAGCCGACGCACCGCTCGACATCGAACGCATCGGCCGTCGCCGCGGCCGCCTGGCCGTGATCGGCCTGGGCCCAGGCGCCGCCGAACTGATGGTGCCGGCGGTCAAGGCGGAGCTGGCGCGCGCCCAGGACGTACTTGGCTACGAGACCTACGTGCGCATGGCCGGCCCGTTCCGCGCTGACCAGGTACTGCACTGCACCGACAACCGCGAAGAAATGCAGCGTGCCCGCCATGCCTTCGAGCTGGCGGCCCAGGGGCGTTCGGTAGTGGTGGTGTCGTCGGGCGACCCGGGCGTGTTCGCCATGGCCGCTGCGGTGCTCGAAGCCTTGCATGAGTCCAGCGACCCGGCCTGGCGGCGTGTCGACCTGGAGATCCTGCCTGGCGTTTCGGCCTCGCTGGCCACCGCCGCGCAAGCGGGTGCGCCGCTGGGGCATGACTTCTGCGTGATGTCGCTGTCGGACAACCTCAAGCCTTGGTCGATCATCGAAAAGCGTCTCGACCTGGCTGCCGAGGCGGACCTGGTGCTGGCTTTCTACAACCCGATCTCCAAGTCCAGGCCTCACCAGCTGGGCCAGGCGCTGGAAGTCGTGCGCCGGCATCGCGCTGCTGAAACACCGGTGGTCCTGGGCCGTGACATCGGGCGGCCGGGGCAGACGCTGCGTGTGGTCACCCTGGGCGAGCTGGAGCCGGCGATGGTCGACATGCGCACCATGGTGCTGGTCGGCTCGTCGACCACCTGCACCTTCCCTCGCGGCGATGGAACGCCCTGGGTGTACACACCCCGCTGGTACCCGGTGAAAACCTGACCGCAGGGGAAAAGCGGCCTGCTTATACCTATTGCTCGGCTGTATAGCTTTAAGTCTCACCCGGCGCTGGTGCCGGGGCCGACTTAAGGGAATTCAACATGAGCAGTAGCCTGGTGACCGACACCAACTCCGCTGCGGTGCTGTTGAGCTTCAACACCGAACATTACGCCCGTGTACGCGAGGATGTGGCCAACCGGCTGGGTGACCTGACACGCAGGAAGGTCAGCGAGTACGAAATCTGAAGCGCGGGTCTCAAGGCACCAGGTAACCCTTGATGCCCGTGAAGATGATCTGCGCCGCCAGGGCACAGACGAACAGCCCCATCAGACGGCTGACGATCTGCAGGCCCTGGTCCCCCAGCAGCCGCTCGATACGGTGCGAGAGGTACAGCACCAGCCCGACGGTGAAGCTGGCCAGGGCGATGCTGACGATGGCCAGCAGCTTGTCGTCCCAATGCGGCTGGCCCACCCCCATTACCAGCAGCGCACCGATGGTGCCGGGGCCGACCGTCAGCGGGATGGTCAACGGCACGATGGTCACGTCCTGCTGCACGTTGTCGGTCTGCACCGCCGACTTGCCCTGGGCCATGCCCAGCGCCGAGATGAACAGCACCGAGCCGGCACCGATGCGGAACGCGTCGGCGGTGATGCCGAACACGCCGAAGATCACTCGCCCGAACAGATAGAGCAGCACGCTGGCGACCAATGTGGCGATCGCGACGCGCCAGGCCAGTTGCTTGCGTTCCTTGCTGGAGTGGCCGCGGGTGAGGCCGATGAAACACGACAGCACGAAGAATGGGCTGTAGAGCACGAGCATCTTCAGGTAGACGCTGAACAACTCATGGAGCATGGCACTGAGTCCGCGGCGGGAATGGGTGGCACCTGTATAGCACGGAACCTGAAGGAGCGGCTTCAGCCGCGATGCAGCCACCTCGGTGCGTGGCATCCGCATTGCGGGTGATCGCGGCTGAAGCCGCTCCTACAGGATGTGCGTGGTGTCGTCGGAGACCACTTGCCGCTGCCCCGCCCAGAACTGGATCAGTTCGCGCAACTGCGACAACTCCACCGGCTTGGCCATGTGCCCGTCCATGCCAGCAAGGCGCGCGCGCTCCTTGTGCTCGCTGAGAATATGCGCGGTGAGCGCCACCACCGGGGTGCGCAGGCGGCCGTTGGTGGATTCCCAGGCGCGCAGCTGCTGTGTGGCCGAGAACCCGTCGAGCACCGGCATCTCGCAGTCCATCAGCACCAGGTCGTAGCGCCTGGCCTTCATCGCCTGCAGGGCTTCCTCGCCATTGCTGGCGGTGTCCGGCTCGAGGTTGAGCTTGCCGAGCATGCCGCGGATGACTTTGGTCGAGATGCTGTTGTCCTCTGCCACCAGGATGCGGAAGTCGCTGGGCAGGTCCAGTGGCTGCGCGATGCTGCCCGGCAATACCGGAGGCGCTTGCTCGCGACCGCGCAGGGCCAGTTCTTCGGCGAGGGTGGTCTTGAGCGTATAGCCGGCCACCGGCTTGGCGAGGATGCGCTTGACCCCGGCGTTGCGTGCGATGACCTTGCTGGGCGCGTTGCTGATGCCGGTGAGCATGACCACCAGGATGTCGTGGTTCAGGCTTGGGTCTTCCTTGATCTTGGCCGCCAGTTGCATGCCGGTCATGCCGGGCATGTTCTGGTCCAGCAGCACGGCATCGAAGTAGTCGCGCAGGTGCGCCTTGGTACGCAGCAGCGCCAACGCCTCCTTGCCCGATGGCACCGCGCTGACGTTCATGCCCCAGGCACTGCATTGCTGCACCAGTACCTTGCGGCAGGTGTCGTTGTCGTCGACCACCAGCACCCGCGCGTCGCGCAGCGGGCCATCGAGGTCGGTGGGCGGCTGCTCCAGGCGCAGCGGGTCGAGCGGCAGCGTCAGCCACAGGGTGTTACCCATGCTGGTGCTGGTCTTGATGCCGAACTCGCCCTGCATCAGGCCGATCAGTTGCTTGGCGATCACCAGCCCAAGGTGGCCGCCGAGCTTGTTGCTGGAGAGGAAGTGGCGGCTGTGCAGTTCGGCTTGCAGCAGGGCGTCACGTTCGGCCGGTGGCATGGGCTCGCCGCTGTCCTGCACGGCGATGCGCAGGCGCGGGGCGTCGCCGCGCTGGTCGAGGGCGACCACCAGCAGGATTTCGCCCTGGTCGGTGTTCTTCAAGGCGTTGTCGAGCAGGCTCGACAGGGCCTGGCGCAGGCGCGTCGGGTCGCCGCTGACCACCCGTGGCACCTGTGGCTGGGTGAAGCTGATCAGCTCGATGTTCTGCTGCTCGGCCTTGGCCCGGAAGATGTTAAGGCAGTCTTCGATCAGGGCGTTGAGGTCGAACTGCACGTCATCCAGTTCGATCTGTCGCGACTCGAGCTTGGAGATGTCGAGGATCTCGTTGATCAGGGTGAGCAGTTCGTTGCCGGCGCTGTGGATGGTCTGCACATAGTCGCGCTGCTTGACCGACAGCGGCGTGCCCAGCAGCAGCTCGGTCATGCCCAGCACGCCGTTCATGGGGGTGCGGATCTCGTGGCTGATCTTGGCCAGGAACTCGGCCTTGGCGTTGATTTCGGCATCGCTGGCGGCCAGGGCGCGGCTGGCACGGAAGCGTTCTTCGCTGATGCGCCGCAGGCGTTCACTGACGGCCAGGTTGAGCAGCAGGCCGCTGGCCACGGTCAAGGCCATGAGGATGCACAGCAGCCAGGGCGTCGGGGTGCGGGTCAGGCCCAGCAGTGCCGGCAGCAGCACCAGCCCGCCGAGGTTGTAGACCAGCATGGCCACGGCGAACAGGCGCGCTGGCGTGTAGCCCCGATGCCAGTGATAGCAGCTGACCAGCAACATGCTCAGGCTGCCGATGGCGAGCAGGGCATAGGTCATCAGGTTCAGCGGCAATGTATCGACGAACAGCAGCACCAGGCCGCTGACAGCCGCCACGAGCATTTCCAGGTGCAGCAGGCGGGTGAGCCGTGCCGAGCCGCAGGGCGAGAAGAAATGCACGGTGAAGTACAGGCCGGCCAGGCCCGCCAGCACCAGCGTGAGGTAGGCAGCTGGGGTCTGGGCGCTGTACCACAGGTGCCACCAGGGGCCGCTGAGGTTGAGCAGGATCAGCGCGCTGAGCAGCATCAGGGCGTGGTACAGCGCCAGCACCAGCGTGGTGTTGGAGCGGGTGTAGGCGAAGCGGATCAGGTTGTGCAGGATCAGCATCACCAGCCCGCCGAACAGCAGGCCGAACAGCAGCGACTGGCGCTGGTCGGCGGCGGCGTGGGCGGTGGATTCGACACTGATGGCCGGACGCAACTGGTGCTCGGAGACCAACCGCAGGTAGATATCCAGCGGTTGGCTGCTGTGCGGCAACGGCAGCACATGGTCCCGGCCGCGCTGGGTGGGGCTGACGCCATCACCTTGCCTGCCGTGGTGCAACTGGCGCAGCAGCTTGCCGTCTTCGAGGGCGTAGAGGTCCAGGCGGGACAAGTCGGGGGCGAAGATGCGGACCAGTTGCTCCTGGTCGTTCGGTTCCAGGCGGTAGTGCAGCCACAGGGCCTGGTCGGGGAGGGCGGCATCCAGTTCTTCGAGGGCCAGGGGGCTGAACTGGTTGCGATAACGCTCGGAGCGTACGTCGGAAAGCTGCAGGTTGGCCTGTTCATCGAGCAGCGCGGACCAGCCCCCGGCCTGTTCGGCTTGGGCCGGGAACAGGCAGAGCAGGGTCAGCAGGCTGACGATCAGGGCAGTGGCAATCCGAAGCCGACGCACGACGAAATCCCTTCTTAGCTAATGTGCCGGGTAACAACTATGCGCGGCGCGCCGAGGCGAAGGCAAGGCCCCGAAGGGCCTTGTCGACGAGCCGAAGGCCACGCGCACCGGGCGCGGCGGCCATTCGGCGCAGTATTACTGCTGGTGTTCACCGCGCTCGCGGGCGATGGCCCGGTAGCCGATGTCGGTACGGTGGAAGCTGCCGTTCCAGGTCACTTCCTTGGCCAGGCGGTAGGCCTGCTGCTGCGCTTGGGCAACGGTATCGCCCATCGCGGTGGCGCACAGTACGCGGCCACCGTGGGTCACGACCTGGCCATCCTTGAGCGAGGTACCGGCGTGGAACACCTTGCCTTCGAGCTTGGCGGCAGCGTCCAGGCCGCTGATCACGTCGCCTTTATTGTAGTCGCCCGGGTAGCCACCGGCGGCCAGCACCACGCCCAGGCTCGGACGCGGATCCCACTGTGCTTCGACCTTGTCCAGGGCCTTGGCGAACGCGGCTTCCACCAGCAGTACCAGGCTCGACTCCAGGCGCAGCATGACCGGTTGCGTCTCCGGGTCGCCGAAGCGGCAGTTGAACTCGATGACCTTGGGGTTGCCCGCCTTGTCGATCATCAGGCCTGCGTAAAGGAAGCCGGTGTAGACGTTGCCTTCCTCGGCCATGCCACGCACGGTCGGCCAGATCACCTGGTCCATCACGCGCTGGTGAACCTCTGCGGTGACCACCGGTGCGGGTGAGTAGGCGCCCATGCCGCCGGTGTTCGGGCCGGTGTCTTGATCGCCGACGCGCTTGTGGTCCTGGCTGGTGGCCATGGGCAGCACGTTGTGGCCGTCGACCATGACGATGAAGCTGGCTTCCTCGCCGTCGAGGAATTCTTCGATCACCACACGCGAGCCGGCTTCACCGAAGGCGTTGCCGGCGAGCATGTCGCGCACGGCGTCTTCGGCTTCCTGCAGGGTCATGGCGACGATCACGCCTTTGCCGGCGGCCAGGCCGTCGGCCTTGATCACGATCGGCGCGCCTTTTTCACGCAGGTAGGCCAGGGCCGGCTCGATCTCGGTGAAGTTCTGGTAGTCGGCGGTGGGGATCTTGTGGCGAGCCAGGAAATCCTTGGTGAAGGCTTTCGAGCCTTCCAGCTGGGCCGCGCCCTTGGTCGGGCCGAAGCAGTCCAGGCCACGGCTGCGGAACAGGTCGACCACGCCAAGGACCAGCGGTGCCTCAGGGCCGACGATGGTCAGGTCGACGTTCTTTTCGGCGAAGTCGGCCAGTTGCTCCAGGGCGGTGACGTCGATGGCGACGTTCTCGCACTTGGCTTCAATGGCGGTGCCGGCGTTGCCCGGGGCGACGAAGACTTTCTCGACGCGTGGGTCCTGGGCGACTTTCCAGGCCAGGGCGTGCTCGCGGCCGCCGCTGCCGATGATCAAAACTTTCATGTCAAAACCTCGAATTCTGTAGAACGGCGATCCCGCTTCCTGTAGGAGCGGCCTTGTGCCGCGAAAGGGCCGCAGAGCGGCCCCTGGATTTCCGGGCTATCCCTAAACCCTGGGGGCTGCTTTGCAGCCCTTTCGCGGCACAAGGCCGCTCCTACAGGGGCCGGGGACCGGACTGGTATCTGATTAGTGGCGGAAGTGGCGCATGCCGGTGAACACCATGGCGATGCCGGCTTCATCAGCGGCAGCGATCACCTCGGCATCACGCATCGAACCACCCGGCTGGATCACGGCGCTGATACCCACTTTAGCCGCATTGTCGATGCCGTCGCGGAACGGGAAGAACGCGTCCGAGGCCATGACCGCACCCTGCACCTGCAGGCCGGCGTGCTCGGCCTTGATGGCGGCGATGCGCGCGGAGTTGACGCGGCTCATCTGGCCGGCGCCGACGCCGATGGTCTGACGGTTCTTGGCGTAGACGATGGCGTTGGACTTGACGAACTTGGCCACTTTCCAGGCGAACACCAGGTCGTGGATTTCCTGCTCGGTCGGGGCGCGCTGGGTGACGATCTTCAGGTCGTCGGCGCTGATCATGCCGATGTCGCGGCTCTGCACCAGCAGGCCACCGTTGACGCGCTTGAAGTCCCAACCGGCGGCGCGCTCGGCTGGCCACTCGCCGCACTCCAACAGACGCACGTTCTGTTTGGCGGCCACGACTTCGCGGGCGGCCTGGGAGATTTTCGGGGCGATGATCACTTCGACGAACTGGCGCTCGACGATGGCTTTCGCGGTTTCGCCGTCCAGTTCGCGGTTGAAGGCGATGATGCCGCCGAACGCCGATTCGGTATCGGTGGCGTAGGCCAGGTCGTAGGCCTTGCGGATGCCGCCTTCGTCTTCAGGGACGACCGCGACGCCGCACGGGTTGGCGTGCTTGACGATGACGCAGGCCGGCTTGACGAAGCTCTTCACGCACTCCAGCGCGGCGTCGGTGTCGGCCACGTTGTTGAACGACAGCTCCTTGCCTTGCAGCTGGATGGCGGTGGAGATGCTGGCTTCGCCCTTCTTCGCCTCGACATAGAACGCCGCGCTCTGGTGCGGGTTCTCGCCGTAGCGCATTTCCTGGGCCTTGACGAACTGGCTGTTGAAGGTGCGCGGGAACTCGCTGCGGTCTTCGGTCGACAGGGTCTGCTTAGACTGGTCGATGGTGCCCATGTAGTTGGCGATCATGCCGTCGTAGGCGGCGGTGTGCTCGAAGGCCTTGAGCATCAGGTCGAAGCGCTGGGCGTAGGTGAGGCCGCCCGCTTTCAGGCTGTCGACGACGCCGGCGTAGTCGCTGGCGTTGACCACGATGGCGACGTCCTTGTGGTTCTTCGCCGCCGAACGGACCATGGTCGGGCCGCCGATGTCGATGTTCTCGATGGCGGTGGGCAGGTCGCAGCCCGGCTTGCTGATGGTGGCTTCGAACGGATACAGGTTGACCGCGACCAGGTCGATCGGCTTGATGCCGTGCTCGTTCATGATGGCGTCGTCGGTGCCGCGACGGCCGAGGATGCCGCCGTGGATCTTCGGATGCAGGGTCTTGACCCGGCCGTCCATCATTTCGGCGAAGCCGGTGTAGTCGGCCACTTCCACCGCGTTCACGCCGTTATCCTTGAGCAGCTTGTAGGTGCCGCCGGTGGACAGGATCTCGACACCGAGCTGCTGCAGCTCACGGGCGAATTCGAGGATACCGGTCTTGTCGGAGACGCTGATCAGGGCGCGGCGGATCGGCAGGCGGGTAGTCTGGTCGGTCATTTCAGATTCCATAACGCGGTGGAGTCAGCAAAAAAGGCGCCTTTTTGCATGAGCGCCTTTTCTGGTTGGGGTTCTGGCCTTACAACAGATCGTACTGCTTGAGCTTCTTGCGCAGCGTGCCTCGGTTGAGCCCGAGCATCTCGCTGGCCTTGGTCTGGTTGCCCTTGACGTAGTTCATCACGCATTCGAGCAAGGGCGCCTCGACTTCCGAGAGCACCAGGTTGTACACGTCCGTGACGGTGGCGCCTTCCAGATGGGCGAAGTAGTTGTGCAGCGCCTTCTCGACGCTGTCGCGGAGCGTCTGGCCCTCCTCGCTCGGCGTGTTCAGGTGCTGCTTGAGGTTGGCGTTGTCGCTCACGGGCGTTGTTCCACTCACTAATGTCTCGGTCATCATCGTCATGCGGCCACCCCTTGTTCGTCCTCTGTCCCAAGGCTCTGTCGACGCTCGGCGAAAAAGGCCTGAACGTTGGCGCACTGCGCTTGTGTGTCTTCCAAGGCGTTGAACCGGCTGCGGAACTCCTTGCCGCCGGGTCGGGTCGCCAGGTACCAGCCAACGTGCTTGCGGGCGATACGCACGCCCATCACATCGCCATAGAAGGCATGCAACGCGGCCAGGTGTTCCAGCAGAATGCGTTCTACTTCGTCCAGCGCCGGTGCGGGCAGGTGCTCGCCCGTGCGCAGGTAATGCTCGACCTCGCGGAAGATCCACGGCCGCCCCTGGGCGGCGCGGCCGATCAGCAGGCCGTCGGCGCCGGTGGCGTCCAGCACCGCCCGGGCCTTTTGTGGCGAGGTGATGTCGCCGTTGGCGAACACCGGGATCGACACCGCCTGCTTGATCGCGGCGATGGTGTCGTACTCGGCGTCACCGGTGTACAGGTCGGCGCGTGTGCGGCCATGCACCGCCAGCGCCTGGATACCGGCCTGTTCGGCGATCTTCGCCACGTTCAGGCCGTTCTTGTTCGCCCGGTCCCAGCCGGTGCGGATCTTCAGCGTCACCGGGACCTCCACTGCGCCGACCACGGCGTGGAGGATCTCGCTGACCAAGGCTTCATCTCTCAATAAAGCAGAGCCTGCGGCTTTGTTGCAGACTTTTTTTGCCGGGCAGCCCATGTTGATGTCGATGATCTGTGCGCCGGCTTCGACATTCGCCCGGGCCGCCGCCGCCATCATTTGCGCGTCGCCACCGGCGATCTGCACCGAACGCGGCTCCGCGTCGCCTTCGTGGATGCGGCGCAGGCTCGACTTGCGGCTGTTCCACAGGCTCATGTCGCTGGTGACCATCTCCGATACCACCATGCCCGCCCCGAGGCGTTTGCAAAGTGTGCGGAAAGGCTGGTCCGTGACCCCGGCCATGGGCGCGAGGATCAGGTTGTTCTGCAGTGTGTAAGGGCCGATGCGTACCGCCGACATAGGTGTTCCCTGTTGTGGGGCCGAATCATTGGAGTTCGAAAAAGGGATGGCATGATACCCGCTCTCGATGACCGGATAAAGATGAATCTGGATAAAATCTGAACAGTTGCGGCGTTATGACACCCGGCGCCAAGCGACAAGCTTCAAGCTGCAAGAGGCCTACAGGTAGGCTTTTACTTGCGGCTTGAAGCTTGCCGCTTGTCGCTTACTCCGGCGAACGGAAGCTCAGGCTGTAGTTCACCGCCTTCGGCCCCGGGTCGAGGATGTCCAGGGCGATGTGGATCGGGGTCTGGCTGGGCATCTCGCCACGACCGGCCAGCTCACCCGACAGGTATTCACTGGGTTTGAAGCGCCGGCTGGCGATCAGCTGGCCGTTGAGGTCGGCGAAGCGCAGCTCCAGCAAAGGGAAGGGCTGGGCGAAGGGCGCGCGGTTGTAGATGATCGCGTCGACGATCAGCGCGCCCTTGAAGTCCGGATGGCTGCGCACTACCAGGTTGCTGCTCTTGATGCGCGAGATGTCGACACGGGTCGGTACCTGGCAGCCGACCATCGGGCACAGCTGCTGGAACCAGGGGCGGTACTGGTCCTGGCGGGCCATCTCGTCGAAATGGAACCAGACGTACTGGAACGCCAGCAGGCCGGCGGCCAGCAGGGTCAGGAAGCCCCACAGCAGGCGCTTGCCCCAGTTGGGCGCGGGTTTTTCCCAGGCCAGTTGCAGCGGATCGTCGACCACATCGACCAAGGGTTCCTTGTTCGGGCGCTCGGGCTTACCCAGCAGGCTGGGTTCCAGGCGCTCGACGGGGTGATCGTCCAGCACGTCTTCGTCATGGGCCGACAGGCGCTCGCCACGTACCTCATCGTCCAGTGCGGACAAGCCCTTTTCAGGTAGCGGCTCATCGTGAGTGGCGAGCGGCGTGCTCGGTGTGTCGAGGTCGTCATCCAGCGCCTGGTGGCGTACCGGTAGCTCGTCGTCCAGGTCGAGATCTGTCGTGCCCAGGGTGGGTTCGGTGCGTTCGTCGACGTCCAGATCCGGCTCTAGCGGCGCCTGTTCCAGCAGCACTGGGGCCGTTTCGCGCTCCGGTGGCGGGGCGAGGTCGTCATCGGTAGCGGTGCCGAACAGCTCGTCTGTCGGCTCCTCGCTGCCTTGGTCGTCACGTCGGGCATGTAGCGTGCCAGCGGTGATGGCCGCCTGGCGCTCGGCGGGGCTGCGGCGTTCCAGGCGTGCGAGCTCCGAGTCCAGGTCGAGGGCGTCCAGCTCCTCGGCAGTCACGGCCCAATCGTCTTCGTCCGCGGCGGGCGGTTCGGCGACCGGTGGTGCCACGGGCAACGGTGGCGCTGCGGGCGCCGGCTCGGCTGGCACTGCGGCGCCCCGGTCGCTGGCGGCACGGTTCTGTTCCAGCAACTGCTTCGCCGCATTGAACACCTGCAGGCAGTTGCCGCAGCGCACCACGCCGCGGGCCACGCTCAACTGATGATGGGTGACGCGAAAGCTGGTCTGGCAATGCGGGCACTGGGTGACGAAACTGTCGGTCATGCGGCGATCCGGGGAGCTGTGCAGGAGTTGAGTCTAGGCGCGCTTAGCGGCGGCGGCCACTGATGCGTACCCAGCCATCGCGAACGACGATCGGGTCCAGCTCGAAGTCGGCGGCATAGGCGGCGGCCACCTCCTCACCTTGTTCGGCGAGGATGCCCGACAATGCCAGCAGGCCACCGGGGCGGACCAGACCGGACAATTGCGGTGCCAGCGACACCAGCGGGCCGGCCAGGATGTTGGCGACCAGCACGTCGGCCTGCATGGCCGGCATCTGCTCGGGCAGGTACAGGGCGAACAGATTGTCGGCGATGCCGTTGCGCTGGGCATTGTCGCGGGAGGCTTCCAGGGCCTGCACGTCGATGTCGGTGCCGACCGCTTCGCGGGCGCCGAGCAGCAGCGCGGCGATGGCGAGGATGCCCGAGCCGCAGCCGAAGTCCAGCACTTGCGTACCGTCGAGTTGCTGGCCGTCGAGCCATTCCAGGCACAGCGCGGTGGTCGGGTGGGTGCCGGTGCCGAAGGCCAGGCCCGGGTCGAGCAGCAGGTTGACCGCGTCCTTCTCCGGCGCCTCGTGCCAGCTCGGCACGATCCACAGGCGCTGGCCGAAGCGCATGGGCTGGAAGTTGTCCATCCAGCTGCGCTCCCAGTCCTGGTCCTCGATGACTTCGGCCTGGTGCTCGGGCAGGTCGTTGCCGGTCAGCAATTGCAGGTGGGCGAATACCGCGTCAGGCTCAGCGTCGGCCTCGAACAGGGCCAGCAGGTGCGTGTGCGACCACAGCGGGGTGGTGTTGAGGTCGGGTTCGAAGATCGGCTGGTCTTCGGCGTCCATGAACGTCACCGAGACGGCGCCTACTTCGAGCAGGGCGTCTTCGTAGGTTTCGGCTTGTTCCGGGCTGATGGCCAGGCGTACTTGCAGCCAGGGCATGGCGGGCACCTTTGGTAAATCGACAGGGGCAGCCCGAGGCTGCGCGAAAGACAGGGAGTTTACGCGAGTGTCGGGGGTTTGTAGAGAAGTCAGAAGGAGGCATGGCCCCTGTAGGAGCGGCCTTGTGCCGCGAAAGGGCTGCACGGCAGCCCCAGCGATCCATGCACCACATTGAAACCTTGGGACTGCTACGCAGTCCTTTCGCGGCACAAGGCCGCTCCTACACGGGGTCGTGCAAGCCGGGGGGCAATAAAAAACCCCGGCGCGGGGCCGGGGTTTTTTCATCACGCTAACGCGATCACTCCTGGTTGGCCAGTTTGTGCTCGAGGTAGTGGATGTTGACGCCGCCTTTGCAGAAACCTTCATCACGCACCAGGTCGCGGTGCAGCGGGATGTTGGTCTTGATGCCATCGACGACGATCTCGTCCAGGGCATTGCGCATGCGCGCCATGGCTTCGTCGCGGTCCTTGCCGTAGGTGATCAGCTTGCCGATCAACGAATCGTAGTTCGGCGGAACCGAGTAGCCGCTGTACAGGTGCGAATCGACGCGAACGCCGTTGCCGCCCGGGGCGTGGAAGTGCTTCACCTTGCCTGGGCTCGGGATGAACTTCTTCGGGTCTTCGGCGTTGATCCGGCACTCCAGCGAGTGGCCGCGGATGACCACGTCTTCCTGGCGGAACGACAGCTTGTTGCCAGCGGCGATGCTGAGCATCTCCTTGACGATGTCGATGCCGGTGACCATTTCCGAGACCGGGTGCTCGACCTGGACGCGGGTGTTCATCTCGATGAAATAGAAGCGGCCGTTCTCGTACAGGAACTCGAAGGTACCGGCACCGCGGTAGCCGATCTCGATGCACGCGTCGACGCAACGCTTGAAGACTTCCTGGCGGGCCTTCTCGTCGATGCCTGGGGCCGGGGCTTCTTCCAGTACTTTCTGGTGACGGCGCTGCAGCGAGCAGTCACGGTCGCCCAGGTGCACGGCGTTGCCCTGGCCATCGGACAGTACCTGCACTTCCACGTGGCGTGGGTTGGTCAGGAACTTCTCGAGGTAGACCATCGGGTTGCCGAAGGCGGCACCGGCTTCGGTGCGGGTCAGCTTGGCCGACTCGATCAGGTCTTCTTCCTTGTGCACCACGCGCATGCCGCGACCACCACCGCCACCGGCGGCCTTGATGATCACCGGGTAACCCACCTCGCGGGCGATCGCCAGTGCGGTTTCCGGGTCTTCCGGCAGCGGGCCGTCGGAGCCCGGCACGGTCGGCACGCCCGACTTGATCATCGCGTCCTTGGCCGACACCTTGTCACCCATCAGGCGGATGGTGTCGGCTTTCGGGCCGATGAAGATGTAGCCGGAGTTTTCCACCTGCTCGGCGAAATCGGCGTTTTCCGCGAGGAAGCCGTAACCCGGGTGGATAGCGGTGGCACCTGTCACTTCGGCGGCGGCGATGATCGCCGGGATGTGCAGGTAGGAATCCTTGGACGATGCAGGGCCGATGCAGACCGACTCGTCTGCCAGGCCCAGGTGCATCAGTTCACGGTCTGCCGTGGAGTGCACGGCGACGGTCTTGATGCCCAGCTCTTTGCAGGCACGCAGGATCCGCAGGGCAATTTCCCCACGGTTGGCGATCAGGACTTTTTCAAGTTTCCCAGACATCGTTGGTTCTCCGCGAATCAAACGATGGTGAACAGCGGCTGGTCGAATTCAACCGGCTGGCCGTCTTCCACCAGGATGGCGTCGATCACACCGCCGATATCGGATTCGATGTGGTTCATCATCTTCATGGCTTCGACGATGCACAGGGTGTCGCCTTTCTTCACGGCCTGGCCGACTTCGGCGTAGTTTGGCGAAGTTGGCGAAGGCTTGCGATAGAAGGTACCGACCATTGGCGAACGAACCACGGTGCCTTTCAGGGCTGGAGCCGCGGCAGCGGCTTCAGCGGCCGGGGCGGCAGCGGCAGCGGCAACCGGTGCGGCGGCGGCGACCGGAGCGGCCATCGGGGCCGGGGCGGCAAAGTACTGGGCGCCGGCCGGAGTCTTGCTGTGACGGCTGATGCGAACGGACTCTTCGCCTTCCTTGATCTCCAGTTCGTCGATGCCAGACTCTTCCAGCAGTTCGATCAGCTTCTTGACTTTACGGATATCCATTAATCATCAACTCCCAAGGTTCGGTCGGGGACGTAATTTGAAAACGTGTCGAAAACGTTTCTTCTGAGCCTCGGCCCGCAAGGGGCCAAGGCCTTGTGTCATCAGGGCTGTGCGTTGGCAGCCAGGTGTTCCAGCGCGGACTCCAGGGCCAGCCGGTAACCGGTGGCACCGAGGCCGCAAATCACGCCTACGGCTACATCTGAAAAGTAGGAGTGGTGGCGGAACGGTTCACGCTTGTGCACGTTCGAGAGGTGCACTTCGATGAATGGGATGCTCACCGCGAGCAATGCGTCACGTAATGCGACGCTGGTGTGGGTGAAAGCAGCCGGATTGATCAGGATGAAGTCCACGCCTTCGTTGCGCGCGGCATGGATACGGTCGATCAATTCGTACTCGGCATTGCTCTGCAGGTATTGCAGATGGTGGCCGGCGGCGCGGGCGCGCTGCTCCAGGTCCTGATTGATCTGCGCCAGTGTGGCGGCGCCGTAGTGGCCCGGTTCGCGGGTCCCGAGCAGGTTCAGGTTGGGGCCGTGCAGCACCAGTAGGGTTGCCATCTGCGATTCCTTGGTTTTGTAGGGCAATTCGACATAGCGCGGCGACTATGCCGGAACCGGCGATGGGTGTCCAGTTCCCGGCAATAGCCGGCACGATGTCCGAGGTTCGCGCAAAGTATGTGACCAGATGATTAACTCTGGTCACTTGTGGCGAGATTTTTCACAGGTCGCAGGGAGTTATAGACCGAGTTGGCCGTGCACACGCGCCAGAACCTGGGCGAAATCGCCGGCGTTTATCTCGCCAATGACCCGATCAGCGGTCAGTTCGCTGCCGTTCGCTGCAAAGAACATCAGCGCGGGCGGGCCGAACAGGCGGTAGCGGTCGAGCAGGGCGCGCTGCTCGGCGTTGCTCTCGGTGATGTCGAAGCGCAGCAGGCGGAAGGCGCCCAGTTGCGCCCGTACCTGCTCGGCGTTGAGCACTTCGTGCTCGATCACCTTGCAACTGATGCACCAGTCGGCGTACCAGTCCAGCAGTACCGGCTGGCCCGCGGCCTTGGCGTCGGCCAGGGCTGCATCGAGGGCGGCCGGGGTGGTGATGGTTTGCCAGGTATCGGCCTTCACCGCCGTCGCGGTACCGGCAATGACCGGTGGGGGCAGCGGACGCAGCGGGTCGCCCTGACCGCTCAGGGCGCCGTACCCGCAGGCCAGGGCGTACACCAGCAGGGCCAGGCCGAGCAGTTGCGCCAGGCGCTGGCGCGGCGTCTTGACCACGAACTCCAGGGCGCCGAGGAACAGCGCCACACCGCCCGCGAGCAGGGCTACCAGCAGCAGTGTCACCGGCCCAGGCAGCACGCGGCTCAGCAGGCCGATGGCCAGGCCCAGCAGCAGTACGCCAATGGCGTTCTTCACCGTGTTCATCCACGGCCCGCTCTTGGGCAGCCAGGCGGCGCCACCGGTGGCTACCAGCAATAGCGGAGCGCCCATGCCCAGGCCCAGGGCGAACAGCTTGAGCGCACCGCCCAGGGCATCGCCACTGGCACTGATATACAGCAGCGCGCCGGCCAGTGGGGCCGAGACGCAAGGGGAGACCAACAGGCTGGACAGTACACCCAGCACTGCCGCGCCCAGCAGCGAGCCACCCTTGGTGCGATGGGCCAGCGTATCCAGGCGGCTGCTCAGGGCGTGCGGCAGCTTGAGGTCGAACAACCCGAACATGGCCAGGGCAAACAGCACGAAGAACGCCGCGAACGGCACCAGCACCCAGGCCGATTGCAGGCGCGCCTGCAAGTTAAGCCCGGCGCCGAACAGGCCCATCAGCGCGCCCAGCACAGCAAAGCTGGCCGCCATCGGCAGCACGTAGGCCAGCGACAGCGACAGCCCGCGCAGGCCGCCGACCTGGCCGCGCAACACCACGCCGGAGAGGATCGGCAGCATGGGCAGCACGCACGGGGTGAAGGTCAGGCCGACCCCGGCGAGGAAGAACAGCAGCAGGGATTTCCAGGTCCAGCCTTGCTCGCCGGCCACCGGCAGCGGGGCGCCTTCGCCGTCGATGCTCAGCCGTTCGGTTTCCGGTGGGTAGCACAGGCCCTTGTCGGCGCAGCCCTGGTAGCCCACCAACAGTGTGAAGGCGCGTGGGTCGTTGCGCGGCACCTCGATGTCGAGCACGCCGTGGTACACCTCGACGTCACCGAAGAACTCGTCGTGCTTGGCCTCGCCTTTGGGGATGTCCGGCGTGCCCAGCGTGATGTCCGCGGGTTCGGTGCGGAACTGGAAGCGGTGGCGGTAGAGGTAGTAGCCGTCGGTGGCGACGAAGCGCAGCTTGATGCTGTGCGCGTCGGCCTGGACCAGGCTGAGCTTGAAGGCCTCGTGCACCGGCAGGAAGTCGGTGTTGTTGGAGGCGGCGCCGAGGGTGGCGCTGGGGCGGTTGTCGAGCAGGCCCGTGGCGAAGACGGGGCTGGCCAGCAGCAGGAGCAGCAGGAAAAACAGGCGGCGCATGGCGGACTCGCGAGGTGGAACGTGGCGGGCATGATAGCGGAGTTGGCTGCAGTTGGGGCCACGTTGCCTGCGGGGGCGACACATGGCCGCTGGCCTGGTGGTGCCTGTGCAGGCCCTTTCGCCGGCAAAGCCGGCTCCTACAGGTATGGTGTCGATCCTGAAGCTGGCAGGGTACCTGTAGGAGCCGGCTTTGCCGGCGAAAGGGCCAGTACTGCTGGCATTTTTCTCAAAGGCGGAACGCCCGCACTGCCGTATTCAGCTCGCCCCCCAGCTTGAGCAACTGCTCCCCCTGTTCACGCCCTTCACCAATGCGCTGCAGGTTGTCCTCACCCAATTCATGAATCCGCTCGCTGTGATCGCGAATCTCGCTCACCGCTCCGGTTTGCTGCGCAGTCACATCGGCAATCCGCACCGCCGTGTCGGAAATGGTGCGAATAGCGCTGACGATCGCATCCAACGCGCCATCGGCCGACTGCGCCTGGCTGGCGGTGGCCTCCGCGTGCTCCAACTGCGCACGCATGCCGACCACGGACTCGCGGGCTGCCTGTTGCAGCCGGTCGATCAGCGCCTGGATCTCCCCGGTGGCACCCGTGGTGCGCTGGGCCAGCGAGCGCACCTCGTCGGCGACCACGGCGAAACCACGGCCCATCTCGCCAGCCCGGGCCGCTTCGATGGCCGCGTTGAGCGCCAGCAGGTTGGTCTGTTCGGCGATCGCGCGGATCACCGTGAGCACGCCACCGATGGTCGCCGACTCCTCGGCCAGTTGCTCGATCATGCGCGCGTTACCCTGCACCTCGTCCACCAGCGAGCGCAGGCCGGAGAGGCTCTGGCCGATCACCGCCTGGCCCTGTTCCACGGCGCGCCCGGCATCGCGGCTGGCATCGGCAGCCGAACTGGCATCCCCGGCCACCTGCTGGATGGTCGCCTCCAGCTCACCCAGGGCATCGCGGATCTGCGCGGTGTCGCCGGCCTGGCGTTCGGCGCCGTCGTGCAGGGCGCTGCTCATGCCTGCCAGGGCGTGGCTGCTGCCGGCGACCTGCTCGGCGTTGTGGCGAATGGTGCCGACCAGTTCCACCAGGTACTGGCGCAGGCGGTTGAGCGATGCCTGGATGTCGTGCAGTTCGCGGTTGGTCTTGCCCAGCGCGATGGCCTGGGCGAAATCGCCCTCGGCCCAGCGCGACAGGGCCGGGGCCAGGCCGGTCAGTGTGCTGGCCAGGCGACGTTGCAGGGTGTCGATCAACAGGGCGATCAGCAGGATCAGGCCGATCATCAAGCCCTGGATCAGACGCACCTCGCCGGCGATCATGGCGTGCAAGCCGCGCACCTCGGGCTCGAGGCCGGCGATGGCCTGCTGCACCGCCTCCAGGCGCTCGCCGGTGCTGGCGGCCAGGGCGGCGCGGCGCTCGATCTGCTCGCGGGTGCGTTGCAGCTCGGCGGGGTAGCGGCCAAGCAAACTGTGCAGCTCGCGCTTCAGGCCCACGGCGATGTCCTCCTGCTGGGTGCTGGCCTGGGCCTCCAGGCCCATCATCGCGGCGAAGTCGTCGGCATTGGATTCGGCAGTGCGGGTGACACCGAGCAGTGGCAGGCTGTCGATGGCCTGGGCCTGGCTGGCGATCAGTTGCAGCTCGCGCTCCACCTCGTCGGCCAGCTCGGCGCGGCCACTGCTGACCAGCTTGTCACGGGCCAGGGACAGGCGGCCGAGGTGCAGCGAAGCCTCGAACAGGGGCGCCAGGTAGCGACCGGCGTCAGGGCTGTCGCTGTTGCGGGCGTAGCCGGACAGTTGCTCGAGACTCGCCCCCAGCTCCCGCTCGGCCTGCAGCAACAGGGCTTGTGGATCGCCGGCCAGCTTGCCGGCGGCGAGCAGCTCGTTGGCGGTGAAGGCTTGCAGGCTGTCCAGGCTTGGCTGCAGCTTGGCCGACAGGTTTTCTGGCCAGTCCGCCAGGGCCGCCTGCAACTGCTTGTTTGCTTCCATGGCCGAGGCATGGCGCAGCGCGTCGCCGCTGGCCAGATAGGCTTGGGTGTTGCGCGCGGCGTCGTTCTGGAACTGCTGTGACAGGCCCAGATAACGCTCCATCATCTGATAGGGGCGCTCCAGGGCGCGTTGCGACCACCACAGGGTCGCGCCCAGGGCGATACACACGGTCACCAGCAACAGGGTGTTGAAATTGGTCAGCCACTTCAGGCGCATAGCCGCGAACTTCCTGCGGGGGGAGGCGCCTGAAGTTATTGCTGTTTTGTGACGGGGTGATGACGACGGCGGGTTGGCGCCATAAAAAAAGTGGCACAGTGCCGCCATCCCTGTAGGAGCGGCTTCAGCCGCGATCCAGGCGCCGCAGCGAGTGGCACCAGCTTTGCTGGTGATCGCGGCTGAAGCCGCTCCTACAAGGTCGGTGTGGATTCCGAGGTTATGGGTCGACTCTTACGACGCAGTTGCGGCCCGCATGCTTGGCCCGGTACAGCGCCTCGTCAGCGGCACTGGCCATGGTCAGCGCGTCGAGGTTTTCCTCCAACTGCACCACACCAGCGCTGAACGTGCACTGCAGGTCGTGGGGCTGCGCGGGGTAGTGGATCTCGGCGAAACGCCGGCGGATCTCGTCCAGCACCTTGTGCGCAGCCTCAAGCGCGGTGTTGGGCATGACGATGGCGAACTCTTCGCCACCGTAGCGGCCGATGTAGTCGGTCTTGCGCAGGCGCTGTTTGAGGAATAGCGCCAGGCTTTTGATCACCCGGTCGCCCATGGGGTGGCCATGGCGGTCGTTGATCTTCTTGAAATGGTCAATGTCGAGCATGGCGAAGCTCAACGGCTGTTCCTCGCGGCGTGCGCGGAAGCTGCAATCTTCGAGCAGTTGCAGGATATGGGTGTGGTTGTACAGCCCGGTCAGGCTGTCGCGCACCATCCGCGCCTTCAGGTGGCGGGCGCGGGCAGCGCGGTTGCGCACGGTGGTGATCAGTTGGCGCGAGCGGATCGGCTTGGTGAGGAAATCGTCACCGCCTTCGCTCATGGCGTCGAGTTGCTTGTCCAGGTCGTCCTCGGCCGACAGGTAGATGATCGGCACGCTGACATAGCGGTCGTTGTGGCGGATCACCTTGGCCAGCTCCGTGCCGCTGCACTCGGGCATGTACATGTCGAGGATGATCAGGTCGGGCTGGAAGTCGGCCAGCTCGCTCATGGTGCGGATTGGCTCGGTGAGCGTGCGGGTGATGATCCCGGCGCTGTTGAGCAGGCGCTCGGTGTGCATGGCCTGGGCGCGGGAGTCGTCGATCACCAGCACGCGAAACGGGTCGTACTGGGTGGCGCTGGTCAGCAGCTCGACCTTTTCCAGCAGGCTCGAGGCCTCCAGGGTGCCGGTCAGGAACTCCTGGCCGCCAGCGCGCACGGCGGCCAGGCGGGTCGGGGTATCGGTCTCATGCAGGCTGAAGAACAGCAGCGGGATGTGCTGTTCCAGCCCCTGCTGGGCCTGGGCGGCCAGTTGCAGGCCGATACCTGGGCCGGTGAAGTCCACGTCCATGATGATCGCCGACGGCAGGCGCTCGCTCATCGACGCCTGGAACGCCTCGGCGCTGTACAGGGCCTGCACGGTCAGGCCGAAGAACTCCAGCTGCTGGGCCAGGCGCTCGGCACGGTCATGGTCCTGCAGGACGATATACACCGGCTTGCGCAGTGGTGGCAGGGGCACGTTGTCGAGCTGGTCGCCCTTGCGCAGGCCGGTGCGCGACAGGCGTTGCATCAGGCGGTTAAGCTCGCCGATCAGCTCGGAATTCAGCCGTGCGCTGTTGGCCTCGATGGCACGCAGGGTCTGGCCGATGGCCGCCGACAGGGTGCCGTGCTCGGGCTGTTCGAAGCGCTCGGCGTAGCGCTGCAGGCGCAGGTTGGCCTCGCACAGCTCGCCCAGGTCGCCGTTGGACCACTCGCCACGTTGCAGGCGTTGCCAGATCTCGAGGATCTGCCGGGCCTGGTGGATGACCCGTTGGGCGAAATGCTGCTTGAGGCGCTCGTGGCTGGGCTCGGCTGACTGGGTCATGTCCTGACTACTTATAAGGGGAGGGGTTCAGGTTCGATGATGGCTCTATGCTAGCACTGCTTTCCGACAAGCGAGTGCCCAAGGTCAACAAAGTGTTCACGGGCCGATAATTCAGTTGCTGACCCACTGGTCGCTTATACGAATGGCGGCGTCTGCTTTATAGTGCTGCGACGCGGGCTTGTCGTGGCACCCTGGCTGCGGCCTGTGGTCCAAGCCCTGAACTGTCGAGACTGATTAAGGACAATGCCATGCTGGATTGGAAAAACCGCGAGGCCAAGGCCGAGCCCCGCGAACGGGTCGATACCCGTCGCGCCGCCACCCGTAGCTACCTGGGCGGCCTCTGGAGCCGGGCCCTGGGGACCCTGATCGGCCTGTACCTGCTGGTGTGCATCGGCCTGGGCTGGTACTGGAGCCAGGAGCCGGCGCTGTTCCCGGTGCAGCAGAACGCCCAGGCCGCCGCCGAGCGCAACGGCCAGCAGATGGTGGTCGGCTATACCACCGTCGAAACCCTCAAGACCGTCGCCGGCACCCTGCTCGACAAGCCGGGCGGCTACATCTCCAACGACCGCTTCCCGCCCGGGCTGTGGATGGACAACATGCCGAGCTGGGAATATGGCGTACTGGTCCAGGTTCGCGACCTGTCCCGTGCCCTGCGCAAGGACTTTGCCCGTTCCCAGTCGCAGTCGACCGAAGACGCCGACCTGGCCAAGGCCGAGCCGCGTTTCAACTTCGACAACAAGAGCTGGATCCTGCCGTCGAGCGAGTCGGAGTTCGAAGAGGGCATCAAGTCGCTGAACCGCTACCAGGTCCGCCTGGCCAAGGGCGACCAGGGTGCGATCTTCTACACCCGCGCCGACAACCTGAACAACTGGCTGGGCGACGTGGCCACCCGCCTGGGCTCGCTGTCGCAACGGTTGTCGGCCAGCGTTGGCCGGGTCAAGCTCAACAACACCCTGAAGACCGAGTCCGTGGCCCCAGGCCAGGCACCGCAGGTCGACGAGGAAGTGGTCGAGACGCCGTGGCTGCAGATCGACAACGTGTTCTACGAGGCCCGTGGCCAGGCCTGGGCCCTGTCGCACCTGTTGCGCGCCATCGAGGTGGATTTCGCCGACGTGCTGGCGAAGAAGAACGCCACGGTCAGCGTGCGGCAGATCATCCGCGAGCTGGAAGCCTCGCAGGAAGCGTTGTGGAGCCCGATGGTGCTCAATGGCAGCGGCTTCGGCATGTGGGCCAATCACTCGTTGGTGATGGCCAACTATATCTCCCGAGCCAACGCCGCGGTCATCGACCTGCGCCAGTTGTTGTCGCAGGGCTGAGATGCCTATCAATCCTGCCGAGGTCGCGCACCGCGCGGCCTCCGACGCCGAACTGGTGGCCTGGGTCGACGAGCATGACCAACTGCTCGGCGCCCTGCCTCGGGCCGAACTGCGCGAGCGCGGCCAGATCGGGCGCTGCACCTTCATTCTGCTGTTCAACAGCCGCGGTGAGCTGTGCGTGCATCGTCGCACCTTGAGCAAGGCGCTGTACCCGGGGTACTGGGATGTGGCGGCGGGCGGCATGGTCGCCTGCCAGGAAAGCTATGACCAGTCGGCGGCCCGGGAGTTGGCCGAGGAGTTGGGTGTGAGTGGCGTCGAACTGCGCTTTCACGAGACGTTCTATTTCGAGCAGCCGGGCAATCGCCTGTGGTGTGCGGTGTACTCGGCGGTCTGGGATGGGCCGTTGCGCCTGCAACCGGAGGAGGTGAGCGAGGCGCGTTTTTTGAGCCTCGGGCAAATCGAGGCCGAGTGTGGGAAATTGTCGTATTGCCCCGACTCTCTGGTTGCGCTGGAGCGTTACAAGGCCCGCCGTCAACCGTAGGCGAACTGGTCGATCAAGCCTAGGCGCGGCACATGGGTGCGTGGCGCCAGCAGCGCGCCGGGGGCGATGACGGCGTTCGCGCCGATCTTGCAGGCGTCACCAACCAGGGCGCCGAACTTCCTGGCCCGTGTCTGGATCACCGCGCCGTCGTGGCGGATGACGATAGCCGCCCCATCCAGCTCATTGCGGTAGTTGGCAATGATTGCGCCCGCTTCGATGTTGACGTTTTCACCGATCAGCGAGTCGCCGACAAAATTGAAATGTGCCAGCTTGCTGCCGTCGAGCATGAAGCTGCTTTTCACCTCGCAGGCGGGGCCCACGATGCAGTTGCTGCCGAGGTAGACCCCGCCACGCAGGTAGGCTCCTGCGGCCACCAGGCAGCCTGGCCCGACGATGATCGCGCCTTTCAATACCGCGCCCGGTTCGACGACCGCGGTTGTGTGAATCGCGCAATCGCCCTGGACGCGATAGCCTGCCGGGAGCCGCCTGTGCATCGCCAGGATCCGGTCATGGCTGCCCTGGGTGACCTGCCATGGGAGGGAGGGCGACAGGCGCAGCTCGGGCCAGCGGGCGATGAATGCGCTGATCTCTGGTATTGGCATTGGGCGACCCCTTCGTGAGTATCTGAAGAGATCGGACTATGGCTGTCGCCGCGGTATTTGCCAGTCTCGTTTGGTAACCGGGTGTTTGGTCGTGGGCTCTGGCATGGGCATCCTGGCCGGGGAGGCGGCCCGCCCGCCGGGCAGGTCGCAAAACTTTTGTAAAATGGCGCAATCCTGTACTTAGCAACCGCCGGATTTATCGTTACACTGCGCGCCCTTTTCGGGCTGTCGCAGGACCTTGCGGCAGTAGCGCCGCCCCTGCCAGAGTGGGGCTTCGCGGTCGGCTCCCGTCGACCAGTTTTTGTCCTCAGCACAGAGGAACAAAAGTGGCCAAGAAAGCTTCTTCCTTCGCCGCCCTAGGCGGTCTCGTATATTCCACCGATGCCGGTCGGCACTGCCCCGACTGTGGCAAACCGGTGGACGCCTGCATTTGCAGCCAATTGGTCATCCCCGAAGGGGATGGCATCGCCCGTGTGCGCCGTGAAAGCAAAGGGCGTGGCGGCAAGACCGTGACCACGATCACCGGCGTGCCCTTGCCCCTCGACCAGCTCAAGGAGCTCGCCAGCACGCTCAAGCGTCGCTGCGGCACCGGCGGCGCGCTCAAGGACGGGGTCATCGAGATTCAGGGCGACCACGTCGAACTGTTGCTCGGCGAGCTGATCAAACAGGGCTTCAAGGCGAAGAAATCCGGCGGCTGAGGCCGTCGCGCGACTTTTCGCCCAGCGCTTTCTAAACTCGATGCCGTGGCCAGGGTCTATCCGGGGGCACGGACGATTCGTCATTTTCAGCTTCTACACTGCGCCCGCCACCTGACGGGGCAGTGTCTTGGACTTATCTATAGGGGACTTGAATGTCCGTACGACGCACACGCAAAGACGATGGTAGCCAGTGGACCGTGGCCGACAGCCGCAGTGTTTATGGCATCCGCCATTGGGGCGCTGGTTATTTCGCCATCAATGAAGCCGGGCGCGTCGAAGTGCGCCCCAACGGCCCGGACAGCGCACCGATCGACTTGTTCGAGCAGGTCCAGGAGCTGCGCCAGAGCGGCTTGTCGCTGCCGCTGCTGGTCCGTTTCCCCGACATCCTTCAGGATCGCGTGCGCCAGCTGACCGGTGCCTTTGACGCCAACATCGCGCGCCTCGAATACCAGAGCCAGTACACCGCGCTGTACCCGATCAAGGTCAACCAGCAGGAAGCGGTGGTCGAGAACATCATCGCCACCCAGGACGTCTCCATCGGCCTGGAAGCCGGCTCCAAGCCCGAACTGCTGGCTGTGCTGGCGTTGGCCCCGAAAGGCGGCACCATCGTCTGCAACGGCTACAAGGACCGTGAGTTCATTCGCCTGGCGCTGATGGGCCAGAAGCTCGGCCACAACGTGTTCATCGTGATCGAGAAGGAATCCGAGGTCGCCCTGGTGATCGAGGAAGCCGCGGAGCTGAAGGTCAAGCCGCAGGTCGGCCTGCGTGTGCGCCTGTCGTCGCTGGCGTCGAGCAAGTGGGCCGACACCGGGGGCGAGAAGTCCAAGTTCGGCCTGTCCGCCGCCCAGCTGATCTCGGTGGTGCAGCGCTTCCGTGACGCCGGGCTCGACCAGGGCATCCGCCTGCTGCACTTCCACATGGGTTCGCAGATCGCCAACCTGGCCGACTACCAGCACGGTTTCAAGGAAGCCATCCGTTACTACGGCGAGCTGCGTGCCCTGGGCCTGCCGGTCGACCACATCGACGTCGGTGGTGGCCTGGGTGTCGACTACGACGGTACCCACTCGCGCAACGCCAGCTCCATCAACTACGACATGGACGACTACGCCGGCGTGGTGGTCGGGATGCTCAAGGAGTTCTGCGACGCGCAGGGCCTGCCGCACCCGCACATCTTCTCCGAGAGTGGCCGCTCGCTGACCGCGCACCACGCCATGCTGGTGATCCAGGTGACCGACGTCGAGAGCCACAACGACGAAATGCCGGTGATCGAGAACAAGGAAAGCCTGCCCGAAACCGTGCAGTGGCTGGCCGACCTGCTGGGCCCGACCGATATCGAGATGGTCACCGAGACGTACTGGCGCGCCACCCACTACATGGGTGACGTGGCTGCGCAGTACGCCGACGGCAAGCTGACCCTGGCCGAGAAAGCGCTGGCCGAACAGTGCTACTTCGCCGTGTGCCGTCGCCTGCACAACTCGCTCAAGGCCCGCCAGCGCTCGCACCGCCAGGTGCTGGACGAGCTGAACGACAAGCTGGCCGACAAGTACATCTGCAACTTCTCGGTGTTCCAGAGCCTGCCGGACACCTGGGCCATCGGCCAGGTGCTGCCGATCATCCCGCTGCACCGCCTGGACGAAGAGCCGCTGCGTCGCGCGGTGCTGCAGGACCTGACCTGCGACTCCGACGGCAAGATCAACCAGTACGTCGACGAGCAGAGCATCGAGACCAGCATGCCGGTGCATGCGGTCAAAGTGGGCGAGGACTACCTGCTGGGCGTGTTCCTGGTGGGCGCGTACCAGGAAATCCTGGGCGACATGCACAACCTGTTCGGTGACACCGACTCGGTGAACATCTACCAGAACGCCGACGGCAGTGTGTACCACGCCGGTATCGAGACCCACGACACCATCGAGGACATGCTGCGCTATGTGCACCTGTCGCCGGAGGAGTTGATGACCCACTACCGCGACAAGGTGGCCAGCGCACGGATCAGTGCGCGGGAGCGGACGCAGTTCCTCGATGCGTTGCGTCTTGGGTTGACTCGCTCGTCGTACCTGTCTTCGTAATCGCCGGGGCCGCTTTGCGGCCCTTTCGCGGCACAAGGCCGCTCCTACAGGTAATCGCGATCTCCTGTAGGAGCGGCCTTGTGCCGCGAACGGGCATCACCGAAAGCACAATCTGAAATGCTTTCTCCTAAAGCGGTTCGGCCCATGCGGCTAACTTTGAATGCAATGTTCAAAGGAGTGTCGCATGGAGCATCAAGGCAACCACCGCCTGCGTAGAGGGCGCTATTCAGAGACAGGTCGTCCATACCTGCTTACAACCATTACCCGAAATCGCATACCGCTCTTCACTGACCTGCTTCTTGCCAGGACAGTCATCCAACAACTTCGTTCGAGTGAGCAGGAGGGCGCTTGCCAGTCCTTGGCTTGGGTACTCATGCCTGATCACCTGCACTGGCTGGTCGAACTCAGGAAAGGCAGTTTGAGCAGTCTGATGCGTGCATTCAAATCCAGAAGCAGTTGCGTGCTCTTTCGAGCCGGAGCAGTTCGTCAACGTATCTGGCAGCCCGGCTTTCACGATCGGGCTTTGCGTAAAGATGATGACATCAAGGCCGCTGCCCGCTACATCATTGGCAATCCCATTCGTGCAGGGCTGGTCAAACGTGTTGGCGAGTATTCACATTGGGATTGTGTGTGGCTGTAGCTTCGTAGGTGAGGGCTGCACCCTCATTTCGCGGCGCAAGGCCGCTCCTACAGGTAATCGCAATCTCCTGTAGGAGCGGCCTTGTGCCGCGAATGGGCCGCAAAGCGGCCCCAACTTCATCAAACCCATAACCCCCGTTGCTGCAGTTTCCATCCCATCCACGCCAGCGTCCCCCCCCGCAACGCCATGAACAGCAGGAACGCCATCCATAGCCCATGGTTGCCGAACCCGCGCAGGGCAAACGCCACAGGCAACGCGACCACCACCGACACCAACATCCCATTGCGCATCTCCCGCGCCCGTGTTGCGCCGATGAACAGCCCATCGAGCAGATAACTCCACACCGCAATCAACGGCAGCACCGCCAGGTAGGGCAGGTACGGATACGCCGCCTCGCGCACGCTGGCGATATCGGTCTGCAGATCGACGAACAAGTGCCCGCCCAGGATGAACAGCACCGCGAAGCCCAGGCTGGCAATCAACGACCAGCCACCTGCGACCACCAGCGTGTGCTGCAAGGCTGCACGGTCGCGGGCGCCGATGGCGTGGCCGCACAGGGCTTCGACCGCGTGGGCCAGGCCATCGAGGGCATAGGCGGTCAGCAGCAGGCCGTTGAGCAACAGCGCGTTGGCGGCCACGGTGGCCTCGCCCAGGCGCGCGCCCTGCACGGTCAGCAGCAGGAACACCAGCTGCAGCGCCAGGCTGCGCAGGAAGATGTCGCGGTTTACCGCCAGCAGGGGGCGCCAGGCCTGCCAACGTCTCAAGGCGGCCCAGACGATGCGCCCGGGATGAGCACGCAGCGCCGGGCGGGTGAGTGCCAGGCCAAGCAGGGCGGCGCTCCACTCGGCAATCACCGAGGCCCGCGCCGAGCCGAGCACGCCCCAGTCCAGACCGAGCACGAACCACAGGTTCAGGGCGATGTTGAGCACGGTGGTGGTGAGCATGATCGCCAAGGGCGCCCGGGCATTCTGTGTGCCCAGGAACCAACCCACCAGGGCATAGCAGGCCAGTGCTGCCGGCAGGCCGAGCAGGCGGGTGTGGAAGAAGGTTTCGGTGGAGGCGAGCAGGGCTTCGCTGGGTTGCATGCTCTTCAGTGCCAACTGACTGAAGGGCAGGGCCAGTAAACCGATCAATAGGGCGAAGCCAAGCGCGAGCAACAGCCCCTGCACCAGCACCTGGCGCAGCGCGGCACCGTCGGCGCGGCCGGCGGCCTGGGCGGCGAAACCGGTGGAACCCATGCGCAGGAAGCCCATCGGCCCGACGATGAAGGCAAACAGGGTGGCGCCGACCGCCACCGCGCCCAGCTGGTGGGCGTGTGGCAAGTGGCCGATCACCGCGGTGTCGACCAGGGCCACCAGGGACAACGAGATGTTGGACAGGATCATCGGCACGGCCAGGCCCCAGACCTTGCGGTGGGTGGGCTGGTCGCGCCAGGCGGTGGACAGTGAGGGCATCTGGGGTCCTGGAGAATGGTGGGCCGCTGCGCGGCCTTTCGCCGGCAAGCCGGCTCCTACAGGTTCTGCGCAATCCCTATAGGAGCCGGCTTGCCGGCGAAAGGCTGCACAGCAGCCTCTCTGCATGATGTGGCCGCATTGTAGCGGCCGGGCACCCCATCTGCGCGAACCGCGTCGCACTTGCCACGCTTCGTCAGGTAAGCGAGCCGCCGTTACGCTATAGTTGCTGCCCTCACGTACACGCTGCCGAAGAGTTCTCTCTCAAATGCTCAACAAAGGATTGTTGCTGGCCTGCGCGCTGGCCCTGCTCAGTGCCTGTGATTCCTCCACGCCGGACAAGCCACCAGCGCCTGCCGACGCCGCCACCGCCGTCGCGCCCGTCGAGACCAAAGCGGCCACGCGCGAAGACCCGGCCGCGCTCGCCAAGCGCTACGCCGGCCGCGAGCTGACCGTGCTGGACGTCTCGGAAGTCCAGCTCGACGGCGCCAGTACCCTGTCGGTCAGCGTCTCCGCGCCGCTGGATGCCAACCAGGACTTCGCCGCCAAGCTGCACCTGGTGGACACCGTCAAGGGCAAGGTCGACGGCGCCTGGGAACTCTCCGACAACCAGATGGAACTGCGCCTGCGCCACCTGGAGCCGCAGCGCAAGATGGTCCTGACCATCGACAAGGGCCTGCTGTCGGTCAACGGCAACGCGTTGGAAGCCGAATCGGTCAGCCGCTTCGAAACCCGCGACATGCAACCCACCGTGGGCTTCGCCAGCCGTGGCTCGCTGCTGCCCACGCGCCTGGCCGAAGGCCTGCCGGTGATCGCCCTGAACGTCGACAAGGTCGATGTCGAGTTCTTCCGCATCAAGCCGGACATGCTCTCGACCTTCCTGGTCAACTGGGGCCGCAACTCCAGCCTGTACTACTACCAGTCCAAGGAAACCCTGGACATGGCCGAACTGGTCTACAGCGGCCGCTTCGACCTCAACCCCGCGCGCAACACCCGCGAGACCGTGCTGCTGCCGATCGCCGGGATCAAGCCGCTGCAGGAGCCGGGCGTGTACCTGGCGGTGATGCGCGCCTCGGGCACCTACGACTACTCGCAGCCGGCGACCCTGTTCACCTTGAGTGATATCGGCGTATCCGCCCACCGCTACCGCGATCGCCTGGACGTGTTCACCCAGGCCTTGGAAGGCGGCAAGGCGCTCAAGGACGTCACCCTCGAACTGCACGACGACAAGGGCAAGCTGCTGGCCCAGGCCAAGACCGATGGCGATGGCCACGCCCAACTGCCGATTACCGCGAAAGCTGACACCCTGATCGCCACCCAGGGCGTGCACACCACTTTGCTGCGCCTGAACACTGCCGCGCTGGACCTGGCCGAGTTCGACATCACCGGCCCCCAGGCCAACCCGCTGCAGTTTTTCATCTTCGGCCCGCGTGACCTCTATCGCCCGGGCGAAACCGTATTGCTCAACGGTCTGCTGCGCGACCAGGACGGCAAGCCGGTCAAGGCCCAGCCGGTGAGCGTCGAAGTGCGCCGTCCCGACGAACAGGTCAGCCGCAAGTTCGTCTGGGAGGCTGACCAGAACGGCCTGTTCCAGTACCAGCTGCAACTGGCCACCGAGGCACCGACCGGCCGCTGGCAACTGCTGCTGGACCTGGGTGGTGGCCGCAAGCAGGTCTATGAATTCCTCGTCGAGGACTTCCTTCCCGAGCGCCTGGCGCTGGAACTCAAGGGCAGCAGCGCGCCGCTGTCGCCGGACGAGACCGCGTCGATCCAGGTCAACGGCCGCTACCTCTACGGTGCGCCCGCCGCCGGCAACCGCCTGAGCGGCCAGGCTTACGTGCGCCCGCTGCGCGAAGCGGTGAAGGCACTGCCGGGCTACCAGTTCGGCGCGATCACCGAGACCGACCTGAACCAGGACCTGGAGCTGGACGAGGTCACCCTCGACCAGAACGGCAAGGCCCGCATCGAAATCGAAAGCCGCTGGGCCGAGGCCCGTTCGCCGCTGCAACTGACCGTGCAGGCCAGCCTGCAGGAGTCCGGTGGCCGGCCGATCACCCGCCGCCTTGAGCAACCGATCTGGCCCGCCGAGCGCCTGCCGGGCCTGCGTGGCCTGTTCGATGGCGAGGAGACCGATGGCGATGGCCCGGTGGAGTTCGAGTTCCTGGTCGCCGACCGCGACGGCAAGAAACTTGCCGCCAACAATCTGAAGGTGCGCCTGATCCGTGAGCGCCGCGACTACTACTGGAACTATTCGCAGAGCGACGGCTGGAGCTACAACTACAACGAGAAATTCCTCACCCAGGCCGAGGAAACCGTCAGCGTGAAGGCCGGTTCCACCGCCAAGCTGAACTTCCAGGTGGAGTGGGGCCCGTACCGTGTCGAAGTGGAAGACCCACAGACCGGCCTGGTCTCCAGCGAGCGCTTCTGGGCCGGCTACCGTGCCCAGGACAACGCCGAAGGCGGTGCCGTGCGCCCCGACCAGGTGAAGATCGCCCTGGACAAGCCGGCCTATAAAGAAGGCAGCACCGCCAAGGTCACTGTCACCCCGCCGGCCGCTGGCAGTGGCTACCTGATGATCGAGTCCGCCGATGGCCCGCTGTGGTGGCAGGAAATCGATGTACCGGCCGAGGGCAAGACCTTCGACGTCGAGTTGGACAAGAAGTGGGCACGCCATGACCTGTACATCAGCGCCCTGGTGATTCGCCCCGGCGAGCGCAAGGCCAACGCCACTCCCAAACGCGCCGTGGGCGTGCTGCACCTGCCGCTGGACCGTGCCGAGCGCAAGCTCGCGGTCAGCTTGCAGGCACCGGAGAAGATGCGGCCCAAACAGCCGTTGACGGTGAAGTTCAAGGCCGCCAATGCCGACGGCAGCGTGCCAAAGCAGATCCATGTGCTGCTGTCTGCGGTAGACGTAGGTATCCTCAACATCACCGACTTCAAGACCCCCGATCCGTTTGCCAGCCTGTTTGGGCGCAAGGCCTATGGCGCCGACCAACTGGACATCTACGGCCAACTGATCGAAGCCGGCCAGGGCCGCCTGGCCAGCCTCGCCTTCGGTGGCGACGCCGCCATGGCCAAGGGCGGCAAGCGCCCGAACACCACGGTGACCATCGTCGCCCAGCAGAGCGTGCCGGTGACGCTTGATGACAAGGGTGAGGGTCAGGTCACGGTCGATATCCCCGACTTCAACGGCGAACTGCGCCTGATGGCCCAGGCCTGGACCGAAGAGCATTTCGGTGTGGCCGAAGGCAAGACCGTGGTCGCCGCGCCGCTGATCGCCGAGCTGTCGGCGCCGCGCTTCCTCGCCGGCGGCGACCGCACCAGCCTGGCGCTGGACCTGGCCAACCTGTCCGGCCGCGCCCAGCAGTTGACCGTGCAACTGGTCACCGAAGGCCAACTGAGCCTGGTCGGTGGCGCCCAGCAGAACGTCGTCCTCGGCGAAGGCCAGCGCACCACGCTGATGATCCCGGTACAGGCCCAGGGCGGCCTGGGCCAGGGCAAGGTACGCGTGCAGGTCAATGGCCTGCAGCTGCCGGGCGAGCAGGCCAACACCTTCGAGCGCGAGTGGACCTTGGGTGTTCGCCCAGCCTACCCGGCGATGCTCAAGCACTACCGCGTGGCGCTGAAGGATCAACCCTGGAATCTACCTGAGAGCGACCTGGCCGAGTTCGAGCCAGCCGGCCTGGAAGCCACCCTGGCGCTGTCGAGCCGCCCACCGCTGAACCTGGCCGAGCAGATCCGCGCCCTCGAGGCCTACCCCTACGGTTGCCTGGAACAGACCACCAGCGGTCTGTACCCGTCGCTGTATGCCGACGCCGACAGCCTCAAGCGCCTGGGCATCAAGGGCGAGCCGGCCGATGTGCGCAAGCGCAAGATCGAGATGGGCATCGAGCACCTGCTGGGGATGCAGCGCTACAACGGCAGCTTCGGCCTGTGGAGCTCCGACAGCGAGGAAGAGTACTGGCTGACCGCCTATGTCACCGACTTCCTGTTGCGGGCTCGCGAGCAGGGCTACGGCGTGCCGGCCGAAGTGCTGAAGAAGGCCACCGAGCGCCTGCTGCGTTATGTGCAGGAGCGCAACCTGATCGAAGTCGATTACAGCCAGGACGCTGACCACACCCGCTTCGCCGTACAGGCCTACGCCGGCCTGGTGCTGGCGCGCAGCCAGCAGGCGCCGCTGGGCGCCCTGCGCAGCCTGTACGATCGCCGCGCCGATGCCCGTTCCGGCCTGCCGCTGGTGCAACTGGCGGTGGCGCTGGACAAGATGGGCGACAAGCAGCGTTCGCAGGACGTGCTCAAGGCCGGTCTGGCGATTAGCCGAGGCAAAGGCTGGATGGCTGACTACGGCAGCGCCGTGCGTGACCAGGCGCTGATCCTGGCGCTGTTGCAGGAGAACAGCCTGGCGGGCAACCAGGTCGACCAGCGCCTGTTCGCACTGTCCGACGAACTGGCCGCCAACCGCTGGCTGTCCACTCAGGAGCGCAACGCGCTGTTCCTCGCTGGCCGCGGCCTGCTGGGCAAGCCAGAAGGTAACTGGAAAGCTCGCCTGGACAGCGCTGGAGAGATCCGCGAGTTCAGCAACAACGACTCGGGCATGAAGCTCGAAGGCCCGCTGCTGGCCTCGCCGCTGACCGTGCAGAACGAGGGTGGCGACACGCTGTACCAGCAACTGACCTTGTCCGGCTACCCGCGCCAGGCCCCGGCTGCCAGTGGCAACGGCCTGGAGATCCGTCGCGAGTACCTGGGCATGAATGGCCAGGCGCTGGATGTGCGTAGCCTGCGCAGTGGTGACCTGGTGCTGGTGCACCTGGCGCTCAAGGCGCAAAGCCAGGTACCGGACGCGCTGGTGGTAGACCTGCTGCCGGCAGGCCTGGAACTGGAGAACCAGAACCTCGCCCAGAGCGCCGCCAGCCTGGACAACGCCAGCAGCGCGGTGAAGCAGTGGCGCGAGTCGATGCAGAACGCCAGCGTGGTACACCAGGAGTACCGTGACGATCGCTACGTGGCGGCGCTCAAGCTGGACAGCTACGGCACCACCCACCTGCTGTACCTGGCCCGTGCGGTAACGCCGGGCAGCTACCGCATCCCGCCGCCGCAGGTGGAGTCGATGTACCGGCCGAACCTGCAGGCGGTTGGCGAGAGCCAAGGCGAAATGGTAGTGCGCGCCCGCTGAGTCAACGCGCCCCCTGTAGGAGCGGCCTTGAGCCGCGAAAGGGCCGCAGAGCGGCCCCAGGGTCCAGACGCTTCGGCAAAGATCGCAGGGGCTGCTACGCAGCCCTTTCGCGGCTCAAGGCCGCTCCTGCAAGAGGATGGCCGCAGGGCTTCAATGCACCACCCAACTCAACACCCACAACCCCAGCAACGCCCAGATGATCCCGAGGACGATCGACGCCCGCAGGAACGCGCGGATTGCCGAGTACAGCAGCATCAGGCCGACGATGAGTGCCAGGATGCTGACCAGCGAGGTGTCCATCCCCAGCGTGCGCGCCAGGCCGTCGATGAAATTGCCGCCGGCGTTGGCCAGCAGGTTGAACAACCCGCCCAGGCCGTCGACGATGAAACGGATCACCGAACCCAGTACCTGGCCCAGCCACTCGAAAAAACCTTCTACATGCATAGTCGCTTCCTGATGAACGAATCGGCGGTTCCCCGCCTTTGGCCATCCTCCGGCCCGGTCGGTTCCCGATGCCAAGCTTAGCGCGCCCGCGCCTTGTGAGGGTGCTGCGTCGTGCCTGCGTGGCGATCCTGTCGACCTTTGCCTTGCTATGGCTGGCCGATCGAATCTGGCCATTGCCGATGCCGGGCGACGATCTGGCGCGGGTGGTGCTGGCCGAGGACGGCACGCCGTTGTGGCGCTTCGCCGACGCCGATGGCGTATGGCGTTACCCGGTCAGCCCGGACGAGGTGTCGCCGCTGTACCTCGAGGCGTTGCTGGCCTACGAGGACCGCTGGTTCTATCAGCACCCTGGGGTCAACCCCATGGCCCTGGCCCGGGCGGCCTGGCTCAACCTGCGGGGCGGGCGAGTGGTATCGGGGGGCAGCACCCTGTCGATGCAGGTGGCGCGCCTGCTCGATCCGCACGACCGCACCCTTGCGGGCAAGCTGCGCCAGCTGTGGCGCACGGCGCAGCTGGAGTGGCATCTGTCGAAACCGGAGATCCTGCAGCTCTACCTGAACCGCGCGCCCTTCGGCGGCACCCTCCAAGGGGTGGCGGCGGCCAGCTGGGCGTACCTGGGCAAGTCGCCGAAACACCTGACGCCCGCCGAGGCGGCGTTACTCGCCGTATTGCCCCAGGCCCCCAGCCGCTTGCGCCCCGACCGCCACCCCGAGCGCGCCCAGCGCGCCCGTGACAAGGTCCTGCAGCGCCTGGCCGAGTACCAGGTGTGGCCGGCCCAGCGCATCGACGAAGCACGCGAGGAGCCATTGCTGCTCGCTCCTCGCCAGGAGCCGGCGCTGGCGCCTTTGCTGGCACGGCGCCTGAACAGTCCGAACAGCCCGCCACTGATCCGCACCACGATCGACGCCGCCCTGCAGCGGCGTCTGGAAGACCTGCTGCTGGGCTGGCGCGCACGACTACCTGAACGCACCTCGGCGGCGCTGCTGGTGGTGGAGACGCAAAGCATGGCGGTGCGCGCCTATCTGGGGTCGATCGACCTGGCCGATGAGCGTCGATTCGGCCATGTCGACATGATCCACGCCCTGCGTTCGCCCGGCTCGACGCTCAAACCCTTCCTCTATGCCATGGCCATGGACGAGGGCCTGATTCATTCCGAGTCGCTGCTGCAGGATGTACCGCGGCGTTACGGGGACTATCGCCCGGGTAATTTCTCCATGGGCTTCAGTGGCCCGGTGTCGGCCAGCTCCGCGTTGGCGCTGTCGCTCAACCTGCCAGCGGTGCAGTTGCTCGAGGCCTATGGCCCGAAGCGTTTCGCCGCGCAGATGCGCATGGGCGGCGTGCCGTTGACTCTGCCGCCGCTGGCCGAGCCGAACCTGTCGTTGATTCTCGGTGGCGCAGGCAGTCGCCTGGAGGACCTTGTCGGCGGTTACGCGGCGTTCGCCCGCGAGGGGCGTAGCGCGCAGATCCGCTTGCAACCCCAGGACCCGCTGCTCGAGCGTCGGCTGTTGTCGCCGGGTTCGGCCTGGATCACTCGGCGCATTCTCAGCGGCCTGGCCCGCCCGGACCGCGACCCGCATGCCGAGTTGGTACAGCGCCCGCAGTTGGCGTGGAAGACCGGCACCAGCTATGGCTTTCGCGATGCCTGGTCAGTCGGCGTCGGCCCACGCTACCTGATCGGTGTATGGATCGGCCGCCCCGACGGCACCCCGGTACCGGGGCAGTTCGGCCTGGCCTCGGCGGCGCCGTTGATGCTCCAGGTGCATGACCTGCTGAGCAACCGCGATGCCCAGCGTGGCATCAACGTGCCGGTGGAGCCGGTGCCGGGTTCGGTAGGGGTTGCGGCGATCTGCTGGCCGTTGGGCCAGCCGATGAACCGCCAGGACCCCAACTGCCGCCGCCAACGCTTTGCCTGGACCCTCGACGGCACCACGCCGCCGACCTTGCAGGCGGCCGACCAGCCGTTGGGGCTTGGGTTGCGTGAGTCCGTCTGGGTCAATGAGCAGGGTTTGCGCGTGGACAGCGGTTGCCCAGGCGCCATGGCCCGCGAAGTCGCCTTGTGGCCTGCGCCCCTGGAGCCTTGGCTGCCACGGGCCGAACGACGGGCTGCACGGCTGCCCGCCGAGGATTCGGCTTGCCCACCGCAGGTGGGGGCAAGCGCGCCGCCCCTGTCGATCGTCGGCGTGCGCCCGGGTGACAACTTGCGCAGGCCGGCCACCAGCGACGAGGCGCTGCAATTGCGAGTGTCGGCGTTGGGCGGGGGCGGGCAGCGCTGGTGGTTCCTCAATGGCCAGCCGTTGGGTGAGACCCGTGGGCAGGACAGCCTGCTGGTGCGTTTCGAGCAAGTCGGTCGCACCGAGCTGAGTGCGCTGGATGAGAGTGGCGAAACGGCGCGGGTGGAGTTCCAGGTCAGCGAGTGAAGCTGCTCAATGCTCTGTAGGAGCGGCTTCAGCCGCGATCATCCGCGAAGCGGATGGCGGTCACCGCGTTGCCGGCATCGCGGCTGAAGCCGCTCCTACAGAGGTTGCGTCCGGTCAAACGATCAGCGCTTGCCCAACTTGCGCAATTCGTCGGACTCGACGACGCGTATGCCGTCCTCTTCTTCCAATGCCAGGCGCCACAGCGCTCGGGCCAGGACACAGACTTCGATGCCCCGGTACTTGCCCGGCACCAGTCGCGAGAACGGTGCGGCCAGGCGTTCGCCGAGCCGTGGCTGGGTGCGCTCACCCAGCAGCAGCGACGGTCGTACGATGGTCAGCTGCGGCCAGTCCTGTTGCTTGAGCGCCTCTTCCATTTCACCCTTGACCCGGTTGTAGAACACCGAGGATTTCGGGTCGGCGCCCAGGGCGCTGATCACCAGCAGGTGGCGCGCGCCCATCTCCCGGGCGCGTTTGCTGAAGGCCACGACCATGTCCAGGTCGACGGCGCGGAAGGCGGATTCGGAGCCAGCCTGCTTGAGCGTGGTACCCAGGCAGCAGAAGGCGATATCGACGCGGCCAGCCAGTTGCGGGAGAAACACGGCCGGGTCACCCACCGGGTTTTCCAGGTGCGGGTGCTCGGCCAGCGGCCGCCGGGTGGGCGCCAGCACACGGCTGATGGTGGGTTCGTTGAGCAGGCGGTCGAGCAGGTGTTCACCCGTCAGACCCGTGGCACCGGCAAGCAGGACATGCTGAGGCGTCAAGTACATGATGTCTCTCCCTTGTTACTACAAAGCTTAGTGGGTGCCCGGTGTTTTTGCCCGTTCACCCGCCGCGGGGCGGGCGTCGTTGCCCAAGGCTTGCTCGGCCTGTTGCCGGCGCAGGCGCTGCCAGCGCGAGATCACCGCTGGCGGGGCCCACAGCTGCGGCTCGGAGGCTTCGAAACCGTCCCGTCGTTCTCTTTCGGCAACGGTCTTGCGCGCCAGTTCAAACGCCTGTTTCAGGTCGTCGGTCTGGTTCAGTGCCTGGGCGAACAGGGCATCGCCGAAGTAGGTGAAGTCGGCCTCTTCCGAGCAACCGAAGGACACCCGGTCGGGGCGCGCGGCGGTCATGATCAGGGTCCGGTCGTCCTTGAGCGGGGCGATGTAGCCCCCGGAATAGCAGGCCGAGATGACAATCACCTTGTCGCGCTGCTTGAGCGGCGCCAGGGCGCTTGCCAGTTCGTCGGCGCTCAGGTCGGCCAGTTGCAGGCGCGGCTGGTCCAGCACCAACTGGTGATCGTGGCTGCCGTGGCTGGTCAGGTAGATGAACACCAGGTCTTCCGGGCCGCTGCGTTCGGCCAGGGTGCGGGCGGCGCGGGTGAGGTTCTCGCGGGTGGCCATGGGACGGTCGGCCAGGTGGTCGCGGTGGTTGACCAGGGTGACCTGGCCCTGGGCGCCGAAGCGCACCTTGAGCATGTTGCTGACGTAGTCGGCCTCGCGCAGGAACACGCTCTGCTGGCCGTCCCCGGCCACCACCAGGCTGTATAGCTGCAGCGGCGTGGCCGAGCGTGGAACCTTGGCCAGCGCATCGTCCAGTAGCTTGCCCTGGTTGAGCAGGGCAAGGTCGAGGGGGTCGGGGAGCAGCTTGCCCTTTTCGTCGCGCACACGCACACCATTGACCCATGTGCCGCCCTCGACCTTGCCGTCGGCGCGGGTCAACTGGCCGTGGCCCTGGTAGGCGTCATCGGCAAAGCCGCCGGCATACTGGCTGCCATCAGCCAGTTGCAGGGTGCCCATGCCGTTGAAGCGCCAGTCGCGGAAGCCGCCCTTGTAGCGGCTGCCATCGCTGCCCAGCAGCTCGCCTTCGCCGACCAGCACGCCGTCCTTGAAGTCGCCGATCCACACGTCGCCATCGGCGTTCTCGTAGCGGCCGCGCCCCTCCAGGTGATTGTCCTTGAACTCACCGATGTACTGCTCGCCGTCGGCGCTGTCGTAGGTGCCGGCGCCCTGTAGCTGGCCGTCGATGAAGTGGCCGCTGAACTGGTTGCCGCTGGCGTCGCTACGAACACCCGCGCCATTGGGCTTGCCCTTGGCGAACAGGCCTTGGTAGCGGCTGCCGTCGGCCAGTTCGAGCTGGCCGGCACCTTCGTACTGGTCGTCCTTGAACTGGCCACGGTAGGTCTGGTCGTGCTGCTTGAGCGCGCCCTCGCCATCGCGTCGGCCATGCTTGAAGGTGCCGGCATAGTGGCTGCCAGGGGTAGTGAGGTCGCCCAGGCCCTGGAACAGGCCTTCGCTGAACTGGCCGCGGTACACCTCGCCGTTGCTGCCGTGCCATTCGCCCTGGCCGTGCCACTGCCCGTCCTTGAACGTGCCGGCGTACCAGCTGCCGTTGGGGTAGTCGATGCGCCCTTCACCCTGTAGCAGGCCATTGACCACCTGGCCACGGTAGCGACCGCCATCGGGCAGGCGTGCGTCCGGTGGCGACAACGGTTCGCCTTCGCCGCAGGCGGTGAGCAGCAGGATCAAAGTGAGGGGGAGCAGTGGGCGCATGGTGGAGTCCGGACGAACGATGCGCCGAGTATGCCGCAGAATGCGAAGGGGATGTGGCCGGTATCAGCACCTTGCCTGTAGGAGCCGGCCTTGCCGGCGAATGGGCCATTGCAGTCAGCGCGAGGCAGTGGCTCCCACAGGGCTGGGGGATTCCCAACAAGTTGTGTCAGGAATCTCAGACGAAGCAGAGCGACAGCGGTTCGGCGATATAGGCCGGTTTCTCCTCACCCTCGATCTCGAGGGTGACGGTTGCCTTGAGCAGCCACTGCCCCGGCTTTTTCTCGGTGGCGTCAACCAGCTCGACCTTCAATCGCACATTGCTGTCGACCTTCACCGGCTGGATGAAGCGCACGCTGTCGAGCCCGTAGTTGACCACCATCTTCAGCCCTTCGGGCAGCACCAGGATGTCTTCCATCAGCTTGGGGATCAGCGACAGGGTGAGGAAACCATGGGCGATGGTGGTGCCGAAGGGGGTCTTGGCCGCTTTCGCCGGGTCCACATGGATGAACTGGAAATCGCCGGTAGCCTCGGCGAACAGGTTGATGCGTTGCTGATCGATCTTCAGCCAGGCGGAACGTCCCAGTTCCTTTCCAACGTACTGCGAAAGCTCTGTAACGGGTACATAGGGCATCGCGACTCTCCAGATTGTCATTTGGTACGAGTGTGCAAGATCAGCACGACGAACCGTTTCAGTCAAGTTGCCCGCTTTTCGCCGAATATCGCCTTATAGACACTTGCTTAGCGTGCTTATAATGGCCGCCATGCTCTCGGGAGGTCCTTATGCTGTTGCGTGGTTTGACCTGGCTGGTGCTGTTCCAGTTGCTGGGGACGGCGATCAATCACCTGTTCCTGGCGATCCTGCCCGGGCCGATCATCGGCCTGCTGCTGTTGTTGGCCTTCCTGATGATCCGTGGCGAGGTGGGCAAGCCGCTCAACGACGCCGCCAGCAGCCTGTTGCGCTACCTGCCGTTGCTGTTGGTGCCGCCGGCGGTGGGGGTGATGGTCTACGCCAAGGATATCGCCGCGGACTTTTGGGCCATCGTCGGCGCGCTGCTGATCTCCTGCCTGCTGACCCTGGTGTTCGTCGGCGTGCTGATGCAGAAACTCATCCATCGCCAGGGCAAGCGCGAGGAGCAGCCATGACCCTCGACTGGCACGGCGCACTCGATGCGGTCATCCACCACCCGCTGTTTGGTATCGGCATCACGCTGGCCGCCTACCAGTTGGTGCTGGCGGCCTATGAAAAGACTCGCTGGATCTTCCTGCAGCCGGTGCTGGTGTCGATGCTGGTGGTGATCGGCGTACTGTTGCTGTGCGGTATCGACTACAGCGAATACCGCAAGAGCACCGAGATCATGAACATTCTCCTCGGCCCGGCCACCGTGGCCCTGGCGGTACCGCTTTACCTCAACCTGCGGCGCATCCGCCAACTGTTCTGGCCGACATTTACTACGCTGGTAGTCGGGGGGCTGTTCGCCACCATGGCGTGCCTGGCGCTGGGGCGGTGGTTCGGCGCCGAGCACATGATCCTGATGACCATGGCGCCGAAGTCGGTGACGTCGCCCATCGCCATGCTGGTGGCCGAGCAGATTGGCGGCGTGGCGGCCCTGGCGGCGGTGTTCGTGTTGATTACCGGGGTGATCGGGGCGATCTTCGGCCCGGCGCTGCTGACGCGCTGTGGTGTGCTCAGCCCCGAGGCGCGGGGCATGGCGCTGGGGGTGACCGCCCATGCGGTCGGCACCTCGGTGGCCTTGCAGGAAAGTGATGAATGCGGCGCCTTCGCCGCGCTGGCGATGAGCCTGATGGGCGTGGCCACGGCAGTGTTCCTGCCGTTGGCGGTCAGCCTGGTGGCTTGAGGAAAATACATGACGCTACCGCTTTTTCCCCTCAATACCGTGTTGTTCCCCGGTTGCCTGCTCGACCTGCAGATTTTCGAGGCGCGCTACCTGGACATGATCGGCCGCTGCATGAAACAGGGCGCGGGCTTTGGCGTGGTGTGCATCCTCGAAGGCGAACAGGTGGGCAAGGCCCCGCCGGTGGTGGCCTCGATTGGTTGCGAGGCGCTGATCCGCGATTTCGTGCAGCAGGACAATGGCTTGCTGGGTATCCGCGTCGAAGGTGTCCGGCGGTTCACTGTCGAGCAGACAGAAGTGCAGAAGGACCAGCTCATGCTCGCCGAGGTGCAGTGGTTGCCTGACCAGGCGGACAGCCCGTTGGTGGAGCAGGACGATGACCTGCTGGCGTTGCTGCTGGCCCTGGGCGAGCACCCGATGGTGGAGGCGCTGGACATGCCCCGGGATGTCGATGGGCGCCAGTCGCTGGGCAACCAGCTGGCGTACCTGCTGCCGTTCGTGGAGGAGGACAAGCTGGACCTGTTGGCGATCGACTCGCCGCAGCGGCGGCTGGAGGCGATCCAGGCGCTGCTTGAGCGGATCCAGGGTGAGTTGTTCGCCTGACGTTCTGTTCGCCGGCAAGCCGGCTCCTACGGGTTTGGCGCTGGCCGCTTTTCTGTAGGAGCCGGCGTGCCGGCGAAGCTTTTCAATACTGATAACGCAGCAGTGCCTTGGGCAGGGCATGCAGCATGAAGAACGCCAGCAACGCGACACAGGCCGGCAGCACCAGCCACCATACCCGTTGCGACAACGCCGTGAGCGGCTGGCGATGCTGCACCAGCGTCAGGCTCGCCGCGCACACGCAGCACGCCAGCAGTGCCCCGGCCAGGATATCCGTCGGCCAGTGCGCCCCCAGGTACACCCGCGACAGAGCGATGGCCAGCGCCGGCAGGCAGCCCAGCAACACCCAGGTCAGGCGCATGCGCGGTGGCTGTCCACGCCCGGCCAGTACTGCCAGCACCAGGAAGAACGCGAACGACGCCGAGCTGTGCCCGCTGGGCATGCTGTAGCTGGTCAACGGGTCGGCCAGCACTTCCGGGCGTGCGCGGGCAAACAGCCATTTCAACGAGCCATTGGCCAGTGCGGTACCGATCAGCGTCGCCCCGGCGAACAGGGCATGGCGCCATTGCCGGGCCAGCAACAGCGGGCCGGTCAGCAGGCCGCCCAGGAAGAACTGGGTACGGAAGTCACCCAACCGGGTGATCATCACCACGGCGCCATCGATGGCCTGGCTGCGATGCTCCTGCACCAGGGTCATCAGGCCCTGGTCGAATTCGCTGAGGTAGCGCCAGCCGATGAACAGCGCCGCTACTGCCAGGCCGCTCAGTGCGGCGATCAGTCGTGTCCCGTAGCGTTGGTCGCGAAGGCTGCTGTTCAGGCTCAGGCCGATCAGCACCGCGAGGCTGCCGAAAACGATGCCTGCATCCAGCCAGAAGCCCTCCGGCAACGGCAGGCGCATCGCCGCACCGGTGGCCCAGCCCGGCAGCAGGTAGGCGACCGACCAGCCGGCCCCAGCCACCAGGCTGACGGCGATGAAGCGCGGCAGCGGCATGTCGAACATGCCGGCCACCATCGGCAGCATCGGCCGCAACGGGCCGATGAAGCGCCCGACCAGCAGGCTGGCGATGCCGTAGCGCTGGAAGTACGCCTCGGCGCTGCCGATCCACTCCGGGTGGCTGCGCAGCAACGGCAGGCGGCGGATGTTCTGGTGGAAGTACTTGCCCACGCCGTAGGAGATCGCGTCACCGAGCAGGCCGCCGAGGAAGCCCAGCAGCAGGGTTTCCCCGAGGGTGAAGGCGCCGCTGCCGGCGAGCACGGCGACGGCGAACAGCAGTACGGTGCCAGGCACGATGATGCCGGCGATGGCCAGGCATTCCACGCAGGCGATCACGAATATCGCCAGGCCAAGCCACTGCGGGTTGGCGCCAAGCCAGGCGGTCAGGCTGTCGAGCCATTGGCCCATGGGTCAGTTTCCTTGTTCGAGGATGAAGAAGTCGCGGCCTTCGTGCTGGCCGCGGCGCAACGGGTTGCGAGTGCAGTAACGGGCATACTCGGCGTCGACGAAGCGGTAGGGCAGGTGTTCGTCGCGACCGTGCGGGATGCCCAGGCGCGGTGCCTGGATCACCCGCTTCACGGTGATGCCGCAGTCTTCGACGTAAAGGCGTTCGGGGTCGAACCGTTGTGCGTCCCAGTGCGGCACTTTCAGGCCCATCGCGCGGCACAGCAGGGTCTGGCCATTGCACAGGCGTTCGGGCGGGCGCAGGTTGCCGCTGGCATCGGGGTTGTTGAGCTGCATCTGCGCCAGGCTGTTTTCGTCGGAAAGGGCGTCGGTCCAGGGGTAGGCGGACTTGATCAGTACGGCGTTGCCCGGGCCCTGGGCGCTGAAGTTCAGCGAGTCGCCGCCCCGGGCGTAATACATGTAGATGTGGCCGCCATCGAGGAACAGCGCCTTGCGCTTCTCGGTGTAGCCCAAAGAGGCGTGGCTGCCCCTGTCGGTCAGGTAGTAAGCCTCGGTCTCGATGATCCGCGCGGCCAGCCAGAGGTCGCCGTGGCGGTGACGGATGACCTTGCCCAGCAGCTCGCGGGCGAGGGTCTGGGCGTCGCGGTCGAAGAAATTGTCGGGCAGCGCGCGGGCCGGGCAGGGGGCTGGGGCGGGCATAGGGGCGGTTCGTGGCTGTGAAGGCGCAGATGATAGCAATGAATGACTTAACCGAGGCTGAATCGATGTGTGGCCTTTGCGCAGGTAAACCCGCTCCCACAGAGGCATGCCGAACCCTGTGGGAGCGGGTTTGCCCGCGAAAAGACCGAAGCGGATACGGGCTTTTTCGATAAGAGCGGTTACATCTTTCCTACCCGTTCCCTCCAACCATTTTCTACCATCCGCCACCCGCCGCTGGGCGTACCCGAGCGCTCCAGTTATAATCAGCCGATTTCCCCTTTGCCAAGACACCGAGCCCATGACTGAGTCCGTTCTTGACTACATGACCCGCCTGGGTCGCGCCGCCCGTGAGGCCTCGCGGGTGATCGGCCGTGCCAGCACCGCGCAGAAGAACCGCGCCCTGCAGGCCGCAGCCGATGCCCTCGACGCGGCCCGCGCCGAGCTCACCGCAGCCAATGAACAGGATCTCGCCAATGGCCGCAAGAATGGCCTGGAACCCGCGTTGCTCGACCGCCTGGCGCTCACTCCCGCGCGCATCGACGGCATGATCACCGGCCTGCGCCAGGTGGCCAGCCTGCCAGACCCGGTCGGCGCCATCCGCGACATGAGCTACCGCCCGTCGGGCATCCAGGTCGGCAAGATGCGCGTGCCGCTGGGGGTGATCGGGATCATCTACGAGTCGCGCCCCAACGTGACCATCGACGCCGCCAGCCTGTGCCTCAAGTCGGGCAACGCCACCATCCTGCGCGGCGGCTCCGAAGCCATTCACTCCAATCGCGCCATCGCCACCTGCATCCAGCGTGGCCTGGCCGAGGCCGGCTTGCCGCCAGCGGTGGTGCAGGTGGTCGAAACCACCGACCGTGAAGCGGTCGGCGCGCTGATCAGCATGCCGGCGTTCGTCGACGTCATCGTCCCGCGTGGTGGCCGTGGCCTGATCGAACGCATCAGCCGTGATGCCCGGGTGCCGGTGATCAAGCACCTGGACGGCATCTGCCACATCTTCGTCGATGAACACGCCGACCTGGACAAGGCCTGGCGTGTCGCCTTCAACGCCAAGACCTACCGCTACGGCATCTGCGGCGCCCTGGAAACGCTGCTGGTCGACCAGCGCGTGGCCGAGCGCTTCCTGCCGGAAATGGCCCGCCGCTTCCAGGAGAAGGGCGTCGAGCTGCGCGGTTGCGAGCGCACCCGAGCGATCATCGACAGCAAACCGGCCAGTGAAGACGACTGGCACACCGAATACCTCGACGCGATCTTGTCGATTCGCGTGGTCGACGACCTGGAGCAGGCCATCGAGCACATCAACCACTACGGTTCGCACCACACCGACTCGATCATCACCGAACACCAGGGCCAGGCCCGGCGCTTCATGGCCGAGGTCGACTCGGCGTCGGTCATGCTCAACACCCCGACCTGCTTCGCCGACGGCTTCGAGTATGGCCTGGGCGCGGAGATCGGCATTTCCACCGACAAGCTGCACGCCCGCGGCCCGGTCGGCCTGGAAGGCCTGACCTGCGAGAAGTACGTGGTGATCGGCGATGGCCAACTGCGCGGCCAGGAGCCGTGCTGAGTTGAGCAGTGCTTTGGCAGTCCGGCGCGTCGGCATTCTCGGCGGTACGTTCGACCCGGTGCATATCGGCCACCTGCGCAGCGCGCTGGAAGTGGCCGAGTTCATGTGCCTCGACGAGCTGCGCCTGCTACCCAACGCCCGCCCACCGCACCGCGACACGCCACAGGTGTCACCTCATGACCGCCTGGCCATGGTGCGCGACGCAGTGGCCGGGGTCGGTTGCCTGAGTGTCGATGATCGTGAACTGGCCCGCGACAAGCCGTCGTACACCATCGACACTCTCGAATCGATTCGTGCTGAACTGAACACGCATGACCAGTTGTTCCTGGTGCTGGGCTGGGATGCCTTCTGTGGCCTGCCCAGCTGGCACCGTTGGGAAGAACTGTTGCAACACTGTCACATCCTGGTGCTGCAGCGCCCGGATGCCGATGTCGAACCCCCTGACGAGTTGCGCAACCTGCTGGCGGCGCGCTCGGAGAGCGATCCCACCGCCATGTCCGGCCCGGCGGGGCACATTTCGTTCGTCTGGCAGACCCCGCTCGCGGTGTCCGCCACGCAAATCCGACAGCTGCTGGCCAGCGGCAAGTCGGCGCGGTTCCTGGTGCCGGACGCAGTACTGGCCTATATCGAGGCGCACGACCTGTATCGTGCGTCCAACTGACGGCGCCAGCGAGCGCCTCATTCAATGAGTTGAACGAGTTTTATATGACCAAGCAGAAAATCAATGGCATCAGTGGCGAAGAACTGGTCGAACTGACCAAGGCCGCACTGGAAGACGTCAAGGCCCAGGACATCCAGGTCATCGACGTGCGTGATAAGCACAGCCTGACCGACTACATGATCATCGCCACCGGTACCTCCAACCGCCAGATCAACGCGATGCTGGAAAAGGTCCGCGAAGCGGTCAAGGCCAAGGGCGCGCAGCCACTGGGCGAAGAAGGCAAGGGCGACAGCGACTGGGTGCTGCTCGACCTGAACGACGTCATCGTGCACATGATGACCGCCGCCGCCCGCCAGTTCTACGACCTGGAGCGCCTGTGGCTGGGTGCCGAGCAGAGCCGTGCCGCCGATGGCAAGCACCACAGCCCGGAAAACACCCACGACTATTCCGACAAGCTCAAGGATCGGGAATAAGGTCGCGCCGTGCGTCTGCGTCTGATCGCGGTCGGCTCGCGCATGCCGAAATGGGTCGAGGAAGGCTGGCATGAGTATGCCAAGCGCCTGCCCTCCGAGCTTGCGCTGGAGCTGGTGGAAATCCCGCTGAACACCCGCGGCAAGAACGCCGATGTCGCCCGCCTGATCCGTCAGGAGGGCGAGGCGATGCTGAGCAAGGTGCAGCCCGGGGAACGCATCGTCACCCTGGAGGTCCATGGCAAGCCCTGGAGTACCGAGCAGCTTGCCGGTGAGCTCGACCGCTGGCGCCTGGATGCGCGCACGGTCAACCTGATGGTGGGTGGCCCGGAAGGGCTGGCGCCGGAAGTCTGTGCGCGCAGCGAGCAGCGCTGGTCGCTGTCGCCACTGACGCTGCCGCACCCGTTGGTAAGGATACTCATCGGCGAGCAGATCTACCGCGCCTGGACCGTGTTGTCCGGGCATCCCTACCACAAATGAACCTGTAAGCCCGCCCGATGCCGCAGCAGATCCGCCTCAAGGACCACGAGAAAGACGCCCGCCTGGTGCGCAACCGCGTCGTCGTGGGCGCCGTGGCGGTGGTGGCGCTCGTCTGCGTGCTGATCGCGCGGCTGTACTTTCTACAGGTCATCCAGTACGACTACCACTCGACGCTGTCGGAGAACAACCGGGTGCATGTGCAGCCGATTCCGCCAACCCGTGGGTTGATCTTCGACCGCAACGGGGTGGTGGTCGCCGACAACCGCCCCAGCTTCAGCCTGGTCATGACCCGTGAGCGCGCCGGCAACCCCGGCAAGTGGCAGGATGTGCTGGATGTGATCGTCGAAGTGCTGGAACTCACGCCAGACGATCGCGCCCTGTTCGAGAAACGCATGAAGCAGGGGCGCCGGCCCTTCGAGCCGGTACCCATCCTGTTCGAGCTCAACGAAGAACAGATCGCCCGCATCGCCGTGAACCAGTTCCGCCTGCCCGGCGTGGAAGTGGCCGCGCAACTGGTGCGCCACTACCCGCAGGGGGCGCACTTTGCTCATTCCGTGGGCTATGTGGGGCGGATCAACGAGAAAGAGCTCAAGACTCTCGACCCGGTCAACTACAGCGGTACTCACCATATCGGCAAGACCGGCATCGAGCGCTTCTACGAAGCCGAGCTGCACGGCCAGGTGGGCTACGAGGAAGTCGAGACCAACGCCCGTGGCCGGGTGTTGCGGGTGCTCAAGCGTACTGATCCCAAACCGGGCAAGGATATCGTCCTGAGCCTCGACATCAAGCTGCAGGAAGCCGCCGAGCAGGCCCTGGGCGGGCGCCGTGGCGCTATCGTCGCCCTCGACCCACGCACTGGCGAGGTGCTGGCGATGGTCAGCCAGCCGAGCTTCGACCCCAACCTGTTCGTCACCGGCATCAGCTTCAAGGCTTATGCCGAGCTGCGCGACTCGATCGACCGGCCGCTGTTCAACCGTGTGCTGCGTGGTCTGTATCCACCGGGTTCGACCATCAAGCCGGCGGTGGCCATCGCCGGCCTCGACAGTGGCGTGGTCACGGCGGGCAGCCGGGTGTTCGACCCGGGCTATTACCAACTGCCCAACTACGATCACAAGTACCGCAACTGGAACCGCACCGGCGATGGCTGGGTGGATCTCGATGTGGCGATCATGCGTTCAAACGACACGTACTTCTACGATCTTGCGCACAAGATGGGCATCGATCGGTTGTCCAGCTACATGAACAAGTTCGGCATCGGGCAGAAGGTATCGCTGGACATGTTCGAAGAATCTCCCGGCCTGATGCCCTCGCGCGAGTGGAAGCGCGCGACCCGTCGCCAGGCCTGGTTCCCAGGTGAAACCTTGATCCTCGGCATCGGCCAGGGCTACATGCAGACAACGCCGCTGCAATTGGCCCAGGCCACCGCGCTGATCGCCAACAAGGGCGTGTGGAACCGCCCGCACCTGGCCAAGACCATCGAAGGCCAGCCGCCGGTGGACGAGAACCCCATGGAGAACATCGTCCTGCGTGACAAGTCCGACTGGGCCAAGGTCACCCACGGCATGGAGCAGGTGATGCACGGTGCCCGCGGCACCGCGCGCAAGGCCGCCCTCGGCTCGATCTACCGCATCGCCGGCAAGAGCGGCACGGCCCAGGTCGTGGCGATCAAGCAGGGCGAGAAGTACGACCGCAACAAACTCCAGGAACGGCACCGCGACCACGCGCTGTTCGTTGCCTTCGCCCCCGCCGAGGACCCGAAGATCGTGGTCTCGGTGATGGTCGAGAACGGCGAGTCCGGCTCCGGCGTCGCCGCCCCCGTGGTGCGTCAGGTCATGGACGCCTGGCTGCTCGACGAGAACGGCCGCCTCAAGCCCGAGTTCGGCCCCGCCACAGTCGCCCAGGAACCGGCCCCGTGAAGAACAATTTCGATCGCATGCTCTCCAGCGAGGACGTGATGCGCAGGCGCGCCAGCTTCCTGCAGCGCATCCATGTCGACGGCCCCTTGCTGCTCATCCTGCTGACGCTGGCCGCCGGCAGCCTGTTCGTGCTCTATTCGGCCAGCGGCAAGAACTGGGACCTGCTGATGAAACAGGCCAGCTCGTTCGGCATCGGCCTGGTGTCGATGTTCGTCATCGCCCAGCTCGAGCCGCGCTTCATGGCGCGCTGGGTGCCCCTGGCCTACCTGGCCGGGGTGTTCCTGCTGGTGGTGGTGGACGTGATGGGCCACAACGCCATGGGCGCCACGCGCTGGATCAACATCCCCGGGGTGATCCGTTTCCAGCCTTCGGAGTTCATGAAGATCATCATGCCGGCGACCATCGCCTGGTACTTGTCCAAGCGCACTCTACCGCCGCATTTGAAGCATGTGGCGATCAGCCTGGTGATGATCGGCGTGCCGTTCATCCTCATCGTGCGCCAGCCCGACCTGGGCACGGCGCTGCTGATCCTCGCCTCCGGCGCCTTCGTGCTGTTCATGGGCGGCCTGCGCTGGCGCTGGATCATCAGTGTGATCGCCGCAGCGGTGCCGGTGGCGGTGGCCATGTGGTTCTTCGTCATGCACGACTACCAAAAGCAACGTGTACTGACCTTCCTCGACCCGGAAAGCGACCCGCTGGGCACCGGCTGGAACATCATCCAGTCCAAGGCGGCGATCGGCTCGGGCGGAGTGTTCGGCAAGGGCTGGCTGCTGGGCACACAATCGCACCTGGACTTCCTGCCCGAGAGCCACACCGACTTCATCATCGCCGTGCTGGGTGAGGAGTTCGGCCTGGTCGGCATCTGCCTGCTGCTGATCGTCTACCTGCTGCTGATCGGCCGTGGGCTGATGATCACCGCCCAGGCGCAGACCCTGTTCGGCAAGCTGCTCGCGGGCAGCCTGACCATGACCTTCTTTGTTTATGTGTTCGTCAATATCGGTATGGTCAGCGGCCTTCTGCCCGTGGTGGGCGTGCCGCTGCCCTTCATCAGCTATGGCGGAACTTCGTTGGTGACGCTGCTGTCAGCGTTTGGCGTTCTGATGTCGATCCACACGCACCGCAAATGGATCGCGCAAGTTTGAAAAAGGTGAAGAATTCAATGCAAGCAGTGCGTAACTGGGCTGCCCGTTGTGTGCCGTGGATCGGCGCGGTGGGCCTGTTCGGCGCTGTCCAGCAGGCCGTTGCCGGCGATTACGACAACTCGCCCCAGGTGGCCGAGTTCGTCGGCGAGATGACCCGCGACTACGGCTTTGCCGGCGAGCAACTGATGGGCGTGTTCCGCGAGGTGCAGCGCAAGCAGGCGATCCTCGACGCGATCTCGCGGCCGGCCGAGCGGGTCAAACCCTGGAAAGAATACCGCCCGATGTTCCTCACCGATGCGCGCATTGCCCGCGGCGTGGACTTCTGGCGCCAGCACGAGGCTGCCCTGGCCCGCGCCGAGCAGGAATATGGCGTGCCGGCGCAATATATCGTCTCGATCATCGGCGTGGAGACCTTCTTCGGTCGCAATACCGGTAACTATCGCGTCATCGATGCCCTGTCCACGCTCGGTTTCGACTACCCGCCGCGTGCCGAATTCTTCCGCAAGGAGCTGCGCGAGTTCCTCCTGCTGGCCCGCGAGGAGCAGCTCGACCCATTGACGCTCAAGGGCTCCTACGCCGGTGCCATGGGCCTGCCGCAGTTCATGCCCAGCAGCTTCCGCAACTATGCGGTGGACTTCGACGGTGACGGCCATATCAATATCTGGAACAACCCGGACGATGCCATCGGCAGCGTCGCCAGCTACTTCAAGCGCCATGGCTGGGTGGCCGGCGAGCCGGTTGTCAGCCCTGCCCAGGTGCGTGGCGAGCGCGTCGACGAGGGCCTGACCACTGGAATCGAGCCGGTGAAGACGGTCGGGGAGTTGCGAGCGCTGGGCTGGTCGAGCCATGATGCGTTGCGCGATGATCTGCCGGTCACTGCCTTCCGCCTGGAGGGCGAAAACGGCCCCGAGTACTGGATGGGCCTGAAGAACTTCTATGCGATCACTCGCTACAACCGCAGCGTGATGTACGCCATGGCGGTGCATCAGCTTTCGCAACAGCTGGTTCTGGCACGGGGCGTCAAGTAATGCGCGAATTCTTTACAGTGAACACCGCCAAGCTGTTGACCTGCCTCGCCGTGGGCCTGGTGTTGGCCAGTTGCTCTTCCAGCCGCCCCACACCGCAAGGCGGTGGCAACACCGTCCGCGCGCAGCCGGGCCTGGACATCAACCGCGCCCACAAGGATGGCGCGCCCTGGTGGGATGTCGACGTCAACAAGATCCCCGACGCCACCCCGACCGTGCACACCGGCAACTACAAAGCCAACCCGTACACGGTGATGGGCAAGACTTACTACCCGATGCAGGACTCGCGCAGCTACCGCGCCGAGGGCACTGCCTCGTGGTACGGCACCAAGTTCCACGGCCAGAACACCGCCAATGGCGAGCTCTATGACCTCTACGGCATGAGCGCGGCGCACAAGACCCTGCCGCTGCCAGCCTATGTGCGGGTGACCAACCTGGCCAACGGCCGCAGCGTGATCCTGCGGGTCAACGACCGTGGCCCGTTCTACTCTGATCGCATCATCGATTTGTCCTATGCCGCCGCGAAGAAACTCGGCTATGCCGAGATCGGCACCGCGCACGTGCGCGTCGAGGGGATCGATCCACAGCAATGGTGGGCCCAGCGTGGCCAGCAGCCACCGCTGATGCTCAAGGAGCCACAGGTGGCCCAGGCCCAGCCGATTCCGGCCAGCACCGGGCGGATCGAGCAATGGACCCCGCCGCCGCAGCAGCACGCGGCGCCCGTGGTGCCGGTGCAGGTGGGGGGTAACAACGTACCGAACGGCAACGGTGGCAGCTTCCTGCAGGTGGGCGCGTTCGCCAACCCGGACGCCGCCGAGCTGCTGCGCTCGAAGCTGAGCACCATGGTCAGCGCGCCGGTGTTCATCAGCTCCATCGTGCGCAACCAGCAGACGCTTCACCGGGTGCGCCTGGGGCCGATCAACAGCCAAGGCGAGATCCAGCAGGCGCAGGACAGCATTCGCCTGGCGAACCTGGGACAGGCGAAGGTCGTGACTGACTGACGGTAGCTGCAAGCCTCAAGCTGCAAGCTACAAGAAAAAGCGAAGGCATCCGGCGCACGCTTGCTTGCAGCTTGCAGCTCTCACTGTCGGTTTGTTCATGAATTGCCGGGCAATGGCATGTACAATGCCCGTTTTTGCCCGCAGCGGCATTACGTCGCACGGTCGGGCCAGGCCACAGGCCATAAAACTAGACTGACGGGGCGCTGGGCAACCGAACCTGCCCACGAAACATCAGACCATTAGCGATTTACGAGAGACGGATGAACATCACCAACCTTGCCAAACGACTCTGCCTGCCCGTTCTGCTGCTGATCACGCCTGCTGCCTTCGCGGCGGAGCAGATGATGCCGGCACCTCCGCAACTGGCCGCCAAGTCCTACGTACTCATGGACGCGTCCAGCGGCAACGTGCTGGTCGAGAACAACGGTGACGAGCGCCTGCCACCCGCCAGCCTGACCAAGCTGATGACCGCCTACATCGCCACCCTGGACATCCGTCGTGGCCAGATCGGCGAGAACGACCCGGTCACCGTCAGCGAGAACGCCTGGCGCACCGGTGGTTCGCGCATGTTCATCAAGGTCGGTAGCCAAGTCACCGTCAGTGACCTGCTGCACGGCATCATCATCCAGTCGGGTAACGATGCCTCTGTGGCCCTGTCCGAGCACATCGCCGGCAGCGAAGACGCCTTCGCCGACATGATGAACAAGACCGCCGGCGACCTGGGGATGGCCAACAGCCACTTCATGAACCCGACCGGCCTGCCGAACCCGGAGCACTACTCTTCGGCCCACGACATGGCCCTGCTGGCACGCGCGATCATCAACGAAGACCCCGCACACTACGCCATCTACTCGCAGAAAGAGTTCTACTGGAACAACATCAAGCAGCCCAACCGCAACCTGCTGCTGTGGCGCGACAAGACCGTCGACGGCCTGAAGACCGGCCACACCGACGAAGCTGGCTACTGCATGGTCGCTTCGGCCGTTCGCGACGGCCAGCGCCTGATCGCCGTGGTGTTCGGTACCAACAGCGAACAGTCCCGCGCCGCCGAGACGCAAAAGCTGCTGACCTACGGTTTCCGCTTCTTCGAAACCCAGACCTTCTACCAGAAGGGCACCGAGCTGACCCAGGCACCGGTATGGAAAGGCGCCACCAACCAGGTGAAAGCCGGCCTGGCCAACGACCTGACCATGACCATGCCTAAAGGCCAATTGAAACGCCTCCAGGCTTCGATGACCATGAACCCGCAGCTCACCGCACCGATCAATAAAGGTGACGTGATCGGCAAAGTGGAAGTCAAACTGGACGAGAAAGTGGTTCACAGTGCCGACCTCATTGCCCTCGATGGCGTAGAGGAAGGCGGATTCTTGCGCCGTATGTGGGATAGCATCCGTCTGTTCTTCTACGGGTTGTTCAACTGACACGTGACCTGCATGCCCCCGTGAACCAGGCGGGGGCGTTGTTGCTGCCACGGCTTACGAGGCCGTTTCCGCCATGAGCGAACCTGACGTCAAGTCGCACAAAATCGAATTCCCCTGCGAGGATTACCCGATCAAGGTGATCGGCGACACCGTCGTCGGTTTCCGCGATACCGTGATCGAGATCCTCAGCAAGCACGCCAAGGTCGACCTGTCGACCCTGGCCGAGCGCCAGAGCAAGGAAGGCAAGTACACCACGGTGCAACTGCATATCGTTGCCGAGAGCGAGAACCAGCTGCACGACATCAACAGTGCCCTGCGTGCCACCGGCATCGTGAAAATGGTGCTGTGATGCCCGGCGTTCTCGGTGTTCGCGATCTTGGCCTGCAGCCCTATGAACCGGTGCTGGAGGCCATGCGTCGTTTTACCGAGCAACGTGGCCCCGACAGCCAGGACGAAATCTGGCTGGTGGAGCACCCTGCGGTCTTCACCCAGGGGCAGGCCGGCAAGGCCGAGCACCTGCTGATCCCGGGCGAGATCCCGGTGGTGCAGACCGACCGCGGCGGCCAGGTCACTTATCATGGCCCTGGCCAGCTGGTGGCTTACCTGTTGTTGGACGTGCGCCGCCTGAGCATTGGCGTGCGCGAACTGGTCAGCCGCATCGAGCAGACCCTGATCGACCTGCTTGCCAGCTATGGCGTGCAGGCCGTGGCCAAGCCCGATGCCCCTGGCGTCTATGTCGATGGCGCGAAGATCGCGTCCCTTGGCCTTCGAATCCGCAATGGCCGTTCCTTCCACGGCCTTGCCCTGAACGTGGACATGGACCTTGCGCCATTCCGCCGAATCAACCCCTGCGGGTATGCGGGGCTGGCCATGACCCAGCTGCGCGACCTGGCAGGCCCGATCGAACTCGACGAGGTCAGGACAAGGCTGCGCGGACAGCTGGTCAGGCACCTCGACTATGCTGAGCAGACGACCCTGACGGGCGGAATCGACTGATTATGACAACTGTGCAAGAAGCCGTGCCGAACCTGATCCCGACGCAAGACGTCACCCCACGCCCCGCCCCGAAGAAAGTCGAGGCCGGCGTGAAACTCCGTGGCGCCGAGAAGGTGGCGCGTATCCCGGTGAAGATCATCCCCACCGAAGAACTCCCGAAAAAGCCTGACTGGATTCGCGTGCGCATCCCGGTTTCGCCGGAAGTCGACCGTATCAAGCAACTGCTGCGCAAGCACAAGCTGCACAGCGTCTGCGAGGAGGCCTCCTGCCCGAACCTGGGCGAGTGCTTCTCCGGCGGTACCGCGACCTTCATGATCATGGGCGACATCTGCACCCGTCGCTGCCCGTTCTGCGACGTTGGCCACGGCCGTCCGAAGCCGCTGGACCTGGACGAACCGAAGAACCTGGCCATCGCTATCGCCGACCTGCGCCTGAAGTACGTGGTGATCACTTCGGTGGACCGCGACGACCTGCGTGACGGCGGTGCCCAGCACTTCGCCGACTGCATCCGCGAAATCCGTGCGCTGTCGCCGGGCGTGCAACTGGAAACCCTGGTGCCCGACTACCGCGGGCGCATGGACGTGGCGCTGGAGATCACCGCGCAGACCCCACCGGACGTGTTCAACCACAACCTCGAGACCGTGCCACGCCTGTACAAGGCCGCGCGTCCGGGTTCGGACTACGACTGGTCGCTGGACCTGCTGCAGAAGTTCAAGCAGATGGTGCCGCACGTACCGACCAAGTCCGGCCTGATGCTGGGCCTGGGCGAGACCGACGAGGAAGTCATCGAGGTCATGCACCGCATGCGTGAGCACGACATCGATATGCTGACCCTGGGCCAGTACCTGCAACCGTCGCGCAACCACCTGCCGGTGCAGCGCTTCGTGCACCCGGACACCTTCGCCTGGTTCGCCGAGGAAGGCTACAAGATGGGCTTCAAGAACGTCGCCTCCGGCCCGCTGGTACGCTCGTCGTACCACGCCGACCAGCAGGCTCACGAAGCCAAGATCAAGCTCTGACGCGAGCTTGAGCGACCATGCCGATGCACGCCGTGAGGCGGCATCGGTTTTTTTTTAGCTGCAAGTTTCAAGCGACAAGCTGCAAGGAGTGGCGTGATGAATTGTGTGGAGACCGTTGAAACCCTGTTGCCCCAGGCGCTGCCCGACAATGCCTGCTTCGCCATCGTCGCGCCAGCGGGGCCGGCCAGGGTGGATGCCGACAAGGCCCGCCAGTGGTTCGAGCGGCGGGGCTACCGTTGCCGCCTCTACCCTGGGGTGAGCCAGGCAGAAGGTTACCTGGCGGGCAGCGACCAGCAGCGTCTCCAGGACCTGCACGATGCCTTTCGCGACCCCGAGATCGACGCCATTCTCTGCATGCGGGGCGGCTATGGCAGCATGCGCCTGCTTGGTGCCCTCGATTTCGAACTGATTCGCCGCCATCCCAAGCCGCTGATCGGCTATAGCGATATCACCGCCTTGCATACGGCCATCAACCGGTATTCAGGCCTGGTTACCTTCCACGGGGCGATGCTCAATGCTGACTTGTTGGGTGGGAAGCTCGAGCCTACCGTCGATTCGCTGCTTGAGCAGCTTTGCGGGCGCCTGGGGGCGGGCGATGTGATTACCCATCCGGCAGCCTTCCCGCTCACCACGGTGGTGCCTGGCGTGGCCTCCGGGCGCCTGGTGGGGGGCAACCTGTCGATGCTGGGGGCCACGATGGGCACGCTGGCGGAAATTGATATCCGAGACGGCATGCTGTTCATCGAGGACGTCAACGAGCCGCTTTACCGGGTGGATCGCCTGCTGACCCAGTTGCGCCTTGCTGGCAAGCTGGAGGGCGTGCGAGGTGTGCTGGTGGGGGATTTCGCCGGAATCACGGTCACGGCGTTGACGCCGTTGCTGCTGGATATCTTCGGGCCGCTTGGGGTGCCGGTGCTGGCCGGGTGGCGCAGTGGGCACTGCGATCCGAATGTATGTTTGCCGCTGGGGGCGAAGGTGCGGCTGGATGCCGGTCAGCAGAGGGTGGTGCTGGAGCAGAGCCTGTTCAAGGCTTGAAAGGGACGGGGCCGCTTTGCGGCCCATCGCCGGCAAGCCGGCCCCTACAGATACCGCGCAGGTCTTGAGGTCGGCGCAAACCTGTAGGAGCCGGCTTTGCCGGCGAACCGGTCTCAACGACGCAGGCTATCGAGCAACTTGTGCGTCGGATACCCGTCCGCTGGCCAGCCCTGTGCTTGCTGCGCATTGCGGATGGCCTTGCGGGTATTGGCACCGATGATCCCGTCAGCATTGCCCGCCTCGTGCCCGCTGGCATTGAGCAGCGTCTGCAGCTCGATGCGCTCACTGCGGCTCAGCGGCAGGTCGTCTTTCGGCCAACTGCCGGCGATGAAGCCCCAGCCATAGAAGCGATCCCCCAGCAGGCTCACCGCCAGCGCGTACGAAGACGAGTTGTTGTACTTGAGGATGGCGCGGAAGTTGTCCAGTACCAGGAATGCCGGGCCGCGGGCTCCAGCCGGCAACAGCAGCGCGGCGGAGAGCTGGCTGCTGCCTGCGGGCAGTTGAGTGCCTGCTGGCAGCTTCACGCCCAGTTGCAGCCACTCGCTGACACTCTTGCGCTGGCTGCCATCAGCCAGCCAGAAGTCGAAACCTGCCGGCACCTGCACCTCGAAGCCCCAGGGCTGGCCACGCTTCCAGCCGGAGGCTTGAAGATAGTGAGCGGTCGAGGCCAGGGCGTCGGCGGTGCTGTTCCAGATGTCGCGACGACCGTCGCCGTCGAAGTCCACAGCGTGAGTCAGGTAGGTGGTCGGGATGAACTGGGTCTGGCCCATGGCGCCGGCCCAGGAGCCGCGCATGGCGTCGGGCTGGATATCGCCGTTCTGCAGGATCTGCAGGGCGGCGATCAGCTGGTCCTGGGCGAACTGCGGGCGACGGCCTTCGTAGGCGAGGGTGGCCAGTGAGCGGATCACCGACTTGCTGCCCTGGAACTGGCCGAAGTTGCTCTCCATGCCCCAGACCGAGACCAGCACCTGGCGGTCGACGCCGTAGCGCTGTTCGATGCGGCTCAACAGTTCGCTGTTCTGCTCCAGCAGCTTCTTGCCGTTGCGCACGCGCAGAGGCGACAGGGCGCCGTCGAGATACTCCCAGACCGGGCGGGTGAACTCGGGTTGGCTGCGGTCGGCCTTGATCACGTCCATGTCCGGGGTGACGCCCAGGAACGCGCGATCGAACAGGCTGGGACTGATACCGGCTTGCAGGGCTTGCTGGCGGAAGCCTGCCTGCCATTGAGCGAAGGTCTGCAACGGCTGGATTTCGGTGCTGACTTCAGGGGTGGCGCTGGGCAGGGTGACGACCGGGGCGGGCTGGGCGGGTGCCAGCGGCAGGGCGTCCGCGGCGGTGGGTTTCTCCGCGCAGGCGACGAGCAGGATGAAGCTGGTGGCAGCGATCAGCTGGCGCGGTTGCCAGCGTAGAGTGAGACGAGAGGGCATGCACAGATCCAGAATTGCAGGTCAGGTGCCGACCATACCATGCCTGCGCTTTTCATGCCCTTTCAGGCGGCCATAAAGCAAGAAGCCTCCCAATCTCTCGATTGGAAGGCTTCGCGGCGGTAGCTGCCTTTGCCCTTGTTTGGTTGTTCCTGTCGGCAGCGGAACAGCGGTTGGGCGATGATCGACTTGGCTTTGTTGGGGCCGTGCTTCTTGGGTTTCTTGCTCATGGTGGGTTCCCGGTCGGGGGTGGATTTCGTGGCGGACTTTAGGCGGTTGGCCAGAGGAGGGCCAATTGATTGTGTTTATGGTTTGAAAGCTGTTCGTCGGCAAAGCCGGCTCCTACGGGTATGGCGGGCGCGGTCTCTGTAGGAGCGGCTTCAGCCGCGATGCAGGCGACTCGGCATCTGGCACCCGCTTTGCGGGTGATCGCGGCTGAAGCCGCTCCTACTCGGACGGGAGTGCCAGGCGTTGCCCGGCCATCAGCAGTGACAACCGAGTCAGGCCGGTCCAGGGCGAGCCTTCGGCCTGCCCCTTGATCTGCGCATCGATGCGCTGGGCATCCTGCAGCAGCATGGCCCAGCGCTGCGCCGAAAGGCGTTGCAGGGCTTTGCTCACCAGTGGGCGACGTTTGTCCCACACGGGGGGGCGGGCCTGGCTGAAGGCTTTGTCCAACGGCACACCTTGGCTGAATTGCAGGGCCAACCCGGCCAGCAGGCGCAGTTCACGGGCCAGCGCCCAGAGTATGACCGGCGGCTCGACACCTTCGCCGCGCAGGCCTTCGAGCATGCGCAGGGCGTGGGCCGCTTCACCGTTGAGAATGGCATCTACCAGGCCGAAGACATCGAAGCGGGCGCTGTCGGCGACGGCAGCCTGGACGGTTTCGACGGTGATCTGGTTGCCTTCGGCGAGCAGCTTGAGCTTCTCGATTTCCTGGGCGGCGGCCAGCAGGTTGCCTTCCACCCGCGCGGCGATCAGGTCGACCGCATCACGCTGGGCCGACAGGCCGGCCTGCGACAGGCGTTGGTTTATCCACTGTGGTAGTTGCTGGGCATCCACTGGCCAGATCTGCACGAACTGGCAGTGTTCACCCTCGATCAGCGCCTTGCCCCACTTGGTCTTCTGCGCACTGCCGTCGAGCTTGGGCAGGCTGATCAGCAGCAGCGTGTCTTCGGCAGGCCTGGCGCAGTACTCCATCAGCGCGGCGGCGCCTTTGTCACCCGGCTTGCCGGAGGGCAGGCGCAGTTCCAGCAGACGACGCTGGGCGAACAACGACAGGCTGGCGCCGGCCTGGAGCAGGTTGCCCCAGTCGAAGTTGGCGTCGGCGCTGAACACCTGGCGTTCATCGAAGCCCTGCTGGCGCGCGGCGCCGCGGATCGCGTCGGCGGCTTCCTGGCACAGCAGCGGGTCGTCACCGCTGACGATGTACACGGGCGCGAGCTGGCCTTGAAGGTGCTTGTTGAGTTGGGCGGGGGACAGTTTCATAGAAAGAGGCGGGGCACCTCAGGTGCCCCGTTCAGGCTCAGTTGGCCGGGACTTCCAGCGGCGATTGCTGGGGCGTCTCGTCCTGGATGCGTTGCGCTTCCTGCAGGGCACGAGCTTCGGCTTGGGCGCGTTCGTCGGCCTTGCGCTGTAGGTCGTCGAGGCGAGCTGGCGTCAGCTGTTGCAGGCGTACCATCATGCCTTGCACCAGGTCACGGCGAATTTCGTTGCGAACCTGGGTGGCTTCCTGGCCGGAGCCGGTGATGTTGTTGCCGTCGTACACGTAGTACTTCTGCACTTGCAGTTTGTCTTCCAGCAGAACGCTGTCGTTCTGGCCTTCGATTGCATAATTCAGCACGGTGGTCAGCTCGTATTCCGCCGAGCGGGAGCCTCCGGTGTAAGTCGCTGCACGCTGGGTTTCCTGCTCATTGGTGAGCACGAGCTTGTAGGGCGCGCCACTGTAGACCTTCACGCCACTGTTCTGCAGCGTGGTGCGCAGTTGCTTGACCGTGTCGCCATAGGCGTTACGGGCGCTGAGGTCCAGTTCCTTGATGGTCAGTTCGGTGGTGCCAGTGCCACGCAGCTGGAAACCGCAGGCGCTCAGCAGTACCGCGAGGCCCATTACCAGCAGATTGCGTTTGATCATGTTGTAGCTCCCTCGTGGGCCGAATACGCCCACCCGTGCGGGTGGGCGTTGCCATCAATTGGCGACGATGTTGACCAGTTTGCCCGGTACCACGATGACCTTGCGGATGGTCAGGCCGTCGGTGAAACGCAGGACGTTCTCGTTGTTGCGGGCAGCGGCTTCGATCTCTTCACGGCTGGCGGCGGCAGGCATTTCCACCTGGCCACGCAGCTTGCCGTTGACCTGCACCACCAGCGTCACGGTGTCTTGTACCAGGGCGCTTTCGTCAACCGTCGGCCAGGTCGCGTCGATCACCGCTTGCTCATGGCCCAGCTGCTTCCACAGTTCGTGGGAGATGTGCGGGGTGATCGGCGCCAGCAGCAGGGTGACGGCCTCGAGGCCTTCCTGCAGCAGGGCGCGGTCTTGTGCGGTGGCCTGCGGGGCCTTCTCCAGCACGTTCATCACGGTCATCACCTGGGCGATGGCGGTGTTGAACTTGTGGAACTGGCCCACGTCGGTGCTGGCCTGCTTGATCGCGGCGTGGATGGCACGGCGGACGACCTTCTGCTCGTCGCTCAGGGCGGTGACGTCCAACTTGCCCGGCAGGCCTTGGCTGACATGAGCCTGCGCCAGACGCCAGACACGGCGCAGGAAGCGGCTCGCGCCTTCGACACCGGAGTCGGACCACTCCAGGCTCATGTCGGGCGGCGAGGCGAACATCATGAACAGGCGGCAGGTGTCGGCACCATACTGCTCGATCATCGACTGCGGGTCGACGCCGTTGTTCTTCGACTTCGACATCTTCTCGGTGCCGCCGATTTCCACCGGCAGGCCGTCGGTCTTCAGGCGCGCGCCAATGATCTTGGCTTTCGCATCGCGCTCGATCTCGACGTCGGCCGGGTTGAACCAGTCCTTGCCGCCGTTGCTGGCGACACGGTAGTAGGTTTCGGCGACGACCATGCCTTGGGTGAGCAGGTTCTTGAACGGCTCGTTCGAGGTTACCAGGCCTTCGTCACGCATCAGCTTGTGGAAGAAGCGCGCGTACAGCAGGTGCAGGATGGCGTGCTCGATACCGCCGATGTACTGGTCCACCGGCAGCCAGTGGTTGGCGGCTTTCGGGTCGACCAGGCCCTTGTCGTAGTTCGGGGAGGCGTAGCGGGCGAAGTACCACGACGACTCGACGAAGGTGTCCATGGTGTCGGTTTCGCGCTTGGCCGCCGTGCCGCATTTCGGGCAGGTGCACTCATAGAACTCGGGCATGCGCGCCAGCGGCGAACCGGCGCCGTCCGGCACCACGTTCTCCGGCAGCGTCACCGGCAGCTGGTCTTCCGGCACCGGCACGTCGCCGCAGGACGGGCAGTGGATGATCGGGATCGGGCAACCCCAGTAGCGCTGGCGGCTGATGCCCCAGTCGCGCAGGCGGAACTGGGTGCGCGACTTGCCGAGGTCCTTGCGGATCAGCGCGGCTTCGATGGCGTCGAAGGCACCCTGGAAGTCCAGGCCGTCGAACTCGCCGGAGTTGATCAGCTGGCCGTGCTCGCCGTAGGCGGCCAGCCATTCGCTGCCGACTTCGTCACCGGCGCTGGTGCGCACCACGGCCTTGACCGGCAGGTTGTACTTGTGGGCGAACTCGAAGTCGCGCTCGTCGTGAGCCGGCACGGCCATCACCGCGCCGTCGCCGTAGTGCATCAGCACATAGTTGGCGACCCATACCGGCAGTTTTTCGCCGGTCAGCGGGTGCTCGACGAACAGGGAAGTGGCCATGCCCTTCTTCTCCTGCGTGGCCATGTCGGCCTCGGCGACGCTGCCGCTCTTGCACTCGTCGATGAACGCCTGCAGCGCAGCATTGCCCTGGGCGGCCTGGGTGGCCAGCGGGTGTTCGGCGGCGACGGCCACGTAGGTGGCGCCCATCAGCGTGTCCGGACGGGTGGTGAAGACCTTCAGGGTGCCTTCATGGCCGATGCTGTCCTGGTGGTACGGGAACTGCACTTCCATGCCGCGCGACTTGCCGATCCAGTTGCGCTGCATCGTCTTGACCTGCTCGGGCCAGCCCGGCAGCTCGTCGAGGCTTTCCAGCAGCTCGTCGGCGTAGTCGGTGATGCGGAAGTAGTACATCGGGATCTCGCGCTTCTCGATCAGCGCGCCCGAACGCCAGCCACGGCCGTCGATGACCTGCTCGTTGGCCAGGACCGTCTGGTCGGCCGGGTCCCAGTTGACGGTGCCGTTCTTGCGGTAGATGACACCTTTTTCGAACAGGCGGGTGAACAGCCACTGTTCCCAGCGGTAGTAGTCCGGCTTGCAGGTGGTGACTTCACGCGACCAGTCGATGGCCAGGCCCAGGCTCTTGAGCTGGGTCTTCATGTAGTCGATGTTCTCGTAGGTCCACTTGGCCGGCGCGACGTTGTTCTTCATCGCGGCGTTTTCCGCCGGCATGCCGAAGGCGTCCCAACCCATGGGTTGCAGGACGTTCTTGCCGAGCATGCGCTGGTAGCGGGCAATCACGTCGCCGATGGTGTAGTTGCGCACGTGGCCCATGTGTAGCTTGCCGCTCGGGTACGGGAACATCGATAGGCAGTAGTACGTGTCTTTGCCTGGCTGTTCGGTAACAGCGAACGATTGTTGCTCGTCCCAGGCATTCTGGGCGGCGGCTTCTACATCACGGGGTGTGTATTGTTCGTGCATGGCTACTTTGTATTGAGAGATAAGAGACATGTTCCAGGCAGCGCGACCTCGCTGCGTCCGGCACTCCGGTGTCGTAATAGAGTGAACGCCGTAGCATACATGAGCGTCGCGCGTCGTGGGAAACCCAGTTTGCATCGCGCGCCGCGCGGGCCGTTGGTCGTGACGGACGGCTGCTTTTGCCAGCGACGCTAAGCTCTTTTGTGGGGGGAGATATTCTTACCTTCAATGAGGTGAACGGATGGGAGAGTCGCAACTACCTGCAAACAAACCGGAGCTGTACGAGCGCCTGATCGACCGCCTGGGCCTGGCACTGGAAATTGCCAGGACATCGGTACGATTGCGCGATGAGATGCCCGCCGAACTGGAATTGCGCGGTCTGAGCCACGCCGAGTTCGAGGTAATCAAGGCTTACCTGGAATCCCTCCCGGAAAGCCGCCATGCCAGCGCCGGTGCGTATACGCAGCCGGAACCGTCCACGGCCAGGATCATCTGGCTCAAGGATAGAAAGCGTTCAACCGCTCCAGCCAGATCCAGGACGCTGCCGTCCCGATAGCCGTTCAGGGTTGCAGGCGCAGGGCAACGCGCCGGTTCTTCGATACACACGCTCCGATCGGTGCCGGTAGCCCTTGAGGCCCGGCGCCGATCCTCTTAGGCTGCATGCCTTCCATGGAGGTATGTCATGCCGATTCGCTTTTTCATCAAACAATGGTTGATGCCCCCGGGTCTGCTCCTGCTCCTGCTGCTTGCCGCCTGGTGGTGGCGACGGCGGCGTCCGCGCCTGGCGGCCTTCTGTTTCGCCGTTGGATTGGGTGGGCTGTGGCTGATGAGCATGCCGCTGGTGGTGGAGCAGGCGGCACGGGCGTTGGAGACCGAACCGTCCCTTGAATTGGTCGACTGGAAAGACCTGGCGAAGAAAGCCGATGCCATCGTGGTCCTTGGCGCCGGGCGTGAACGGGGCGATCCAGCCTGGGGTGGCTCGGACCAGCCGACCTATGTCGCGCTGGAGCGCATGCGCTTTGCTGCCCAGTTGGCCAAGGCTTCCGGGTTGCCGGTGGTGACCAGTGGCGGCTTGCACTATGGCACGCCGCCCAGTGAGGCGCAGTTGATGGCTGATCGCCTGGAGGCCGATTTCGGGGTGAAGGTCGCCTGGAAGGAAGAGGCCAGCCGTACCACCTGGGAGAATGCCGACTTCACGGCAAAGCTGCTGCAGCCGTTGGGTATTCGTCGTGTGGTGGTCGTGACCCAGGCCTGGCATATGCAGCGCTCGCGCTGGAGCTTCGAGCGAGCTGGCTTCGAGGTGGTGCCAGCACCGGTGGGCTTCCTCGGGCAGGAGCATGCGCGGCCGTTTGGCGGGTTGCTGCCGGAAGGGCGGGCAATGTGGCAGAGCGGGCAGTTGCTGAACGAGGCGGTGGGTTTGCTGGGGTATCGGTTGTTCTATTGATGCCTGGCGTACCCGATTCCTGTGGGAGCGGCTTTAGCCGCGATGCAGGCGACGCGGTGCCTGCTACCCGCTTCGTGGGTAATCGCGGCTAAAGCCGCTCCTACAGGGGGCATTGCTGGTCAGACGGTTTTGGCGATCCGCCCCGCCAATAGCGCCCAACCCAGCAGCAATGCGCAGACGATCGCCAGCGGCCACGAGCGCCATTGCAGGTAAGGCGTGAGTTGCTGCATTGGCACCACCTCGCCATACAGTACCGCCCGCTGGAATTGCGGAACCTGCGCAGTGATCCGGCCAAATGGGTCAATCAGCGCGGTCACGCCGTTGTTGGTGGCGCGGATCATCCAGCGCCCGGCCTCCAGCGCACGCATCTGGGCCATCTGCAGGTGTTGCAGCGGCCCGATCGAGGTGCCGAACCAGGTGTCGTTGCTGATGGTCAGCAGCAGGTCGCTGCGCGCCGCCAGGCTGGCGGCGAACTCCGGGTAGACCACTTCGTAGCAGATGTACGGTGCGATCTGGTAGCCCTTGGCCTGCAGCAGTGGCTGGTCCTCGGGGCCGCGGGCGAAGTCCGACATTGGCAGGTTGAAGAACTCGATCAGCCCGCGCAGCATGTCTTGCAATGGCACGTACTCACCAAACGGCACCAGCTTCTGCTTGAGGTAGGTGCCGTCGCCCTCGCCGGTCACAGTGACACCGTTGAAATAGCGGCGCTGGTGGCGCACTTCCTGGCGCACCGGCACACCGGTGATCAGCGCCGAATGCCGGTCGGCGGCAAAACCGCCCATCATGTCGATATAGCCTTGGGCCTGGTCCTTGAGCACCGGGACCGCGGTTTCCGGCCAGACCAGCAAGTCGACGGGCTTCGAGCTGAAGCTCATGTCGCGGTACAGCGCCAGTTGCGCATTGACGTGCGCCGGGTCCCATTTCAGGTCCTGTTCCACATTGCCTTGCAAGGCGGCGACCTTCAGCGGGTCGCCCGCCGGCTTGGTCCAGGCGTGGTCCTTGAGGGCCAGGCCGATGATCCAGGGCGCCACCAGCAACAGCACGCCCACAGCCAGGAACGAACGGCGTTCGCGCAGGCGATGGAGGTTGCACAGCAGGGCGGCGCTCAGTGCCAGGGCGAAGGAGACCAGCCAGACGCCGCCCAGCGGGGCGAGGCCGGCCAGTGGGCCGTCGAGCTGGCTGTAGCCAGCATAGAGCCAGGGGAAGCCGGTAAGGAACCAGCCGCGGAAGGCCTCTTGCAGCAACCACAAGGCGGCGAAGCACAGGGCATCGGCCAATGGCGCCTCGTCGCGGCGCAGCCAGCGCGCCCACAACCAGGCGGGCAGGGCGAAGAAGAACGCCAGGCAGGCGAAGAACGCCACCAGCAGGGCGATCGCCAACAGCGGCGAGGCGCCGCCGTAGGTGTTCATGCTGACGTAGATCCACCAGGTGCCGGCGCCGTACAGGCCGAAACCGAAGCACCAGCCACGTCCGAGGGCCTGGCGCGGGCTCAGTTCGCGCAGGCCGGCATAGAACAGGGCCAGGGACAGCAGGGCCAGCGGCCAGATGTCGAAGGGCGCCAGGGCCAGGAGGGTGGAGGCGCCGGCCGCCAGGGCCAGCAGGTTACCGGGCCAGCCGGGGCGGGTGATCCAGCGCATGTCGTTCCTTAGCGGGTGATCGGTGTCAGGCGCAGCAAGTGTATCCGGCGACTGTCGGCATTGAGAACACGGAAGCGGTAGCTGCCGATCTCGGTGGTTTCGTTACGCTTGGGCAGGTGGCCGAAGGCGCTCATGACCAGGCCGCCGACGGTGTCGAACTCGTCATCGGAGAATGCGCTGTCGAAGAACGCGTTGAAGTTCTCGATGGGCGTGAGCGCCTTGATCAGGAAGTCGCCGCTGGGCAGTGGCTTGATGTAGCTGTCTTCCTCGACATCGTGTTCGTCCTCGATGTCGCCGACGATCTGCTCGAGCACGTCCTCGATGGTCACCAGGCCCGCCACGCCACCGTATTCGTCGATGACGATGGCCATGTGGTTATGGTTGGCGCGGAACTCGCGCAGCAGCACGTTCAGGCGCTTCGACTCGGGCACGAAGGTGGCCGGGCGCAGCAGGTCCTTGATGTTGAAGCTGTCACCGTTCTCTTTGAGGATGAGTGGCAGCAGGTCCTTGGCGAGCAGGATGCCGAGCACATCGTCGTGGCTTTCGCCGATCACCGGGTAGCGCGAGTGCGCGGCGTCGATCACTGCCGGCAGGAACTCCCGTGGCGACTGGCTGGCCTTGATGCTGATCATCTGCGAGCGCGGCACCATGATGTCGCGCACCTGCAGGTCGGCGACCTGAATGGCGCCTTCGACGATGGTCAGCGCTTCGCTGTCGAGCAGCTTGTTCTGATGGGCTTCGCGCAGCAGCTCGAGGAGCTCCTGGCGGTTTTTCGGCTCATGGGCAAAAGCCTGGGTCAGTTTACCCAGCCAGGACTTTTGCCCGTTGCTCGATCGATCTTCGCTCATGGCGGTTACTCGTGATCCTTGCAGTGTTCAGTGTGTGATTGAATCGGTTTCGTCGTCGGCGTACGGGTCCGGGTGGCCCAGCTCCGCCAGCAATTCTCGTTCCAGCGCCTCCATCTCCTCGGCCTCATCGTCTTCGATGTGGTCGTAGCCGAGCAGGTGCAGGCAACCATGGATGACCAGGTGTGCCCAGTGCGCCTCGAGCGCCTTGCCCTGTTCCAGGGCTTCACGCTCGACCACCGGCACGCAGATCACCAGGTCGCCCAGCAGCGGGATGTCGAGCAGGTCGTCGGGGACGTCGGCGGGGAAGGACAGCACGTTCGTCGCGTAGTCCTTGTGCCGGTAAGTGTGGTTCAGCTCGCGGCCTTCTATCTCGTTGACCAGGCGGATGGTCATCTCCGAGTCGGCTGTGCGCTGGCGCAGGGCCAGCTCGCACCAGCGGCGGAAGGCGGCGTCATCGGGGGCTGCGGCGTCCGTGGCCCGTTGCAGGTCGAGTTCAAGCATCTTTGCCAGTTGCCTCGGGCTTCGACTGACGGGCTTCGAAACGGTCGTACGCTTCGACGATACGCTGCACCAATGGGTGGCGTACCACGTCCTTGGGCTGGAAATGGGTGAAGCTGATGCCCGGCACGTCCTTGAGCACCTCGATCACGTGGGCCAGGCCCGACTTGGTGCCGCGTGGCAGGTCGACCTGGGTGATGTCGCCGGTGATCACCGCAGTCGAGCCGAAGCCGATGCGGGTGAGGAACATCTTCATCTGCTCGAGGGTGGTGTTCTGGCTTTCGTCGAGGATGATGAAGCTGTTGTTGAGCGTACGGCCACGCATGTACGCCAGCGGGGCGATCTCGATCACCTGGCGCTCGATCAGCTTGGCCACGTGTTCGAAGCCGAGCATTTCGTAAAGTGCGTCGTAGAGCGGGCGCAGATACGGGTCGATTTTCTGTGCCAGGTCGCCAGGCAGGAAGCCGAGCTTCTCGCCGGCTTCGACCGCTGGGCGCACCAGCAGGATGCGGCGCACTTGCTCACGCTCCAGGGCGTCGACGGCACAGGCGACGGCCAGATACGTCTTGCCGGTACCGGCCGGGCCGATGCCGAAGTTGATGTCGTTGGCCAGGATTTCCTTGACGTAGCGCTGCTGGTTGAGCCCGCGCGGGCGAATGTTGCCCTTGCGCGTGCGCAGCGAGACGCTGACCTCGTTGACGGCTGGGTTGTCGATGTGTTCGACAGCCGACTCCTGGAGATAGAGGTGGACGGTTTCCGGCGACAGATCGTTGGCCTTGGTCTCGCGGTAGAGACGGCGCAACAGCTGTTCAGCTGCAGAAGTGGTCTTGGGTTCGCCGATCAGCTCGAATTGATTGCCGCGGTTGCGGATCTCGATGGCCAGGCGTTGCTCGATCAGGCGCAGGTGCTCGTCGAACTGGCCGCACAAGTTGGCGAAACGGTGGGCCTCGAAAGGTTCGAGGATGAAACGATGGGGTTGTATGGGTGCGTTCAAGGTCGTTTTTAGCCGCTCGACGGCGATGGATGTGAACTCAAGAATAACCCTTGAATGGCAGTGGCGAAAGCACTGAAACGATCAAGGGGTCTGGTCCTGCGCGGGAGTCTTCGTATTCAAGCCTGCTTGCGCCGCCCTTTTGTAGGAGCGGCTTTAGCCGCGATGCAGGCGCCGCAGTGTCTGGTACCCGCTTTGCGGGTGATCGCGGCTGAAGCCGCTCCTACAGAGGTCGTGCCACTTCAAGGGGCCTTGCGTCGCAAAGCGGCCGACGACACCAACGGCGTTTGCCCGCCTGCTATGGATTGTGGCAGTGGAAGTTGACGATACGGTGAAGGCGAGGGCTCAGGGCAAGGGCGAAAAGGGCGTGCGCCCTTCGGCGTTCTGCAGTTCGAGCAGGTATTTGCGGAAGATCTGGCCGAGCACCTGGGTGGCGTGCTCGAGTTCGTCGCGGGGCATTTGCTCGGTGACTTCGTCGGCCATGTCCAGGGCGTCCTCCGCCCCATTGACCGCGGCCATTTTCAGCAGGATGTAGGCCTGCACGTTGTTGGCCTTGACGCCTTCGCCATGGAAGAACATCGAGCCCAGGCGGTACTGTGCCTGCGCCTGGCCCTGCAGCGAGGCCTTCTCGAACCATTTGAGGGCGAAGTCGAGGTGGCGCGGTGTGCCACTGTAGTAGAACTCGCCCAGTTCGTACTGCGCCTCGGCATCCCCGGATTCCGCCGTCCGCTCGCAGGCCTTCAGGGCGCTCTCCAGTTCCTCGGGGGCTGTATTGAGGGTGCAGCGGCCCGTCACCGGAATCAGCAACGAGTTACCGCCCTCCGCCAGGGCCAGCAGGGGCTGAAGTAGCAACAGGCAGCCCAGGGTCAGGGCGCGGCCGGTGCGGTTCATGGGGATCGACTTACCTCTGCAAAGCTGCGGCCAATGTCTCTGGTGGCACATTATGGGATAAGCAGCGCCAACCTTACAAAGATTTACTCGAATTTCTGCCTCATGAAAGGACGGGCAGCCTCAGCGTGGCGCTGTGAACGGGGCCACGCATTGAGGCTTGCTCGCCGGCAAGCCGGGCCCTACAGGTGTTGTAGGAGCCGGCTTGCCGGCGAACAGGGCCGGGTCACTTGAGCTTGGCGAAGGCGCGCTCGGCCGCATCCAGGGTGATCTGCAGCTCCTTGTCACCATGGGCGATGGAGGTGAAGCCGGCCTCGAAGGCACTCGGGGCCAGGTACACGCCACCTTCAAGCATCAGGTGGAAGAAACGCTTGAAGCGTTCCGCGTCGCTGGCCATCACGTCGTCGAAGGTGACGATGTCGTCGGCGCCGCTGAAGTACAGGCCGAACATGGCACCTGCCTGCGTGGTGACGAACGGAACGCCTGCGGCATCAGCGCGTTGCTGCAGGCCGTCGAGCATGCGGCTGGTGAAGGCTGTCAGTTCGTCGTGGAAGCCGGGGCGGCTGATCAGCCTCAGGGTGGTCAGGCCGGCGGCCATGGCCAGCGGGTTGCCCGACAGGGTGCCGGCCTGGTAGACCGGGCCCAGCGGGGCGATGCAGCCCATGATCTCGCGCTTGCCACCGAAGCAGCCGACCGGCATGCCGCCACCGACGATCTTGCCGAAGGTCGACAGGTCTGGGGTGATGCCGTAGTAGCCCTGGGCACCGCCCAGCGATACGCGGAAACCGGTCATCACTTCATCGAAGATCAGTACCACGCCATGCTTGTCGCACTGCTCGCGCAGGCCTTCGAGGAAGCCCGGCGCCGGAGGCACGCAGTTCATGTTGCCGGCCACCGGCTCGACGATGATGCAGGCCACGGTCTGGCCCACTTCGGCGAGGGTCTTCTCGACGGCGGCGATGTCGTTGAACGGCAGTGTCAGGGTGTGCTTGGCGAAGTCCGCCGGCACGCCGGCCGAGCTCGGTACGCCTTGTGTCAGCAGGCCGGAACCGGCCTTGACCAGCAGGCTGTCGGAGTGGCCGTGGTAGCAGCCCTCGAACTTGATGATCGCGTCGCGGCCGGTGTAGCCACGGGCCAGGCGAATGGCGCTCATGGTCGCTTCGGTGCCAGAGCTGACCATGCGCACCATTTCCATCGACGGCACGATCGAGCAGACCAGGTCGGCCATTTCGGTTTCCATGGCGGTCGGTGCGCCGTACGACAGGCCGTGCTCCAGCTGCCGACGCACGGCGTCCAGCACCTCCGGGTGGCCGTGGCCGAGGATCATCGGGCCCCAGGAGCCGACGTAGTCGACGTAGCGCTTGTCGTCTTCGTCGATGACATAGGCGCCTTCGGCGTGCTTGAAGAACAGCGGGGTGCCGCCAACGCTCTTGAAGGCACGCACGGGTGAGTTGACGCCACCGGGGATGTGCTTCTGGGCTTGGGCGAACAGGGCTTCGGAACGGGACATGGGATCTTCTCTCGAAATCAGGAGGCGAACAGGGCGTTGAAGGCGCGGGCGCGGCGGGTGACTTCCTGCGCGCTGTCGGCACCGAACAGGCCGTGGATCACCGCCAGCAGGTCGGCGCCATGGGCGACCAGCGGGGCGGCGTTGTCGAGGGTGATGCCGCCGATCACCGCGATCGGCAGTTTCACGCGGGCACGGGCCTGCTCCAGCAGTTCGAGGCTGGCGGCCGGGGCGCCCGGCTTGGTGACGGAATTGAAGAAGCGGCCGAAAGCGACATAGCTGGCGCCTTCGCTGGCGGCTTGCTCGGCGAGCTCGAGGCTGGCGTGGCAGGTGGAGCCGATGATCGCCTGGCGGCCGAGCAGGGCGCGGGCCGGCGTCAGTGGGCCGTCGGTCTGGCCCAGGTGCACGCCGACACCCAGGCGCGCGGCCAGCTCGGCGTCGTCGTTGATGATCAGCTGTGTGCCGTAGCGCTCGCAGAGCTTCTGCAGGCCTTCGGCTTCACGCAGCCGGCGCCCGGCGTCGTCGCTCTTGTCGCGGTACTGCAGCAGGCAGACGCCGCCTTCGAGCGCCGCCTCGACGTGGCTGAGAAAACGGCCGGCAAGCAGCTGGCTGTCGGTGATGGCATACAGACCGCGGAGCGTCATCGGGTGGCCTCGTGTCAGGAGCAGAAATCCAGGGGCAGGCGGCGCGGCACGTACTGGCCCTTGCCCAGTTGCTCGGCGTCACGCAGGGTGCGCCAGGTGTAGTCCAGGGCACTGCGCACGGCGCTTTCCAGCTGCTCGCCGAGGGCCAGGCGACCGGCCAGGGCGCTGGCCAGGGTGCAGCCCGAGCCATGGTAGCTGCCTGGCAGGCGCTGGCAGGTCCAGGTATGTGGCTGGCCATCTCGGCTGTACAGGCGGTTGTGGATTTCGGCCTCGTCACCGTGACCGCCGGTGATCAGCAGGTGTCTACAGAACGGCAGCAGTTTCTCGGCGCATTCGTCCGCCGTGCCTTCCGGCAGCTCCGCGAGGATGCGCGCTTCCGGCAGGTTCGGCGTGGCGATGGTGGCCAGGGGCAGCAGGCGTTCGCGCAGGGCGTAGCCGACCTCGTCCTTGCCCAGGCGACCACCGCCGCCGGCGCGCAGCACCGGGTCGCAGACCAGCGGCAGATGCGGGTGCGCGGCCAGCAGTTCGGCGACGGTGTCGACCATCTCGATCGAGCCGAGCATGCCCAGCTTGACTGCGGCCACCGTGGAATCGGCCAGCACGGCGTTGGCCTGGGCCAGCACCCACGCGCGGTCGAGCACGCGGAAGTCGGAAACGTTGACGGTATCCTGCACGGTCAGGGCGGTCACGGCAGGCGCGGCGTGACAGCCCTGGGCGAGCAGGGCTTCGATATCTGCCTGCAGGCCGGCGCCACCACTGGGGTCGTGGCCGGAAAGACAGAGGACAACGGGGCGGGAGCTGTAGGTATTCATGGTCGGCGAGCTTATCACCAAACCTTTTTGCGCGGATCGGTCGCTGCGCAAGATTTGTTGATCAAGTGGTCAGGATGTAATTGTGTGGGTCTCTGAAAGCTGCATGCTAGAGCTTCTGCATGCAAATTCGCAGTGGCCTCTGGCCATGCCGGAAAGCTATGCTAGAGTGCTCGGATAACTCGATAAACGGGTTCTGCCGGATCACGTCGTCTCAAAGGGAAAGGAGGCAACCGCGACGCGACTGGACAGGCCATGCTGGGGCTGTATGCGCTATTTGCTGATTGTGCTTCTGGGCTGCTTGCCCTTGCTCGCCGGGGCGGTCGAATTCGACGACAGCACCGGCCGTTTGCCGCTGGGCCGTTCCATGCTGGTCTATGAGGACCACGATGGCAACGCCACGATCACCCAGGTCAGTGCTCCCGCTTTTGCCAGCCGCTTCGTGCAGCATCAGGACGAGGTGTTGAACGCCGGTTATTCGACCTCGGTGTTCTGGCTGCGCATCGACCTCGACTACGCCGCCCCACCCTCCGCTGCCCCGCGCCAGTGGTTGCTGGAGCTGGCCTATCCCCCCCTGGACCATCTCGAACTCTACCTGCCGGATGAGCAAGGGGGCTATCGCCTGGCTCAGCGCACTGGTGACGCACTGCCTTACGCCAGCCGGCAGATCCGCCAGAACAACTACCTGTTCGAACTGCCCATGCGCCCAGGCCAGTCGACCACCGCTTACCTGCGCTTGCACAGCCAGGGTTCGATCCAGGCGCCACTGACCCTGTGGTCGGCCGAAGCCTACCTCGAGGACCAGCCCACTCGCCTTTACGTGCTGGGGATGATCTACGGCGTGCTGCTGGTGATGCTGGTGTACAACCTGTTCATCTACCTCAGCGTGCGCGATGTCAGTTACCTCTACTACATCCTGTACATCGCCTCGTTCGGCCTTTACCAGGTGTCGGTCAATGGCGCCGGTATCGCCTATTTCTGGCCAGACAGCCCCTGGTGGGCCAATGCCGCGACCCCGTTCTTCATTGGCGCCGCCGGTCTGTTCGGTTGCCAGTTCGCCCGTCACTTCCTGCAACTGGGGCGCATGAGCCGAGGTTTCGATCGCCTGCTGATGGTGTTGATGGCCGGCGGCGGCCTGGTCATGGTGCTGGCGCTGACCCTGCGCTACGGCGTGGCGTTGCGCATGGCCACGCTGTTGGCACTGCTGTTCACCGTGAGCATCTTCAGTGCCGGGCTGTATGCCTGGTGGCGCGGGCTGCGGGTGGCGCGCTGGTTCATCATCGCCTGGACTGCCTTCCTGCTCGGCGGGCTGGTCAACACCCTGATGGTGCTGGGCTACCTGCCGAACCTGTTCATCACCATGTACGCCAGCCAGTTGGGCTCGGCGCTGGAGGTGGCGCTGCTGTCGCTGGCCCTGGCCGACCGCATCAACAGCCTGCGCGAGCAACAGGCGCAGACCCTGCGCGAGACCGGCCGCACCCTGGAGCAGATGAACCTGCAACTGGCCCGCAGCAACCGGCTCAAGGATGAGTTCCTGGCCACCGTGACCCACGAGCTGCGCACGCCGATGAACGGTGTGATCGGCTCGCTTGAGCTGCTGCACACCCTGCCGATGAGCGCAGAGCAGGCCCAGTACCACCGCACCGCCACCGGCTCCGCCCAGGACATGATGGCGATGGTCGACGACATTCTGATCCTCACCGAGCTGCAGGCCGGCCACCTGCGCAACCAGCATGGGCCGTTCAGCCTGCGGCGATTGATGCAGGAGCTGCGTGCGGGTTACGCCAGCCAGGCCCTTGCCAAAGGCCTTTACCTGAGCCTGGATGTGCCTGCCGACCTGCCCGACAGCTTGGTGGGCGACGCGCAAAAGCTTGCGCGCTGCGTGGCCTGCCTGGTGGACAATGGCCTGAAATTCACCCATCAGGGGGGCGTCACCGTGCAGGTGCGAGGCCGTCGTACCGGGCCGGACAGCCTCGCCTTGAGCATTACCATCAGCGACAGCGGCATCGGTTTCGACGACCTGGACCAGGCGGTGCTGTACCAGCGGTTCGCTCAGGTGGATGGGTCGATGACCCGGCGCTACGGCGGGCTGGGGGTCGGGCTGTCGATCTGTCGGCAACTGGGGGAATTGATCGAGGCGACGCTGTCCCATGAGTCCACGCCAGGGTTGGGCAGCCGATTCGAGTTGAGCCTGACGTTGGCGGTCGCGCAGGTGCAGTTGCCGCCAACCCGGGTGGCTTCTGGCTTGAAGCGGTTCTGACGGCTCAAGGCCTTGTTGGCTGCCAGGTGCAGGGCGGCAGCCTTGCAGCGCTCTGGAGATCGAGCGCCGCCCGCGCGGCGCATCGCGGATGAATCCGCTCCTACATCGGTTGCAACGTGCCGCATCTGTGAGGCCATGGTTGCCAGCGACGGTAGCGCCAGCTGATAAACCGCGTCTTGCCAACAAGGCGGTCACCGGTACCCTCCCAGGCGTGACTGGCCCGAAACAAACGTGTAGGAGCGGATTCATCCGCGATGCGCCGCGCGTGCGGCGCTCGATCTCAAAGGCGCCGCCGCTCTTCAGGCGAGTCCCCTGAAAAGCTCGTTCGCCGGCGAAGCACCCCCCATGTAGTCCGATTTGTCACTTTGACTCACCGGGCAGCGGTGCTTCACTGGGGCTTTCAGGCACGACCGGAACCAGGAGGCCCCGATGAACCTGCACCAGTTCGCTGAAACCCACGAAGTCACCAACCAGCCGCCTTCGCTGGACGGCGCCAATCTCTTCCGCCTTGACCTGCCGCTCCAGGAGTGGTCGCGGCGTTTCGGTGCCGGCTGGGCCGAGCCGCGCATCGACGCATACGGTGCCCTGGCCGGCGGCCCACTGATGGCTGCGGGTTTTCTCGCCAATGCGCACAAGCCCGAATTCAGCAGCCACGACCGCTATGGCCATCGCGTCGACCTGGTTGAGTTTCATCCCGCCTACCATGAGCTGATGCGCACGGCTGTCGAGCATGGCCTGCCGTCCCTGCCCTGGGCCGAGCCGCGCCCAGGTGCCCACGTGGCGCGCGCCTCGATGACCTACCTGCACAGCCAGGCCGAGGCCGGCACCGGTTGCCCGCTGACCATGACCTTTGCCGCCGTGCCGGCGCTGCGGTTGCAGCCGGAGTTGGCTGGCTACTGGTTGCCGAAGATCCTTGCCCGATCGTACGACCCCCGCAACATTGGTGATCGGCACAAGGCCGGTGTCACCCTTGGCATGGCCATGACCGAGAAACAGGGGGGGACCGATGTGCGGGCCAACACTACCCGCGCCTACCCGGTGGGCGCGCCGGGCCCAGGCCAGCCCTACGAGTTGGTGGGGCACAAGTGGTTTTGCTCTGCGCCCATGTGCGACGCCTTCCTGACCCTGGCCCAGACCGAAAAGGGCCTGAGCTGCTTCCTGCTGCCGCGCCACCGCCCCGATGACCAGCGCAACCAGTTCTATATCCAGCGCCTGAAGAACAAGCTCGGCAACTGTTCCAATGCCTCCAGCGAAGTGGAGTTCCGTGGCGCCTTGGCATGGATGGTCGGCGAGGAGGGGCGGGGCGTGCCGACCATCATCGAGATGGTGGCCATGACCCGCTTCGATTGCATGGTCGGCTCTAGCGCGTTGATGCGCCAGGCCCTGACCCAGGCGGCACATCACTGCGCGCACCGCAAGGTCGGTGGCCGCGTGCTCAACGAGCAACCGTTGATGCAGAACGTGCTGGCCGATCTTGCGCTGGAGAGCGAGGCCGCGCTGGCCCTGAGCCTGCGCATGGGCCAGGCGCTGGATCAACTCGACGATCCGCAGCAGGCGCACTTCTCTCGGCTGGTGACGGCGGTGGGCAAGTACTGGATCTGCAAGCGGGCGCCGGGAATGATCAACGAAGCCGCCGAGTGCCTGGGGGGCGCCGGTTATGTCGAGGACAGCATCCTGCCACGGCTGTACCGCGAAGCGCCGGTCAACTCCACCTGGGAGGGGTCGGGCAACGTGCAGTGCCTGGACGTGCTGCGAGCTTTGTCCAAGGAGCCGGGCGTGCTCGACGCGTTGTTCAGCGAGCTGGGGGATGGCCATGGCGACGCGCGGCTGGCGGCGTTCATCGGCAACCTGAAAGGCGCCTTCGCCGACTCCGGCGATATCCAGTACCGCGCACGCCAGCTGACCGAGGACATTGCCTTGGCGCTGCAGGCCAAGCTGCTGCTCGAGGCGGGTAATGCAACAGTCAGCGACGCGTTCATCGGTAGCCGGTTGGCGGGAAGTGGACGGGCCTATGGTGCCTTGCCGCGAGGCGTGGACACCGCGGCGCTGGTGGCGCGCGCGACACCGGTATGGGAAGGTGCATAGATCTCATGTAGGAGCCGGCTTTGCCGGCGAAGAGGCCAGTGAGGCCGACATCCGGGGGTGTATTTACCCGTGAACGCAGGCAAGATGGCTGGCATGCATGTCCCTAAGACAGGAAGCCCAGCGTGAGCCAAGCGTTTGCAGTCGTTGCTACCCCCGAACAGGCCGTCGACCGTCTGGCGGCCTTGCATGAACAGGCCACCGGGGCCCTGAGCCAGGCCCTCAAGCGCTACCTCAAGGACCGCACCGAACCGACCGAGGCCGAGCGCGCGCTGTTCCGCTACCCCGCCCTGCGCCTCACCTACCACAGCCTGGGTGAAGTCGCCGCCACCACTCGTGCCTACGCCAAGGTCCAGGTGGCGGGCACCTACAGCGTCACCGTCACCCAGCCAGCAGCCTTCCGCAGCTACCTGCTGGAACAACTGCGCCCGTTGATGCACGACTACACCGTGAGCGTGGAAGTGGGCGTCAGTGAACAGAACATCCCGTATCCCTACGTGGTCGACCAGGGCGATGAACTGGCCGGCAGCGGCATCACCGCCGCGCAACTGGCGCGGGTGTTCCCCAGCACCGACCTGTCGGCGGCCACCGACAACATCGCCGACGGCCTGTGCGATTGGGAAGGCGCCGACACGCTGCCGCTGGCGCTGTTCGACGCGGCTCGCGTGGACTTCTCCCTGCGCCGCCTGGTGCACTACACCGGCAGCGACTGGCGGCATATGCAGCCGTGGATCCTGCTCACCAACTACCACCGTTATGTCGACCAGTTCATCGGCCATGGCCTGGAGCAATTGCGCGAGGACCCACGCTTTGTACGCATGGTCCTGCCCGGCAACGTGATCATCGAAAAAGGCATGGACCACGGCGAGGCCCAGGCGCTGGTCGCCAGTGTGGTCTGGCACCGCTACCAGATGCCGGCTTACCACCTGATCGCCGCCGATGGCGACGGCATCACCCTGGTCAACATCGGTGTCGGCCCGTCCAACGCCAAGAACATCACCGACCACCTGGCCGTGCTGCGCCCGCACTGCTGGCTGATGATCGGCCACTGCGGTGGCTTGCGCCAGTCGCAGACCATCGGCGACTACGTGCTGGCCCACGCCTACATGCGCCGTGACGGCATCCTCGACCGCGTGGTACCGCCAAACATCCCGATCCCGGCCCTGGCCGAAGTGCAACTGGCCTTGCAGGAGGCGGCGGCGCAGGTCACCGGTGAGCGTGGCGACCAGTTGAAGAAGCGCCTGCGCACCGGCACCGTGCTCACCTACGACGACCGCAACTGGGAGCTGCGCTGGGCCCAGGAGCGGCCGCTGATCAACCTGTCCCGCGCCGTGGCCGTGGACATGGAGAGCGGCACCATCGCCGCCCAGGGCTACCGCCTGCGCGTGCCGTACGGCACTTTGCTGTGCGTGTCCGACAAGCCGCTGCACAGCGAGATCAAGCTGCCGGGTTCGGCCAACGCGTTCTACAACCGCGCGGTCAGTCAGCACCTGAAGATCGGTATCGCCGCCCTCGACCTGCTGCGCACCGAGCTCAACTCGCTGCACTCGCGTAAACTGCGTAGCTTCGATGAGCCGCCGTTCCGCTGAGGATCCATGTCCCTGTCACCCCGCAATACACCGCGCCGTCCGACGGCGCGGCCTTCCGGCCCGCGTCGCCAGCCCAAGGCGCCGCCAGCCGAGCCTCGCCTGATCCTGTTCAACAAGCCGTTCGACGTGCTCACGCAGTTCAGTGACGGCGAAGGCCGTGCCACGCTCAAGGACTTCATCGATATCCCCGGCATCTATCCGGCTGGACGGCTGGACCGCGACAGCGAAGGGCTTTTGCTGCTGACCAACGATGGCCGCCTGCAGGCGCGCATCGCCGACCCCAAGCACAAGTTGGCCAAAACCTACTGGGTGCAGGTCGAAGGTGAACCGAGCCAAGAGCAACTGCAACGTCTGCGCGAGGGGGTGGAGCTCAATGACGGACCAACGCTGCCGGCCGAGGCACGCTTGCTTGAGGAGCCCGAGCTGTGGCCGCGCAATCCACCGGTGCGCTTTCGCAAGAGCGTGCCGACGGCCTGGTTGGCGCTGGTGATTCGTGAGGGGCGAAACCGCCAGGTGCGGCGGATGACGGCTGCGGTGGGGTTGCCGACCTTGCGCCTGGTGCGGGTGCGCATCGGCGATTGGACGATCGAGGGGCTGGAGCAGGGTTGCTGGCGGGAAGTGGTGGCGAAGCTCTGACATCCGAGCGATGCACGTACCCTGTAGGAGCGGCCTTGTGCCGCGAAGGGGCTGCAAGGCAGCCCCAGGTTTCACAGCGTCAAGGCGGAAATCGCTGGGGCCGCTACGCGACCCTTTCGCGGCACAAGGCCGCTCCTACAAGGGCGCGTGGGCGTTGTCAGGCTGCTACACCCCTTCGAGGAACCCCACCACCACGCTCTTGATGATGAATGCCAGCACCCCCAGGCCGAGTACGAAGAACAGGATCAGGGTGCCGAAGCGCCCCGCCTTGGATTTCTTCGCCAGGTCCCAGACGATGAAGCCCATGAAAGCGATCAGCACGGTGACCAGGACAATCATCATCCACTCTTCGAATACGGCGGGATCCATCAGTTCACTCCAGGCAGGCTGAGCACCCGATCATACGCCCTGCGTCAGGGGATTCAACGCAGATGGGTCAAGGGCAGCTCGGTGCTGGCCAGCACTTGGTTGAGCACGAAGCTCGAGCGCACGCTGGTCACGCCTTCGATGCGGGTCAGGCTGCCCAGCAGCAGTTTCTGGTAGTGATCCATGTCCGGCACCACCACCTTGAGCTGATAGTCGGCGTCCATTCCGGTGACCAGGCTGCATTCGAGCACCTGCGGCAGGCTGCGGATTGCCGCCTCGAAGGTCTCGAAGCGCTCGGGGGTGTGCCGGTCCATGCCGATCAGCACATAGGCGGTCAGGCTCAACCCAAGCTTCTTGCGGTCCAGCAGCGCCACCTGGCGCGAGATGTAGCCGTCGTCCTCGAGTTGCTTGACCCGACGCGAGCAAGGGGAGGGGGACAGGCCGATGCGCTCGGCCAGCTCCTGGTTGGAGATGCGCGCGTCACGCTGCAATTCGGCGAGGATGCTCAGGTCGTAGCGGTCGAGCTTGCTCATGGAAAAGGCCTTTTCTGATCAGATTGCGGCGAATTATCAATCCAGGGTGAAAAATTGCGCAAGTGCTATTTATCAGAGCAATCTTCGCAATCCTCTGCCGCACCATCCGGCCTATCTTTATCACCAGAATCACTGCCCGGACATCAGTCCACGGCGACGCGCCCCAGACGGGCGGTCGCGGCCGGCCATCCAACAGGATCCGCCAGGCCCCCGGGCTACGCACTGTCCAGAAGACGGCGCGAGGTGAGCCGGTGTCACAAGCACCGAGCACGGACGACAATTCCCGAAGGGAGGCCGCAAGGCCTCCCTTTTTTATGCCTGCGATTTCATCTGCCTGGCCAGTCTCCACGGTAAACTGCGCAACATGCAGTCATCCCGAGCGAGAGGAACAACATGAGGTCGCGCATCTGGCAGTTGGCAGGTGTTGGTTTGTTGGGCATGGGCTTGAGCCTGGGCACTTTGGCCCAAGGGCCGGAGGACCCCAATGGCGGGCGCGGCTCGCCGCTCAATTCCCGTGACGAAGTGCGCCAGACCCAGCCGCCGCGCCAGGGCTACTACCAGGACATCCCGCGGCGTCATGGCGACGACCGCTACTATGGGCAACGGCCGGGCGGTGACTGGGCCGGCCGCCCGGACGGCCATGGCAATGGTTGGGGCCCGGGACCGCAGTATCACCCCGGCCATAACGTCGATCGCTTCCCGGACCGTTACTGGAAGGTGCCGTATCGCGGGCAGGACTATTTCTACTCCGGAGGCTACTGGTATCGACCCCATGGCGGCGGCTATGTGGTGGTCAGGCCGCCCTACGGCGTGAGAGTCGGCTACCTGCCGCCCTATGCCCGTGAAGTGTGGCTGGGGGGCGCGTTGTTCTTCCTGGTGGCCGACACCTACTACCAGTACCAGGCCGACAGTCGAGAGTACGTGGTGGTCAATCCGCCCACTACTGTGCCAGCGCCAGCGCCTGTCCAGCAGCCGTACAACAGTTATGACGTGATCGCCTATCCGGCCTATGGTCAGGGGCCGGAGCAGCAGGAGCAGGACCGCTACCAGTGTCATCGCTGGGCGGTCAGCCAGACAGGCTTCGACCCTGCCACTACGACCTACGCGCCACCGGCCAACGTGGCCGACAACTACCGGCGGGCGCTGGGGGCCTGCCTGAGTGGGCGAGGCTATAGCATCAACTGATCCCTGTAGGAGCGGCTTTAGCCGCGATGCAGACACTGCGGTGCCTGGCACCGGCCTTGCCGGTGTTCGCCAGCCAGGCTGGCTCCTACAGGTTGTGGATTAGTCTGTGATCAGACCGGGTCGGCATGCACCATCACATCCGCTCGCGGGTAGCGCTCGCGGATGGCCTGCGAAGCCTGCACGCACAGTTCGTGGGCCTGATGCAGTGGCAGCTCTCCTGGCAATTCAAGGTGCAGTTGCACGAACCAGTGGCTGCCCGACACCCGCGTGCGCAGGTCGTGCGCGCCCTTCACTCCGGGAATCGCCAGCACCACTTCGAGCATGCGTTCGCCGATATCGGCCGGCAGTTCCTGGTCCATCAGGATTGCCGTGCTTTCGCGGGCGATCTGGATCGCGCTCCACAGGATGTACAGGGCAATGCCCAGGCCGAACAGCGCATCCAGCTGCGGCCAGCCGAAGCGCGCCAGTAGCAACGCCAGGAGGATGCTGCCGTTGAGCAGCAGGTCGGAGCGGTAGTGCAGGGAGTCGGCGCGCACCGCCGTGGAGCCGGTGAGGCGGATGACCTTGCGCTGGAAGGCCAGCAGCGCCAGGGTCAGTACCAGCGACAGCAGCATGACCACGATGCCGGCGGCGGTGTCGCCCAGCGGCTGTGGCGCTTGCAACCGTTCCACTGCCTGCACCCCGATCAACACCGCGCTGACCGCGATGAACAGTGCCTGGGCCATGCCGGCCAGGGCTTCGGCCTTGCCGTGGCCGAAACGGTGATCATCGTCGGCCGGGCGCAACGCATAGTGCACGGCGAGCAGGTTGAGGAAGGAGGCCACGGCATCCAGCGCCGAGTCGGTCAGCCCGGCCAGCAGGCTCACCGAGCCGCTTAGCCACCAGGCCACAGCCTTGGCCAGTACCAGCAGGCTGGCCACTGTCAGCGAAGCGCGGGTGGCCAGGCGCAGCAGTCGCTTGTGTTCGGCGGTCGCGGTCATGCGCGTGATTGCGTCCTTGAAGAAATCAGGCGGCCGGCACCAGGCCGTAGGCAGCCAGTTGCTCGACACTGCCCCGGTGCTGGATCAGGCGTGGGTCGTTCAGCGGCAGGCGCTGACCCAGTTCACTCTCGAGTATGGCCTGCAGCTTGACCTTGTCGACCTGGCCGTCGGCGTTGATGGCAGGCTTGAGCTTGGCCGGGTCGACATGTGCGGTCTTGCCACCGGGGTAGTAGATGGCGCCGGAGGCAAAGTCGATGCCGAAGGCGATCAGGCCGGGGATGACGTAGAAGAGAATGCCGATGGCGTCCAGCGCCGCGACCACCGGGTCGATCTTGCCTTCTATCTGGCCGCGGCGGTCGGGGTAGAACAGGGTGCCGCAGGCCGTCAGCTGGGTCAGCAACGTGGCGATGAGCACGCCACCAATGACGCGGGAAGGGATGCGCATGTGAATCTCCGGAAAAGTAGGCACTACAAGGGGTGAAGGCTTGCGCCAACGCCTGAAGCTAAGACCATGATAGGGCAGGCTCGGTTCGCCGTTATACTCGGACGATTGTTCGAGGACCACCATGAATTCATTACCGATCGATGCAGTACTGCCCGAACTGCGCCAGGCCCTGCGCCTGCGCGACGAGGCGGTGCTCGAGGCGCCGCCCGGCGCCGGCAAGACCACCCGCGTACCCCTTGCCCTGCTGGACGAGCCGTGGCTCGCCGGCCAGACCATCCTCATGCTCGAACCGCGCCGCCTGGCCGCGCGTGCCGCGGCCGAACGGCTGGCGAGCGAGCTGGGGGAGCAGGTAGGTGGCACGGTCGGTTATCGCATTCGCCTGGACAGCAAGGTCGGGCCAAATACCCGCATCGAGGTGGTGACCGAGGGTATTCTCACCCGTCGCTTGCAGGCCGACCCCGCTCTGGAGGGTGTCGGGCTGCTGATCTTCGACGAATTCCACGAACGCAGCCTCGAAGCCGACCTGGCCTTGGCCTTGAGCCTCAATGGCCGCGCACTGCTGCGCGACGAGCCGCCGCTGAAGATCCTGCTGATGTCGGCGACGCTGGAAGGCGAGCGCCTGTCACGGCTGCTCGACGAAGCCCCGGTGGTCAGCAGCCAGGGGCGCATGTACCCGGTGGATATCCGCTGGAGCCGGCCGTTCCAGCCGGGCGAATTCATCGAGCCGCGGGTGGTTGATGGCGTGCTGCAGGCGCTGGCGGATGAAAGCGGTAGTTTGCTGGTGTTCCTCCCCGGCCAGGCCGAGATCCGCCGTGTCCATCAGTCCTTGCAGGAGGCCTTGGGCGATCGCCCCGGCATCCTGCTCTGCCCGTTACACGGCGAGCTCGATCTGAATGCCCAGCGCGCCGCCATCGAGCCCGCGCCCAAGGGCCAGCGCAAGGTGGTGCTGGCCACCAATATTGCCGAGACCAGTCTGACCATCGACGGTGTGCGCGTGGTGATCGATGCCGGCCTTGCCCGGGTACCACGCTTTGACCCGGGCAGTGGCATGACCCGCCTGGACACCCAGCGCATCTCCCGTGCCAGCGCCACCCAGCGTGCCGGCCGGGCGGGGCGCCTGGAACCGGGCGTGTGCTATCGCCTGTGGTCCGAGGCGCAGCACGATCAGTTGGCCGCACATGGTAGCGCCGAGATCCTCCAGGCCGACCTGGCCGGGCTGGCCCTGCAGCTGGCGCGCTGGGGCGTGCCGCCGGAACAGCTGAGCTGGCTCGACCAGCCACCGGCTGCCGCCTACGCCCAGGCCCAGGACCTGTTGGCGCGGCTCGGTGCTTTCAAGCCCGGCAGCCGCGATAACCTGAACGAGCATGGCCAGGCCATGGCCGGCTTGCCCGCGCACCCGCGTATCGCCCACCTGCTGCTACGCGGCCAGGACCTGGGGCTGGCCGACATGGCCTGCGACGTGGCCGCCTTGCTTGGCGAGCGCGATATCCTGCGTGGCGGCGGTGCCGACCTGCACACCCGGCTTGCGCTGCTGAGTGGCGAAACCCGCACCAGCCGTGGAGGCCAGGGTGGTGTGCAGCGCGCCCGCCAGCTGGCGCGCCAGTATCGCGGGCAACTGCGTGGCAAACCGCGTGCGGCGGTGGCCGATCCCGACCACCCGCGCTGGCTTGGCGCACTGCTGGCGCTGGCTTATCCGGATCGCGTGGCGCAGCAACGCCGCGAAGGGGGCGCCGAATACCGCCTGGCCAATGGCCGCGCGGCGATGTTCAGCGAAGTCGATGCATTGATGAAATGCCCGTGGCTGGTCATCGCCGACCTGGGTAGCCGCCAGGGCCAGCGCGAGGAACGCATCTACCTGGCCGCCGACTTCGATCCCCAGCTGTTCGAAGATGTGCTGGCCGAGCAGGTCGAATGCCTCGACCTGCTCGACTGGGACGAGCGCGAACAGGTGCTGCGCGCCGAACGCCAGCGCAAGGTTGGCGAACTGGTGCTCAGCCGCGAACCGCTGACTGGCCTGGACGATGACACCCGCGCGAAGGCGCTGCTGGGGCTGGTGCGGCGCAAGGGCCTGAACCTGCTGACCTGGACGCCCGAGCTGCGCCAATGGCAGGCCCGTGTCGCCCTGTTGCGCCAGCTCGACCTGCAACAGCAGGGCGCGAGCGAATGGCCGGACCTGGGCGACGCAGCGTTGCTGGCCAGCCTGGAAGACTGGCTACAGCCCTACCTGGGCAAGGTCTCGCGGCTGAGCCATTTCGCCGCCCTGGACCTGCCGTCGTTGCTGCGTAACCTGCTGCCGTGGCCGTTGCCTCAGCGCCTGGAGGAACTCGCCCCCTCGCACCTGGCGGTTCCGTCAGGCTCGAGCATCCGTCTGGATTACAGCGAGCAGCCGCCAATCCTCGCCGTGCGCCTGCAGGAGCTGTTCGGTCTGGCCGATACGCCCCGCATCGCCAATGGCCGCCAGCAGGTCAAGCTGCACTTGCTTTCGCCGGCGCGCCGGCCCGTGCAGGTCACCCAGGACCTGGCCAACTTCTGGCGCACGACGTACGCCGAGGTGAAGAAGGACTTGAAGGGACGCTACCCCAAGCACTACTGGCCGGACGACCCGCTGGTGGCCGAGGCCACGGCGCGGGCCAAACCGAGGGGCACCTGATACCGCTCAGGCGCCGGCTTCGCCTTCGAGCAACATGAACAGGCGATACAGCACCACGGTACTGAACAGTTGGAGGAAACCGCTCAGGCTGTCCAGCACCAGCTGTACACCCGGCTGCGGCTCGGGGAACGCGGTCAGCAGCAGGCCGTCGATCAGCCACAGCGGGGCCAGCACCGACAGCATGCAGACCATGATGCGCAGGAAGTGCCCGGTGGTCATGCGCGCGCTGGTGCGCATCGACTCGATCACCGGCAGGCCGCGCAGCACCAGCAGGTACTCGGCGAACACCAGGTTCACCATGATCCACACGCCCGGGAAGATGAACAGCGCCAGGCCCGCCATGATCAGCAACGAGCTGATCAGGATCAGCAGGGCCAAGGCCGGCCACAGCTGCACGGCACGGGCGAACAGGTCGCGCTTGGCGATCGCCTGGCCGTTGCTGCGGGTGTCGAGGTAGAGGATCAGCGCCGCGCTGTACAGCGGGTAGAACAGTAGGCTGACCAGCATGCCGTAGGCGGGTGAGGCCTGTTCGCCCAGTTGCTGGTAGAGCAGTTGGGTGCCCAGGGCCTCGAGCACCACCAGTGGCAGGCACAGCTGGAGGATGCTCGTCAGGTGGCGGCGGAAGAAGTACAGGGAGTCGCGCAGAACGCTCAGCGGATTCATCGGTCAACATCGCATGGCAGAAAAAGCAGGGCATCACTTTAGCCCAGACCGCTCGCTTGCTGAAAAAAGTTTCATGGCCCCGTTAATTGAATCGCAGCGCCCGGCCCCCCATCTTTGACGCTGTCCGATGTCCTGTTCCGCGCACGAGGTTGCCCTGATGAACACTGAAGAACAAACCCTGATCGACGGCCTGTTCAGCCGTCTCAAGCAAGCCGAGGATCCCGCCCAGCCGCGTGATGCCCAGGCCCAGGCACATATCGAGGAGCGCCTGCGCCAGCAACCGGCGGCGCCGTACTACATGGCCCAGGCGATCCTGGTTCAGGAAGCGGCGATCAAGCGCCTGGACGAGCAGAACAAGCAGTTGGAGGCCGACCTCAAGCAGGCCCGCGCGCAGCTCGAGGCGACCCGTTCAAGTAGCAATAGCGGCGGTGGCGGTTTCCTTTCCAGCATCTTTGGCGCAGGTGCCCGCAGCCCGGCGCCGGAGCCACAACGCTCGGTCGCTCCGCCATCTTCCGGCGGTGGCTGGCGCGAACCGGCGCCACAGGCCTATGCCCAGCCCCAGCCGCAAACCGGTTTCGGCGCGGCGCCTGCGCCGTCCCGCAGCGGTGCCAGCAGTTTCCTCGGTGGCGCGATGCAGACCGCTGCCGGTGTTGCCGGGGGCGTGCTGCTGGCCCAGGGCATCAGCAGCCTGTTCAACCACAACTCGCAGCCCGAACAGATCGTCGAGGTGATCAAGGAAGAACCGGCCAGCGACCACGGCAGCTGGAACGACCAGGACAGCCAGCGCCAGGTGGCCGACAACAGCGGTTGGGGTAACGACCAGGGTGGGTATGCCGACACCGACTACGGCAACGACGATGGTGGCTTCTTCTCGGACGACGACACCTTCGTCTGAAGGGTCTGGCATACTCGTTGGCATCCAGGGGCGCGTTGCGCCCCGTTCGCGGCGCAAGGCCGCTCCTACAGGCATCACACCGCCCTTGTAGGAGCGGCCTTGTGCCGCGATGGGCTGCGCAGCAGCCCCTCTCACGCATTCAACGAGGTGCCCTGGCTTGAAGAAGATCGCGCTGTTCGCCGATGTGCAGAACCTCTACTACACCGTGCGCCAGGTCCACGGTTGCCACTTCAACTACACCACGCTGTGGGCCGAAGTCAGCCGCGAAGGCCAGATCGTCGAGGCGGTTGCTTATGCGATCGACCGCGGCGACAGCAAGCAGCAACAGTTCCAGCAGATCCTGCGCAACCTCGGTTTCGAAGTGCGCCTCAAGCCTTACATCCAGCGCGCCGATGGCTCGGCCAAAGGCGACTGGGATGTGGGCATCACCCTCGATGTGATCGAAGCGGCGGAGCGGGTCGACCAGGTGGTGCTGGCCTCGGGGGATGGTGATTTCGACCTGCTGCTGGAGCGGGCGGCAAAGCGTCATGGGGTCGAGACGGTGGTGTATGGCGTGCCAGGGCTGACGGCGTTGTCGTTGATCCGTTCGGCGAGCCACTACGTGCCGATCGAGGGCAAGCTGCTCCTGCGCCACTGACGCTCTTTGTAGGAGCCAGCTTGCTGGCGAACCGTTGCCAGCACGTTGCCGTGTGCCTTGGTTCGCCAGCAAGCTGGCTCCTACAGGGGCGCGCGGGGTCAGGGTTTTCTGGGGTTGGCCTCCAGGTGTGCCAGCGGCACCCGGCGCTCCACTGCGCTCGACAGCACGATCGAGGTCTTGCTGAACCCCAACTGCGACACCCGATTGATCAGTGCCTCCAGCTCCCCCATCGACGCCACCGCTGCCTGCATGATCACGCAGGGGTCGCCGGTGACCCGGTGGCATTCGATCAGTTCGGGGATGCGGGTCAAGGCGTCGTAGGCCTGCTGGTTGCCATGGCTGGCCAGGCGCAATTCGATCACGCACTGGATCGGCAGGCCGATCTTCTCCAGGTCGACCTTGGCCGTGTAGCCACTGATCACTCCGCTGGCTTCGAGCTTGGCCACTCGCTCAGCCACCGCAGGGGCGGAGAGATTCACCTGGCGCGCCAGCTGGGCGTAGGTGGCTCTACCGTTTTCCAGCAAGGCGGCGAGCAGCATGCGGTCGTATTTGTCCATGGTGTTTCCTGGTGGCTTTGCAATCGACGGTAAGAGGCATGAATAACCGTTCATAGCAAAGTGTTCGGGTGATTTAAACGTGTTTTGTAACTTATGTTCGCCGAGTGCCCTTCTTAAACTAGGTCACCCGTAAACGGATTTCGAGCCCAACGCCATGTCTGCCTCCCGTCGCTTCCCGCTGTTGCTTGTCGGTGCCTTCCTTGCCCTGTACCTGGTCTGGGGTTCGACCTACCTGGTCATCCGCATTGGCGTGGAGTCGTGGCCACCGATGCTGATGGCGGGTGTGCGCTTCGTTATCGCGGGCTGCTTGCTGTATGGCTTCCTGCGCTGGCGTGGCGTGCCCGCACCGACCTGGCCGCAATGGCGGGCGGCGGGGGCGATCGGCTTTTTGCTGCTCAGCTGCGGCAACGGTGGCGTGACCCTGGCCGAGCACGCGGGCGTGGCCTCGGGCGTGGCGGCCCTGGCGGTGGCGACCGTGCCGCTGTTCACCCTGGTATTCGGGTTGATGTTCGGCCACCGCAACTCGCGCCTGGAATGGGCGGGAATTGCCCTTGGGCTGGTCGGCATCGGCATGTTGAACATGGGTTCGAACCTGCAAGCCAGCCCCATGGGCGCGGCGCTGATCCTGTTCGCGGCGGCGGCCTGGGCGTTTGGCTCGGTGTGGAGCAAGAACCTGCCCCTGCCCCAAGGCGCCATGGCCAGTGCTGCCGAGATGCTGGTAGGGGGTGTCGTGCTGCTGATCGCCAGTGCCCTGAGCGGTGAACGCATGACGCAGATGCCCACCGCTGCGGGTTGGGGGGCGTTGGCCTACCTGGTGTTCTTCGGTTCGATCCTGGCGTTCAGCGCCTACATGTACCTGCTCAAGCACGTGCGCCCGGCGGCGGCTACCAGTTATGCCTACGTCAACCCGGCCGTGGCGGTGCTGCTGGGGATTGTCTTCGCGGGTGAGCAGATTGGCGCCGAGGAGTGCGTGGCGATGGCGGTGATCATCGGCGCGGTGGTGCTGATCGGCTTGCCGCAGTGGCGCAAGGCACCGGTGCAACCGGCGGGGTTGAAGGAAGAAATGTGCAAGTAGCGCCTATTGCCCCAACCCAACGCCTGTAGGAGCGGATTCATCCGCGAATGGGCCGCGAAGCGGCCCCGGAGCTTAAAGGCTACGCGCGCTAAAGGTGTCACACTGGTTCAGGTCGCCACTGGAGAACCCCGCCTTGAACCAGCGCACCCGCTGCTGCGAGGTGCCATGGGTGAAGGAGTCCGGCACCACACGGCCTTGCCCCTGCTGTTGCAGGCGATCATCGCCGATGGCGTTGGCGGCATTGAGTGCCTCTTCCACATCCCCGGGCTCAAGCCAGTTCAGGCGCTTCTGTGCCTGGTAGGCCCAAACGCCAGCCAGGCAGTCGGCCTGCAGTTCCTGGCGCACCAGCAAGCCATTGTCGCCCTCCATGCGTTGGCCATTGCGTCGGGCTGCGTCGACTTTGGCCGAAACCCCGAGCAACGTCTGCACGTGGTGGCCGATCTCATGGGCGATCACATAGGCCTGGGCGAAGTCGCCAGCGGCGCGGAAGCGGGTTTCCATCTCACGGAAGAAGGTCATGTCCAGGTACACCCGTTGGTCGCCTGGGCAATAGAACGGCCCGACCGCCGATGAGGCGAAGCCGCAGGCGGAATTGACCTGGCCGCTGAACAGCACGAGTTTGGGGTCGCGGTATTGCTTGCCGGCCTGGGCGAACAGAGCCTTCCAGGTGTCCTCGGTGTCGCCGAGGATCGAGGCGACGAACTCGGCCTGCTCGTCGTTGGCCGGTGGCGCCTTGCTGCCTACATTGGCTGGCGCGGTCTGTTGCTGGTCCATCTGCCCGGCGAGCTGGCCGAGGATCTGCAGCGGGTCCTGCCCGGTCAGCCAGCCGATACCGACGATCAGCAGGATGGCGCCCAGCCCCAGGCCCTTGCCGCCACCGAAGCGCATCCCGCCGCCGCCACCCCCTTCGCCGCGGGCATCGACCACGTTGTCGCTGCGTCGACCTTTTCGCCATTCCATGTACTGCTCTCCGGTTTGTGAAACATGAAGTCAAAGATTAGCCCAGCGCCGCACAGGCTGATGCTTTGCATGATTATGCATAACCAAATGGTTATGCTTTTGACCCTGAAATTCAATATTCATCACCCCGAGCCTATCGGAAACTGCAAGTCCGCCTGCCACGCCCAGGCGTTCGACAATTCCAAGAGAGGACATCGGCATGCCCGCCCAGGACACCAGCCGCTTCGTGATCCGTGATCGCAATTGGCACCCCAAGGCCTTCACCCCCGACTACAAGACCTCGGTGGCGCGTTCCCCGCGCCAGGCGCTGGTCAGCATTCCACAGTCGATCAGCGAAACCACCGGCCCTGACTTTTCCCACCTGCGCTTCGGCGAGCATGACCACGACCTGCTGCTGAACTTCAATCACGGTGGCCTTCCTGTGGGTGAGCGCATCATCGTGGCTGGGCGGGTGGTCGACCAGTATGGCAAGCCGGTCCCCCACACCCTGGTGGAAATGTGGCAGGCCAACGCCGGAGGCCGCTACCGGCACAAGAACGACCGCTACCTGGCCCCGCTGGACCCGAACTTCGGTGGCGTCGGCCGTTGTCTGACGGATCGCGACGGCTACTACAGCTTTCGCACCATCAAGCCCGGCCCTTACCCATGGCGCAATGGCCCCAACGACTGGCGCCCGGCGCATATCCACGTCTCCATCAGCGGGCCGTCGATCGCCACCAAGTTGATCACCCAGCTGTATTTCGAGGGTGATCCGTTGATTCCGCTGTGCCCAATCGTCAAGTCGATCGCCAACCCCGCTGCGGTCGAGCGGCTGATTGCCAAACTCGACATGAGCAACGCCAACCCGATGGATTGCCTGGCCTACCGCTTCGACATCGTCTTGCGCGGCCAGCGCCAGACTCACTTCGAAAACCGCTGAGGAGTTCCGCCATGCCTATCGAATTGCTGCCGGAAACGCCCTCGCAGACCGCCGGCCCTTACGTGCACATCGGCCTCGCCCTGGAGGCGGCCGGCAACCCGACCCGCGACCAGGAAATCTGCAGTCGCCTGGCCAAGCCCGATGCGCCGGGCGAGCATATCGTGCTGGTCGGCCAGGTCTACGACGGCAACGGCCACCTGGTACGCGATTCGTTCCTGGAGGTGTGGCAGGCCGATGCCGATGGCCTCTACCAGGACGCGTACAACCACGAGAGTGCTTTCAACAGCTTTGGCCGCACAGCCACCACGTTCGACGCCGGGGAGTGGACCCTGCACACGGTCAAGCCGGGCGTGGTGAACAATGCCGCGGGCGTGCCCATGGCGCCTCACGTCAACATCAGCCTGTTCGCCCGGGGGATCAATATCCACCTGCACACACGGTTGTACTTCGACGATGAGGGTGAGGCGAACGCCAGGTGCCCGGTGCTCAACCTGATCGAGCAGCCACAGCGGCGGGAGACGTTGATCGCCCGGCGTTGCGAAGTGGAGGGGAAGACGGCGTATCGGTTCGATATCCGTATTCAAGGGGAAGGCGAGACGGTGTTCTTCGATTTCTGATGGTGCCCCGATCCCCGTAGGAGCCAGCTTGCTGGCGAACCTTCGCCGTGTTGGCCATGGTTCGCCGGCAAGCCGGCTCCTACGGAATACCTCAGCCTTTGACCGGTTTCAGGTCGAAGGCGTCCGCCTGGTACTGGAACAACAAGCAGTCGGCCGCCGCCGTGCAGCCACTCTCATGCACCAGGTTCGCCGGCAGCTTGTAGTAGGCACCGGCCGGGTACTCGACGCGCTTGCCATCGATCACGGCATAGAACGTGCCGCTCAACACCACGGTCGGCAGTGCCTGGCTGTGGGTGTGCAAGCCATTGTCGGTGCCTTTGCGGAACAGCACATAGGCCGAGTACGGGCCTTTGCCGAACAGGTCGCCTTCGACATTGGCGTAGCGCACCGCGCCTTGCGTGCCCGAGACCTCCTGCCATTGCAGGGTGGCGCTGTCGGGTACCGAGACGCGATGTTCACCTGCCGCGATGGCGGTGCCGGCAAGGCCAGCCAGGGTCAGGCCAGCGATCATCAGTTTCAGTGCTTTCATGGGAGGCTCCTTCGCCAGATAAAAGGTGTGGAGCGAAGGTTAATCAATCCTCGAGAGCACAAATACGCCAATCGAATGCCATGACTTGTGCAACAAAAGCACATATCAGGTTTGCCAGCGTGGCGTGTCGTAGTAGGCCTGCACAAAGTCGAGCAGGGCGCGCACCTTCGGCGCCAAGTAGCGGCTTTGCGGATAGATTGCATACAGCGCGCGCGAGGGGAGTGACCACCCTTCAAGCAACGGTACCAGGCGCCCGTCGCGCAGGGCATCGTGCACGATGAAGCGGTCGAAGCTGGCGATCCCCAGGCCACCGATGGCGGCTGCGCGCAGGGCCATCGGCGAGTTGGCGCTCAGTCGCCGGGGCATGACCACATCTGTCGCCTCCCCATCTGGCCCGCGAAGTTGCAGGCGCTGCGGATGCAACAGTTGGCTGTAGCCAAGCAATGGATGCGCAGCGAGCGCGTCGGGCGTGCTGGGATAGCCGTGGCGTTCAAGGTAGGCGGGTGCGGCCACCAGCAATACCTCGCTGGTGGCGAGCTTGCGGGCCACCAGGCTGGAGTCGGGCAGGTGGTCGGTCACGCGCAGGCAGACATCGATGTCCTCTTCCAGCAGGTCAACAAAACGATCGCTGCAGTTGAGCTCGATCTGCAGGCGCTGGTGACGCTCGACGAAGTCCGGCAGCCAACGGCCCAGCTCCAGTTCACCGAACGCGGTGGCCACGCCCAGGCGCAGGGTGCCGGTGGGTTGTTGCTGGTGCTCGGAAAGCTCCAGGGTCATTGCCTGCATCTGTTCGAGGATCTGCACGCAGTGGCGATAGAACAGCGCGCCGGCTTCGGTCAATTGCAGGCGCCGGGTGGTGCGGTTGAGCAGTTGCGTGCCGAGGTGGCGCTCGAGGTTCTTCACCTGGCGCGACAGCACGGTGTGGGATAGCCCCGCCTGCGCGGCGGCGGCGCTGAAACTGCCGAGGTCGACGACCCGGCGGAAGGTCTGCATGGCACTGAATTGGTCCATCGGCACATCACTCCTTGCAGCGAGCGGCGGGGCCGTTGCGGCCCCGCCCGGTCGCGGGTCAGCGCCGAACCAGCAGCACCCCGCTTTCCATGTGATGGGTGTAGGGGAACTGGTCGAACAGGGCGCAGCGTTCGATGCGGTGGGTATCCTGCAGCTGGGCGATGTTCTGCGCCAGGGTCTCGGGGTTGCAGGAGATGTACAGGATGCGCTCGAAGCGCCGGGTCAGCTCGCAGGTGTCCGGGTCCATGCCGGCGCGCGGCGGGTCGACGAACACGGTGCCGAAGTCGTAGCTTTTCAGGTCGATGCCTTCCAGGCGGCGGAACGGGCGGACCTCGTTCAGCGCCTGGGTCAGCTCCTCGGCCGACAGGCGCACCAGGCGCACGTTGTCGATGCCGTTCTCGTCGAGGTTGTGCAGGGCGGCGTTGACCGAGGTCTTGCTGATCTCGGTGGCCAGCACCTGGCGCGCACGGGTGGCCAGCGGCAGGGTGAAGTTGCCGTTGCCGCAGTACAGCTCAAGCAGGTCGTCGTCACGCTCGCCCATGGCTTCGAAGGCCCAGCCGAGCATCTTCTGGTTCACCGCGCCGTTGGGCTGGGTGAAGGCGCCTTCGGGCTGGCGGTAGCTGAAGGTGCGGCCGGCGATGTCGAGGTTCTCCACCGCATAGTCGCGGCCGATCACCACGCGCTTGCCCTTGGAACGGCCGATCACACTGACGTTCAGGTCGCTGGCCAGTTGCTGCGCGGACGCTTCCCAGGCCTCGTCCAACGGACGGTGGTAGCACAGGGTGACCATCGCATCACCGGCCAGGGTGGTGAGGAACTCGACCTGGAACAGGCGGTTGTTCAGGTCCTCGTTGCCCTGCCAGGCGGCTTTCAGGCGCGGCATCAGGTCATTGATGCGCTGGCTGGCAATAGGGAAGTCGTCGATCAGGATCGCCTTGTGCTTTTCGCCCGGGGCGAACATCGCATAGTGGCGCTGGCCGCCCTCGCGCCACAGGCGAAACTCCGCGCGCAGGCGGTAGTGCTTGCGCGGCGAGTCGAACACTGCCGGCTCCGGCGCGCCGAACGGTGCCAGCAGCTCGCGCAGGCGGGCGGCCTTGGCCGCCAGCTGCGCGTCGTATTGCGAGGGATCGAAGACAGCACTCATGCGTTGAACCAGCCCAGCTTGATGACGAACAGGATGGACAGGATCACCAGCGCCGGGTTCAGGTCGCGGTGACGACCGGAGATCAGCTGGATGGCGGTCCAGGCGATGAAGCCGAAGGCGATGCCGTTGGCGATCGAGTAGGTCAGCGGCATGGCCAGGGCGGTCACCACCACCGGCGCGGCTTCGGTGACGTCGTCCCAATTGATCTCGGCCAGGCCCGAGGCCATCAGCACGGCGACGAACAGCAGCGCCGGGGCGGTGGCGAAGGCCGGCACGCTACCGGCCAGCGGGGCGAAGAACAGCGCCAGCAGGAACAGGATCGCGACCACGATGGCGGTCAGGCCGGTGCGGCCACCGGCGCTCACGCCTGCGGCCGATTCGATGTAGCTGGTGGTGGTCGAGGTGCCCAGCAGCGAGCCGGCCATGGCGGCGGTGCTGTCGGCGATCAGGGCGCGGCCCATTTTCGGCATATGGCCGTCCTTGCCCATCAGGCCGGCGCGTTTGGCCACGCCGATCAGGGTGCCGGAGTTGTCGAACAGGTCGACGAACAGGAAGGCGAAGATCACGCTGATCAGGCCTACGTCGAGGGCGCCGGCGATGTCCAGTTGGAGGAACGTCGGGGCCAGCGAAGGCGGCATCGACACCACACCGTTGAACGGGGTGACGCCCAGGACGATCGAGGCGATGGTCACGACGAGGATGCCGATCAGTACCGCGCCGCGCACCTTGAGCGCCTCGAGGGCGACGATCAGGAAGAAGCCCAGGGTGGCGAGGATCGGTGCAGGCTGCTTGAGGTCACCCAGGCCCACCAGGGTCGCGGGGTTATCGACGACGATACCCGCGTTATGCAGGGCGATCAGCGCCAGGAACAGGCCGATACCGGCGGCGATGGCCGAGCGCAGCGGCAGCGGGATACTGTTCACGATCCATTCGCGGATGCGGAAGATCGACAGCAGGAAGAACAGCACTGCAGAGAGGAACACCGCGCCCAATGCCACCTGCCAGGTGTGGCCCATGTGCAGGACCACGGTGTAGGTGAAGAAGGCGTTCAGGCCCATGCCCGGCGCCAGGGCGATCGGGTAGTTGGCGATGATGCCCATGGTCACCGAGCCGATGGCCGCGGCCAGGCAGGTGGCGACGAAGATCGCGCCCTTGTCCATGCCGGTCTCGCCGAGGATGCTCGGGTTGACGAACAGGATGTAGGCCATGGCCAGGAAGGTGGTGACGCCCGCGAGAATCTCGGTGCGCACGTTGGTGTTGTGTGCTCTTAGTTGAAACAGCCTTTCCAGCATGCCTGCTCCCCAGGGCGCCCTCGCGCCGTGAATGTATCGACCCCAACAGCAAAGCACAGACCGTACCGGATGCCGTGGTTTTGTGTGGGGCGGAAAAAAGCCGCGCATCATACCAGCATGGATGGCGGGGGCCTATGGCCATTGGGGCAGTCGGTCGAGTCAGATTGGATGGCGTCTTTGTGCCTGGTTCGCCGGCAAGCCGGCTCCTACGGGGCCTTGTAGGAGCCGGCTTGCCGGCGAAAGGGCCGTCAGCCGTTGTGCATACGGTCCCGGTGAGTCAGCGTCGGGAACAGTTTCATCCACACCCCGGTCACCACCAGGGTGCCCACGCCACCGAGCACCACCGCCGGCACTGTGCCAAACCAGTGCGCGGTAACGCCCGATTCGAACTCGCCGAGCTGATTCGAGGCACCGATGAACAACCCATTCACCGCGCTCACCCGGCCGCGCATCTCGTCCGGCGTCTCCAACTGCACGAAGGCGCTGCGGATGACCATGCTGATCATGTCCGCCGCGCCCAGCACCACCAGCACCGCCAGGGAGAACCAGAACGAGGTCGAGAGGCCGAAGGCGATGGTCGCCACGCCGAATACCCCCACCGCAGTGAACATGGTCAGCCCCACCTTGCGTTCCACCGGGAAGCGCGCCAGCCACAGCGACATCAGCAGCGCACCGACGGCGGGCGCTGAGCGCAGCAAGCCCAGGCCCCAGGCACCGGTGAGCAGGATGTCCTTGGCGAACACCGGCAATAGCGCGGTGGCGCCGCCCAGCAGCACGGCGAACAGGTCCAGCGAGATGGCGCCGAGGATGTCCGGGCGGCTGCGGATGAAGCGGATTCCGGCCAGCAGTGAGTCGAGGCTGGCACGGCCGCGTTGCGGGAGCTGCTGGCGGGCGTCCAGGTTCAGGGTGAGCAGGCAGGCGATGACATACAGGGCAACGGTCGGGCCGTACACCCAAGTGCTGCCCAAGGCATAGAGCAGCCCACCCACCGCCGGAGCGACGATGGTCGCCGCCTGTGACGCCGAGGCCGAGGCCGCCACCGCACGGGGGAACAACCCGGGCGGCACCACGTTGGGCAACAGGGCCTGGGTCGCCGGCATCTCGAACGACCGGGCGGCCCCCAGCAGGAAGGCCAGCACGAAGATCAACTCGCGGCTGACGTTGTCGGTAAAACTGCCCAGGGCCAGCGCCAGGGCGATCAGCGCCTGCAGGGTCTGGCACAGGGCGGCGACCTTGCGCCGGTCGTAGCGGTCGGCGACGTGGCCGGTGTGCAGCATGAACAGTACGCGAGGCGCGAATTCGACCAAGCCAACAAGGCCCAGGTCGAGGACGTTGCCGGTCAGTTGGTAGAGGTGCCAGCCGATGGCCACGGTGAGCATCTGGAAGCCACTGGCGGTGAACACGCGGGCCAGCCAGAAGGCGATGAAGGGGCGGTGATGGCGCAGCAATTGCGGGGCGGAATCGGACATCGGGGAGCCTGCGACCTCGGTGCTAGAGGGGGCTGAAGAGTAACATCTGTTTGTAACAAATGGTTGCTGAAAGCCGCGTGGATCAACTCCGCAGGCATCGCAAAAGAGGGTGAGACATCGGGTCACGCGGCAATCAACCACACATCCGGATAGGTCATTCAGGACTATGCTTCCATTCAGTCGTTGATCTGGATCAATCGTTCCAGAAGCAACGATTTGGCCTTCGGGCCGTAATCCCTGCGATCGAACAGAACAAAAAGAACAGGCCACACTCGACACCCCGTGGGGGCAGTGGGCGACAGGGCCATGGGCCCGGCCGCCGGATTATCTGAAGAGGAAGCACCATGTTCGGATTAGAAGCCCTAGAGCTCGCCCGAATCCAGTTTGCCTTTACCGTGTCCTTTCACATCCTGTTCCCAGCCATCACCATTGGCCTGGCGAGCTACCTGGCAGTCCTCGAAGGTCTTTGGCTGAAGACCGGCGACAACACCTACCGTGACCTTTACCACTTCTGGTCGAAGATCTTCGCCGTCAACTTCGGCATGGGCGTGGTCTCTGGCCTGGTCATGGCCTATCAGTTCGGTACGAACTGGAGCCAGTTCTCCGATTTCGCCGGCTCCATCACCGGCCCGTTGCTCACCTACGAGGTGCTGACCGCCTTCTTCCTGGAGGCCGGTTTCCTCGGTGTCATGCTGTTCGGCTGGAACCGTGTCGGCCGCGGCCTGCACTTCTTCGCCACCTGCATGGTGGCGCTCGGCACGCTGGTGTCGACGTTCTGGATCCTGGCCTCCAACAGCTGGATGCAGACCCCCCAGGGCTACGAGATCGTCAATGGCCAGGTGATTCCGGTGGACTGGTTCGCCGTGATCTTCAACCCGTCGTTCCCCTATCGCCTGATGCACATGGCCACCGCGGCCTTCGTCGCCACTGCGTTCTTCGTCGGTTCGTCGGCGGCCTGGCACCTGCTGCGTGGGCGTGATAACCCGGCGGTGCGCAAGATGCTGTCGATGGCCATGTGGATGGCGCTGATCGTCGCGCCGGTGCAGGCGGTGATCGGTGACTTCCATGGTCTCAACACCCTCAAGCACCAGCCGGTGAAGATCGCGGCCATCGAAGGCCACTGGGAGAACACGCCCGGCGAGCCGACCCCGCTGATCCTGTTCGGTATCCCCGACATGAAAGCCGAGACCACGCGCTTCAAGGTCGAGATCCCGGCGCTGGGCAGCCTGATCCTTACCCACAGCCTGGACAAGCAGGTTCCGGCGATGAAGGAATTCCCACCGCAGGACCGGCCCAACTCCACCATCGTGTTCTGGTCGTTCCGGATCATGGTCGGGCTGGGCATGCTGATGATCCTGGTCGGCCTGTGGAGCCTGTGGCTGCGCAAGCGTGGCACGCTGTACAGCTCGCGGCCGTTCCTCTACCTCACCCTGTGGATGGGGCCATCGGGGCTGATCGCCATCCTCGCCGGCTGGTTCACCACCGAGGTTGGTCGCCAGCCGTGGGTAGTCTATGGCCTGATGCGCACCGCCGATGGGGTGTCCAACCATAGCTATGCACAGCTGGGCTTCACCCTGGTGATGTTCGTGGTGGTCTACTTCGCCCTGTTCGGCACTGGTATCGGCTACATGATGCGCCTGGTGCGCAAAGGGCCGAAAACCGGCGAAGGCGAGGAGCACACCCCGGGTGGCCCTGGCCAGCAACGCACGCCGGCGCGGCCGCTGTCCGCCGCCGATGAAGGCCACGAGGCCGACTCCGCCAGCCTGAGCAAGGGGAACTGAGATGGGTATCGATCTTCCGCTGATCTGGGCCGTGATCATCATCTTCGGCGTCATGATGTACGTGGTGATGGATGGTTTCGACCTGGGGATCGGCATGCTCTTCCCCTTCGTGAAGGGCGAGCGTGACCGCGATGTAATGATGAACACCGTCGCCCCGGTATGGGACGGCAACGAAACCTGGCTGGTGCTGGGGGGCGCGGCGCTGTTCGGTGCCTTCCCGCTGGCCTATTCGGTGGTGCTCGAGGCGCTGTACCTGCCGTTGATCCTGATGCTGGTGGGCCTGATCTTCCGTGGCGTGGCCTTCGAGTTCCGCTTCAAGGCCAGAGCGAGCAAACGGCATATCTGGGACAAGGCGTTCATCTGGGGTTCGCTGGTGGCGACCTTCTTCCAGGGCGTGGCCCTGGGCGCCTTCATCGAAGGCTTCAAGGTGGTCGACCGCAAGTTCGCCGGCGGCACCCTGGACTGGCTGACCCCGTTCACGCTGTTCTGCGGCCTGGGCCTGATCGTGGCCTACACCTTGCTGGGTTGCACCTGGCTGATCATGAAGACCGAAGGGCCGCTGCAACAGAAAATGCATGACATGGCCCGGCCCCTGGCGCTGGTACTGCTGGCGGTGATCGGCATCGTCAGCCTGTGGACGCCGATCGCGTACCCGCAGATCGCCGAGCGCTGGTTCAGCATGCCCAACCTGGTCTGGTTCATGCCGGTGCCGATCCTGGTACTGGTGACCTTCTACGGCTTGCTGCGGGCGGTGGCGCGTAACGCGCACTACACGCCGTTCCTGCTGACCTTGGTGCTGATCTTCCTGGGCTACAGCGGGTTGGGCATCAGCCTGTGGCCGAACATCATCCCGCCGTCGATCAGCATCTGGGACGCTGCGGCGCCGCCGCAGAGCCAGGGCTTCATGCTGGTGGGCACGTTGTTCATCCTGCCGTTCATTCTGGGTTACACCTACTGGAGCTATTACGTGTTCCGCGGCAAGGTGACCCATGAAGATGGCTATCACTAGGAGCGCGTCGTGATGAACGTCGAAGAGAAAAAGCCGCTGTGGCAACGTGTGGGTTGGCTGGTGCTGATCTGGGCGCTGAGTGTCGCGGCGCTGGGAGTGGTGGCCTATGGCATGCGCATGTTCATGAGCGCGGCGGGGCTGAGTACCCACTGATCCGCGGAGCAGAACATCGTAGCGTTTGGCACCGGCGTTGCCGGTGTTCGCCAGCAAGGCTGGCTCCTACAGGTCTGGCGCGGTACCTGTAGGAGCGGGTTTGCCCGCGATGGGCCGCGAAGCGGCCCCCTTCATTTCCGGGCTTTCAGCACCACGAACTTTGGCGTCGCCGCCACCTGCTCGACACCTCGGAACAACCGCGCCAGCTTGCTGTGATAGCCCAGGTGGCGATTACCGACGATGTACAACGCCCCTCCCACCACCAGCGCCTCACGGGCCTGCTGGAACATCCGCCAGGCGAGGAAGTCGCCGACCACCTGTTGCTGGTGGAACGGCGGGTTGCACAGCACCACATCCAGAGACTGCTTTTCTTGCCCGGCCAAACCGTCGGCCGCGTGTATCTCGACTGCGCGTTCGCCCAGCGCCGCCTGCCAGTTGTCGCGGGCCGACTGCACCGCCATGTACGACTCGTCCACCAGTGTGTAGTGGGCATCGGGGTTGGCCAGGGCGCTGGCGATGGCCAGCACGCCGTTGCCGCAGCCCAGGTCCGCGACCCGCGCCTGGCCCAGGTTGCGCGGTAGGTGGGGCAGGAAGGCCCGGGTGCCAATGTCCAGCCCTTCGCGGCAGAACACGTTGGCATGGTTGACCAGCTCCAGGGCGGGGCTGTCCAGGCGGTAGCGGCTAGGGTAGGGGGAGTTCGCCAATGGGCGCTCGGCGACGGTGGCAGTGAGCAGGCGGGCCTTCTTTTGTGCCAGCGAAGCCTGGACCGGGCCGATGTACTTCTCCATCAGGTCGCCCGCGGCGCGTGGCAGGTGCTTGATCATGGCGCCGGCGATCACCTGGGCGCCCGGGGCCAACTGGCCCTGCAGGCGGATCAGTTGCTCCTCGAGCAGCGCCAGGGTCTTGGGCACACGCACCAGCACCCGGTCGAACGGGCCTTGCCAGGCTTGGTTGGCAGGCATGAACGGCACGCTGTCAAAGCCCTTGCCGTTCCGTGCCAGGTTCTTCTCCAGCGCCATGCGCGCCAGGTGCGAGTCGCCGCTGCTGATCACCTCCACCTGCCCGGCCAGGCTGGCCGCCAGGGCGCCGAAGCTGTCGTTGAGCACCAGCACCTTGCAGTTGGCGGCCGGCGCCTGGGCGGCCAGGTGTTCCAGCAGATACTGGTCGGCGGCGTCGAAGGCCAGCAGCGGGTCGTTGGCCTGTTCCGGCTGGCGGATCAGGTCGAGGTCGGCGAAGGGGCTGTTGAACAGGGGCATGACATGGGCTCAGCTGCGAATCTGCCTGGCGCGCTGTGCGGCAGGCTTGCGGTGGGCGATTCTACAGGGCTTTGCCCGACGTGGGGGGGCGGGCTGTCAGAGCAGGCCGCGCAGGGCTGCAATGGCGATGGCACCTGCCTTGTTGGCGGCGTTGGTCTTGCCGATCACGCTGCGGATATGGAAGTTCACCGTGCTGGTCGACAGCGACAGGATGGTCGCCACGTCCGACGCGGTCTTGCCGGCTGCGGACCACTTCAGCACTTCCAGTTCGCGCTCGCTCAAATGCGGTGTCGGGCTGAACTTCTCCAGGTGGTACTCGCTGAGTGCTGCGTGCAACGTGCTGCACAGCCACATCACCAGCGACCCCTTCTCATAGACTTCTTCCACGCCGACCGCACCACTGCCCCGGCACACGCTCAGCTGGCTTTCGTTATGCCGTTGATCGAACACCGACTGGGTCCAGCCGTGGGTAATACCATGTTGGGTTGCCGCTTCACGCAGGTGCGGCACTTCACGGAACAGTTCGTCGTTCCAGACCAACGGCTTGAGTGTCTTGTGGCACTTTGCCACTATCGGATCTATCGTGAAGAAGTTGCCCTGCTGGTAACGTGTGTTCCATTCGGGTGGGTAGTTGTTGTAGAGCACTACCTGTGGGCTATGGGCAGCGATATGCAGATGCAGCGTCAAACCCAGGTAATCCATGTCCAATGCCTGAGCCATGTCCGCTGCCTGATCGAACAGCTTCTTTGGGTCACGTTCCTCCAGCAGTAGCTGGATGGTTTCGCTCTTCCAGTAAGGCATCGGTGAAGCTCCGTTGATATGCAATGGATCCAATTGATGCGCCGCACGGATCGAAGTGTAGGAAATGTCCTCGTCCTGCGCTCGGTTTTTTTTGCTATAGCTGCGTCGCTTTCTTAGCAGTCTGTTGTAGTCCGTTGACGATACCCTACAAACCGACGGTGTTTATCCCGCTCGCATTGCGCGACACTGGGCGCAATTGTTCGATGGAGCCCGTCATGTCCGCCAGTGCCGACAAGTTCACCCGCCAGACCCTGCTCGATGTCCAGCCTCTGACCCCCAACCTGTTCAGCCTGCGGGTCAGCCGTGATACGGGGTTTCGCTTCCGCGCCGGGCAGTTTGCCCGCCTGGGGGTGACCAAGGCCGACGGCAGTGTGGCCTGGCGCGCCTATTCGATGGTCAGCGCACCCCATGACGAATTTCTCGACTTCTTCTCCATCGTGGTGCCCGGTGGCGAGTTCACCAGTGAGCTCAGCCGGCTGGCCGAGGGCGACAGCCTGCTGATCGATCGCCAAGCCTTCGGCTACCTGACACTTGATCGATTCGTCGGCGGTCGCGACCTGTGGCTTCTGGCCACCGGTACCGGCATTGCGCCGTTCATGTCGATCCTCCAGGGCTTCGAGGCCTGGGAGCGTTTCGACAACATCAAGCTGGTGTATTCGGTGCGCGAGGCAAAGGAGCTGGCTTATCTGAAAGAGATCGCCGGCCTGGAGCAACGTGACTATCTGGCCGAGTTCGCCGGCAAGCTGCAATTCATTCCGGTGGTGACCCGTGAGCAGCATCCGGGCGCGTTGAACGCGCGCATCACCACGCTGATCGAGAATGGCGAGCTGGAGAAAGCGGCGGGGCTGGCGCTCTCGCCGGAGCATTCACGGATCATGCTCTGCGGCAACCCGGACATGATCGACGAGACGCGCAAGGTGCTGAAGGCCCGCGACCTGCAACTGAGCCTGAGCAAGCGCCCTGGCCAGGTGGCGGTGGAAAACTACTGGTAAAGCGCGGTATCTACCTGTAGGAGCCAGCCTTGCTGGCGAACCGGGCAGGGCACACCTTTGAATGCGTGGCGCGCTTGTTTGCCAGCAAGGCTGGCTCCTACAGATACAGGGATAGCGCTTTTTCGGTCAGGGCTGACGGTTCTGCGCCTTGAGCAGGTCGCGAATCTCGGTCAGCAGCGTCTCTTCGGCGCTGGGCACTGGCGGTGCGGTCGGGGCCACGGCTTCTTCGCGCTTGAGGCGGTTGATCACCTTCACGCCCATGAAAATGGCGAAGGCGACGATGATGAAGTCGAGGATGGTCTGGATGAACTTGCCATAGGCCAGCACCACGGCCGGCACATCGCCTTCGGCGGCCTTGAGCGTGATGGCCAGGTCGCTGAAGTCCACGCCGCCGATCAGCAGGCCGATGGGGGGCATGATCACGTCACCGACGAAGGACGACACGATCTTGCCGAAGGCCGCGCCGATGATGATACCCACCGCCATGTCGACGACATTTCCCTTGACCGCGAAGGCCTTGAATTCACTGAGCATGCCCATGCTGTATTCCTTTGTTACGAATGGAGAGGTAAACGCAGTGTAAGCCACTAAAACGCTTCATGCGTGAGGTTCGCAGCTAATGACTGTGCTTAGCGCGAATAGTTTTGTCGTCCTTCGCGGCCTCCGGGACACGTCCGTGTTCGGCTATCATGGCGGTTTTTCCAGGAGACCCCGCCCATGGCCAAGGCCAAGCGCTTGTATGGCTGCACCGAGTGCGGCGCAACCTTCCCCAAATGGGCCGGGCAATGCGGCGACTGCGGCGCCTGGAACACCCTGGTCGAGACCATGATCGAGAGCGGCGGTGCCGCCGCTCCGAGCGGCCGTGCCGGCTGGACCGGGCAGCAGGCGCAGATCAAGACCTTGGCCGAGGTCAGCGTCGAGGAGATCCCGCGCTTCACCACCAGCAGCACCGAGCTCGACCGGGTGCTGGGGGGCGGCCTGGTGGACGGCTCCGTGGTACTGATCGGCGGCGACCCCGGCATCGGCAAGTCGACCATCCTCCTGCAGACCTTGTGCAACATCGCCGTGCAGATGCCCGCGCTGTACGTCACCGGCGAGGAGTCGCAGCAGCAGGTGGCCATGCGCTCACGGCGCCTGGGCCTGCCCCAGGATCAGCTCAAGGTGATGACCGAAACCTGCATCGAAACCATCATCGCGACTGCCCGTGTGGAGAAGCCGCGCGTGATGGTGATCGACTCGATCCAGACCATCTTCACCGAGCAGTTGCAGTCGGCTCCCGGTGGCGTGGCCCAGGTGCGCGAGAGCACGGCGCTGCTGGTGCGTTATGCCAAGCAGAGCGGCACGGCAATCTTCCTGGTCGGCCATGTCACCAAGGAGGGTTCGCTGGCCGGGCCACGGGTGCTGGAGCACATGGTCGACACCGTGCTGTATTTCGAAGGTGAGTCCGATGGCCGCCTGCGCCTGCTGCGGGCGGTGAAGAACCGCTTCGGCGCGGTCAACGAACTGGGCGTGTTCGGCATGACCGATCGGGGCCTGAAAGAGGTTTCCAACCCGTCGGCGATCTTCCTCAACCGCACCCAGGAAGAAGTGCCCGGCAGCGTGGTCATGGCCACCTGGGAGGGGACCCGCCCGATGCTGGTGGAAGTCCAGGCGCTGGTCGACGACAGCCACCTGGCCAACCCGCGACGGGTCACGCTAGGCCTGGATCAGAATCGCCTGGCCATGCTGCTGGCAGTGCTGCATCGGCATGGCGGCATCCCAACCCACGACCAGGATGTATTCCTCAATGTGGTCGGCGGGGTCAAGGTGCTCGAGACCGCTTCCGACCTGGCACTGTTGGCGGCGGTGATGTCGAGCTTGCGAAATCGCCCGCTGGCCCACGGCCTGCTGGTGTTCGGCGAGATCGGCCTGTCGGGCGAAGTGCGGCCAGTTCCCAGTGGCCAGGAGCGCTTGAAGGAGGCGGCCAAGCACGGCTTCAAGCGCGCCATCGTGCCCAAGGGCAACGCACCGAAAGAACCACCGGCGGGCCTGCAGGTGATCGCCGTAACCCGCCTTGAACAGGCACTGGATGCCTTGTTCGAGTAAGTTGCCCAGGCCTGATCACTCCGCGCGTTGTTCACGGTGCGCCAGGCGCCTGGCATGGGTCGGTGGCTCGGCGGCGCCGGGGTTGCGGCCCTTGGCGGTCTCCCGGCGCAGCACCGGCAGGATTTCGCTGCCGAACAGCTCCAGCATGTCCAGCACCTCCGGCAAGGGAATGCCGGCATGGTCGAACAGGAACAACTGGCGCTGGTAGTCACCGAACTGCTCGCGGAAGGTCAGGGTCTTGTCGATGATTTCCTGGGGGCTGCCGACCGACAGCGGTGTCTCGCGCATGAACGCTTCCAGCGAAGGGCCATGGCCATACCCGGCGCATTGTCGAAGAACGGGCGGAAACGCTCGCGGGCGACCTGGGACTGGCGGTTGACGTAGATATGCCCGCCCAGCCCGACCATAGCCTGTTGCGGGGTGCCGTGGCCGTAGTGGGCGAAACGCGAGCGGTAAAACGCCACCATGCGCTGGAAGTGCCCCTTGGGCCAGAGAATATGGCTGGCGAAGAAACCATCGCCATGGCGCGCCGCCTGCTCGGCGATTTCCGGGGTGCGGATCGAGCCATGCCAGACGAAGGGCGGCAGGTTGTCCAGCGGCCGGGGAATCGAGGTGAAGCGGTGCAGCGGGGTGCGGAAGCGGCCTTCCCAGTTGATGTTCTCTTCGCGCCACAGGCGGTGCAGCAGGTCGTAGTTGTCCAGCGCCAGCGGCAGGCCCTGCATGATGTCCTTGCCGAACCAGGGGTAGACCGGCGCGGTGTTGCCGCGCCCGAGCATCAGGTCCATGCGCCCGCCCGACAGGTGCTGCAGCATCGCGTATTCCTCGGCCAGGCGCACCGGGTCGTTGGTGGTGATCAGCGTGGTCGAGGTGGAGAGGATCAGGCGTGAGGTCTGCGCGGCGATGAACGCCAGCAGGGTGGTGGGCGACGAGGTCACGAAGGGTGGGTTGTGGTGCTCGCCGGTGGCGAACACGTCCAGGCCGACCTCTTCGGCCTTGAGGGCGATGCGCACCATCGCCGACAGGCGCTCGGCCTCGCTGGGGATACGGCCTGTGGTCGGGTCTCGGGTGACGTCGCCGACGCTGTAGATTCCGAATTGCATCCTTGCCTCCTGAAGTGTGACGAGCGTTTAAATTGTACGCATGTACGCGAACTGTTCAACTCCTTTTCCCCGGCGTATGATCGTCCCGTCACCGGCGTGCCGCCGGCGACACCCACGGATCCCCATGCAAAGGAAAAGCGACATGCCAGAAGTGATCGTCTATGCAACCGCCGGCCGTTCCGACCAGCAGAAGAAAAAGCTGCTGCGCTCGGTGACCGAGGCGGTGGCCAACAGTTTCGAGGTCGCCCGCGAACATGTGGTGGTGCAGATCGTCGAGGCCCCGCCTGGCGACAAGGCCAAGGGCGGCATCCCCTTCGACGAACGCTGAAACCTCCCCTGGGCACGACGCCGGTCGCCGTGCCATTTTTCCGGGCTCCTCACAGATATCCCGCAGATCGCTGCTGTTGCATGATGTTTGCCGCTGTTCGCGCGTGATTTCCCGCTCTTGGAGTTTCCAGGCACGCTTTACAGAAAGATTGTACGAGGAACTTGCAACAGTACGACTGTATGCGTACATTGGCCTCGTTCGAAGTCGACACGGACCCCAGGACTCATCCTGCGCAGCAAGGAGCTGAACATGAAGACATTGATCCAGTGGCGTGACCTACTTGCCGAGGCAGAAGCGTGGATGGCCCGTATCGAGGCGGTCAGGCCGCTGGTCCTGCGGTACCGGCAGCAACCATTTTGAATGCAGCAACGTCTTTGTGCCGGCGTACTACTGCGTCGACCCCGAATAGCTGAAGAAGGCCCCGGCTCCAAGCACTTCGTGCTGTCGCCGCTGAACCTGTTCGGCCTGGGCACGCTGTACCTGGGTAAGGCGCAGACCAGCAAAACCTATTGATCCGGCGGTCATCGCCAGTCACCGACATCAAGCCGATGCACCCGGTCAACCCGACCGGGCCAGCAGCGTGCAGGTTGGAGTTTTCTAAATGTTGAATTTCCAGACGGTTGCCGATCCAGGCGACAGGGGGTAAGTCATGCGGGCGAAACACTATCTAGGGAAGGTAACGGCGTCGGTGGTCACGCTCGCGGTACTGGGGGGCTTGTCGCTGCATTATGTGGCTCATGGAGAAGAGCCGGCGCCTACCCCCGTTCTGGTACCTGCGGCCCTGGCCAAGGTCAAGCAGGTGCCATACACCTATTACCAGGTTGCCATCGGCCAGATCGAGGCTCGCCAGCAGGTACTGCTGTCGGCCGAAGTCAGCGGCCAGGTGGTGGCCCTGGCCTTCGACTCGGGCGACCAGGTCAAGGCCGGCAACGTGGTGGTCAGGCTCAACACTTCGCCACAAGAGGGCGAGCTGACTCGCCTGCGCGGTGAGTTCGAAGCCGCCAAGACCCACTACGGGCGCTTGCAGGCCCTGGCGCGCAACGGCGCCGAGAGCCAGCGCGCACTGGACAGCGCGCGGGCGCAGTTCGACGCGGCCAAGGGCAACCTCGAGAACATCCAGGCGCAGATTGCGCAGAAGACCATCCGTGCGCCGTTTTCCGGCGAGCTGGGCATTCGCCAGGTTCACCTGGGGGACTACGTGCAGGCCGGTCGGCCACTGGCCACGCTCACCGACCTCAATGGCCTGCGGGTCAACTTCACCGTCTCCGAGCGCGACAGCGCCAACATCGTCAAGGGCCAGGCCGTGGAGTTGGCTGTCGATGCGTGGAGCGGCATGAAGTTCGAAGGCACGGTCAGCGCCATCGACCCACAGGTGAACAACTCCCATGTGATCAAGGTCCAGGCGCTGCTCCAGGAGCACCAGGGCAAGCTGCGCCCGGGCATGTACGCCAAGGTCAAGGTGCAACTGCCGGGCAAGGATGAGCTGGTGGTGCCGGAAACCACGATCACCTACAACGCCTATGGCGAAAGTGTGTTCGTCACCTACGAAGAGAACGGCCAGAAGAAGGTCCGCCGGCAGAACATCAGCATCGGCGAGCGTCGCGATGGCCTGGCGGTGGTCGCCAAAGGCCTGCAAGCAGGCGACGAAGTGGTGACCTCCGGGCAGATCAAGCTGCAGGACGGCGTCGCCATCGAGCCTGTGGCCGACACCGTGCGGCTCAACGTCCAGCGCTGAGGAACGATCATGTATTTCACCGATATTTTCCTGCGCCGGCCCGTGCTGGCGCTGGTGGTCAGCACGCTGATCCTGCTGTTCGGGATCATGGCGTTCACCAAGCTGCCGGTGCGCCAGTACCCGATGCTGGAAACCTCGACCATCACCATCACCACCCAGTACCCGGGTGCCTCCTCCGAACTGATGCAGGGCTTCGTGACCCAGCCGATCAGCCAGGCTGTGGCCTCGGTCGAGGGCATCGACTACCTGTCGTCCAGCTCGACCCAGGGCAAGAGCCTGGTCACCGTGCGTATGCAGCTCAACAGCAACTCGATCAACGCCCTCACCGAGGTGATGGCCAAGGTCAACCAGATCCGCTACAAGCTGCCTGCCGAAGCCTATGACCCGGTGATCGAGCGCACTTCCGGCGGCTTCACCAGTGTCGCCTACGTGGCGTTCTCCAGTGAGCAGCTGTCGATGCCGGAAGTGGCCGACTACATCTCGCGGGTGGTCGAACCGATGTTCTCGGGCATCGATGGCGTGGCCAAGATCAATGTGCTGGGCGGCCAGACCCTGTCCATGCGCCTGTGGCTGGACCCGGACCTGCTGGCCGGCTACGGCATCACCGGCCAGGACGTGGCCGACGCGATCAAGGAGAACAACTTCCAGGCCGCGCCCGGCCAGGTCAAGGGCCTGTACGTGGTCAGCAACCTGCGCATCAACACCGACCTGAGCAGCGTCGAAGACTTCAAGGACATGGTCCTGCGCAACGATAACGGCAATATCATCCGCGTGCGCGATGTCGGCACCGTCGAGCTCAACGCCGCCTCGTTCGACACCAGCGGCGCGATGAGCGCGGTCCCGGCGATGTTCCTCGGCCTCGACGCCGCGCCCACCGGCAACCCGCTGACCATCGTCAACGCGGTCAAGGCGCTGATCCCGGAAATCGAGAAGACCCTGCCGCCAGGCGTGAAGGTGCAGATCCCGTTCGAGGTGGCGCACTTCATCCAGTCGTCCATCGACGAGGTGACCCACACCCTGATCGAGGCGCTGGTGATCGTGGTCCTGGTGATCTACCTGTGCCTGGGTACCTTCCGCACCGTGCTGATCCCGCTGGTGACCATCCCGCTGTCGATGCTCGGTGCCGCAGTGCTGATGCAGATGTTCGGCTTCAGCCTGAACCTGCTGACACTGCTGGCGATGGTGCTGGCGATCGGCCTGGTGGTGGATGACGCGATCGTCGTGGTGGAGAACGTCCACCGCCATATCGAGGATGGCAAGACGCCGTTCGAAGCCGCTTTGCTCGGTGCCCGCGAAGTGGCCGGGCCGGTGGTGGCGATGACCTTCACCCTGGCGGCGGTGTACGCGCCGATCGGCCTGATGGGCGGCCTGACCGGCACCCTGTTCAAGGAGTTCGCGCTGACCCTGGCCGGCTCGGTGGTGGTGTCCGGCATCGTCGCCCTGACCCTGTCGCCGATCATGAGCACCCGCTTGCTCGACGCCAAATCGAGCGAAGGCTACATGGCGCACAAGGCCGAGGCCTTCTTCAACTGGCTGGCCGAGCGCTATGGCAAGTTGCTGGGCGTGTCGCTGTCCAAACGCTGGATCAGCCTGGCCATCGCCCTGGTGATCTTCTTCAGCCTGCCGGTGCTGTACAAGTCGGCGCAGAGCGAGCTGGCGCCACTGGAGGACCAGAACATCCTGCTCACCGCGATCAAGGCACCGCAGCACGCCAACATCAACTACGTCGAGGCGTTCTCGGAAAAGCTCCACGAAGTGTTCAAGGCGTTCCCTGAAGGCTACAGCGACTGGGTGGCCAACGGCACCGACGGCCTGTCGAACAGTGTCGGCGGCATCAACCTCGTGGACTGGGACAAGCGCGAACGCAGCGCCAACCAGATCCAGCCCCTGCTGCAGCAACGCGTCAGCCAGATCGAAGGCACCAGCATCTTCGTCTTCCAGATGCCGCCACTGCCGGGCTCCACGGGTGGCCTGCCGGTGCAGATGGTGGTGCGCAGCGACCAGGACTACCAATCGCTGTTCGAGGTGATGGACAAGCTCAAGGCCAGCGCCCGCAGCAGCGGCCTGTTCGCCGTGGTCGACAGCGACCTGGATTTCAACAACCCGGTGGTCGAGGTGCAGGTCGACAGGGCCAAGGCCAACGCCATGGGCATCCGCATGAGCGACATCGGCAAGACCCTCAACAGCCTGGTCGGCGAGAAGTACGTCAACCGCTTCGCCTACCACGGCCGCTCCTACGACGTGATTCCGCAGTCGGTGCCGCAGGACCGCCTGACCCCCGAGGCGCTGAACCGCTACTACGTCAAGGACCAGCACGGCAACCTGGTGCCGCTGTCGACTCTGGCCACCATCAAGGTCGAGGTCGAGCCGAACCTGCGCCCGCAGTTCAACCAGCAGAACGCCGCGACGTTCCAGGCCATCCCCCTGCCGGGCGTGACCCTGGGCGATGCCGTGGCCTTCCTCAGCGAACAGGCCAAGCAGTTCCCGGCCGGCTACACCTACGACTGGCAGTCGGACACCCGCCAGTTCGTGCAGGAGGGCAACACCCTGGTGCTGACCTTCGCCTTCGCCCTGGTGATCATCTACCTGGTGCTGGCGGTGCAGTACGAGAGCTTCATCGACCCGTTCATCATCCTGATCAGCGTGCCGCTGTCGATCTGCGGGGCACTGCTGCCGCTGGCGCTGGGCTACACCTCGCTGAACATCTACACGCAGATCGGCCTGATCACGTTGATTGGCTTGATCAGCAAGCACGGCATCCTGATGGTGGCGTTCGCCAACGAACTGCAGATGCACCACGGCATGGGCAAGCTGCAAGCAATCCGCCACGCCGCCGAAGTGCGCCTGCGGCCGATCCTGATGACCACCGCGGCAATGGTCGTGGGCCTGGCGCCGCTGATCTTCGCCACCGGTGCCGGGGCCAACAGCCGCTTCGGCCTGGGCCTGGTGATCGTCGTCGGGATGCTGATCGGCACCTTGTTCACCCTGTTCATCCTGCCGGCGGTCTACAGCCTGCTCAGCACCGCCAGGCAGCCCAAGGCAATGCCTGCCGCCAGCACTGAAGGCCAGGCCATCGACGCGCCGGCACGGGGATGATCGCATGTTGAAAATCACACGTTCATGGCCGCTGTCGCTGGCGGCCCTGGTGGCCCTGAGCGGTTGCGTCAATCACGCCGGCATCGACCACCGTCAAACCCTGTTGACCCCCGAAGGCGCGCCTTCGAGCACCCTGGTCGAAGCCCGCCTGCCGGCTGCGCCCTGGCCGCAAGCGCAGTGGTGGCAGCGCTACGGCGACGCCCAGCTGGACGGGTTGGTGGCCAAGGCCTGGCAGTACAACCCCGGGTTGCAGGAAGTACGGGCGCGGGCCGACAAGGCCAACGCCTACCAGGAATACTACGGCGCCGACCGCGCGCCGCAGGTGGACGCCTTCGGCGACGTGAAGCGTTCACGGCTGTCGCGCAGCGAGGACTACGCCGGGCAGGGCGATCGCTATGTCACCGTGCGCAGCCTGGGTGTCACCTTCGATTACGACCTGGACCTGTGGGGTGGCAAGCGCAGTGCCTGGGAGGCCTCGGTCAGCCAGGCGCGGGCGGCGGAGGTCGAGTTGCAGTCGGCGCGCCTGCTGCTGGCGGCCAACGTGGTCAAGGCCTACAACCAGCTGACCTACGCCTGGGATGTGGTCGATCTCAGCGAGCGCGACCTCAAGCGCTTGCGCAACTTGCAGAGCCTGACCGGCGATCGCTATCACAACGGCCTGGACAACAAGTCCCAGCTGCAGCGGGTCGATGGCTTGGTGGCACGTGCCGAGGCCAGCCTGCTGGGTGCCAGGAGCGATGTGCAGGTCGCTCGTTTGCAGCTCTCGGCGTTGCTGGGTGCGGGGGTTGATGGCGCCCATGACATCACCCGGCCCAAGCCGCTCAAGAGCGACGAAGCCGCCTTGCCGGAAAACCTGCCCGCCGAGCTACTCGGGCGTCGCCCCGACATCGTCGCGGCGCGCTGGCGGGTCGAGGCGCAGACCCAGACGGTCGCTTCGGTGAAGACCCGCTTCTACCCCAACATCAACCTGCGTGCGGGGGGCGGCATCCATGCCATGTCCGGTGACAGTTTCAACGACAGCGTCAGCCGTTTCTGGAACATCGCGCCAACCGTGACCCTGCCTTTGTTCGATGCCGGGCGTTTGCGCTCCGAGCTCAAGCAGGGCAACGCCGACCTTGACCTGGCGATCGCCGCTTACAACTCGACCTTGAACACGGCACTGCACCAGGTGGCAACGTCGGTGACCGAGTTGCAGGCGGTGAACCGGCAGATCGGCCTGCAACGCACCGCGCGCGACACGGCGCAGTCGTCCTACGACCTGGCTGTGGAGCGCTTCGAGGTCGGGGAGAACAGCTTCCTCGATTCGCTGAACATCGAAGAGCAGTTGATCGAGGATGAAATGCGCCTGACGTTGCTCAGCAGCAAGCAGATCGACTCGGCGGTGAGCCTGGTCACAGCGTTGGGTGGCGGTTACCAGCCTGAGCCAAGCGCTGTTCGTTGAGTGCACGTGCAGCCGACGCTGGGGGGCACCTGGCGCCGGCTTTCAAGTGTTCGCCTGGAGAGTTGCAGCGCCTACGAGATCGAGCGCCGCGCCGGCGGCGCTCGATCTCAAGAGCGCTACAACTCTTCAGGCAAAAACCACGCGCTTTACACCTTGAAACACACCCTTTCTTAATTCCGCCACCTTGCACAACATCTTGTTTTACAAGGCTAAATGGGTTGCACCTTGATGCTTTCGGGTAGCACATGGACCGAGATTGACTCGCGAGCGGTTGTGACAATGGTGTATAGTCCTACACTGTTCGTACTAACAAACAGTCGTGATTCCAGAGGCAGGCAGCCATCGACTGAAGGCCTTAGGTAGTTGGGAGCATGCTGCCCCCACGGGGTATTGCCCGGATCGGACTCGACTTCCCAGCAGCGCGACATGGAATCGCGCCTGATCAAAGCGGGGAAGCCACGACGGTACCGCGCAAGCGATCCGTAACGTGGTGATCCTTGTAAGGCTATTGAGGTTATTGCATGTACACTGCCAACCACCCCAGCATCGAGCAGATCCGCCTGGAAAACGTCCTGACAGCACTTGGCAACCCGTTGCGCCTGACCGTGCTGAAGGTCCTCGCCGATGGCCAGGAGCACCCTTGCGGGCGCATCCTCAAAGGTGCCTCCAAATCGACCATGACCCACCACTGGCGCGTGCTGCGCGACAGCGGCGTGATCTGGCAACGCCCTTATGGCCGTGAGAACCTGCTGTCGATCCGCCGGGATGACCTGGAAGCCCGCTTCCCTGGCCTGCTCAGCTCCCTGCTCGACGCGGTCGACAAAGACCCGCACATTTCGCAGGTCATCCGCGACAACGAAGCCCGTCTGGAAGAAGGCTGATCCGCCTTCCCCCGCGAGCGCTCCCCAGGCACATGTTGCCAGTTTCAGCGGCGCGCCCCTCTCCTGCAGCACAGTCCAGAAGCGCTCGACAAAGCATTCGGCGATCAGCAGTGGCTGGCCGTCGACTTTCAAGGCCACTTCACGTATCCAGGCGAGGTTGTCAGTGGCGCGTGTTCTCCGGAAGCCTTCAGGCGGCGGACTGATCGGGCGCGGCGACACGGTGGTAGGTACGGTCGAAGTAAATCAGCCCCTCCGGGTGCTGGGCACTGTCGATGTTCAGCACCTGGCAATAGAAGATGCTGTGGCTGCCGACGGTGTGGATTTCGCTGATCCGGCAGTCGAAGCAGACCAGCGCCTCGTCCATGGTCGGTGCGCCGCTGTGGCCGGTAGACCAGGGGGTCGCCTGGAAGCGTTGCTCCATGTCCAGGTGCTTGTTGGCGAAGATGCCCGACAAATGCTGGTGGTCACCGCGCAGCACATTCACGCAGAGCACGCCGTTCTCTTCGAAACTGCTGCGCTGGCGCGACTGGTTGTTCATGCACACCAGCAGGGTGGGCGGGGTGTCGGTGACGCTGCACACGGCGGATGCGGTGAAACCATGGCGACCGCTGGGGCCGTCGGTGCTGATGATCGAAACGGCGCCGCCGAGCCGGGCCATGGCATTTCTGTAAGTTGCAACATCCATTGCTGAAACGCTCCTTGAGTGACTGACCTTCGCTGAAAAAGCTTTGGCGATCATGCATGTACGCCATGACTTATTGTTTGTAAGCCAGGGTTGACCTACCCCGCTGGCGGCCGCATATCATTCGCACACCACAGATTGTACGTATACATTAGTACAATACAATGCGTTTTTGTAACGCCATTCACGTATTGCCGCTGCGCGGCCTGGGCGGCGCAGCGGGATCCGGGTTGTGATTGCCCAGGTTGCGATTCACCCGTTGTTAGAAGGGAGAAGTAGATATGAGTGGTCGTGGAAGACCCCGGGAGTTCGATCGTCACGAGGCGCTGGTCAAGGCCATGCTGCTGTTTTGGGACAAAGGCTACGATGGCACGTCGTTGAACGAGCTGCTAGGGGCGATGAACATCAAGTCGCCCAGCCTCTATGCCGCATTCGGCTCGAAGGAAGACCTGTTCCTCGAAGCGCTCGAGCTTTACTGGTCGACGGTCGGCGAGGAAATCTGGAGTGAGCTGTACAAGTACGAGCGGGCGCAGGATTCGATCCAGGCCGTCCTGCTGGCAACCGCCAGGATCCTCACCCGAGAGGACCGTCCCCATGGTTGTTTCGTCACCCAGACCGACCTCAACTCCCCCTTGCCCAACCTCAGGGTCGGGCTCAAGGTACTGCGCTGCAAACCCTTCGAGATGTTGAGGAACCGCTTGCGACTCGGGCAGGCCAGCCGCGAGATCGGCGAGCATGTCGACTGTGAGAGCCTGGCCAACTACTTCGGCGTGGTCCAACGCGGCATGGCGATGGTGGCACGCGATGGTTCGCCACGCGATGCGCTGGAAAAAGTGGCAGACCATGCCATGGGCAATTGGGACAGTTTCGTCCTGGATCGTCTCGCGCACTGATCCCCCTCCGCCAGCGTGGGTGCTCGCCCGTCGCCGAGTCAGCGAGGGCAGTGGGTTTGACCGTGTGCTGGACCTGGATGCGTTGCTGAAGGATCCGCTCGACCCGGACTGTCTCCAGGCCCGTCACGACTCCGGTGACCACCTGTATCCGGGGCTTGAGGGCAGCCAGGGCATCGCGCAGTGGTTGCTGCAGCTGAAGCAGATCGCAATCTACTGATCGGGCCCGACCTCTGTAGGAGCGGCTTCAGCCGCGATCACCCGCGAAGCGGGTGCCGGGCACCGCGTTGCCTGCATCGCGGCTGAAGCCGCTCCTACAGCTCACCGGGTTGCGCGCCACCACCTCGCTCTCGAAGCACACCTGCTCGACGATCAGCGGCTCCACCAGCGGGCGGCTGTCACGAAAGTGTGCGGTTTGCGTGTGCGCCTCATACGCTGCGTCGTCGCGGTAGATCTCGTACAGGTAGATCACCTCCGGGTCCTCGCGATCCTGCGACACATCGAACACCAGGCAACCTGGCTCGTTGGCCACCGAGGCGGCGGCATTGAGCTGGATGGCGCTGAGGAAGGCTTCTGCCGTGCCGGGCTTGACGCGGGTCTTGATGAACAGGCTATACACAGGCGGCTCCGTTTGTATTAAATTCGATTTCGAATTGTATACAAAAATGGAGTCCTGACCATGTCCGATCTACCTGCCCGTCCCGGTCGCCTCAACGGCCTGCGCCACATCGCCTTGCTGGTGCCCAATCTGGAGGAGTGCGAGCGCTTCTACGTCGACGTGCTGGGCATGGAGGTGCTCAACCGTGCCAACGAAGACCTGGTGTACCTCACCTGCGGCAACGACAACCTTTCGCTGGGGCGCGGCGCGGGTGCCGCCAATGGCTTGCAGACCCTGGATCACTATGGGTTCATCGTAGACAGCGTGGAAGAGCTGGAAGCCTGGTACCAGTACTTCAAGGCCCATGGCGTGACCCTGCTGGATCGTCCGTTCAACCATGGCGACGGCGCGCGCAGCTTCCACCTGCTGGACCCGGCGGGGAACAAGGTGCAGCCGCTGTATCACCCGGCGGTGTCGGGGCAGCGGCTGGCCTAAGGGTGGGATCGATCCGGTAGGCCCCTTGTAGGAGCGGCTTCAGCCGCGATCACCCGCGAAGCGGGTGCCGGACACCGCGTTGCCTGCATCGCGGCTGAAGCCGCTCCTACAGGTAACGCGCCGGGTGCTTATTCGGCGTCCAGGTGCAGCGGTGTGATCACCCGGCCATCGCTCTCGGCCTGCCCCAGGGTGGTATCGATGAAGTACACCCGGTCATCGGCCAACTGGCCCTTGTCGACCAGGTAGTCCTTGATGCTGGCGGCCCGTTCCTGGCCGAGGGTGCGCAGCAGCGGGGCGCTTTCGGCCCAGGACTTGATCACCGCCTCGCGCAGCTTCGCGCTGCGTTCGTCACGCCCCAGTTTGTCCCACTCGGCCGGTGGCTGCTGCTTCAGGCGCGTGCGGTAGATGCCCTCGAGCATCGCCGGCTTGTCGCTGTCGTCGACCACCAGCAGGGACGCATTGGCCGGGACCTTGTCGCCACGGCGCTGGAGGATCTTGTACCAGGTGGCCTGGTACTCGCGCTCCAGACGTTGCTGGGCGATCAGCGGGCCATCGCTGTTCTGGGCCGCGGTGCCTTCGATCTCCAGGCGCAGCTCCGGGCGCTCCTTGAGCGCGGACGACAGTTTGTCCAAGGCGGACTGGGCATCTGGGGTCAAGTCGCTCGAACCCGCGGCAAAGGCCACGGTACCGAGATCCTCGGCGCCGCCGCCCGAGACCAGCCCGCCGATGAACTTGAACGGCGCCTGGGCCGCGCGCAGCACCAGGTTGCGCAGGGTCTGCCAGACAATCGGCATGACGCTGAATTGCGGGTTGTTCAAGTCGCCGGAGACCGGCAGCTCGATGGAGATCTTGCCGTCGGTATCCTTGAGCAGCGCGATCGCCAGGCGGATGGGCAGGTCCACGGCGTCAGGGCTGTCGACCTTCTCGCCCAGTTGCAGTTGCTCGACCACCACCTTGTTCTCGGCCTTCAGCTGGCCATTGGTGATCAGGTAGTGCAGGTCGAGGTTCAGGCGGCCCTTGCGAATGCGGAACCCGGCGAACTTGCCGGAGTAGGGCGTCAAGGTGGTCAGTTCGACACGCTTGAAGCTGGTGGCGATGTCCAGGCTGGCCAGCGGGTTGAACGGGTTGAGCGCGCCCTTGATGGTCACTGGCGCATAACGGTCGACCTTGCCCTTGATGTCCACCTTGGCCGGCTGCGGCTTGCGGTTGTCGAGGGTGCCGATCTGGCCGTTGAGCTGCTGCACGGCGGTGGCGAAGTTGGGCGTGAGCGTGAGGTCGGCGAAGTTGGCCGAACCGTCATTGATGCTGATCTGGCCAACATGGATGCCCAGGGGCTTGGCGCTGCCGCCACTGGCCGGCTTGGCCTGTGAAGCTGCCGGTGCACCGGCCGGCTGCGGGATCAGCAGGTCGTCGATGTTGGTGGTGCGGTCTTCGTTGATGATGAAGCGCGCATAGGGCTGCAGCAGGGTCACCTTGTCGATCGACAGGGCGTCGCCGTGCACGTAGCTCAAGCCATCGACGTTCACCTGCTGCCATTTGACGAAGTCACGGTTCTTGATGGTGTCGAGGGTGTGCAACTGGTTGACCTGGGCCTTGCCGCCAATGGCGAAGGCCAGCGGTTCGGTGCTCTTGAGGTCGACCTTGAGGTCGCTGGAAAGCATGCCGCTACGCAGCTCGAGGCGGATGAACGGGCTGATGTAGGCCTGGGCCACGCGCAGGTCTATGTCACGGGTGGCGACGTCCAGTTTGGCGCTGACCGGCGCCAGGTTGACCTGGCCGGCCGCCTGCAGCTTGCCCTGCTTGCCCACGCCGGTGTCGAGCTTGAGGGTGAAGGGCGACTGGTTGAGGCTGTCGAAGTTCTGCAGGTCGAGGTTGAGCGGGCCGACGTCGAGTGCCACCGGTTCCTTCTGGCTGCGGTCGGCCAGGTGGACCAGGTAATTGCGCGCCTGCACATCCTTGAGCAGCACCTGCCAGGGCTTGCTCGGCTCCTTGGCGGCTTTCTCCTGTTCGGTCGGTTCGGCAGCGGCAGGTTCGGCCTTTTCCTTGGGCGTGGCTTTTGCTGGCTGGCTGGCGAACAGCTTCTGCCAGTCGAGCTGGCCGTCACTTTCCAGGGCCGCCCAGGTTTCGAGTTTTTCACTGCGAATCTTGCCGACAGTGACCAGCTGTTTGGCCAGGTCGATGGAGGTTTCGCTCACCTCCAGGCTGGCCAGGCGCGCCAGTGGCCGGCCATCCGGCGCCTTGATGGCGAACGGCGCGACGCGCACCGAGGTGTTGTCCAGCAGCAGCTCGGTTTCTTTAGACAGGTTGAGCTTGTAGTGGGTGTCGAGGCTGACCACGCCTTCTTCGAGCACCAGGGGCACGGCATCGCGCACGTAAGGCCAGAACGCCTTCATCTTGCCCTCGGTGACCTTGAGCGTGCCTTCGGAGGCGATCGGCGCCAGGCTCAGGGTGCCGCTCCAGTCGATCCGGCCACCGGCCGGGCCGTTGGCCACCAGGGTCATGTCGGCGTTGTCGTCGGGCAGGGTGCTGAGGTTTTTCAGCTCCAGGTTCATCGAGTCGTAGAGGAATTCGATCGGCTCGCTGGGGCGCAGGTCCTGGAAGTGCAGGTAACCTTCGCTGAGCTTGATGCTGCCGATGCGCAGCGGGAACGGATCGCTGGGCGGCTCGTCAGGCTTGGCTTCACTGGGCGGCAGCTTGAACAGCTGCGTGAGGTTGAGGCTGCCGTCCTTGGCGAACAGCAGCTCGGTGCGCGGCTTGTCCAGCGCCACCGCTTCCAGGTGCAGGGCCTTGGTCCAGAGGCTGTCGAGAGACAGGTTGGCGTACAGGCGCTCGAAGCCCACCTGCTCTTTACCGGGCTCGCCGATCTGCAGCCCCCACAGGGTCAGTTCGAGGCTGAACGGGTTGAGCTCGATGCGTTGCAGGTGGGCCGGCAGCGTGGCGTACTGGGCCAACTGCTGGTTGGCGATACGCAGGGCGATACCGGGAAGAATCAGGAAGCCGAGCAGGCTGTACAGGGCCACCAGGGCCAGCAGGGCGCCGACGGCGCGGGTCAATCCTTTGGGCATGTGTCGCTTCGTCTGTATCAGGCTGGAGTGGTTGGAGTATGGCACGTTAAATCGGTTCCGCTGAGCCGGCCGAAAACCTTACTCGATCCCCATTCGCCGCCTGGCGCGATGCGCCGAGCCATTGCGCATGGCCCAACGCAATACCGGGGCGGTGTTTTTCAGGCCCAGGCGGATCATGCGCCGGGACAGTTCACCCTGGTGCAAGCCGAGCATGTCGCTGGCCCAGCCCGGCAACAGGTCGATACCCGCGTTGAGCATCAGCTTGCCCACCGGTTGCGCCAGGCGGCTGGGCGCGGGCGCCTTGAGCAGGATGTCGACCACTTCCAGGCTGCGGGCGCTGCATTGCAGCTGTGGGCGCATGCGGCGCAGGTATTCATCGATCTGGGCGCATGAACGCGGCACGTCGCGGGCGCCCAGGCGCTCGGCGACCAGGGCGATCTCGTCGTAGTACTGGTCCTGGGCGGCGCGGGGCAGGGCGGGGTTGCGGTAGCGCAGGTGGGCGGCGAGGAAGCTGCTGACTTCGGCCACATGCACCCAGGTCAGCAGGTCGGGGTCGCTGGCGGCATAGGGGCGCCCGTCCGGCGCGGTGCCGGTGACCTTGAGGTGGATGGTGCGCACCTTGTCGATCAGCCATTCGGCGTCGCGGGTCGAGCCGAAGGTGGTGCCGGAGATGAACTGGCTGGTGCGGCGCAGGCGGCCGAGCAGGTCCTGGCGAAAGTTCGAATGGTCCCACACGCCGGCCAGCGCCAGGGGGTGCAACACTTGCAGCATCAGCGCGCTGATACCGCCCACCAGCATGCTGGGGAAGTCGCCGTGCACCTGCCAGCTGACGCTCTGCGGGCCGAACAGGCCCGGGTCACCCTTGGGCGACTCCAGATCGAGTTGGCCGAGGGCCACCCCGGTGAGGCTCATGACCTGGGTTTCGATGCGACGGCGGAGGGTTTCCATGGCGGCCTTTGCTTCAAGGCGGCCCACCCGGGCCGCGGGCTATTGGTTGAGACGCTTGTCGATCAAGCCCTGGACCACGCTCGGGTCGGCGAGGGTGGAGGTGTCTCCCAGGTTGTCCAGTTCGTTGCAGGCGATCTTGCGCAGTATACGCCGCATGATCTTGCCCGAGCGTGTCTTGGGCAGGGCCGGGGCCCATTGAATAAGTTCAGGCTTGGCGAAGCTGCCGATCTCCTTGCTGACCAGCGCCAGCAATGCTTGCTTGAGTGCATCGTCCGGGGTGACGCCGCTCATGGGGGTGACGAAGGCATAGATGCCCTGGCCCTTGAGGTCGTGGGGATAACCCACCACGGCGGCCTCGGCGACGCTGTCGTGCAGCACCAGGGCGCTTTCCACCTCGGCAGTGCCGATGCGGTGGCCGGACACGTTGATCACATCGTCGATGCGCCCGGTGATCCAGTAGTCGCCGTCGGCGTCGCGGCGCGCGCCATCACCGGTGAAGTAGTAGCCGGGCAGGGGCTTGAAGTAGGTGTCGACCATACGCTGGTGGTCGCCGTAGACGCTGCGGATCTGTCCCGGCCAGCTGGCCTTGATCGCCAGCAGCCCGGCACCGGGGCCTTCGATGAGCTTGCCCTTTTCATCCAGCAGCACCGGCTGCACGCCGAACATGGGCTGGGTCGCGCAACCGGGCTTGAGCCTGGGCGTGCCGGGCAACGGCGTGAGCATGATGCCGCCGGTCTCGGTCTGCCACCAGGTGTCGACGATGGGGCAGCGCTTCTGCCCGACAGCCTCGAAGTACCACTCCCAGGCTTCCGGGTTGATCGGCTCGCCGACGCTGCCGAGCAGGCGCAGGCTCTGGCGTGAAGTGTTCCGCAACGGGTCAGGACCTTCGCGCATCAGTGCCCGCAACGCCGTGGGCGCGGTGTAGAAGATATTCACCTTGTGCTTGTCCACCACCTGCCAGAAGCGTGAGGTGTCGGGATAGTTCGGCACACCCTCGAACATCAGCGAGGTTGCGCCGTTGGCCAGCGGGCCGTAGACGATATAACTGTGGCCGGTGACCCAGCCGACATCGGCGGTGCACCAGAACACCTCGCCGTCGCGGTAGTCGAACACCACCTTGAAGGTCAGGGTGGCCTGCAGCAGGTAGCCGCCCGTGGTGTGCAGCACGCCCTTGGGCTTGCCGGTGCTGCCGGAGGTATAGAGGATGAACAGCGGATCCTCGGCCTCCATGGGTTCGGCCGGGCAGTCGTCACCGGCTTTTTCGGTCGCCTCGTGATACCAGAGATCGCGGCCCTGGCTCCAGGCCACATCAGCCCCCGTGCGCTTGACTACCAGCACGCTGCTGACTGCCGGGCAGCTGGCGAGTGCCTTGTCGACGTTCTGCTTGAGCGCAATACGCTTGCCGCCGCGCACGCCTTCGTCGGCGGTGATCACGGTGCGGCAGTCGGCATCGAGAATGCGGTCGCGCAGGGCATCGGGCGAGAAACCGCCGAACACCACGGAATGAATGGCGCCAATGCGCGTGCAGGCGAGCATGGCGTAGGCGGCCTCGGGGATCATCGGCATGTAGATGCACACCCGGTCGCCTTTCTTCACGCCGCGCGCCTTGAGCGCGTTGGCCAGGCGGCAGACCTGGCGGTGCAGCTCGCGGTAGCTGATGGCCTTGCTGTCGTTGGGGTCGTCACCCTCCCACAGCAAGGCGGCCTGATCGGCGCGTTGGGCCAGGTGGCGGTCGATGCAGTTGTGGCTGACGTTCAGTTGGGCGCCATCGAACCAGCGGGCCTTGCCGGTCTTGAGGTCGCATTGCTGAATGCTCGACCAGGGCTTGATCCAGTCCAGGCGCTTGGCCTGTTCGGCCCAGAATTTGTCGGGGTCGTCGATCGACTGGCGGTAGAGACGGCGGTAGTCGTCGTCGGAGAGTTGCGCGGCCTGGCTGACGGCAAGGGCCTGGGGGTAGTTGCGGATATCGAACATGGCGGGTGGTCCTGCTCTTGTGGAGGCAAGGGACTGCGGCGGCTATTCGATAGGACAGTGTAGCGTCGGGCGATGTTCCTGTAGGAGCCAGCCTTGCTGGCGAAGCGACCAACACCGATGAATCGGTGAAACGCCGGTTCGCCAGCAAGGCTGGCTCCTACAGGGGGAAGGCGATCAGCCGCGGTGACGGCCGCGGAAGTAGTTGATCAGGCCTTGGGTGGAACCATCTTCGGCACTGTCTTCCAGGCTGCCGACGAGGCGTTGGTAAACACCTTTGCCCAGTTCCTTGCCCAGTTCCACGCCCCATTGGTCGAAGGCGTTGATACCCCAGACCACGCTTTGCACGAACACCTTGTGCTCGTACATCGCCACCAGCGCGCCGAGACGACGTGGGCTGATGCGTTCGACCACCAGGGTGTTGCTCGGGCGGTTGCCCGGGATCACCTTGTGCGGCGCCAGCTTGGCAATGTCGTCTTCATTCATGCCCTTGGCGCGCAGTTCGGCTTCGGCTTCGTCGCGGGTCTTGCCGAGCATCAGTGCCTGGCTCTGCGACAGGCAGTTGGCGTACAGCCACTGGTGATGGTCGGCGACCGGGTTGAAACTCACCACCGGGACGATGAAGTCCGCCGGGATCAGCTGGGTGCCCTGGTGCAGCAACTGGTGATAGGCGTGCTGGCCATTACAGCCGACGCCACCCCAGATCACCGGGCCGGTATCGGTCTTCACCGGGCTGCCATCCTGCAGCACGCTCTTGCCGTTGGATTCCATGTCCAGCTGCTGCAGGTGCTTGGTGATGTTGCGCAGGTAGTGGTCGTACGGCAGGATCGCGTGGGCCTGGGCGCCCCAGAAGTTGCCGTACCACACGCCCAGCAGGGCCAGCAGCACCGGCATGTTCTTGTCGAACGGCGCGGTCTGGAAGTGCTGGTCCATGGTGTAGGCGCCGGACAGCAGTTCCTTGAAGTTGGCGGTGCCGATGGCCAGGGCGATGGGCAGGCCGATGGCCGACCACAGCGAGTAGCGCCCACCCACCCAGTCCCACATGGGGAAGATGTTCTCTTCACGCATGCCAAAGGCCACGGCGGCGGCCTTGTTGCTCGACACGGCGATGAAGTGGCGGTACAGCTCGGCTTCCGAGCCGCCCTGGGCGAGGTACCAGGTGCGCGCGGCAGTGGCGTTTTTCAGCGTTTCGAGGGTGTTGAACGACTTCGACGAGACGATGAACAGGGTGGTCTCGGCGCGCAGGTTGGCCGACAGCTCGTGGAACTCACTGCCGTCGATGTTCGCCAGGTAGTGGCAACGCACGCCGCGCTGGGCGTAGGGCAGCAGGGCTTCGGAGACCAGCTCGGGGCCCAGGAACGAGCCACCGATGCCGATGTTCACCACGTCGGTGATCGGCTTTTCGCTGTAGCCGCGCCACAGGCCGTCATGGATACGGCCGACCAGCTCGGTGATCTGGTTCAGCACCTTGTGCACTTCGGGCATCACGTTGACGCCGTTCACGCTCAGCTTGTCGCCCACCGGGCGGCGCAGCGCGGTGTGCAGCACCGGGCGGCCTTCCGAGGCGTTGATGATCTCGCCGCTGAACATCGACTTGATGGCGTCCGCCAGCCCCACTTCGTTGGCCAGGCCGACCAGCAGGTCGCGAGTCTGTTCGTTGATCAGGTTTTTCGAGTAGTCGAGGAACAACCCGCAGCTGCTCAGGGAAAATTCTTCGAAGCGCTTGCCGTCGGCGGCGAAGGCTTCGCGCATGCTGAAGCCCTGCATGGCGTCGCGGTGTTGCTGAAGCGCCTGCCAGGCGGGCAGCGCCGTCACGTCGTGGGGTGTACGGTAATACGCCATTGCGAATGGTTTCCTTGGTGCATTGACAGGGTTCGACACCGGCAACCTTTGCCAGTTGCAAGTCGCCCATTATAGGCATTGGCCGTTTGGCGGGAATGGGCGGCGGGCGGGGGAACAATGAATTTTTTACGGGGAGTTTTGCAGCGGATTCGCCGGCAACCCCGCTCCTCGTAGGAGCCGGCTTGCCGGCGAACAGGGCCGGTCAGGCGGTCTGCTCTTGCAGATGCAGGTAGAGATTGTCGATCAACCGCGTGCCACCCATGTAAGCGGCTGCGATCACTACCAGGTCACGGTCATCCACCTGCGCCGGGCGCAGCGTCACGGCGTGGCGCACCTCCAGGTAATCCTTGCGGAAACCGGCAGCGTCCAGTTGCGCCTGCCCTTCGGCGATCAACGCCGAAAAGTCCCGCTGCCCCCGACGAATGGCCTCGGCCATGCCGCTCAGCGTGCGGTACAGCGCCGGCGCGGCGGCGCGCTGTTCCGGGCTCAGGTAGCCATTGCGCGACGACAGCGCCAGGCCATCTTCGGCACGCACGGTCGGCTCGCCGATGATCTGGATCGGCATGTTCAGGTCGCGCACCATGGCGCGGATCACCGCCAGTTGCTGGAAGTCCTTCTCGCCGAACACGGCCAGGTCGGGCTGGACCATGTTGAACAGCTTGCTGACCACCGTCGCCACACCTTCGAAGTGCCCGGGGCGGCTGGCGCCGCACAGGCCTTCGGACAGCTGCGGCACGCTTACGCGGGTCTGCACCGCCATGCCGTCGGGGTACATTTCTTCGACCGTGGGGGCGAACAGCAGGTGGCAACCGGCCTGGAGCAGCTTCTCCTGGTCAGCGGCGAGGGTACGCGGATACTTGTCCAGGTCTTCGCCGGCGGCAAACTGCAGCGGGTTGACGAAGATGCTGGCGACCACGAAGTCGGCGCGCTGGGCGGCCTTGGTCACCAGCGCGGCGTGGCCGCTGTGCAGGTTGCCCATGGTCGGGACGAAGGCGATGCGCTTGCCTTCGCCACGGGCCCGGGCCACGGCGGCGCGCAGTTCACGAACGGTCTTGACGGTATTCATGCGCTGAACCCATGTTCGCTGGCGGGGAAGCTGACCGCTTTCACGGCCTCGACGTAGGCGGCCAGGGCGCTCTGGATGTCCGGCTGACCGGCCATGAAGTTCTTCACGAACTTCGGCACGCGGCCGCTGAGCGACAGGCCCAGCATGTCGTGCAACACCAGCACCTGGCCATCGGTGGCGCTGCCGGCGCCGATGCCGATCACCGGAATGCCGACGGCCTGGGTGATCTCGGCGGCCAGTTCGCTGGGCACGCACTCGAGCAGCAGCATGGCGGCACCGGCCTGTTCCAGGGCGATCGCATCGGCGCGCATCTGCCGCGCCTGGGCTTCCTGGCGGCCCTGGACCTTGTAGCCACCGAGCACGTTGACCGTCTGTGGGGTCAGGCCCATGTGCGCGCACACCGGTACGCCGCGTTCTGCCAGCAGGCGAATGGTCTCGGCCAGCCAGGCGGCGCCCTCGATCTTGACCATGTGGGCGCCGGCGCGCATCAGCTGGGCGGCGTTGGTGAACGCCAGCTCAGGGGTGGCGTGGGCCATGAAGGGCAGGTCGGTGAGGATCAGCGCACCATTGTTGCCACGTTTGACGCTGGCGGTGTGGTAGGCCATGTCGTCGTTGCTGACGGGCAGGGTGCTGTCATGGCCCTGCAGGACCATGCCCAGGGAGTCGCCTACCAGCAGCACTTCGACGCCGGCTTCGCTCGCGGCCTTGGCGAAGGTCGCGTCGTAGCAGGTCAGCATGGTGATTTTCTCACCCTTGGCCTTGAGGCCGTTGAGGGTGGTCAGGGTTACTTCAGGCATGTAGGGGCATCCTCGTTCAGGCGCTGTGAACAACAACTGCGTACAACGCGTGCATTCATCTTCCGGAGCGGCACATCATCGGTCGTGATGTTCGGGCGCAGGTCCGTCCGAGCCTAAATGGGTGATTGCGGCATAGTGGCGCCGCGGGACGCCTATAGTCGTGAGCGAGGTGGGGGAAGTCAATGACCCGTGTTACCGCATTGTTACGGCGTGGGTGTTACTGGCGTTACCGCCCTCTGGAACGCCCGGATTACAAGCGTTCCAGGCCGACGAACGGGCAATCCTGAAGCAAGTGCGCCAGGTGGCGGCCGTCAGCGAGGCGGAAGTCGGCGGGCACCAGCTCGGCGAGCGGGTAGAGCACGAAGGGGCGTGCATGCATGTGATAGTGCGGCACTTTCAGGCGCGGCACATCGATGACCTTGTCACCGAACAGCAGCACGTCGAGGTCGAGGGTACGTGGGCCCCAGCGTTCTTTGCGCACACGGCCCTGGTCGTTTTCGATGGCTTGCAGGGCGTCGAGCAGTTCAAGGGGGGCCAGCGTCGTGTCGATGGCCGCCACGGCATTGGTGTAGCGTGGCTGGCCGGGCAGCAGCGAGTCACTGGTGTAGAGCGCCGACGCCGCCGCCAGGCGGGTGTCGGCGATCAGGTCCAGTGCCTGGAAGGCACTGCGCAGCTGCTCGGTGGGCTGGTCGAGGTTGCTGCCCAAGCCGATGAACGCACGGGTGGCCATGCTCAGTCCCAGGCCTGCTCGTCGTCGCGCTTGCGCTTCGAACCGCTGCGCTTGCGTTTGCGCGGGCCGGCACCGGCGCTGGCGCCTTCGTCACGGCTGCCCAGCTCGCGGATCATGTCGCGGCGCTGGCTGTCGTTGGCGTCCTGATAGTCGGTCCACCATTGGCCCAGGCCGTCGGTTTCCTCGCCTGCGCTTTCACGCAGCAGCAGGAAGTCGTAGCCGGCGCGGAAGCGCGGGTTGTCCAGCATCATGTCGGCGCGCTTGCCGCTGCGCCGTGGCAGGCGCTCCTGCATGTCCCAGATCTCGCGGATCGGCAGGGTGAAACGTTTCGGGATCGCGATGCGCTGGCACTGTTCGGCGATCAGGTCGTGGGCCGCACCGTTCATGGCCGGGATCGGCGGCACGCCCTGGCTCTGCAGGTACAGCGCGCGGCCTGGCAAGGCGGGCCAGAGCAGTGCGGCGAACAGGAACGCAGGCGTTACCGGCTTGCCCTGCTTCACGCGAAGGTCGGTGTTGATCAGCGCCTGGCTGATCAGGGTATGGGTGTACGTCGGGCGTTCTTCCAGCGCGTGGCTGCTGGCCGGGAACAGCGGCTCGAACAGCTCCAGGTCGACCAGCATCTCGAAGGTCATCGCACCCTGGCCGTTGAGGAACAGCTTGAGGCTTTCCTCGAACAGGCGGGCCGGCGGGATGTCGCGCAGCATCGGTGCCAGCTTGCGGATCGGCGCCACGGTGTGTTTCTCGATACCGAAGTCCAGCTTGGCGGCGAAGCGCACGGCCCGCAGCATGCGCACCGGGTCTTCCTGGTAACGGTGGGTGGGGTCGCCGATCAACCGCAGCAGGCGGTTGCGGATATCGTGCACACCGTTGGCGTAGTCGAGGATGCGTTCGCTGACCGGGTCGTAGTACAGGGCGTTGATGGTGAAGTCGCGGCGCTGCGCGTCTTCTTCAAGGGTGCCGTACACGTTGTCACGCAGGATGCGACCACTGGCGTTGTGCGACGAGCGGTGGCTGTCGGCCTGGTCTTCATCCGAGTGGGGAGCGCGGAAGGTGGCGACTTCGATGATCTCGCGGCCGAAATGCACGTGGACCAGCTTGAAGCGCCGGCCAATGATACGGGCGTTGCGGAACTCGGCGCGCACCTGTTCAGGGGTGGCGCTGGTGGCGACGTCGAAGTCCTTGGGCGTGATGCCCAGCAGCAGGTCGCGTACACAGCCACCGACGAGATAGGCCTGGTAGCCGGCCGCCTGCAGGCGCTCGACGATGCCCACGGCGTGGCGGCTGAACTGGCTGCGCTGCAGCGAGTGCTGGCTCTTGTTGATCACTTCAGGCGTGGTGCGCCTGTGGTGCTGGCCATGGACGGGCGGGCGGAACGACTGGAACAGCTTCTTCAGCATGGGATGCACTGTTTGAAGGAATGTTCGGCCAAGGATAGGAGAATGGCCGCATGATGGCCGGGGATTCTAGCATTTACTGGGGGAATGGTGTAGGCGCTGTGTGGACGGTGATGCGGGAGGGGGAGAAACGACATGGGGAGCCGAAGCTCCCCACCAAGTCGTTGTGTGCTCTTATTATTTTTTTGCTGGGCTTCTTGTTTTTGTTGAGTGCCCTGTTCACAAATCTCGAAGCTTGTGAACGACCCCCAAACCTGGGGGTGAAGAGCAAACGGATTGCTTTGGTCGCCGAGATGATGCTGATCTTTCGATCCAATCAGTTCAGGTGCTGCTTTTGAGTGCAGTTTTTGTTGTTCTCTGCCTGATCGTGGGGCAAGCCCCAAACACAACTCCTCTCCAAAAGAATCAGTTAGCTGCGCCTCCGCCGTCTTGTTCTTATTGTGCGTGAGCCGTTTCGTCTTGTTCTTATTCTGAGTTGCAGTGCTTGTTATTGTTCTTGTACGAAAGATATAGCAGGTGCCGTGCCAACTTTTGAAAACCCAATGAAACCGGGGGTTTTGGCGAATCTGGCAGGGGGCGAGGGCGGGCGAATGTAGAAATTTCGTTACCGTACGCCTCGAAGGCTGTTACGCCATCGGGTATGGGTAACAGATTTTTGCGGGAACTGATGTGTTACCGAAGGTATGGTGCCTCAGGCCCGGCTTTGCCGGGCATCGCCAGCAAGGCTGGCTCCTACAGGATCAACCTCAAGGTCAGTGCAAAACCTGTAGGAGCCGGCTTTGCCGGCGAAAGGGCCCGTGATGTCAGCACAAGACAGTGGCTCCCACAGGACATATCGGCAGGGCTTATTCGCTAGTGGCGTTGCTCTTGCGGCGCGGAATGCCAAGGCGCTGGCGGCGCTCCCACAGGCACTTGCGGCTGACCCCGAGTTTGCGGGCCAGTTCGGTCTCGGTCATGTGGTCCTGGTGCTCGAGCACGAAATGCTGGAAGTAATCCTCCAGCGACAGGTCTTCGGTCGGCTCGTGGCTGGCATTGTTGGCACTGACGAGCGTCGGCAGGTTGTCCAGCGCGTCGTCGTCTTCCAGATCACCCAGCTCGATATCAATCCCCAGCAGGTCGGCGGAAATTTCCGCGCTCTCGCTGAGAATCACCGCGCGCTCAACGGCGTTCTCCAGTTCGCGCACGTTGCCCGGCCAGCTGTAGTGGCGGATGGCTTGTTCGGCTTCGTGGGAGAAGTGCAGGTCGTCGCGGCCGATGCGGGCGCTCTGGCGGGCGAGGAAGGCATTGGCGATTTCGTTGACGTCGCTGCCACGCTCGCGCAGGGCCGGCAGTTTCAGGGCAATCACGTGCAGGCGGTAATACAGGTCTTCGCGGAACTGCCCGGCCTTGGCCAGGTTCTTCAGGTCGCGGTGGGTAGCAGCGATCAGGCGTACATCGACCTTCTGCGACTGCACCGAGCCGACCCGGCGGATCTCGCCTTCCTGCAACACGCGCAGCAGGCGGGCCTGGGCCTCCAGTGGCAGTTCGCCGATTTCGTCGAGGAACAGCGTGCCGCCATCGGCCGCTTCGACCAGGCCGGCGCGGCCAGCGCTGGCGCCGGTGAAGGCGCCTTTTTCATGGCCGAACAGTTCCGACTCGATGAGCGTTTCCGGGATCGCCGCGCAGTTCACCGAGATCATTGGTGCCTTGGCCCGGCGCGAGAGGTTGTGCAGGGCACGGGCGACCAGCTCCTTGCCGGTGCCGGACTCACCCTGGATCAGCACATTGGAGTCGGTCGGGGCGACCTTGCGAATCTTGACGTACATGTCCTGCATCGGTGGGCAAGAGCCGATGATGCCGATCTCGCCGTTGGCGGGCGCACTGCCGGCCTTGTCGACGGCGGCCTTGCCGTTGCCGGTGCGTGGTTCGGCGGCTGGCGCGGCGGCCGGTGCGTTGTGCCGGTCGCGCAGGATGCGGGCCACGGCCTGGAGCATCTCGTCGTGGTCGAAGGGCTTGGCAATATAGTCCACCGCGCCCATTTTCATCGAGTCCACCGCCGAGCGCAGGCTGGCGTAGCTGGTCATGATCAGCACCGGGGTGCCCTGGCCGAGCTTGATCAGCTCGGTGCCCGGGGCGCCCGGCAGGCGCAGGTCGCTGACGATCAGGTCGAAGGTGGCAATGCTGAAGCGTTCCTGGGCTTCCTGCACCGAGCCGGCTTCGCTGACCTGGTACTGGTTCCGCTCGAGCAGGCGACGCAGGGCCGAGCGGATGATGGTTTCGTCTTCGACGATCAGAATGTGCGGCATTGATTCAATTCTCTCGACGGTCTCGAATTTCAGGGGACGTCGCTACGACATGCCGGGGCAGGGTCACGCGGATCCGGGTACCACGTTGGCGCTCGATGTCGGCCGGGCTGTCGATGGTGATTTGCCCATAATGCTCTTCCACGATGGAATAGACCAGAGCAAGCCCCAGTCCGGTTCCCTCGCCCGGGTCCTTGGTGGTGAAGAAGGGTTCGAACAGCCGGTCCATGATGCTTTTGGGGATGCCGCTGCCCTCGTCCTCGACCACCAGGTCGACGGTGTGTTCGCTGACTTCGCTGCGCACCCGCACGGCGCTGCCGGGTGGCGAGGCGTCACGGGCGTTGGAGAGCAGGTTGATCAGCACCTGGGCCAGGCGCTGCGGATCGCCCTCGACCCAGTGGTCCGGGTCGCAGAGGTTGAAGAACTGTACTTCGAAGTTGCGCCGGTTCAACGCCAGCAGACCAATGGCATCCTGTGCCACTTCGGCCAGGCACACCGGCTCCTCGCTGTTCTGCTGGCTGCCGCCGGCATGGGCGAAGCTCATCAGTGACTGGACGATGCGCGACACGCGCTTGGTCTGCTCGAGGATCTGGCTGGACAGCTCGATGATCTCGCCGTCGCCCTCGCGTTCCTCGCGCAGGTTCTGCGCCAGGCAGGCGATCCCGGTGATCGGGTTGCCGATCTCGTGGGCCACGCCAGCGGCCAGGCGGCCGATGCTGGCCAGGCGTTCGGAGTGCACCAGCTTTTCTTCCAGCGCTTGCGTCTCGGTCAGGTCCTCGACCAGCAGCACCAGGCCGCTGTTGCCCGGGGCCAGCGGCTCGTCGATGGCCGCCTTGTGCAGGTTGAGCCAGCGCGGCTGGCCATCGAGGGCCAGCCGCTGCTTGTGCAGGTGTTCGTCAGGCACGTTGATGAAGCCTTGCAGCAGGCCGCGCCAGGGTTCGTCGATGGTCACCAGGCGCGAGCCGACCACGTGCTTGGCGGCAATGCCGGTCAGTTCCTCCATCGCCTTGTTCCACATCAGGATCTCCTGGTCCTTGGCCAGCGAACACACGCCCATGGGCAGTTCCTGGAGGGTCTGGCGGTGGTAGCGGCGCAGGGCGTCGAGCTCGGCGGCCAACCCGGTCAGGCGTGAGTGGTAGTCCTCGAGGCGGCTCTCGATGAAGTGGATGTCTTCGGTGACGTAGTTCTCATTACCCGACTTGTAGGGCAGGAAGGTCTCGACCATGTCCTGGGCCACGCTCGGGCCCATCAGCCCCGAGAGGTTGGCCTCGATACGGTCGCGCAGGCGCCGCAGGGCATAGGGGCGGCGTTCGTCGAACGGCAGGTAGAGGTCGCGCAGGGCCTGTTCGACCTCCTTCTGCGCAGCCTTTGCCCCCAGCGGCTTGGCCAGTTGCGTGGCGAACTCCTGGGGCGAGGCGGCGTGCAGTTCCCGGCGCTGCGGGCGGCGCACGTTGTCCACCGCGCAGGCCTCGGCGGCGCTGACTTCTTCGCTGCTGGCGTTGGTGAACAGCGAGATCAGCGTGAACAGCAGGACGTTGGCCGCCAGCGAGGCGATGGCCGCCATGTGCCAGCTGGTGTCGTCCAGCACATAGATCATGTCCAGCAGCGGGATGTAGAAACCCTGCAGGTTGCCCAGCAGCGGCAGCAGCATGGTCACCATCCACACCAGCGTGCCCGCCACCAGGCCGGCGATGAACCCGCGGCGGTTGGCGGTCGGCCAGTACAGCACCGAGAGCACCCCGGGCAGGAACTGCAGGGTGGCGACGAAGGCGACGATGCCCAGGTTGGCCAGGCTCTGGTGGTTGTTCTGGGTGAGGTAGAAGACGAAGCCGGCGGTGATGATGGCGACGATCAGCGCCCGGCGGGTCCACTTCAGCCAGCGGTAGATGTTGCCTTCGGCCGGCGGCTGGTACAGCGGCAGCACCAGGTGGTTCAGCGCCATGCCCGACAGCGCCAGGGTGGTGACGATGATCAGCCCGCTGGCCGCCGACAGCCCGCCGACGTAGGCCAGCAGGGCCAGCGCCTCGTTGTTGGCGGCGATGCCCAGGCCCAGGGTGAAGTACTCGGGGTTGGTGCTGGCGCCCAGGCGCAGGCCGGCCCACAGCACCAGCGGCACGGCCAGGCTCATCAGCAGCAGGAACAGCGGCAGGCCCCAGCTGGCGCTGACCAGCGAGCGCGGGCTCAGGTTCTCGGTAAAGGCCATGTGGTACATGTGCGGCATGACGATCGCCGAGGCGAAGAACACCAGCAGCAGGGTGCGCCACGGGCCTTCCTGCAGCGGCGTGTGCAGGGCGGCGAGGGCGGTCTGGTTCTGCAGCAGCCAGACTTCCAGCCCGTGGGGCCCGCCGAACACGCCATACAGCGCATACAGGCCGATACCACCCAGTGCCACGAGTTTGATCACCGATTCGAAGGCGATGGCGAACACCAGGCCTTCGTGTTTCTCGCGGGTGGCGATGTGGCGAGAACCGAAGAAGATGGTGAACAGGATGATCAGCACGCAAAAGGCGAAGGCCACCCGCGCCTTGACCGGCTCGCCGGTGAGGATGCTGATCGAGTCGGCTACCGCCTGTATCTGCAACGCCAGCAACGGCAGCACGCCGATCAGCATGATCACCGTGGTCAGCGCGCCGGCCCAGGTGCTGCGAAAGCGAAACGCCAGCAGGTCGGCCAGCGAAGACAGCTGGTAGGTGCGGGTGATCTTGAGGATGGGATAGAGCAACACCGGCGCCAGCAGGAAGGCCCCGGACACCCCGAGATAGCAGGCAAGGAACCCGTAGCCGTACTGGTAGGCCAGGCCGACCGAGCCATAGAAGGCCCAGGCACTGGCGTAGACGCCCAGCGACAAGGTGTAGGTCAGGGGGTGGCGGATGACCGCCCGCGGGATCAGCCCGCGTTCGCTGATCCAGGCCACGCCGAACAGCACCAGCAGGTAGGCGGCGCTGATCAGGATCATCTGGGTCAGGCTAAAGCTCATCGGCATCTCGTTGGCTCTGCAGGATGAAGGTGACGACGATCAGGATCAGCCAGAGCAGGTAGGGGCGGTACCAGGCACCGGTCGGTTCGATCCACCAGTCCATGATGGCCGGGGAGAACAGGTAGATCCCCACGACCAGAAGCAGGACCAAACGATAGATGTACATGCTGGCCTCGATGGGTTGGGCGCTGCGGGCTTGGACTTATTATTGGCGCAAATGGCTGGGGCGATGCTAGCCGGATTCCATGTGGTTAGCCAAAAGATTGAATTGATTGGGTTTTCAAATGGAATCTGGTGTTGCACGGTAGGGCCCTTTCGCCAGCAAGCTGGCTCCTACCGGTGGCGCGAAACCCTGTAGGAGCCGGCTTGCCGGCGAAAGGGCCCGCGAGACACTCAACGAAGATCGGCCTCGGGCACCGCCATTTGCCGCGCAATGTTGTCCGGTTGCCACTGCTGACGCGCCACGGCTAGCACCTCGGCCGGGCTGGCGCCTATCAGCACCGGATCCGCCTGCTGCCCAAGCGCGCGCAGGGCCCGCAACAACAACGGCGTTGCCTGGTCCGCCTCCAGCGGTGGCGAACGGTAAGACTTGCCCAGCTTGTGCCCGTCGGGCTGGACGATCAGCGGGATATGCAGGTACCGCGGTTGCGAGAAACCCAGCAACTCCTGCAGGTACAACTGGCGCGGCGTGTTGTCCAGCAGGTCGGCGCCACGCACGATGTCGGTGACGCCCTGCCAGGCATCGTCCAGTACCACCGCCAACTGGTAGGCATACAGCCCGTCGCGGCGCTGGATGACGAAATCGCCCACCTCACGTCCCAGGTGTTGCTCGAACCCGCCCTGGACCCGGTCACTGAACCGGTAGATCAGCTCCGGCACCCGCAGGCGGATCGCCGCACCTTCGCGAGCATGCCCGGCATTGCGGCAAAACCCCGGGTAGACACCGTCGTAGCCTTCCAGCTGCTTGCGCGAGCAGGTGCAGGCGTAGGCCAGGCCCATGTTGAACAGGCGGTCGACGACAGCGGCATAGGCCTCGTGGCGCTGGCTCTGGAACACCACCTCGCCGTCCCATTCCAGCCCGTAGCGCTCCAGCGTCTGCAGGATCGCGTCACGGGCGCCGGGCATTTCCCGGGGGGGGTCGGTGTCTTCCATGCGCAGCAGCCAGCGGCCGTTCACGGCGCGGGCATCGAGCCAGGAGGCGAGGGCGGCCACCAGCGAGCCGAAGTGCAGAAAGCCGCTGGGGGTGGGGGCGAAGCGGCCGATGTAGCGGGAGTCGTTCATGGGCTGGGCAAGCTATATAAATGAAAACGGGGCGCATGATGCGCCCCGTCTGAAAGGGAGAGGGATCAGCCTTTGCCGACCGTCTTTTCCTTTTTCTCCGCAATTTCCTTGCAGTCGAAGCACAGGTCTGCGGTCGGACGGGCTTCCAGGCGACGCAGGCCGATCTCGATGCCACAGGAGTCACACCAGCCGTACTCGTCGTCCTTGATCTTGTCGAGGGTCTTGTCGATCTTCTTGATCAACTTGCGCTCGCGATCACGGTTGCGCAGCTCCAGGGCGAACTCTTCTTCCTGGCTGGCACGGTCGGCCGGGTCGGGGAAGTTGGCCGCTTCGTCCTTCATGTGATCCACGGTACGGTCCACGCTGTTCATCAGTTCCTGTTTCCAGGCACCGAGGAGCTTGGTGAAGTGCTTCTTCATGGGCTCGCCCATGTACTCCTCACCTTGCTTTTCGACGTAGGGCTCGACACCGTACATGGTCTGGACTTTTTGCTTTTCTACGGTGGACATGAATAGACCGCCTCTCACTCATCTGATCCAATGCGCAGGCTTGCTTCCATCTCCGGCGCCCGCCGGCCCTGCGACTGCGAGCCGCCGAACTTACCAGATAGATCCGGGGTGCGCTACCCCGCTCTATGCCTGCTTTTGACAGCGGCCTGGCCGGCGCGTTCGGTCGTGTGCACAGGTAGAATCACCAGTTTAGACCCAATTGAGAGAAGGCCCATGGCTCAGCCACACAGTGCGCGCAGTCGCGCCATCGAACCCTTCCACGTCATGGCCCTGCTGGCCCGCGCCAACGAGCTGCAGGCCGCAGGCCACGACGTGATCCACCTCGAGATCGGCGAGCCGGACTTCACCACCGCCGCGCCGATCGTCGCCGCCGGCCAGGCCGCACTGGCCGCAGGGCACACCCGCTACACCGCGGCCCGCGGCCTGCCGCAGCTGCGCGAGGCGATCGCCGGGTTCTATGGCCAGCGCTACGGTGTGAACCTGGACCCGGAGCGCGTACTGATCACGCCGGGCGGTTCCGGTGCGCTGCTGCTGGCCAGCAGTTTGCTGGTCGACCCAGGCAAGCACTGGCTGCTGGCGGACCCGGGCTATCCGTGCAACCGCCACTTCCTGCGCCTGGTCGAAGGCGGCGCGCAGTTGGTGCCGGTGGGGCCGGATGTGAATTACCAACTCACCGCCGATCTGGTCGAGCGTCATTGGGACAAGGACACCGTCGGTGCCCTGGTGGCCTCGCCGGCCAACCCGACCGGCACGGTGCTCGACCGCGACGAGCTGGCCAGCCTGTCCAAGGCCACCCGCGAGCGCCATGGCCATCTGGTGGTGGATGAGATCTACCACGGCCTGACCTACGGCATGGATGCACCCAGCGTGTTGGAAGTGGACGACGAGGCTTTCGTCCTGAACAGTTTCTCGAAATACTTCGGCATGACCGGCTGGCGCCTAGGTTGGCTGGTTGCCCCACCTTCGGCGGTGGGCGACCTCGAGAAGCTGGCACAGAACCTCTACATCAGTGCCCCAAGCATGGCCCAGCATGCCGCCCTGGCGTGCTTCCAGCCGGACACCTTGGCCATTCTCGAGGAGCGTCGCGCCGAGTTCGCCCGCCGCCGTGACTACCTGCTGCCGGCACTGCGCGAGCTGGGCTTCGGCATCGCCGTCGAGCCACAGGGCGCCTTCTATCTGTATGCCGATATCAGCGCCTTTGGTGGTGATGCCTTCGCCTTCTGCCGGCACTTCCTGGAAACCGAGCACCTGGCCTTCACGCCGGGCCTGGATTTTGGCCGCCACCAGGCCGGGCATCATGTGCGCTTCGCCTACACCCAGAGCCTGGCGCGCCTGGAGGAGGCGGTGCAGCGCATTGCCCGGGGCCTGCGGAGCTGGCAGGGCTGATGGTGTTTTTCCCGGAACTCGAACAGGCGCGCCTGTTGCGCCGCTACAAGCGTTTCCTGGCCGACATCGAGCTGGCCAATGGTGAGCAACTGACCATCCATTGCCCAAATACCGGCTCGATGCTCAACTGCATGCGTGAAGGTGGGCAAGTCTGGTTCAGCCGCTCCAACGACCCCAAGCGCAAACTGCCCGGCACCTGGGAGATCAGCGAAACGCCCCAGGGGCGGCTGGCCTGCGTCAACACCGGGCGGGCCAATGCCCTGGTCGAGGAGGCACTGCGCGCGGGCACCATCAGTGAACTGGCCGGCTTCGACCTGCTCAAGCGTGAAGTGGCGTATGGCGAGGAACGCAGCCGCATCGACTTCTATCTGGAGTTCGCCGAGGGTCGTCCGGCCTACGTCGAGGTCAAGAGTGTCACGTTAGGTTTCCCGGATACGCCCGTGGCGGCCTTCCCGGATGCCGTCACCCAACGCGGGGCCAAGCACCTGCGCGAGCTGGCGGCGCTGGCACGGCAAGGGATTCGCGCGGTGCAACTGTACTGCGTGAACCTGACCGGCATCGAAGCGGTGCGCCCAGCCGAGGAAATCGACGCCGCCTACGCCCAGGCCCTGCGCGCCGCAGTGGCGGAGGGCGTCGAGGTGCTGGCCTACGGCACGCGCCTGGATGCCCGTGGGATTGTCATCGACCGGCGATTGCCGGTGTTGCTCAATCCGTGAGCCAGATGCCCTGGCTGTCTTCCCGGCAGCCCAGGGCCTCCAGCCACTCGCCCTCGCAGGGGCCGGCCACGCATTCGCCGCTGTCGATCACGAACAGTGCGCCATGGTGGGCGCAATGGATCAGGCTGGCGCTGTCATCGAGAAACCGGTCCGCCTCCCAGTTCAGCGGGATGCCGCGGTGCGGGCAGCGGTTGCGGTAGAGGTGGACCTTGCCCTGGCGGCGCACCCCGAACAGCGACACGCCAGCTACGCTGAAGGCGCGGCTGTGGCCTTCGGTGAGGTCGGTGGAGGCACATACAAAATGCATCGAAGGTAATTTCTTCCGGTTAAGCCGTGTGACAAAGGGATGGCTTGACGCTTCAATGCGAATAATTATCAAATTGCCCGCATTCGCCGCGCCAGGCTGCCTATGGTGCGCACTTGCGTCGCCCGCCACAAGGCGCGCGACTCGCCACCTGCAAAGGAACCCGAAGATGCGCCGTCCCGTTGCCCTGATCGCCCTGTGCGCCGGTCTTGCCCTTTCCACCCAGGCGCTGGCCGACGAACTGCCGCAACGCCTGGTCAGTGCGGGAGGCGCCCTGAGCGAGTGGATCAGCGCCCTGGGCGGCGAACAGCGCCTGGTCGGCGTCGACACCACCAGCCAGCACCCCGAATCGCTCAAGGCGCTGCCCAGCATCGGTTACCAGCGCCAGTTGTCGGCCGAAGGCATTCTCAGCCTGCGCCCGGATGTACTGGTCGGTACCGAGGAGATGGGGCCGCCGCCGGTGCTGGCGCAGATCCGCAAGGCGGGCGTGCGTGTCGAACTGTTCTCCAGCAAGGCTGAACTGGACGCAGTAGACGAGAACCTCAAGCAACTGGGGGTGCTGCTGGGGAGCGAGCAGAAAGCCACCGAGCTGGCAACTGACTACCATCGTCAGTTGGACACCCTGCAAAGCCAGATCAAACAGGCCCAGGCCAGCCAGAACGCGCCGGGGGTTTTGCTGTTGGTCGGGCATGCCGGTGCCAAGCCGCTAATCGCGGGGCAGGGCACCTCCGGCGACTGGGTGCTGCGCCAGGCCGGCGCGCGCAACCTCGCCGATCACCAAGGGTACAAGAACTTCTCGGTGGAGGCCCTGGCCGCCCTGGACCCGGACGTAGTGGTGTTCTCCGATCGTACCCTCAGTGGCGAGCAGGCCTTGCAGGCACTGCTGAAAGAGAACCCAGCCCTGGGCGCTTCGCGGGCGGTGCGTGACAAACGACTTGTGTCGCTCGACCCTACCTTGCTGGTCGGTGGCCTGGGGCCGCGCCTGCCCGCCACGTTGCATGACCTGGCGGCAAGCTTCTACCCAGCCGCCAAGGACAGCCTTGGCCAATGAAACAGCGGGTCGCGCCTCGTACATTGTTCATTTGTCTCGCATTGCTGTGCCTGCTGGCGGTCTGGCTGTCGCTAGCCCTGGGCCCGGTCAGCCTGCCGTTGCTCGACACCGTGCGCGGCGGTCTGCGTTTGATGGGCCTGCCGCTTGCCGGTGACGGCCTCGAACAGGCCGAGATGATCCTCGGTCAGATTCGCCTGCCACGCACCTTGCTGGGCCTGGCGGTCGGCGCGGTATTGGCACTGTCTGGCGTGGCCATGCAGGGGCTGTTTCGCAACCCGCTGGCTGATCCCGGGCTGGTGGGCGTCGCCAGTGGCGCCGCCCTGGGTGCGGCGGTGGCGATTGTTGGTGGCAGCTGGCTGGGCGGCATGCCCGAATGGTTCGCTCCTTACTTGTTGTCGCTATGCGCCTTTATCGGTGGCCTGGGGGTGACGGCCATGGTCTATCGCCTGGGCCGACGCGATGGGCAGACCAACGTGGCCACCATGCTCCTGGCCGGTATCGCCATGACCGCGCTGGGCGGCTCGGCCGTCGGCCTGTTCACCTACCTGGCCGACGACGCCACCCTGCGCACCCTGACCTTCTGGAACCTCGGCAGCCTCAATGGCGCCAGCTACGAACGCCTGTGGCCGTTGCTGCTGGTGGCCGCGTTGGTGGCGTTGTGGCTACCGAGGCGGGCCCAGGCGCTCAATGCGCTGTTGCTGGGCGAGTCCGAGGCGCGCCACCTGGGCGTCGAGGTCGAGCGCCTGAAGCGCGAACTGGTGTTCTGTACCGCCTTGGGCGTCGGCGCGGCGGTGGCCGCTGCCGGGCTGATCGGCTTCATCGGCCTGGTGGTGCCGCATCTGGTGCGCCTGGTGGCAGGACCGGACCACCGGGTGCTGCTACCCGCGTCACTGCTGGCAGGCGGCACGCTGTTGCTGTTCGCCGACTTGATCGCTCGCCTGGCCTTGGCGCCGGCCGAGCTGCCGATCGGTATTGTTACCGCGTTCATCGGCGCGCCGTTCTTTCTGTTCCTGCTGGTGAAGGTACGTAATTGATGCTCGACGTCGAAAGGCTCCACCTCAAGCGCGACAACAGCGAAGTGCTGAGCGATATCAGCTTGCAACTGCGCCCTGGCCAGATACTGGGAGTCCTCGGCCCCAATGGCGCCGGCAAGAGCAGCCTGCTGGGCGCGCTGTGCGGCGAGCTTGCGCCGAGTGCCGGGCAAGTGCGCCTGGACGGACGCGAGCTGGACGCCTGGCCCGGGCAGGAGCGCGCCCGGCGCCTGGCCGTGCTGCCGCAGGCGTCCAGCCTGGGGTTCGCCTTCAGTGTCGACGAAGTGGTGGGCCTGGGTCGCCTGCCTCATGCCAGTGGTCGCCAGCGCGACCGCGAGATCGTCGAGGCCGCGTTGCTGGCGGCGGATGCCGGCCATCTGGCCAGCCGCAGTTACCTGGCCTTGTCCGGCGGCGAGCGCCAGCGTGTGCATCTGGCCCGGGTACTCGCCCAGCTGTGGCCGGGCGAGGCGGGCACCACGCTGCTGCTGGACGAGCCGACCTCCGCCCTCGACCCCTTGCACCAGCACACCACGCTGCAGGCGGTGCGCAGTTTCGCCGACCGCGGCGCGGCGGTGCTGGTGATCCTGCATGACCTCAACCTGGCGGCACGCTACTGTGACCATATCCTGCTGCTGGAGCGCGGCCGCTGCCATGCCCTGGATACACCGCAACGGGTGCTGACCCCGGCGGCACTCAACGCCGTGTTCGGTATCGATGTGCTGGTGCAGCCGCACCCGGAGCGCGGGCACCCGTTGATCATCAATCGCTAGGAGCCTGACCCATGCGCCATCCTTTGCTGTCCGGCTTGTCGATCTGCCTGGCGCTGGCGTTGGGAGGTTGCCAGGCGCAATTGAAGCCGCTGCCGGCCTGGCAGAGCAGTGAGGGGCGCGACAGCGCGCAGCTTGGGCAGATTGTCGACCTGGTCAGCGGCAAGACACTGACACCTGAACAACTGGTTCAACGGTTGCAGGGCGCGCCTCGGTTACTGGTCGGCGAAAAGCACGACAACCCCGATCACCATGCCTTGCAGCTCTGGTTGCTGCGAGCCCTGGAAAGCCGTCGACCGCAGGGCAGTCTGCTGCTCGAGATGCTCGAACCCGGGCAGCAGCCGTTGGTCGATGCACAAAAGGCCCAGGCACAGCCTGCGCAGGATTTGCCCAAGGCACTCGGCTGGCAGGAAGGCTGGGATTGGGCGCTGTACGGACCGATTGTCCGCGAGGCGTTGGCACAGCCTTACCCATTGCTGTCCGCCAACCTGTCACCGGAAGAGATCCGCCAAGCCTATCGCCAGCCAGTGGCTCCTGCGGGTGAGCGTTCGAATGCCCCGGCCGTGGTGCAGGCACTGCGTGAGCAGGTGCGCGCCGGCCACTGCGACCTGCTGCCCGAAAGCCAGCTACCCGCGATGCTCAGTGTCCAGCAACAGCGTGACCGGCGCATCGCCGAGCGCCTGCTGGCGGCACCGCAACCGGCTTTGCTGCTCACCGGCAGCTATCACGCACGCAAGGACCTGGGCGTGCCGTTGCACCTCGCCGACCTGGGCGCGAAAGGGCAGAGCACCGTGCTGTTGCTGACGGAGGTCGGCGAGGCGGTCGAGCCGGGCATGGCCGACTTCGTCTGGTACACGGCGGCGCTCCCCGAGCAGGACTACTGCGCTCAGCTACGCAAGGCCCACTGAATTGCAGGCAAAAAAAGACCCGGCAAGTTGCCGGGTCAATAACCGTGATTAGCCTGATGAGGAGATAATCTGAGAGTCCGAACCAGGGAGCTTTCAGGTTACCCAACCAGTCTCGCGACCAGTTGTGATAATCATAACGATTCTCATTACGGAGTCAATGCCTTCGCCGATTATTTTTCGATTTTCTGCGGGTGGCTTTTCGCATCCAGTTGTTGGTTGAGCGCCTGCTTGCGTTCGGCGGGCAGGTCGTTCCAGTGCATGTCCAGCAGGGCACCCTCGATGGCATACAACAACACCTTCGAAGCCCGGAATCCTCGCGTTCTCACGGCGTGATAGGCCCCCACCGCGCCCAGGCGGCGAAGGTCCGATGCACTGTGGATACCGACGGCGTGCAGCCATTGCGCGGAGGTCTTGCCAAGGTTTTTCAGATGCTGCAATTCATCGTTCATCGAGCCTCCTTGCGATGGCTGAACGGGTCGTGGGGATAAATCGCGAGCAGGTCAACGTGGAGTGTAGCGGGGGTTGGAAATTGCGCGGCCTTTTGCCATCTGCCGCCGACAGGCTGCCAGCGGCGTGCGCGTACCGTAGGAGCCAGCTTGCTGGCGAACCGTTGCTCGGCCTGTCATCGGCTGGAAGGCGGTTCGCCAGCAAGCTGGCTCCTACAGGGGGGCGGGGTCAGCGGGCGGTACGGTAGCGCATGCGTGTACCGAACTTCACCGACATCAGGATCTCGTCGGCACTCAGCTCGCTGGGGAAGTAAGTCCCGGAGATCTGCGCATGGGCAAGGCTTGCCCCTTCCATCCCGTTCTCCCGCAGGTCGAGCCCGCGCAGGTCGGCGGCACGGAAGTACGCGTCGGTGAAGTCGATACCACGCACATCCAGATCGCGCAGGTCGAGGCCACGGAAATCGCCACCGCGAAAGTCGATGGGCGTGTCCACGGGCTTCTCGCGGTTGAAGGCCGCGATCTTCTCGTCGCGCACCATGGTGTACAGGACGTTGTCCAGCTGGCGGGGTTGGTTCATGGCGGCGCCTCCTCGTGGGTGTGATGATATTGTAATGACATCACTGAGCAGGCGCCGAACTTCAGGCGTGAACTGTCGACTGCTTCACGCCTGACGCATCAGAGGCCGGGCAGGTACTGGCGAATCTGCTCGATCAGCTGGTCCATGCTGGCGCTTTCCTGGGTGGCGACACGCTTGCTGCGCTTGAGCTCTTCCGCGTCCAGTGGCTCGCGGCTGGCCTGTTGCGCCTGGACCACTTCCAGGGTGGCATCCGAGGGGTCGACGTTCTCGGCCTGGCGTTGCGCCAGCCAGCTGGCGATGACGGCTTCGGGCGCCTGGCAATCGAGGATCAGGAACGGCACGCCGGTTTCGCTGGCCACCTCGGCCGCGGCCTTGCGCTGGTCGTGCTTGAGGTAGGTGGCATCGAGCACCACCGGGAAGCCGGCGCGCAGGATGGTTGCCGCCAGCGCATGCAGGCGCTGGTAGGTGGCCACGCTGGCGTCCTTGTCGTAGATGCCCGCCTGCAACTGGCCGGCGTCGGCTTGTTGCTGCTCGCCGAACAGGCGCTTGCGCTCGACGTCGGAACGCACGCGCACCGCACCCAGCGCCTCGACCAGGCGCATGGCTACATGGCTTTTGCCCACGGCCGAGACACCATGGGTGATTGCCAGCAGGCGCGATGGAATGGCGCTGTAGCTTTCAGCCAGGTTGGCGTAGTTGCGGTAGGTGCGCAGGGTGGTGGCGCGCTGCACGCCGTCGGCGTCGGCCGGCATGCTGAACAGGGCGACCTTGGCCCGCACCAGGGCGCGGTAGGCCTTGTAGAAGTTCAGCAGTTCCAGGCCTTCGTAGTCACCGGTCAGTTCCAGGTACTGGCTGATGAAACGACGCGACAGGCACTTCAGGCCGCGGTCTTCGAGGTCCATGGCGAGGAAGCCGACATCGGCGTAGACGTCGGTCAGGCGGAACGGTTCGTTGAACTCGATGCAGTCGAAGATCACTACCTTGCCGTCGATCAGGGTGGCATTACCCAGGTGAATGTCGCCGTGGCATTCACGGATGAAACCGTTGGCCTTGCGCGCCTCGAGCAGGCCATGCAGGCGCTTGAAGCTGTCCTGGGCCCAGGCTTGCAGGTTGTCGAGCTGTTGCAGGTCGGCCTTGTCGCTGAGGAACGGGCGGATCTGCTCGAAGTTCTGCTCCACCGGCGCCATGACCGCGTCCGGGGTGCCCAGCGCGTGCTCGACCGGCACTTTCGGTGCCTGCAGGTGGAAGGCGGCGATCTGCGCGGCCATCTGGTCGATGTGGCCGGCATTCAGCTCGCCATTGGCCTGCAGGGTGCTGAGCATCTGCCCCTGGGGGAACTGGCGCATCTTCAGCGCATACTCGATCGGCGCGCCTTCGCCGCCCAGCTGGGGCGCCTCGGCGCTGCCGGTGATCGGCAGCACTTCCAGGTACAGGCCGTCGGTCAGGCGCTGGTTCAGGCGCAACTCTTCGTTGCAGAAATGCCCGCGCTGGTCCAGGCCGGTGAAATCGAGGAAGCCGAAGTTCATCGGCTTCTTGATCTTGTAGGCGAACTCGCCCGTGAGCAGAACCCAGGAAATGTGCGTCTCGATGAGCTGGAAGCCCTCGACCGGGTGCGGATAGAGGGCGGGGTTCTGCAGCGCGCTGATCAGGGCTTGGCTCACGGAGGTTCCTTTTCTGGGGGGCAGGGAATTCGAAACCGCCATTATGGTCAATGGTGCCGTCCCTGCAAACCGCCGTGGGGCGTCTGCCTCCCTTTTCCAAAGTGCGTATAATCCGCCGCCATGACACGTACCCGAAATCCTCGCACCAACAAACAACGCCCGACCGGCCGCACCCGCGCCTGGCTGGGCTGGGCGCTCAAGCTCAGCCTGGTTGGCCTGGTGGTGATCGCCGGCTTCGCGGTCTATCTCGACGCCACCGTGCAGGAGAAGTTCTCCGGCAAGCGCTGGACCATCCCGGCCAAGGTGTATGCGCGGCCGCTGGAGCTGTTCGTCGGCCAGAAGCTCAGCCGCAACGACTTCCTCACCGAGCTCGACGCCCTGGGTTACCGCCGCGAAAGCGCGGCCAACGGCCCGGGCGCGGCGTCGGTCAACGGTAACGATGTCGAGCTCAACACCCGTGGCTTCCAGTTCTACGAGGGCATGGAGCCGGCGCAGTACGTGCGCGTGCGCTTCTCCGGCGACTACGTCGCGGGCCTCAGCGGCGCCAACGGTGGCAAGCTCGATGTGGTGCGGCTTGAGCCGCTGATGATCGGCGGCATCTACCCGAAGAACCTCGAAGACCGCATCCTGATCAAGATCGACCAGGTACCGCCGTACCTGCTGGAAACCCTGATCGCCACGGAAGACCGCGATTTCTACAGCCACTTCGGTGTCTCGCCCAAGTCCATCGCCCGGGCCGTCTGGGTCAACACCTCCTCCGGCGCCATGCGCCAGGGCGGCAGTACCCTTACGCAACAGTTGGTGAAGAACTTCTTCCTCACCAACGAGCGCAGCCTCAGCCGCAAGCTGACCGAAGCCATGATGGCCGTGCTCCTGGAAATACACTACGACAAGCGTGAGATCCTCGAGGCGTACCTGAACGAAGTGTTCGTCGGCCAGGACGGCCAACGCGCGGTGCACGGCTTCGGCCTGGCCAGCCAGTTCTTCTTCAGCCAGCCGCTGCAGGAACTCAAGCTGCACCAGATCGCCTTGCTGGTGGGCATGGTCAAGGGCCCGTCCTACTACAACCCGCGTCGTTATCCCGAGCGTGCCCTGCAGCGCCGCAACCTGGTGCTCGATCTGCTCGCCGAACAGGGCGTGGTCGGCCAGGACGTGGTCGATGCAGCGAAGAAGATGCCGCTGGGCGTGACCAAGCGCGGCAGCCTGGCCGACAGCTCGTTCCCGGCCTTCCTCGACCTGGTCAAGCGTCAGCTGCGCCAGGACTACCGTGACGAAGACTTGACCGAAGAAGGCCTGCGCATCTTCACCAGTTTCGACCCGATCCTGCAGATGAAGGCCGAGACCGCCATGAGCGAGACCTTCAAGCGTCTGGCCGGGCGCAAGGGCGCCGACGAAGTGGAATCGGCGATGGTCGTCACCAACCCGGAGACCGGTGAAGTCCAGGCGTTGATCGGCAGCCGCCAGTCGGGCTTCGCCGGCTTCAACCGCGCCATCGACGCCGTGCGGCCGATCGGCTCGCTGGTCAAGCCGGCGGTCTATCTCACCGCCCTGGAGCAGCCAAGCAAGTACACCCTGACCACCTGGGTGCAGGACGAACCGTTCTCGGTCAAGGGCGCCGACGGCCAGGTGTGGCGCCCGCAGAACTACGACCGCCGCCCGCACGGCACCATCTACCTGTACCAGGGTCTTGCCAACTCCTACAACCTGTCGACCGCCAAGCTCGGCCTGGAAGTGGGCGTGCCCAATGTGATCAAGACCATCGGCCGGCTGGGTGTGCAGGTCGACTGGCCGGCATTCCCGTCGATGCTGCTGGGCGCCGGCGGCATGTCGCCGATGCAGGTCGCGACCATGTATCAGACCATCGCCAACGGTGGCTTCAACACCCCGATGCGCGGTATCCGCAGCGTGCTCACCGCCGAAGGCGAGCCGCTCAAGCGCTACCCGTTCCAGATCCAGCAGACCTTCGATCCGGGCGCCATCTACCTGGTGCAGAACGCCATGCAGCGGGTGATGCGCGAGGGGACCGGGCGCTCGGTGTACAGCGTGCTGCCAAGTTCGCTGACCCTGGCGGGCAAGACCGGCACCAGTAACGACTCGCGTGACAGCTGGTTCTCCGGCTTCAGCCAGGACCTGCTGGCAGTGGTCTGGCTCGGCCGCGACGACAACGGCAAGACCCCGTTCACCGGCGCTACCGGTGCGTTGCAGGTGTGGACCAGCTTCATGAAGAAAGCCGACCCGCTGCCGCTGGACATGCCGCAGCCGGACAACGTCGTGAAGTCGTGGATCGACCCTTACAGCGGCCAGGGTTCCGACGGCAGCTGTCCGGGAGCGGTGCAGATGCCGTATATTCGCGGCAGTGAACCAGCCGCTGGCGCCACCTGTGGTGGCGAGCAGAACCCGGCCGAGTCGGTGATGGACTGGGTCAAGGGCTGGATGAATTGAGCACGAGCTTCTGAAGAGGGTGTGAAGTGAACAAGTGGTGGATACCTGCCCTGGCGGCAGTCAGCGTGCTGCACGGCTGTACCAGCGTCCCGCGTGGCAACATTCCGGTGGTCGATTCGAGCACCCGGGTTTCGAACAGCGAGCGCATTGCGGCCAACCGCACCTCGGCCTACCCGACCAGCGGCGGCAGCAGCCAGGCGCAGGCGTTGCCCGAGGACTCCGGCGTGACCGTGATGATCCCGCAGGGCACCGGCGGCGCGCCGATCCAGTCGTTCCCGGCCGGCAGCGGCGCGGCACCGATCAGCACCGGCCCGATCACACCAGGCCCGGTCAGCAGCGCCCCGATCGCGACCAACCCCAACCCGGTCGCCGACGAGCCGTTCGATATCGCCTCGATGAGCAACCCAACGCCGGTCACCAGCGCGCCGACCGGCATTCCGCGCGGCAATGTCTCCGGCGGTGGCCTGTCCGCCGACGAGCAGCTCGACGGCCCGGTACTGGCGCTGCTGACCACCGCCCAGCAGCAGCAGGGCAGTGGCGACTTCAATGGCGCCGCCTCGAGCCTGGAGCGTGCCCAGCGCATCGCACCGCGTGAGCCGCAGGTGCTGTTCCGCCTGGCCCAGGTGCGCCTGTCGCAAGGTGACGCGGCGCAGTCTGAGCAATTGGCCCGCCGTGCCCTGACCTACGCCAACGGTCGCCCCGACCTGCAGGCGCAGCTGTGGAACACCATCGCCCAGTCCCGCGAGAAGCAGGGTGACAGCGCTGGCGCGGCCCTGGCGCGGCAGAAGGCACGGGTCAACCTGTGATGGAACAGCGCATCCTCGACATCGCCGACCACCTGCTGCTGATCGAGCGCGAGCTCAAGGTCCAGGGCTGGTGGAGCGATGCCACGCCCAGCGCAGAAGCACTGGCCAGCGTGGTGCCGTTCGCGGTCGACAGCATGGCCTTCGAGCAGTGGCTGCAGTGGATCTTCCTGCCACGCATGAAGTTGATCCTCGAGCACGGCCACCCACTGCCCAATGCCTCCGGCATCCTGGTGATGGCGGAAACGGTATTTGTCGATCGTTCGGAACAAAGCCGCGAACTACGGCGGCTGCTGGCAGAATTCGACCAATTGATCAGCCCATCAGCCTGATTTCTTCTCTTTTTCCTTTAAGGGCCGCAGATTGTGGCCCTTTTTTATGGAAATCTTATTTTTTCTGCTGCTGCTCGCCTTTTTAGTGGTTGCAGGAATTCATCTTGCCGAAATATTGGCAATAATTTCTCTTGACTTGTGAGCGCCGAATCACAAGAATCCAGATTCCGCTGTAGAGGGACTGCCAGAAGCAGACCCGCTAAGCAGATCATGAGGCGCACACCCGCGCCGACTTGTAACACCCCGCAACGCGTTACCTCGCGCTGGGTGGGAAGGCCCGCAACACACCAGGGCAGTCCCAATACTTGCTCAGTCAGTGCTGACGTTCGCTCATGCTCTGCTTGGCAGTAAACCTATTAAGACCCGCTCAGTGAGGGCGGTATTCTGGCGTTTTAGAGGTGAACAACGTGGAGCTTTTATCTGGCGCTGAGATGGTCGTCCGCTTCTTGCGTGACGAAGGCGTTAAGCACATCTACGGGTACCCTGGTGGTGCTCTCCTTCATGTTTACGATGCCCTGTTCAAGGAACCGGAAGTCCAGCACATCCTGGTTCGTCACGAGCAGGCTGCCACCCATATGGCGGACGGTTACGCCCGTGCCACCGGCAAGGCCGGCGTGGTGCTGGTGACTTCCGGCCCGGGCGCGACCAATGCCATCACCGGCATTGCCACCGCCTACATGGATTCCATCCCGATGGTCATCCTGTCTGGCCAGGTGCCCAGCACCATGGTGGGTACCGATGCGTTCCAGGAAACCGACATGATCGGTATTTCCCGGCCGATCGTGAAGCACAGCTTCATGATCAAACACGCTTCGGAAATCCCTGAAGTCCTGAAAAAAGCATTCTATCTTGCGCAGTCCGGCCGTCCCGGCCCGGTCGTGGTCGACATTCCAAAAGATATGACCAACCCGGCCGAGAAGTTCGAGTACATCTACCCGAAAAAGGTCAAGCTGCGTTCGTATAGCCCAGCCGTGCGCGGCCACTCCGGCCAGATCCGCAAGGCGGCCGAAATGCTCCTCGCGGCCAAGCGCCCGATCGTCTACTCCGGTGGCGGCGTAATTCTGGGTGGCGGCTCCGAAGCCCTCACCGAAATCGCCAAGTCGCTGAACCTGCCGGTCACCAACACCCTGATGGGGCTCGGTGGCTTCCCCGGCACCGATCGCCAGTTCCTCGGCATGCTCGGCATGCACGGCAGCTACACCGCCAACATGGCCATGCACCACGCCGACGTGATCTTCGCCGTCGGTGCGCGTTTCGACGACCGCGTGGTAAACGGCCCGGCCAAGTTCTGCCCGAACGCCAAGATCATCCACATCGACATCGACCCGGCGTCGATCTCCAAGATGATCAAGGCCGACGTGCCGATCGTCGGCCCGGTCGAAAGCGTGCTCAGCGAAATGCTCACCATCTTGAAAGAGATCGGCGAGCAGCCCGACAAGGCCGCGTTGGACGCCTGGTGGAAGCAGATCGACGAATGGCGCGGCGACGGTGAGTTGTTCCCCTACGACAAGGGCGACGGCAACATCATCAAGCCTCAGCAGGTGATCGAGACCCTGTGCGAAGTCACGAAAGGCGATGCCTTCGTCACCTCCGACGTGGGCCAGCACCAGATGTTCGCGGCGCAGTACTACCGCTTCAACAAACCCAACCGCTGGATCAACTCCGGTGGCCTGGGCACCATGGGCTTCGGTTTCCCCGCGGCCATGGGCGTCAAGCTCAACTTCCCCGACCAGGACGTGGCCTGCGTCACCGGTGAAGGCAGCATCCAGATGAACATCCAGGAGCTGTCCACCTGCATGCAGTACGGTTTGCCGGTGAAGATCGTCAACCTGAACAACGGTGTGCTGGGCATGGTCCGCCAATGGCAGGACATGGCCTACAACGGTCGCCACTCGCATTCGTACGTCGAGTCGCTGCCGGACTTCGTCAAGCTGGCCGAGGCCTATGGCCATGTGGGTATCCGCATCACCAGCCTGAAAGACCTCAAGCCAAAACTGGAAGAGGCTTTCGCAATGAAGGACCGCCTGGTGTTCATCGACATCGCGGTCGACCGGACCGAGCACGTCTATCCGATGCAGATCAAGGACGGCTCGATGCGTGACATGTGGCTGAGCAAGACGGAGCGTACCTGATATGCGGCACATCATCTCCTTGCTGCTGGAAAACGAACCCGGTGCCTTGTCTCGCGTGGTCGGCCTGTTCTCCCAGCGCAACTACAACATTGAAAGCCTGACCGTGGCACCGACCGAAGACCCGACCCTGTCGCGTCTGACGCTGACCACCGTTGGCCATGACGAAGTGATCGAGCAGATCACCAAGAACCTGAACAAGCTGGTCGAAGTGGTCAAGCTTGTCGACCTGTCGGAAAGCGCCCACATCGAGCGCGAACTGATGCTGGTCAAGGTCAAGGCCACCGGTGCCCAGCGTGCCGAAATCAAGCGCACCACGGATATCTTCCGTGGCCAGATCGTCGATGTGACCGCCAGCGTGTACACCGTGCAGCTGAGTGGTACCAGCGACAAACTGGACAGCTTCATCCAGGCCATCGGCACCGCATCGATTCTCGAAACCGTGCGCAGTGGCGTCACCGGCATTGCCCGTGGCGACAAAGTGCTCAGCATCTAACTTCAAAAATTAGCGATGGCTCCGCAGGGGCCGAGATATAACCAGGGGTATTTTCATGAAAGTTTTCTACGACAAAGACTGCGACCTCTCCATCATCCAGGGCAAGAAAGTCGCCATCATCGGTTACGGTTCCCAAGGCCACGCCCAGGCGTGCAACCTGAAGGACTCCGGTGTGGATGTCACCATCGGTCTGCGTAAAGGTTCGGCCACCGTGGCCAAGGCCGAAGCCCACGGCCTGAAAGTGACCGACGTTGCCACTGCCGTCGCTGCCGCCGACCTGGTCATGATCCTCACCCCGGACGAGTTCCAGGGCCAGCTGTACAAGAACGAAATCGAGCCGAACATCAAGAAGGGCGCCACCCTGGCCTTCTCCCACGGCTTCGCGATCCACTACAACCAGGTCGTGCCGCGTGGCGACCTCGACGTGATCATGATCGCGCCGAAGGCCCCGGGCCACACCGTTCGCTCCGAGTTCGTCAAAGGCGGCGGCATCCCTGACCTGATCGCCATCTACCAGGATGCCTCGGGCAACGCCAAGAACGTCGCCCTGTCCTACGCTTCGGGCGTGGGTGGCGGCCGTACCGGCATCATCGAAACCACCTTCAAGGACGAGACCGAAACCGACCTGTTCGGCGAGCAGGCCGTTCTCTGCGGCGGTACCGTCGAGCTGGTCAAGGCCGGTTTCGAAACCCTGGTTGAAGCCGGCTACGCCCCGGAAATGGCCTACTTCGAGTGCTTGCACGAGCTGAAGCTGATCGTCGACCTCATGTACGAAGGCGGTATCGCCAACATGAACTACTCGATCTCCAACAACGCCGAGTACGGTGAGTACGTCACTGGCCCTGAAGTCATCAACGAAGAATCCCGCAAGGCCATGCGCAATGCTCTGAAGCGCATCCAGGACGGCGAGTACGCGAAGATGTTCATCTCCGAAGGCGCCACCAACTACCCATCGATGACCGCCAAGCGCCGCAACAACGCCGCCCACGGCATCGAGATCATCGGCGAGCAGCTGCGCTCGATGATGCCGTGGATCTCGGCCAACAAGATCGTCGACAAGACCAAGAACTAAGGTCCTGCTTCGATAAATGAAAAACGCGGCTTCGGCCGCGTTTTTTCGTTTGCGCGGCCAGCTTCTGGTATAAAGCGACCAGTGGCTCGCCGTCAGAACCCGTTTCGCGAGCCCATGTCGAACATATTCCACCCTGTTGCAAGGTACTTTTCATGAGCGAACGTCCCGAAGAGCCGAACAAGCCCTCCGACGCCGAAAGCCTGCTACCTGTCGATGAGCATGTCGAAGAAGGCCACGATGCCGAAGGGCGCAAGGTCCGCCACCGCGGTATCTACCTGCTGCCCAACCTGTTCACCACCGCGAACCTGTTCGCCGGTTTCTATTCCATCATCAGTTCGATGAGTGCGCAGAGCGCCGGCGACCCGCGCGAGGCAAGCAAGTACTTTGCCTTCGCCGCGATCGCGATCTTCGTTGCCATGGTGCTCGACAGCCTCGATGGCCGCGTGGCGCGCATGACCAACACCCAAAGCGCCTTCGGTGCCGAGTACGACTCGCTGTCGGACATGGTCGCCTTCGGTGTGGCGCCGGCGTTGCTGGCCTTTGGCTGGGCGCTGGGCGACATGGGCAAGGTCGGCTGGATGGTTGCCTTCATCTATGTGGCGGGCGCTGCGCTGCGCCTGGCGCGCTTCAACACCCAGGTCGGCACCGCCGACAAGCGCTATTTCATCGGTTTGGCCAGCCCGGCTGCGGCCGGTGTGGTGGCCGGTACAGTGTGGGCGTTCAGCGATTACGGCATCCAGGGCTCCAAGCTGTCGTTCCTGGTTGCGCTGCTGGTGGCGGCTGCCGGCATGCTGATGGTCAGCAACATCAAGTACAACAGCTTCAAGGAGCTGGATCTCAAGGGGCGCGTGCCGTTCGTTGCGATCCTCGCGGTGGTGCTGGTGTTCGCCGTGGTGTTCAGCGATCCACCGCGCATCCTGCTGCTGATTTTCCTCGGTTACGCGATTTCCGGTCCTGTGCAGTACCTGCTGCGTGGCCGTCGTCGTAAAGCCTGAATGATTTAATCGCGGAATAACCTGCCGGCTCCATAGTCTTATGGGTACATCAGTTGCCCATACTGTGGAGCCGCCATGCTCATCAAACTATCTCGTTCTTCTGACTGCAAGTCGTCAGAGATCACCCCCGAAGACATCTACTTCTCACGCCGTACGCTGCTAGGTGGTGCTGTAGCGGGCCTGGCTCTGGGTGCAATCCCTCGACTGGGTTCGGCAGCCGAGCCGTCGCGTTATGCCGACGCCGCCGCCGGTAATGCGCCTGCCTGGTTCACCGACAAGCTGGCGGCGACCCACTGGCAGGCCGTGACCGTGAGCGGCGAGCCGATCACGCCATTCAAGGATGCCACCCACTACAACAACTTTTATGAGTTCGGGCCCGACAAGGGCGACCCGGCGGCCAACGCTGGCAGCCTCAAGACCGAGCCGTGGAGCGTGGTGGTTGATGGCGAGGTGGCCAAGCCCGGGCGTTATGCGCTGGAAGATTTCGTCAAACCCTACCAGCTTGAAGAGCGGATCTATCGCCTGCGTTGTGTCGAGGCCTGGTCGATGGTTATCCCGTGGCTGGGCTTTCCTTTGTCCGAGGTGCTCAAGCAGGTCGAACCCACGTCGAAGGCCCGCTACATCAAGTTCGAAACCTTGCAGGACCCCAAGAGCATGCCGGGGCAACGTTCGGGGTTTGCCTTGATCGATTGGCCCTACGTGGAAGGTTTGCGTCTGGACGAGGCGATGAATCCGCTGGCCATACTGGCGGTGGGCATGTATGGCCGCGAGCTGGCCAACCAGAACGGTGCACCGCTGCGCCTGGTCGTGCCGTGGAAGTACGGATTCAAGAGCATCAAGTCGATCGTGCGCATCAGCCTGGTGGCGGAACAGCCGCGTACCACCTGGCAGGGCCTGGCGCCGGACGAGTATGGCTTCTATGCCAACGTCAACCCGACCGTCGACCATCCGCGCTGGACCCAGGCGCGGGAGCGTCGGCTGCCCAGTGGTCTGTTCAGTCCCAACGTGCGCGACACACTGATGTTCAATGGCTACGCCGATGAAGTGGCGTCGCTGTATACCGGGCTCGATCTGCGGAAGAACTACTGATGCGTTATCCCTGGTTTCGCCTGGCGATCTTCGTGGTCGGGTGCCTGTTTCCGTTGTGGTGGTTCTATGAGGCGGCCATGGGGCTGCTTGGGCCGGATCCCGGGAAGATCATGATGGACCGGCTTGGGTTGGGGGCGTTGGTGTTTCTGCTGATCACCCTGAGCATGACGCCGTTGCAACGGCTCACCGGCTGGTCCGGGTGGATCGTGGTGCGTCGGCAGCTGGGGTTGTGGTGCTTTGCTTTTATAGTGCTGCACCTGACTGCTTATATGGTGTTCATCCTGGGGCTGGACTGGGGGCAGTTCGGGGTGGAGTTGCGCAAGCGGCCCTACATCATTGTTGGGGCTTTGGGGTTTTTGGGGTTGTTGGCGTTGGCGGTCACGTCCAATCGTTATAGCCAGCGGCGGCTGGGGGCGCGGTGGAAGAGGCTGCACCGGCTGGTTTATGTGATTCTCGGATTGGGGTTGCTGCATTTCTTGTGGATCGTACGTTCGGATCTGAAGGAGTGGGCGATCTATGCGGGGGTTGGTGGGGTGTTGTTGGTGTTGCGGATTCCGCCGGTGTGGCGGCGGGTGCCGAGGTTGATGGGGGGGCGGGGGAGGGCGGTGTAAGGTTGGTTGAGCTTGCAGAGGGCCTGTCTTTGGATTGTGTTGGTGTTGAAAGAAACCTGTCTTGAGATCGTGCGGGCCTTGAGAGGTGCCCGCCTTGGTTTCTCTAGCGCCTATCAGATCGAGCGCCGCCCGCGCGGCGCATCGCGGATGAATCCGCTCCTACATCTGTTGCAACGTGCCGCACCTGC